>NZ_JAKZGL010000001.1 GCF_022549355.1 Acinetobacter sp. NIPH 2699
ACCTGAACCTGAACCTGAACCTGAACCTGAACCTGAACCTGAACCTGAACCTGAACCTGAACCTGAACCTGAACCTGAACCTGAACCTGAACCTGAACCTGCCATGCAGGAAGATCATCAGGTGATGGTTTTCGATGCAGAGGATGGGCAACTGATCGGACTCGAAAGTACCTCAGCTCAACAGCAGGCTCAGTTCGATATCACTGCATCTGACGATGTTTTAGTATTTCCAGTTGAACAACATGTGCAAGACAGCGACATTGTGAGTCAAGCAATTGAACAGAATGCTCTGGTTGAACCTGAACAAATGGATGCTGTTGTAACCGAGCAAGTGGCAGAACAGCCTATTGAAACTCCGATTGAGTTTGATACTCAATCAAGTACTGCTGAATCCACAGATTTGATGCCACAAGATATTTTAAAACTTCGTGAACAGGTATTAGAGGGTGAGTGGAATCTAGAGAAGTGGGAGTATTGGTTTAGAACCAGCCAACTTTCTCCCGCTGTGCAAGAGTTAGCTCAGCATGGGGTTATGCAAGGTGAGATTAATGGTGCATCGGTTTTCCATATTCCTCAAGAATATGAGGTCATGCTATCGCAGTTACAACATGGCTTAGAGGATGCACTCAACTCGCAATGGCCAAATACACAGTTCAATGTGCAGTATGGGGAAGTGCATTCCAATACACCATTGGCAATTCAGAATAAGCGTAAAGAAAAAGCCTTCAACCGAGCAGTAGAGTTACTGCAACATGAACCAACCATCAAAAGCTTGATTGAGACCTTTGATGCGGAACTACACAATATTCAATTGAAACCTTGAGCGAGGATAAAGCAACGCTTTATCCGAGCGCAAGACGAGAGCCTGCTCGAGTGGCGGAATTAAACTTAAAGCATCGCTTTAAGGCTTTGTCTTGAGAAGCGTTTAAAGCTTCGCCAGAAGACATGCTGCGAATGGGACAGGGACATTTGTTAGAAATGGCGCATGTTGCAATGAGAGCTATAGCGCGTAAGGTGAAATATCAACAGACCTTATTCTGTTAGCAAATATTCAGTAAGTACATCACGCATATTTTGTGGAATTGCAGTACTTTTTCGATTTACCCGATCAACAAATACATGAACAAAATGCCCCTGTGCTGCGGCTTGTTGTTGACCCTGTTTAAAAATAGCCAGCTCGTAGCGTAACGAGGAATTGCCAATTTTTCCAATGGCAACGCCGACCTGAATGATTTCTGGAAATGAGAGTTCTTGTAAAAAGCTACAAGCTGAGTCGACCACCAGACCGATCACGTCACTGTGATGGATGTCGAAACCTGTTTTTTGAATGAGCAATGAGTTAGCTGCGGTATCAAAATAGCTATAGTAGGTCACATTATTGACATGACCATAAATATCGTTATCTGCCCAGCGGGTTTGAATATCAAAAAAGAATTTGAATTGTTCACGGGTTTTTAAAATAGGTTTGCTCATGCATAAATCGCCTGATAAATCTGTAAAGCATCTTGTTCGGTCATTTCTCTTGGATTGTTTTGCAATAGTCGAGTTTGTAGCATGGCATCCTTCGCCAGTTGTGGTAATTTTGCCTCTGCAATCTCTAAATCTTTTAATTTAAGCGTTAAGCCACTGTGATCTAAATGATTTTGCATATGATCAATAAATAGATCGCATAGCCCATCGGTACAGCCTGTACTTCGTGGATCGAGCAGTTGCATTAACTCAGCATAATGGTGTTTGGCTTTGGGCACATTGAATTTCAATACCTCAACCAGGACTAAAGCATTGGTATGACCATGGGAAAGATGGAAATGTCCACCAAGTGGATAGGCAAGTGCATGTACGGCACCGACAGGCGCATTGGCAAAGGCTTGACCTGCCAACATTGAGCCAATCAGCATGTTTTGACGAGCATCTAAGTCAGCGCCATTTTTGAGCACCTTCGCTAAATTTTGATTGAGTAGTTGAAGTGCATTTTTAGCCAGTATATCGGCATAAAAGTTCTTTTTGATATTTGAGGTATAGGCTTCAATCGCATGTACCATCGCATCGATACCTGTTGCTGCCGTGATATGTGCAGGTAGACCTTCTGTGAATGTTGCATCTAAAATGGCAACATCCGCATATAAAATGGGTGATACAACCCCCATTTTGGTTGTTGCTCCAGTGGTGACGATTGAAATCGGTGTCACTTCCGAGCCTGTTCCAGCGGTCGTTGGAACTAAAATAAGTGGCAAACGAGGGGCTTTGGCTTGGTTGACGCCATAAATTTCACTTAGATGTTGCTGTTGCTCAGGATGTGCGAGTAAAGCAATAATCTTAGCGACATCCATTGAGCTGCCACCACCAAAACCGATAATTACATCAATCTGTTCTTGTTTAGCAAAATCAACTGCTTCTAATACGATATGTTCTGGGGGGTCAGCTTGGATATCTGAGTAAATAATATGATCGAGTGAGATTTGATTGAATATTTGTATAATAGGTTGATGCAACTGATGCTGAATCATCCCAGCATCTGTCACTAAAAGCGCTTTGTGATAATTGTGTTGTGTTAAAACCTGTTTAAGTTCTTGTATCGAACCTAGTCCCGCGATAATGTTCGGAACAGTTTGAAATTGAAATGGATTCATAGGTACGTCCTTATACTTGAACTGTATTCACACTTTATAAATAAATTGCGCTCTCAGCTAAAATATTCTCTCTCACAATCATAGATAAAATGTCAACAGACCCTTATAAATACAACATTTTTATATGAAGTGACTATAGGTTTCATTGTCCAAATAAATTACCATAAGACGCTGTCAAAATGTGTAGCGTTGAGGTGATTATGCCATCCAAAATGCCCTATAAGGTGTTATGTGTCTGTTTGGGAAATATTTGTCGTTCGCCCACAGCAGAAGCGATTCTCAGACATTATTGTGATGCGCATGGTTTAGAGGTCTTGGTCGATTCAGCGGGAACAAGTAATTATCACCCCAATAAAGCACCAGACGCTCGTAGTCAGCAACACGCCTTACAGCGCGGCTATGATCTCTCTACGCAAAGAGCAAGACAATTAAGATTAGAAGATTTCATTGAGTTTGATCTCATTTTAGCGATGGATCATGAAAACTTTGATGATATTCAATCACTCATGACTCAAGCAGTTCGCCAATTTGGTACTGATCAGATTCGTGCCAAAATTGTATTAATGAGTGAACACGATCCGTTATTTAGCCAACAAGCTGTTCCTGACCCTTATTATGGTGGCGCTGATGGTTTTGATCGAGTGCTTGATCAATGTGAGTCGAGTAGCCAAGCATGGGTGAATATTTTTAAACAGCAAATCAAAGCAGGGTAATAGGATCTCACTCGACATGAATGTACAACAGCAAGTTCAGCTTAAACATCTAAATACCCTAAATTTGAATGCTATCGCTTCGCATTATGTTCAAATTCATCAGCCGAATGATGTAATTGAGGCTTTGGCATTTGCTGAGCAACAAGGTTTAAACGTTTTGGTTTTGTCTGGTGGAAGTAATGTATTGCTGCCACAGCAACTTCAAGCGTTGGTGGTACACTTAAATATTCAAGGCATTGACCTTTTGGCTGAAGATGAAAATACCGTGACTGTGAAAGTTGGCGCAGGTCAAATTTGGCATGATTTCGTCTTATATAGCACACAGCAAAACTGGTTTGGTTTACAGAATTTAGCTTTGATTCCTGGTTTGGTAGGGGCTTCACCTGTACAGAACATTGGTGCTTATGGTGTCGAGGTAGGTGAGTTTATTGAATCTGTGCAAGTCTATGATCGTGAATTAAAACAGTTTGACTCTATTTTAGCCGAAGATTGTCATTTCGCTTATCGTCATAGCATTTTCAAAGATCAACCCAATCGTTACATCATTGTTAGTGTAACTTTTAAGTTGTTGAAACATGCAGATTTAAAACTCAGTTATGGTGATCTTAAGCAAGCAGTCGGTGATGAACTGACGGCAGAAAACTTACAAAATCAGGTGATTCATATTCGCCAAAGTAAACTACCTGATCCGAGAGCATTTCCAAATGTGGGAAGCTTTTTTAAAAATCCAATTCTGCCACAAACTGAATTTAATAAAGTCGCTCAACAATTTCCAAACATTCCTCATTATCCACAAGCAAATAGCAATGTTAAAGTGGCAGCAGGCTGGTTGATTGATCAAAGCGGTTGGAAAGGTAAGCAGCTTGGTTCCGTCGGTATGTTTCATAAGCAGGCATTGGTATTGGTGAATCATGCAGAGGCCACTTTAGCCGATGTTCAAAATACCTATCATGCTGTACAAAGTGATGTAAAACAAAAGTTTAGTATTCAATTAGAACCTGAACCTGTGTTATATAGTCAACACGGTTTAATCCAAGCTCACAGTGAATGAGGAGATTTATGGCTAAAGTACATTGGATGGTCAGTTTAGTACGAGTAATCACAATACTATTCGTGCTATTGGGCTGTTTTGTACTTTTTTTATATTCACCGTTTTACTCTCAACTGATGGTAAAGGGCTTAACTCACTTTGTGTCAGTGGATGTCAATGAGGTTGCGGCTGAAAGCCAAAAATCAGCTGCTTTGAGTGAACATGAAAATTTAGAGCCGGGTTCCAATTTATGGATTGCTCGACAAGCTTATCTCAAATTAATCGAAAAACGCTTTGAACCAGAGCGCTCTAAAGACCTAAAGCTCATTCAGGCACGATATAAATTATTACAACAGCTTATTGTTGAGGAACAAGAAAAAGAAAATGAACCGGAAAAAAAGCTGATTGTTCCGTTAAGCAACAAGCAAATACAAGATCAAGAGGCTATCGCTGCTGCGAGTACACCTATTGATTTTTTACAATTCAATACACCTGACAATCAGGTATTAATGGAAAAGTATGTCGCTTTCTTAGAAACATATCCGATGGAGTTGCCGACTCTTGAGGGACAAGAAGGGCTGAGCAAAGAAGATTTACTCGAGCTTGAGAAGAATAAAGATGGGATTGTTGCAGCCAAAAGTAGCACTGAGCCTTATGCCATTGTGGTCTTGGGTGGTGGATTGACACTTGGGGCAAATGGCAAAGACATTGTTGTCAATAATTATACGCGGTTGCGTTTAGAGCGAACATTGCAAGTTGAGAAAAAATACGATTTACCTATTGTACTCAGTGGTGTGGAAGCACCGTATATGCAAGCATGGTTGGAAGAACGTGGTATCGAAGCGAAATTGCTTGAAAATAGAAGCATGAATACCTGTGAAAACTCTCGCTTTAGCTCACTTTTACTGCAAAAGAAAGGTGGTGCACCCAAAGTCATCTTGATTACCGATGAGTATCATATGCCTCGTACACGACGCTTATTCGCTTTGAATGGTATTGAGACGGTTCCAGTGGTTGCACCTATGCCAACAACTTTAACGCGCTGGCGTCCGAGTGAAAAAAACTACGATCATAGTCGCCGTGCCAATTATGAACTGCTTGCCACGATTCGTGATGTATTATTTGGTTCAAGTGATTGTCGGGAGATACCATAATGTCCAATATTCCATTTTTAAATCCGACAATTTTAAAACAACTTGATTTACCTATTCCAAATCGTGAAACCACACCGCAAATACTTGAAGTTTTAGATCTGAATCAGCCTTTTGAAGCACCTAAAGCGTTACTTGCATATCAGAAGTTGTATGGATTGGACTCGTTGGAGTGTGATCAGTGGCAAGGTTATGTGGAAATGCCATTGTTTCGTGTCCATGTGCAAGTTTTTCAGCCGAAGCAATCTGAGATACAAGGTACCGTTTGCTTATTACATGGGTACTTGGAGCATAGCGGGATTTATCAGCCGATTATTAAAGAGATATTGGATCAGGGCTTTAGTGTTGTGACCTACGATTTACCGGGTCATGGTTTGAGTGATGGTTCAGCGGCAAGTATTCAAAACTTTGATCATTATCAACAGGTTTTACATGCGGTTTATGATGCGGTTCGTGATGCAAAACAATTGCCAAAACCATGGTTGGGAATAGGGCAAAGTACGGGTGG
The DNA here is from genome assembly GCF_022549355.1 of Acinetobacter sp. NIPH 2699. Classification (GTDB taxonomy): domain Bacteria; phylum Pseudomonadota; class Gammaproteobacteria; order Pseudomonadales; family Moraxellaceae; genus Acinetobacter. Next base: position 6,033 of record NZ_JAKZGL010000001.1, read on the forward strand.
TGCGATTTGGATGCATCATTTATTAGAATTTGCACAACGCAGGGAAGATCCGATTGTCGATCGAGTGCTGTTGTTATCACCCTTGATTCGACCTGCGAAAACAGCATGGTGGCATAACTCTGTGGGTTTGGGCATTATTCGCCGTATTAAAAGCCAAGTGCCACGACATTTCCGTCGTAATAATCATAATCCCGAGTTTCTACGTTTTGTTCGCTTAAAAGATCCTTTGCAACCACGGATGATGGGGATGGATTGGATACTCGCCATGTCAAAATGGATGCTGGAAATGGAACAACGCCCAGCATGTCGGATACCTGTGTGGTTAGCGCAAGGAGCGCTCGATCAAACGGTTGATTGGCGTTATAACATTGAATATATTCGACGTAAATTTAGATTACAGACCTTATTGATGCTAGAAGAAGGCTCGCATCAATTGATCAATGAGCGTGCAGATATTCGCGCTGCGTTAACAGGTTTGATTCCAGCATTCTTGCATGCAAAACCAAATCACCACTATTACTAGTGGTGATTTTTATTGAGCTTAGTTTTTATTAAAATTGGGTCGCATCTGCCATTTTCCACATTCGATAGTAGAAATTTTCATCATCATCTAAGTCACTTTGCAGTAATTCCTTTTCTTTGAGAAAGAAATGAATTTGTGCATAGTTTTTGATTTCCCGATCATTCATCCGTTGCGCTAAATGATGGGCTTTGATCTCTGACGGATGGCTTAATCCTGCGGCAGCAATCATTTCAGATAATGTATGTAAGGTGTTTTTGTGAAAATTAAACACGCGTTCAGATTTACTCGGTACATCAATGGCTTTCTGACGATCTTGATCCTGTGTTGCCACTCCAACAGGACATTGGTTGGTATGGCAGCTTTGCGCTTGAATACAACCAACAGCAAACATAAATCCGCGTGCAGAATTGACCCAATCAGCGCCTAAAGCAAAAGTACTGGCGATATCAAATGCACTGATGATTTTTCCACTAGCACCGATTTTAACTTGGCTACGTAAGCCAGCACCCGTCAAGGTATTGTGGACGAAGCGTAATCCTTCTCTTAGTGGTGTCCCAATGTAATCACTAAATTCAATTGGCGCTGCACCTGTACCACCTTCAGAACCATCCACCACCACAAAATCAGGAACAATTTTTGTTTCGAGCATGGCTTTCACGATACTCATAAACTGCCAAGGTTGACCAATACAAAGTTTAAAGCCGACAGGTTTACCACCAGACAATTCTCTTAATTTTTGAATGAAATGCATCATTTCAATTGGTGTGTTAAAGCTCGGATGTTTGGCTGGAGAAACACAGTCATGATCTCTGGAAATACCGCGAATACGTGCGATTTCTTCAGTGATTTTATGTTTTGGTAGGATGCCACCATGACCAGGCTTAGCACCTTGCGAAAGCTTGACCTCAATCATTTTAATCTGTGGGTTTTTGGCTTGTACAGCAAACTTTTCTGGATCAAAAAGTCCTTCAGGCGTGCGACAACCAAAATAACCACTGGCAATTTGCCAAACAATATCACCGCCATTTTCTAAATGATAAGGGCTTAAGCTGCCTTCACCCGTATCATGATAAAATTTTCCCTTTTTTGCACCTTGATTCAGTGCTCGAATGGCATTGGCACTTAAACTCCCAAAACTCATCGCCGAAATATTCATAATGGAGGCGCTGTAGGGTTGAAGACATTGCGCATTACCAATTTGAACACGAAAAGAGGCTGGATCAGCAGGTGGGCATGGTGCAATTGAGTGGACAATAAAGCGATAGTTTGGTTCATACACGTCGATGATTGAACCAAACGGTTTATCCGCATTTTCATTCTTGGCGCGCTGATAGACAAGGCTGCGTTGCATCCGTGAAAAGGGTAACGCATCTTGATCTGATTCAATAAAGTATTGACGAATTTCAGGACGTACATCTTCAAAAATAAAACGGAAATGACCCAAAATTGGATAGTTTCTTAATATCGCATGTTTCTTTTGTAGTAAATCGTATACGCCAACCAGACTGAGTAAGGTTGTGACCAGCCAAAGCCCATTGAGAAGTGTGTCAGAAATAAAATAGTAAATGGTGTGGGGAGTATAAGTGGCCTTGAACCAAGTAATCGTTAAGGCGATAAAAATACAAAGAAACCAAACAGAATGTCTTGAAAAGAAAGTGTTGAGTAATTTATGTCGTATAGCTTGTGCTGGACTAGCCATAGGCATGGGATTCCTATTATTAAACAATGAAGTAACCATGCCAAGAAGCAGATATAACTACAAGTAATGAATTGTTAGGTCTGAGAATGATTCTCTAAAAGGGGAGAAAATGAATGATTGCGAAATGGGTCAAACGCTATTGTTTTTCACAAGCCATTGTTAATAAATATATTTTTTATCATTAAGTTCCAGATTCGTGAGAATGATTTTTTATATTTTTTGCTATTCATTCCGTGGAATATTCATGCTTTATTGGATTGAGACCAATGTCGGATTTAGATATAAAGCTATTTATCGTTAAATCACGCGAATGGGCAATATGGGCTGTTCGATTCAGCAAAGTGGAGCATTTTGAAAAAGTAATAATTACATATAACATAATTAAATTATGTATTGCATAAATTTATTCTTTCTTGTAGCATGAATTTTAAGTTGGTAGCCAATACATAGATATGCTTTTTTCAGCGTTGTATTTGGCTTCCTCAAGGAAAGGAAAAGGTTTTGATACGGATGCTTTGATCAACATAGAACAACACCGTATGCCTTTTCTATTAACGCTCGCACGTGTTGAGGTCTTTTAGATTGTTTTAACAATGATAGTCATGGTTAAATCATCAATGAGAGATCAATATCATTGTGTTTAGTATTAAAACGGATGAATTTATCTCAATAAGGATAAGGGAAACTAGATGGACATTTTAGATAACCCATTAGAACTTTGTGGATTTGCTTTTATTGAGTTTGTTTCGACGGAAAATGGATTAGATCAAATTTTTGAAACAATTGGTTTTTCAAAAGTCGCAAAACACAAATCTAAGAAAGTGTATTTATGGCGTCAGGGTAATATCAATATCATTTTGAATTATCAACCTGAATCTTATGCTTCATTTTTCTTTAAAGAGCATGGTCCTTCAGCATGTGCAATGGGTTTTAGAACCCGTGATGCTGCAAAAGCCTTTAAAAATGCGATTGAGCTAGGTGCAGAACCGATGCATTCTCAATCAGGGCCAATGGAACTGAATATCCCTGCGATTAAAGGAATTGGTGGTATGCCGATTTTTCTTGTAGATCGTGATATTTATGAAAATGATTTCATTTTCTTTGATGATGTTGAAAGAAATCCACGTGGTGCTGGTTTAAATGAAATTGATCATTTAACCCATAATGTCTATAAAGGACGTATGGATTATTGGGCCAATTTCTACGAAAAAATCTTTAATTTCCAAGAAATTCGCTATTTTGATATTAAAGGTGAATATACAGGTTTAACCTCTAAAGCCTTAACCGCACCTGATGGTTTGATTCGTATTCCATTAAATGAAGATTCGGACAAGGGCAATGGTCAAATTGCTGAATTCTTAGCCGACTTCAACGGTGAAGGCATTCAACATATTGCATTTATTACCGATGATCTTATTTCGACATGGGATAAGTTGAAAGGTTTGGGGCTGAAGTTTATGACGCCACCACCAGAAACTTATTATGAAATGTTGAAAGAACGCTTGCCTGAGCATGGCGAACCAACGGATGAGTTGCAAAAACGCGGTATTTTATTGGATGGCAATACCAAAGATGGTCAGAAAAAGCTGTTGTTGCAGATTTTTTCTGAAAATATGCTTGGGCCAGTTTTCTTTGAGTTCATCCAACGTAAAGATGATGATGGTTTTGGCGAAGGTAACTTCAAGGCATTATTTGAATCAATTGAACGTGATCAAATTCGTCGTGGTGTGTTAGAAACCAAATAAGTATCTCGCAAATCCACACTAAAAAGCCAAGAATCAATTCTTGGCTTTTTTGATTTGACGATGAAGCAGATGATTTAAAAGTTAGACTTCTTTCATAAACTCCTTTTGGTTTTCTCAATGGGAGAAATACAAACAGGCTAAATCATAATGAAGAGGTCTATTAACGCGTTTTAATGTACTGATTGATTGCTGCGACTTCACGTTTAAATAATTCGAGTTTCTCGCTGCCAGCATGTACAGGTAAGAACATTTCGCTATCCAATGCAACGATACAAAATTCCATGGCATGTTGCGCATTAAAGATCGGTAAACCAACCGCATTGATACCAACCAATAAGTCACCTTGAGCGATGGCCATGCCATGTTGCAACGTGATTTCTTTGAGTGCTAAGAACTCATCCCAGTTGGCTGGTTTGATCGGATAGTGGTTTTGTGCCGCTTTTTCCCATTCGGCATACATTAGCGGCTGAATCACAGCTTCAGGCAAATAAGATGCAAAGATACGACCTGCCGCAGAGTTGACCAAAGGCATGGTTGAACCGACTTTAGTGACAATTGAAATCGGGTGATTTGATTCAATCGATTGTACGACTAAAGGCCCTTTAGGCGACCATTTACTGATTTGGATACCACAGCCGATTTTACTTTGTAGATCGTAGATCAGATGCTGAACCAATTGTAAAACATCCGTATGTTGAATACAGTTCAGCCCCAAACGCCAAGCTTGATCACCTAATGCATACTGACCACCTTCCAGTTGTTTTGCGTAATTCATACGGATCAGGCTGACAAGATAACGATGGACTTTGGCTGGATGCATATCAAGTTGGCTGGACAGCTCTTTTAAAATAATCGGCTTATTATGTTCCAAAAGGGCATTGAGAACGGATAATCCCACCTCAAGTGATTGAACCCCACCAGATAACTTTTCTTCAATCATTCAGTAACCCTTCATCTACATTTCATCTAGCTGTATTGGTTTGATCTTGGTATTCGATTTTACGCGTTCTGCACATAATGCCTGAGCATTCTGCAAAATAGAAATCATCTTTTTAAATGACTTAAATAGGTGAATTGTATAAGCATACATTTGTTTTCATATAGAACTGGATTTTGTTTGTATCACAGCAGAATACAACTCACTCATATTTAGACAATAAAAAATCGGCATTGAAGTGATATTTCTTCAATGCCGATTTACGCATTGTTTATGCTACATGTCTATGCTGACGTATAGCATCGGTATTGATCATACTTCAGCCCCTAACTCATCTTCATGTAAGAAGTGGGTGTGATGGGGCGCACGTTTGGTCCGACTCCACTCATCCAGCATTTCTAACTTCATTTCTTCGGTGATCCGTGCAATTTTGGCATCTGCATGAATGTCATTATAGGTTAGTTCTAGGCGATGACCATTTGGATCGAAGAAATAAATCGAATGGAAAATACCATGATTGGTGACACCCAATACTTTCACGCCATGCGCTTCAAGATGTGCTTTTGCCTCTAATAGGGTATCCTGATCTTCTACTTCAAAAGCAATATGTTGTACCCATTGAGGGGTGTTTTCATCACGTCCCATTTCAGGTTGTGTCGGCAGCTCAAAAAATGCCAAGACATTACCTTGACCTGCATCGAGGAATAAATGCATATAAGGGTCAAATGCTTTGGTAGACGGTACATGGTCTTCTGCAAAAGCAAGAATAAAATCCATATTCAGCATGGTTTTATACCATTCCACCGTTTCTTTGGCATCTCGACAACGGTAAGCAACGTGGTGAATTTTTTTAATTGCAAAGCTCATCATAAAACTCCTTTTATTTCTATTCCCAATCTGGTTGTTTTTCTGGGGCTGCATGCAGGAATGCGGGAATCGTTAAACAGTGTTGATAGATGGATTCAATTTTTGGAAATGCAGTTAAATCAACTTTGAAACGTTTCGCGTTATAGACTTGAGGAATCAAACAACAGTCAGCAAATGTGGCTTGTGTGCCAAAGCAGAATTGCCCATTTGAATCCTGAAGCTGCACCTCTAAACTCTTAAAGCCTTGTAACATCCAGTGTTGATACCAACTATTTTTTTGCACATCACTGACTGCAAGTTCATGCTGTAAATACTTCAACACTCTTAGATTGTTGAGTGGATGAATATCACAGGCAATCGCTTGTGCAAAGGCGCGGACTTTGGCTCGATCAGCAAGATTTTTGGGTAATAAAGCAACCTCAGGATAAGCTTCTTCCAAATATTCCAAGATGCTGATGGATTGCAACAAGGTTTGATCCGCATCCATTAGGGTCGGTAGCAATTGGCTTGGATTCAGTGCTTGGTAATCTGCCTGCTGCTGTTCATTTTTCACTAAATGAATCGCCTGTGTTTCATAGGCAAGCTGTTTTAGATTTAATGCAATCCGTACGCGATAAGCCGCAGAACTACGGAAGTAGCTATACAGTTTCATAGCTCACTTCCTCAGTTTCATTAAACTCAAAGTGATGTGCAGCAAGAATCGTATTTTCGACTTGACCAAAACCGATACGGATACCGTCTTTTTCACAATAACCTTTCATCACGACACGGTCGCCATCTTCTAAGAAACCACGTGTTTCACCATTTGAAAGGGTCAATGGTTTGGTGGTATTCCATGTCAATTCGAGCAAGCTGCCGTAGGAATCTTCGGTTGGTCCTGAAATAGTACCTGAACCCATGAGATCACCGACTTGGACATTACAGCCTGAGATCGTGTGATGCGTCAGTTGTTGTGCCATCGACCAATACATATATTTAAAGTTGGTTTGGCAAATCACATCTGATTTTTGCGATTGCGGACTTTGTACTTCGACACTGAGATGAATGTCATAGCTATTTGAGCAGTGCTCTTCTAGATAGCGCAGTGGTTTAGGTTGTTGTTCAGGGCCTTTGACCTTGAACGGTTCCAATGCTTCCATCGTCACTACCCATGGAGAAATAGCGCTGGCGAAGGTTTTGGCATTGAATGGTCCTAACGGCACATATTCCCACTGTTGAATATCTCGTGCTGACCAGTCATTGAGTAACACCATGCCAAAAATATGATCCGATGCGTCTTCAATCGCAATTGGCTGCCCCAGTTTCGTTGCTTTACCCACGATAAATGCGGTTTCTAATTCAAAATCGAGTTTGCGTGTTGCGGAGAAAATCGGACGTTCACTATTGGGTAATTTGATTTGTCCTGATGGACGCACAATATCTGTACCACTGACGATGACTGAGCTAGCTCGTCCATTATATCCCACTGGAAGTTCACTCCAGTTGGGAAGAAGAGCATTTTTAGGATCTCTAAACATGGTGCCGACATTGGTGGCATGTTCTTTAGACGAATAGAAATCAGTATAGCCCGGTACATGGATAGGTAAGTGTAAAGTTACCGTATTTTGTTGCAAGAATATTAGATTACGCAGCTCGGCATTATCACGTAGAGTCGGGTTATCTACAGACAATAAATGCTGCAATGTTTGACGCACTTTTTGCCGGTTTTGTTTGCCAGACTCAATAAATGGATTCAGTGTCGGTTGGTTGAAATAGTCTTGATTTCCATCAAGTTGCAATAAACCGTGCGCTTCTAATGCAGCAAGGTCAATCACCCAGTCGCCAATTGCAACGCCAACACGTTTATTGCCTTGAGCTATTTCACTAAAGATGCCATACGGCAAATTATGCATTGTGAAATCTGATTGAGGGTCAATCTCAAGAAAAGAAGTTAAATACTGTGTCATGTTTTTGCTTTCCTTGTCTTAATTTTGTCAGGGTTACCTTGAAGTAAAGTTTTCACTTTATTGGTCAAATTATTGAAATATATAAATATGTTTAAAATATTATAAGTTTCTTTAATCTAGACCGAGCAAGAGGAGCGAACGTTATGATTTCTATCATACTGAAAATAAATAATTACGCAATACATAATTTAATTACATATAACATAATTATTGTTATTTATTGAATTTTCTGCTTATATGCGCGGTTATGAGAAAAGTAAATTAATTATTTTTCGATCAACTATAGGCATTTGGGATTAATTTATGATATACGTAATTAAATACAAGAAAATTACGTGACAAGGATGAGAATAATCATATGTCAAATGAAGCGCAAGGAAACCTGAAACATGGTTTGAGCAATCGGCACATCCAGCTTATCGCGCTAGGTGGTGCTATTGGTACAGGATTGTTTCTGGGTATTTCACAATCTATTAAGCTGGCAGGTCCGTCAGTTATTTTAGGTTATGCAATCGCAGGCCTTATTGCATTTTTAATGATGCGACAGTTAGGCGAAATGGTGGTTCAAGAGCCAGTCAGTGGCTCATTTAGTCATTTTGCGAATAAATACTGGGGTTCATTTGCAGGTTTTATGTCTGGCTGGAATTATTGGGTACTCAATATTCTAGTCTGTATGGCTGAGCTGACGGCAATCGGACTTTATATTCAATATTGGTGGCCCGAGATTCCGACATGGGCATCGGCATTGGCCTTTTTCCTGTTAATTAACGGTATTAACTTATTGCATGTGAAGCTGTTTGGCGAGATGGAGTTCTGGTTTTCTATCGTCAAAATTTTAGCAATCCTAGCCATGATTGGCTTTGGTTCTTATTTGCTTGCAACAGGTACCGCAGGTCCACAAGCTGGTATTAGCAATCTTTGGGCTTTGGGTGGATTCTTTCCATTTGGTGTTGAAGGTCTAGTCATGGCGATGGCTGTGATTATCTTTGCATTTGGTGGGATAGAATTGTTTGGTATCACCGCGGCAGAAGCACGTGATCCAGATAAAACCTTACCTAAGGCAGTGAATCAAATTATTTATCGTATTTTGATTTTCTATATCGCAACACTATTTATTTTGTTTGCATTATTCCCTTGGAATCAAATGATCGAAGGCGGTAGTCCGTTTGTGATGGTCTTTGCTTCTTTAGACAGCCATGGTGTGGCAACCATGTTGAACTTTGTCATCTTGACAGCGGCAGTGTCTGTTTATAATGGGACAAGTTATTGCAGCAGCCGTATGTTGCTCGGTTTGGCACAGCAGGGGAATGCACCAAAATTCTTAAAACAGATCAATAAACGTGGTATCCCAACCAATGCGGTGCTGGTATCCGCTTTCGTAACCGTATTATGTGTATTGATCAACTATCTATTTCCACAAAAAGCCTTTGCGTTGTTGATGATGCTAGTGGTTGCTGCGATTGTGATCAACTGGATCGTGATTTCATGGACGCATCTTAAGTTCCGTAAAGCGATGCAAATACAAGGGCAGACCACCAAGTTTCCAAGTATTGCTTATCCATTTAGTAATTATCTTTGCATCGTATTTATGCTTGGTATTCTTGTGGTGATGTCACTTTCACCAGATATGCGTATTGCGGTGATGATGATTCCTGCGTGGATTCTCTGCTTAATGCTGACTTATGCCTTTAAGCTGCGAAAACTGAAAAATGCTCAATCGAGTATGGCGTTAGGAACTGATGTTTAAAGACTATTCCTGAGTTTCATATAAATAGGGTTGGATGAATGTTCAGCCCTATTTTTTTGTAATGGCTAAAATGTCACTGCTATTGTTCATAACAACAAAGCGTCAATGATTTGGTTTAGGTATTATTGTTTTATCTAAGATAGAATTGTGCACTCATCAATCGAAAATAAGTTTGCTTGTTTTTGGCTTGATATCATGTTGTTCATCAAAAGGCTTCTGCATTGTTTCAATCTTTAAATATCCAAACACGATTGGGCGGTTTCTACCTGTTTTACTATGCAATCGTTGGAACATTCATGCCTTATTGGAACCTGTATCTACAAGATCAGGGCTTCAACTATCAAGAAATCGGTGTTTTATCTTCTATTGCAATCATTACGCGTTTTTTTGCGCCGTTGATCTGGGGCTGGATTGCAGATAAATCTGGGAAACGGATGCTGTTAGTTCGTATTGCCACATGGATGGAGGCGTGTATTTGGTTTGCCATTTTTGTGATTCCAAATAACTTTCAATCTGTCGCATTACTCATGCTGATTTTTAGTTTTTTTCAGAATGCGATCTTGGCGCAGTTTGAAGGTGTGACACTCTTTTGGTTAGGTGAAAAACGAGCTGAATTGTATGGCAAAGTTCGAAAGTGGGGTTCGGTTGGCTTTATTGTTGGAGTCTTTGCGATTGGGGCATTATTAGAAATTATCCCCATCTCCATGTTACCAATCTTACTTTTAGCAATTTCGTTTTTAGCTTTCTTATGGTCATTTAGTATTAAAGAACCTAAATATGCACCAAGTTCACAAGAAAAATTAGAACCTATATGGCCGATTCTAAAAAGACCCTTGGTTGCTGCATTTTTTACGATAGAGTTTATTTTACTATTTTCACTTGCACCATTTTATAGTTTCTATAGCAACTTTCTCAAAGAAATCGGGTTTAGTACGACACAAATTGGCAGTCTATGGGCGATGGGGGTTATTGCTGAAATTGTAATGTTTGCGATTGCACAGAAAGTCTTTTTTACCCGTTTTTCATGGCGGAACTTGGTGATCATTTGTCTTTTATTCACCAGTCTTCGCTGGTTTCTCGTCGGAATATTAAACACTCATTTCATCGGGCAGCTTTTAGCCCAATGTTTACACGCCTTTAGTTTTGGATTATTTCATTTGATTGCGATGAAAGTCATTTTTCAGAACTTTTCGGCTGGGCAACAAGGTAGAGGTCAAGCCTTGTATAGCACCATGTGGGGGTTGGGTGTTGCCTCGGGTAGTTTATTGGCAGGGTATTATTGGCAAATCTTTTCAGGTGTGACCATTTTCTTCTGTGCCAGTGCAGTTGTCTTACTTGGTTTGGTCTTTGTGATATGGCTGCCGAATCAGCTAGAAACGGCAGCCAAAGGCTAAACTAGAGTTGAATGTTTTTATACTGCGGCATCCATGGTTGTACTTGCTCAAGTTGTGCAGCGAGTTGTAGCAAACGATCTTCACGTCCAAAGGGAGCAATAAACTGGCTGCCTAATGGCATACCATTTTTATTCCAGTACAGTGGTACAGACATGGCAGGTAAACCTGTGACATTGGCTAATTGCGTGAAAGGCACCCAACTCAAATTATCCTGAACCATTTTCTCAACCAGTTTCCCTTGTGCGAGATAATGTGCTTTTCCAACTTTTAATAAAGCTTTCAAAATGGGTTTTTGCCAAGCAGGTGTGGCAACTTCACCATTTTTTGGGGCAACGGAAGCCGTTGTTGGGGTTAAGTATAGATCGTATTTTTCAAAGAAAATATTCATTTGGGTGCTATAAAGTCCCCAATTATTTAAGGTGTGGATGTATTCTGTTGCCGTGGTTTTTGCACCAAAAGCCGCTAAAGCAATTGAATCGAGTTCAAAATCATGATTTGTCGCACCTGACATTTGTTTGATTTGTGCTTGCATATAAGAGAATTGGCTAAACCATGTGGTGACGAAATCTTTTGCCAATTCTAAGCCATCTATTTTTGGACGATCTTCAACAACGATATGCCCTAAAGATTCTAAAAGTTTAGCGGTTTGTTGAACAGCTTGAATGGCATCTTTAGAAATTTTGCTACCAATCGGTGATTGGGTGCTGAATGCGATTTTGAGTTTTCTGGGCGCTTGTTGGATGACATCCAAATATTTCTGCTGCGGTGCTTCGATTCTAAAAAGAGAGCTTTGTTCAGGACCCTGTACAGCATCTAGCATGGCTGCGCTATCTCGTACCGTTTTACATAACACATGCTGCATCGCTGCACCATGCATAGCTTCACTATATTGAGGTCCCCATGGTGTGCGTCCACGGCTTGGTTTCAGTCCAAATAAACCACAATAAGATGCAGGAATACGAATCGATCCACCACCATCGCCAGCACCTGCAATTGGAACTAAACCAGCAGCGACGGCCGATGCAGAACCGCCTGAAGAGCCACCACTATTATGTTTTAAATTCCATGGGTTATGACATGAACCCCATGCCTCAGGTTCAGTAATACCTTTAATCCCAAACTCAGGGGTATTGGTTCGCCCAAATGTGACAATCCCAGTTTGTTCCCAACGATTGACGATTTCCGCATTAAAGTCTGGTGTGTAATTGATTCTTTTAAGTGCCTGACTACCATAAGAGGTGGGGATGCCTTGGTATTCTTGGAATAAATCTTTGACTAGAAATGGAACACCTGCGAATTGCCCTGAGGGTTGTTTCTTGGCACGTTGTTGAGCATGCTCGTACATGGGAATAATGATTGCGTTCAGTTTAGGATTGATTTTCTCCGTTCGTTGTAATGCAATTTCCAGTAACTCTGATGGATGAACTTGTTTATTCTTGACCAATTGAGCTAAGCCTAAACCATCATATTGGAGGTATTCAGAAAATTTCATGGCTTTTATCCCTAAAGCTAAACTTCTATCAATTAAAAACTAAATATTTGTAATTGATAAGAATACCTTAAAAAACTGACAGAACAATCAAATAAATCACAGCATAAAAATATTGTGTTGATATGGTTATGATCCAGTGTTTTTACTCAAAAATATGCTAAGTTAAGCCATGAAAAGTTTAGATGATAACTTAATTAAATCTATGAAAAATATTTATATTATTGGATTATTGTGGGCGTGCTCAACAGGGGCAATGGCTGAAACAGCGCTAAATGCGGAGACAGCAACGGCTCAACCTATTACTACGGCGAATAATATACGTGTTACCAATCGCTCAGAAATTATGGGGTTGTGGGGAATGGAAATACCCAATAATAAAAAATGTGTTGAATATTATAACTTTCGTGGAATGAATGAGGTTGTGGTCAAAAGTGGCAAAGAGTGGTCGTATGGTATGTATGACTATCAGCCCTCAGAAGATCATAAAGAGCGTTTACCTGCACTGATTCTACAAATTAAATATGATAATAATGAAGTTGACTGTTCTGGTCAGCAAGTCGATCAAACCGGGGAAGTTTCTCAATATTTTGTAAAGTGGTCGAACCCACATACCATTGATTTTTGTGCGAACGAGCAAGGTGAAAAATGCTTTGCAACGTTGCGCCGTGTATTACCTTAAATCACCTTATAATAAAAAACCTCTTATGATTTATAAGAGGTTTTTTATTGCAGCTTTTATTTAAGCTTTTTCGGCTTTAGGTTCAAGCTGTTTCAGTAAATGTTTTTCAAGATAATGAATATCCATTGCTTGTTCGCAGAAATTTTTATCTTTCAAAATCAAATCTTTATGCAAAGGGATGTTGGTTTTAATACCTGTCAAAATCATTTCATCTAATGCCTGACGCATACGCGCTAAAGATGTTTCACGATCTTTACCATGCGCAATGAGTTTTGCAATCATTGAATCATAATATGGCGGAATGCTATAACCTTGATAGATGTGGGAATCTAAACGGATACCTGCGCCACCCGGTGCATAGAAGTTGTCAATTTTACCTGGCGATGGCAAGAAATTGGTTGGGTCTTCAGCATTGATACGACACTCGATCGCATGGCCTTTGACTTCGATTTGATCTTGTTCAAGTGCCAAGCCTAAACCACCAGCAATACGAAGTTGTTGTTCAATAATATCAACACCTGTCACCATTTCCGTAACAGGATGCTCAACTTGAACACGCGTATTCATTTCAATAAAGAAGAACTCGCCATCTTCAAACAAGAACTCAAATGTTCCTGCACCGCGATATTGCATAAGCTTACAGGCATTGACACATGCCTCTAGAATATCAGCACGTGCTTGTTCAGGTAGATTAGGCGCAGGTGCTTCTTCTAATACCTTTTGATGGCGGCGTTGCAATGAACAGTCACGATCATATAAATGAATCGCATGACCATTACCATCTCCGAGAATTTGTACTTCTACATGGCGAGGCTTCTGTAAGAAACGTTCCATATAGACAGTGTCGTCACCGAACCACATTTCTGCATCACGTTGAGCGGCTTGAACAGATTCAAGTAGGGTGTCCACACGTTCGACAATACGCATACCACGACCACCACCACCTGATGCAGCTTTTACGATCAGTGGGAAGCCGATTTCTTTGGCTTCGGCAAGTGCATTATGAATCGTGACAGCATGGTCACAGCCAGGTACGGTTGGTACGCCAGCCTTTTTCATTGCAATAATTGCAGAAACCTTGTTACCCATGAGGCGGATATGCTCAGGGCGAGGGCCGATGAAGGTAAAACCTGAATTCTCAATGATCTCAGCGAATTCAGCATTCTCCGATAAAAAGCCATAACCCGGATGGATTGCGTCCGCACCAGTGATTTCTGCGGCAGTAATAATTGCAGGAATATTTAAATAACTTTCGCTTGTGGTACCCGGTCCAATACACACTGCTTCATCTACAAAGCGTAAATGCATCAGATCTTTGTCAGCATCAGAATAAATACCAACGGTTTTAATGCCTAGTGTTTTGCAAGCCCGAGTAATTCGTAAAGCGATTTCACCACGGTTTGCAATTAATACTTTTTGCAACATAGAAATCCCCAGATTTATTAGGCGCGGTAGCGGAATAGTGGTTGACCGAATTGAATAACGTCGCCATTTTTCACTAAGATTTCTTCGATTACACCGCTTTGGGTTGCTTCGATCGGGTTCATGATCTTCATTGCTTCGATAATCCCTAAGGTTTCACCAGCAGATACCGTTTGACCGATTTTGACAAAAGGTGCTTCACCTGGGCTTGGTGCTGCATAGAACACACCAACCATTGGAGACGTTTCAACTGCACCGCGTGGAGTTTTTACAACTGGCGCTGCTGGGGTCGATGCAGCAGGTGCAGCAGATACAGCTGCATAAACAGGTGTTGGGCGAGTCAATGAGATGGATTGATCACCTTCCTTAACTTCAATCGCTTGTAAGTCAGATTCAATCATCAAGTCGATGAGTTTCTTGATTTTACGGATATCCATGAGTGAGCATTCCTGAAATGTTTAAATTAATTAGAAGATTGAATTTTTTCGATAGCGTAATCGAGTGCAAGGGAATAACCCTGAGCACCTAAGCCACAAATCACGCCAATGGCTTTATCTGACAGATATGAGTGATGACGGAATGTTTCACGTGCGTGAACATTCGACAAATGAACCTCAATAAATGGAATTGCAACACCAAGCAAGGCATCGCGTAAAGCAACTGAAGTATGGGTCAGGGCAGCGGGGTTGATAATGATCAATTTGACCCCTTCATTTTGTGCCTGATGGATGCGATCAACAATCGCACCTTCCCAGTTGCTTTGGAAAGTATCTAGTATAAGTGACGCATCTTTAGCTTGAGCGGTGAGTTGTTGGTCAATATCACTTAAAGTGAGATGGCCATAAACTTCTGGTTCACGCTTTCCTAGCAAGTTTAAATTCGGTCCGTGAATCACCAAAATGGTTGAGCTCATTCAGCCTGCTCCAATTCTAAAACTGCAAATGTGTTTTGCAAGATGTCTGCAAAGTTTGCTTATTATGGCACAAAATTCTACAATTTTTTTATAATTTCTTTTCATCAATTAAGAAAGTTGCATACCAAGCATGGTGCATATAATGGAAACTTTGCAAGGAATTGGCAATGTTAAAAAATGACAAAATTCAGCTTATTTTATTTTTTAATATTCTAAACTGAATTACCCCAATTGGTTCATGGGATTTGTGTAACTCACCAGTCAATATGCATCAATTATGCTTATTTTTAATTCATTTTAATATCCACGAATAAATAAGCTGTAACTGTGTTGAAAATAACATATAAGCTTGAATATTTTGAATTATAACATTGTTTCTGCTGGTTTTTATTGTTCATCTTAAATACGATGTCACCAGATTCCTTTAGATGTGTATGTGTAAAGGGCTTGGCTTATTACCTAGTATCGCTAAATCAGCAGCGACATTTAGCTCGATATACCAAGACGATTGTTTGTTAAGCATCTCTTGGCGTTCGTGTATTGGCAAAAGTGATGCATTTCCTTTTGTGGATGGCAGTTAATGACATAAAAATGTCCGAAAAAGATAAGCTTCCTTTGAGTAGTATCATGATTACTTAAGAGACTGCTGTGATTGGCGTAGTCTCTTTTGGGTCTTTTAGAGCTGCCTTTATATTTAAAGGCAGTTTTTTTTAACCTAAGATTTTATCGCTTCATTAAATGCAGCAGAATAAGTCTCTAATAAAATAAGGTTTTGTGCTGAATCGGTACATAGTGCTGGCTTGAGATTAGAGCTATGCCATTTTTGCATCTGTTGAAATAACCATGCAAAGTCCTTTTGTTTGGGTTCAGCATTATCCTCAATGAAGTTTCGGATTATATTTTGAATATTAAAATACTTTTCAACATGTACCTCTGGTGAACAGTTGAATTGAATCACTTCAAAGTCGATGAGAAGCTGCCAGACGGGTGCAAAATCTTCTATTTCCCGTAGTTCTCGCTGGGCTCTAATAATAGCACTGGTTAACGCGATCAGCGTATTGGGGTGTTGTTGCGCCCAGTCTTGGGTCACTGCTAAAACTTTATCAGCAACATTTGGGATAATATCTTGGCTTGAACACAGAAGATGACTCAACCCAAGTAATTCAGCCTGTGTATTCCAAGGTTCACCAACACAAAACCCATCGATCAAATGGTTGTTGAGTGCCTCAACCATATATGGTGGAGCTAAGGTTTTTACATTGATTGAATGTGCTAAATCAGAATCAGCCAATGCTAACCATTCTCTTAGACAATAATGATGAATAGAATGTTGAAATACATGGGCTAAAGAGACGGTATGATTTGCCTTTATTTTTTGCACTAATTTTTGTGCAGAGGTCTTCGCTGAGTCCTGTTTTTGAATGTTTAATTCATAACATAGCTTTTGGCTTAAACTGATAAATGCACGGTTTTCGCTCAAAATTAAAGGGGTTTGTAGTGGGATGCCGATTTGATCAGCTGCTACGGCGGCGGCGGGTAACATGGCTGATAAGCAATGGGCGGCATCAAGCAGACCAAATGCAAGTCGATCTCGTAGGCTTGCCCATGAGGCTTCTTGTACTAAGGTGATGTCTAAGCCCACGTCCTCAAAAAAGCCACGTTGTTTGGCCCAAAGTAACGCAACACAGTCAAGTAAAGGGATATAGCCGAGTTGCAATTTGGTTTTTTCTAATTCTACTAAATGGCTCATCTATTCATCCTTTAATTGGTTGCTTAATAGTTGTTGCGCATCGAGTAAACGACGAGCCATTTCACCAATTGTCATACGATGACTCATGGCATTTTTTCTCAGTAATTGAAAGGCGGTATCTTCACTTAAACCATGTAGTTTCATTAATAACACTTTGGCCTTGTCGATATCTTTACGGTCAGCCAGTTTGGTTTTTGCGTCTTTAAGATCACCCTCTAACTTTTTATGCTTTTTATATTGTTCAATGGATATCTCTAAAATGGTGTGTAAACGTGAGGGGTCAATGCCATCAACGATATATGCAGTAATCCCCGCATCAATGGCTTGTTTAATGGTGTCTTTATCTGTGTTTTTGGTAAAAAGTACTGTGGGTAAGTCAAAGCTGCTGACACAGCTCTCAATTACATCGCGATGCGGGTGATCCATATCAAGCAAAATGACATCTGCTTGAAGATGTTCGAGCTTAAAAATATTAAGGTGATCTAAGGTAAAGCAAGCAACTACATCAAAGTCATGTTCTGTTAAACAGGTTTTGATGTATTCCGCCCGAGCCTGATCATCGTCAATAAGTACGATCTTGAGTTTCGGCATAAGTATATAAAGTCAAACAGTCGGTATATGCACATTCTGAATAAAGTGCTGTGAGTATTATTTTTTAAGCAAAATTAATGCCATAAGAAAACTTCTGATTCGGTGCAAATGCGCCAGAAGTCGATAGTTTATGCGCTTTATTGTATCGCTGCTGGTTTATTTGGAAAAATGAAATCTGCTCTTTAAGTGTTAAAAATATAAACCTGTTCTTTTTTGGTGCGTAAAAAGAGTTGTTATGAAGCAAGGTGAATTTTGCTTTAAAACAGGTCATCCCTATTTTTGGGGGAGAAATGCGCAATTTGCTTATACATATATTGTCTATTAAGTATTAAAAAACATATATAAAACAATGGTTAAATTCTTTCTCAGTATTTCTTTGTTTTTGTTTGGCATAGTATTTGCTAACTACTTAGTGAGTCAAAGACGACTTTTCAAAAAAATTGTAAGACGGCCAACGATGTCCGATCTGATCGGTTTGTTTACACAATGTTTGTGTTGACAACACAGTATACGTTCAGTAGGAGAGATGGCAATGTCTTTAGATTTATCGGCCAAAAAAGCCACATCAATTAAGTTATTCAACTTTTCCGCACCAGCGATGCGTGCATTCCACATGAGCTGGCTTGCATTCTTCGTCTGTTTCTTTGCTTGGTTCGCTTGTGCTCCTTTGATGCCAGTCATTGCAGGTGAGTTCAATTTAACGATAGATCAAATTGCCAATATTAATATTGCAGCTGTTGCGATCACGATTGTCGTTCGTCTTATCGTTGGGCCACTGTGTGACAAATACGGTCCACGTAAAACCTATAGCGCATTATTGCTGATCGGGAGTATTCCTGTATTTGGTGTTGCCTCAGCAAACAGCTATGAATCTTTCTTATTTTTCCGTTTATTGATTGGTGCGATCGGTGCCAGTTTTGTGATTACGCAATATCACACCAGCATTATGTTTGCGCCAAATGTGGTAGGTACTGCAAATGCTGCTTCTGCTGGTTGGGGGAATGCTGGTGGTGGTGCGACTCAAGTCTTGATGCCATTGATGCTTGCGGCGTTAGTGATGTTCGGTGTTGAACAAGCGATGGGGTGGAGAATTGCACTGCTTGTTCCGGGTCTGTTGATGGTTATTGTCGGGGTACTTTACTGGAAATACACACAAGATTGCCCACAAGGCAACTTTAAAGAGCTTCGTGCGCAAGGTATTTCTGTTGGCAGCGATAAAAAAGGTGGGATGGCGATTCTGATGCACGCGGCGCGTAACTATCGTGTGTGGATCTTATTTGTCTCTTATGCAGCATGTTTTGGTATTGAGATCTTCATCCATAACATCATTGCGATGTATTACGTGACTCACTTTGACTTTGGTTTAAAAGAAGCAGGTTTAGCCGCAGGGATCTTTGGTTTATTGGCATTATTTGCCCGTGCTCTAGGTGGCATGGTTTCAGACAAAATTGCACTTAAGCGCGGTTTGGATGGTCGTACCAAGATTCTATTTTTATTGATCTTGGGAGAAGGGCTGTTCTTGATCCTTTTCTCTCAAATGAGCAGTGTCACTTTAGCAATTCTAAGCATGACCATCTTTGCATTGTTTACTCATATGGCGTGTGGAGCAACGTATGCATTGGTTCCATTCATTGACCGTGATGCTTTGGGCGGAGTCGCGGGCATTATTGGCGCAGGTGGCAACGTTGGCGCTGTTGCAGCAGGATTTTTATTGAAGGGTATGTTGGATATCCAAACATGTTTAATGGTTTTAGGTGGCTTGGTTGTGATCACTGCCGGTTCTGTGATGTTCATCCGATTCTCGGTAGAGCATAAAGAAAAAGAACAACGCTTATTTGAACAAGCACTTTTAGAACGCCACGCAGAACAAAACAGCGCAGCTTAATCAAAATCAGATTTTAGGAGAAACACAATGAAATTAGTGATGATTGGTCACGGCATGGTAGGTCATAAATTCATCGAAGCCATTTTAGAGAAAGCTGATGATGAGTTGGAAATTACCATTCTTGCAGAAGAACCACGTATTGCTTATGACCGTGTACATTTGACTGAGTACTTCTCTGGTAAATCAGCAAAGGATTTGTCACTTGCACGTTTTGACTTTGCTGATGCGCACGGTATTGATTTACGCTTAAATACCAAAGCAACTGCAATTGATACTGTTGAACAAACAGTGACCACGAATCATGGGGATGTGATTCACTACGACAAATTGGTGTTGGCAACAGGTTCTTATGCTTTTGTTCCGCCAATATCAGGTAATGATCGTGAAAATTGTTTTGTTTATCGTACCCTTGAAGATTTGGATGCGATTAGAGCAGCAAGCTTAAATGCAAAAACAGGTGTAGTGATTGGTGGTGGTTTACTTGGTTTGGAAGCAGCGAAAGCATTACGTGACTTAAACTTAGAAACACATGTTGTTGAATTTGCACCACGCTTGATGGCCGTTCAAATTGATGATTTAGGTGGTAAGGTACTACGTCGTAAAATCGAAAACCTTGGTGTGAAGGTTCATACCCAAAAAGCAACACAATGTATTGAAGCAGGCGACAGTGCCACGCATATCATGAAGTTTGCTGATGGCAGCGAGCTTGAAACAGACATTATTCTCTTCTCAGCAGGGATTCGCCCACGTGATGAATTGGCTCGTTTGAGTGGTTTGGCGTTAGGTGAGCGTGGTGGTATTAAAATCAATGATTACTGCCAAACGTCAGACGAAAATATTTATGCAATTGGTGAATGTGCGCTGTGGGATAACAAGATTTATGGTTTAGTTGCACCCGGCTACGATATGGCCCGTATTGCAGCAAAACATATTCTGGTTGAAGAAACACATTGCTTCGCAGGTGCCGATATGAGCACCAAGCTAAAGTTGATGGGTGTGGATGTCGCGTCAGTCGGTGATGCACATGGTATGACACCAAATTCTCTCAGCTATTTCTATGCTGATGAAGATGCATTGGTCTATAAAAAGATCGTGGTTGATGCCGACAAAACCAAATTACTGGGCGCAGTGTTGGTCGGTGATGCAGCAGAATATAACGACCTATTGCAAATGATGCTGAATGGTCTGGCATTACCTGAAACACCTGAAAGTTTAATTATGCCGGGCTTCGCTGATTCAGGTGCGAAAGCAGGCGGTAGTGGTGTTGATTTACTACCTGACAGTGCCACCATTTGTTCATGTAACAACGTTTCTAAAGCAGATATTTGTCAAGCAATCTGTGATGGTTCAACTTCACTGGGTGCTTTGAAAAAATGTACCAAAGCAGCAACAGCTTGTGGTGGTTGTGCGCCACTGGTGACTCAAGTCTTAAAATCAGAGTTACAACGTCAAGGTGTTACGGTCAATAACCATATTTGCGAACATTTCCCGTACTCACGCCAAGAGCTGTATCACTTGGTACGTGTCAATGAGATCAAAACCTTTGATGATTTGATTCATCAACATGGTCATGGCCTAGGTTGTGATATTTGTAAGCCAACGGCTGCCAATATCTTGGCATCGTGCTGGAATGACTTTGTATTAGAACCGAGTCATGCAGGCTTACAAGACAGTAATGATTACTACTTGGGCAATATCCAAAAGGATGGTTCTTATTCGGTTGTGCCACGTATGGCAGGCGGTGAAGTGACTCCAGATGGATTAATTGCAGTGGGTCAAATTGCTAAAAAATATAATTTGTACACCAAAATCACAGGTGGTCAACGTGTTGATTTATTCGGTGCACAAATCCATGAACTGCCATTTATTTGGGAAGAGTTAAACGCGGCTGGTTTTGAATCAGGTCATGCTTATGGTAAATCACTGCGTACTGTGAAGTCTTGTGTGGGTAGCACATGGTGTCGTTATGGCGTTGATGATTCTGTCGGCTTAGCGATTGAACTTGAAAATCGTTATAAAGGTTTGCGTTCACCACATAAACTGAAAATGGCAGTTTCAGGTTGTACCCGTGAGTGTGCGGAAGCGCAAGGTAAAGATGTCGGTGTGATTGCCACTGAGAAAGGCTGGAACTTATACGTGTGTGGTAATGGTGGTATGAAACCTCGCCATGCTGAGTTACTGGCATCTGATTTAGATACTCAAACTTTGATTCGTTATATTGACCGCTTCTTTATGTTCTACATCCAAACCTCTGATCGTTTACAACGTACCAGTGTATGGCGTGACAACATGGAAGGTGGTTTGGATTACTTGAAATCAGTCATTGTCGATGATTCATTGGGCCTAGCTGAAGAGCTTGAAAACCGTATGAGTCATGTGATTGGCACTTATCAAGATGAATGGCGCACTGCGGTGGAAAATCCTGAAATCCGCAAACGTTTCCAAACCTATATCAATGCAAGTGCTGAACAACAAGCTGATCCACACATTCAGTTTACGCAAGTACGTGATCAAATCCGTCCATTGAATGATGCAGAACGTTCAGAAGATCGTATTCCAATGGTTGAAGCATAAGGAGAACAGAGATGACCAGTTTAAAAGAAATGAACAATATGCTTCCTGAAAATGATTGGATTGAAGTCTGTGCTTTAAATGATATTACGCCAAATACTGGTGTTGGAGCATTGGTGGGTGAGCAAGCTGTTGCCTTGTTCCGTGTAGGACATGAAAAACGTATTTATGCGTTGAGCAATAAAGACCCATTCAGCCAAGCCAATGTAATGTGTCGTGGCATTATTGGTGATTTACAAGGCGAACGTGTGATTGCATCGCCGATCTATAAACAACATTTCAGTTTAGCGACAGGGCGTTGTTTGGAAGATAAGGATCAAAAACTTTTAGTATTTCCAACCAAAATCGAAGATGGTCGGGTATGGGTGAGTCCAGTTCCTCAAAAGACTTACATCACTAATAATGGCGCTTCTCAAGAAAAGTTAAAACTTGTGCTGATTGGCAATGGTTTAGCGGGTATGCGTTGTCTTGAAGACTTATTGGATATGGCACCAGATCGTTATGAAGTCACTGTGATTGGTGAAGAACCGTGGGGCAATTACAACCGTATTATGCTGTCGCCAGTGCTTTCAGGTGAAAAAACCATTGACGACATCATGCTGCATCCACATGCATGGTATAGCGATAAAGGTATTCAGTTTATTGCTGATGATCCAGCAGTAAAAATAGATCGTACCCGTAAAACTGTACATACCGAAAAAGGTGAAAGTGTTGATTATGATCGCTTGATTATTGCGACAGGCTCGTCACCATTTATTCCGCCAGTTCAAGGTGTTGACCTGAAAGGTGTGATCAGCTTCCGTGATATTTATGATGTAAATACCATGATTAAATATGCTGAAAGCAAGAAAAATGCAGTGGTGATTGGTGGTGGTTTACTTGGTTTGGAAGCTGCTTACGGTCTGGTACAACGTGGTATGAATGTCACGGTATTGCACTTGATGGATCGTATTATGGAGCGTCAGCTTGATGGTCGTGCCAGCGGTATGTTACGTCATAGTATTGAGCAGAAAGGCATCAATATTATTACTGAAGCAAATACAGAAGCGTTGATTGCTGACGAAAATGGTCATGTCAAACAAGTCCGCTTAAAAGATGGAACTGTTTTAGATGCTGATCTTGTGATCTTTGCTGTAGGTATTCGTCCTAATATCGCATTGGCACAAAGTGCAGGGTTGCGTTGTAATCGTGGTATCTTGGTGAATGACACCATGCAAACCTTTGACCCAAGTATCTATGCGGTGGGTGAGTGCATCGAACACCGTAATCAAACCTTTGGTCTGGTTGAACCGCTATGGGGACAAGCATTTATTTGTGCAACCCATTTGGCTGAACACGGCAGTTTGACTTTCAAATCACCAACTGTTCCAACACAATTAAAAGTCAGTGGTGTCGATGTATTTTCGGCAGGAAACTTTGAGCCTAAAGAAGACTTTGAAGACATCATCTTGAACGATGAAAAGCGTCAAATTTATAAGCGTATTATTATTCAAAAAGACAAAGTGATCGGTGCTGTTTTATTTGGTGATACCGAGGATGGTATGTGGTATGCCGAACTGATTGCTGATCAAACGCCAGTTTCGATGTTTAGAAATAAATTGTTATTTGGTAAAGACTTTGCAATGAAAAAGGCTGGTTAATCCTCTTTGGCTTAGGAGGATCTCCTCCTAAGCCAAAAATAGAATGTGAAATGTAGGCAGAAATGAATTAGGTAAAGGGGCAGTCATGAACAGTATTCAAAATTTAGAACACAGTCGCTCCGATCATGTAGAAAAAATCATTACAAAAACAACGTGTCCTTATTGTGGGGTTGGCTGTGGTGTAGATGTTACCGTCCAGCATAAAGCATACGGCACAACGGTTAAAGTGTCAGGTGATACTCAACATCCAGCAAACTTTGGGCGACTTTGTATTAAGGGCAGCAATTTAGCTGATACCATCGGTCTAGAAACTCGTGTCTTGTCTCCAATGTTTGGGCGTAAAAATCACCGTATAGTCGCCACTTGGGACACCGCAATAGAAAAAATTGCAGACCAATTCCAAGCCTGTATTGATCAATATGGATCTGACAGTGTTGCCTTTTATGTCTCAGGTCAGTTGTTGACCGAAGACTATTATGTGGTGAATAAATTCGTCAAAGGTTATCTTGGTACTGCCAATATTGATACCAATTCACGTCTATGTATGTCCTCTGCCGTAGCTGCCCATAAACGTGCCTTTGGGGAAGATATCGTTCCTGCAAGTTATGAGGACTTCGAACATACCGATATGGTGGTATTGGTGGGTTCAAATACTGCATGGTGTCATCCAGTTTTGTATCAACGCATCATGCAGGCAAAAAGTAAAAATCCAGATTTGTTCGTCGTGGTGATTGATCCACGTTTTACCAGTACTTGTGAACAAGCTGATTTGCATTTGCCTATTTTACTCGGGCAAGACGTGGCTTTATTTAATGGTTTATTACAATATTTATATCAAAATGATTATGTAGATCATCAATTTGTTGAGTCGTATACCGAAGGATTACCAGCACTTTTAGAAGCAAGTCAAAGCGAACAAGATTTTAATGCACTGGTTAAACGCACAGGGATTTCAGCAGAAAAATTACAACTGTTTTTTGATAAGTTTGCTCAGACTGAAAAAGTGGTTACGCTATTTTCTATGGGCGTGAACCAATCTTCGCAAGGGGTCAATAAAGCCAATAGTATTATCAATTGCCATTTATTGACTGGCAAAATTGGTAAGTTGGGTGCTGCGCCGTTCTCAATGACGGGTCAACCGAATGCCATGGGTGGGCGTGAAGTGGGCGGGCTGGCGAACATGCTGGCAGCACATCTAGATTTAGATAATCAAAGTCATCAAAATTTAGTGCAGAGCTTCTGGAATAGTCCTGTCATTGCCACACAAGCTGGCCTCAAAGCGGTTGATTTATTCCAAGCTGTGGAGAGTGGAAAAATCAAAGCCATCTGGATTATGGCAACCAATCCAGTGGTGAGCCTGCCTGATGCCGATCAAGTGAAACGCGCTTTGGAAAAATGTGAGTTTGTCGTGGTGTCGGATATTTGTGCTGATACCGATACCACCGCTTATGCTGATGTCTTATTACCAGCCTTAGGCTGGGGTGAAAAAGATGGCACAGTCACCAACTCTGAACGCCGTATTTCTCGTCAACGTGCTTTTCTGCCTGCGCCAAAACAAGCGAAAGCTGATTGGTGGGCTGTATGCGAAGTGGCGAAAAAACTCGGTTTTTCAGGTTTTGATTTTAACAATGCCAGTGATATTTTTAATGAACATGCGGCGTTGTCTGCCTATGAAAATGCCAGTGTAGATCAACGTGATCAAGTTGAGAATTTCCGTTATTTCAACTTAAAAGGCTTAATGAATTTAAGCTTAGATGAATATAACCAATTACAGCCAATTCAATGGCCAGTCTGGGGAAAAGGTCAAAGTATTGCGGTGGAGCAACTTTTTGATCAAGGATGCTTTAGTCATAAAAATAGTAAGGCCAAATTGATTCCAACAGTTGCAATTAACCCAGTGAATGCGACGTCAGAAGATTATCCGTTGATACTTAATACAGGGCGTATTCGTGATCAATGGCATACTATGACACGAACGGGTTTATCTGAGAATTTAACCACACACCGAGCTGAGCCGTTTTGTGAGATTCATCCAAATGACGCTTTAAAATTTGGTATTCGTGATAAAGCCTTGGTTGAAGTGCGTTCAACGTGGGGCAGTTGCGTACTGCGTGTGACACTGGCTCAAGGTGTACGCCGTGGACAAATCTTTGCACCGATTCATTGGACTGAACAAGTGGCTTCGGATGCCCGAATTGGTAAGATCGTCAATCCAGTGGTAGATGCCATTTCTGGCGAACCTGAATTTAAACACACACCAGTGGCGATTCAACCATTTCATACCACTTGGCAAGGCGTGTTATATGTGCGAGAGGGATTTGAACATTATATCAAAAACTCGCTAGAGACTTGTGCTTGGTGGACCAAGATCAAAACAGCCAAAGCAATACGTTATGAGATCGCAGACCGTCATAACTTTGATCAAACGCAAAAGAACCTTAAAAACTTTTTACCTTTTGTTGATGAAACCTATGAGTGGCTAAGTCTGGACGATGTTTCAGCGCAACTGAGCCATAGTGTGATATTGAAAGATGGTATTCTTATTGCAAGTTTATATATTGCGCCAGCAGAGTTGTTACCTGATCGTGACTGGGTCGCTACGCTATTTAAACGTGAACGATTGAGTGCGTTACACCGAAAAGCTTTGCTGGCAGGTATGCCGATGTCAGCGGCTAACAACGATGGACCACTGGTCTGTAGTTGCTTTAAAGTAGGTAAAAATAAAATCATTGAAGCCATTAAAACTCAAAATATTACGCATGAAAAACAAGTGACAGCGTGTTTAAAAGCTGGTGGAAATTGTGGTTCATGTCTACCCGAGATTCGTGGCTTGATCAAAACTTGTCAATTGGAGGCAGAGGTATGAACACAGAATTTCCCGCTACAGATCTAGTGATCCTAGCGGGAGGGCAAGCTCGTCGTATGAACGGTATGAATAAACTATTACAACAGTTTGATGACCAAGTTCAACTCTCAAAAATCTGCCAAAACTTTAAAACTGAAGTCCAGCAGGTTTGGGTCAACAGTCATCGAGACAGTTCGATTTATAAGCATATTGAGCCCGATATTCAGTGCTATGCCGATGATCAAAGTGGTTTTTTAGGCCCATTGATGGGAATGAAAAGTGCTTGGGCGCAGGTACAATCAGACTATGTCTTATTCATTCCTTGTGATGTGACGTATATTCCGAATCAGGTTTTGGCAAAACTTCATCGGGCTTTACAGAAAAACCCTATAGCGCAAGTTGCTTATGTCATGATCAATGGCGATGCGTTATATCCATTTTGTCTATTAAAAAGAGCAAGCTTGCCAGTTTTAGACCAACAAATAACAGCAAATAAATTGAGTCTACGTGATTGTTTTAAGCAGTTACATGCACAAACTGTCTCATTCCAGAAACAGAGTTTATTTTGTCATAGCATTAATTCTCTGGATGAATTGCAACAATATCAACAAATCAAAGCTTTTAAACAGATGCTGATTTCTAACTAATTGTTGTAAGTCCTTTCTGTTCAACAACTTTACAAGAATATTATTCAGGCTAAGGCTTTTTTGAGGTAATTCTCCATTTCTTCAGTAGGAACCATTCCACCACCTGTGCCCCAAACGATATGATTGGCATTTTCAAGCTGTTGTTCGGTAAATTGATGTAAAGCAGCGTAGGCTTTATGCTGGCTGATCAAAATAGGGCCTAACATACCCGCTAAGGCAGATGGCTCAAGTTTGAGATGTTCGGATTGGTGAAGTATACCCAGTAAGGTATACATCGTTTGGTCATCAAGCGTATAAAAACCATCTAATAATCTTTCCATTGCTCGACCAACAAAGCCTGATGCACGCCCCACGGCGAGACCATCGGCAGCAGTGATATTATCAATTCCAATATCCTGAACAGAAATTTCATCATGTAGACCTGTAGCAACACCCAGTAGCATACATGGCGAATGGGTGGGTTCAGCGAAAATACAATGAACATGATCCCCGAAAGCCATTTTTAACCCAAATGCGACACCGCCAGGGCCACCACCAACACCACAAGGTAAATAAACGAACAAAGGATGATCATGATCTACAGTGATATTTTTTTGCTCTAATTGTTTTTTTAAGCGTTCGCCTGCAACCGAATAACCTAAAAATAAATTTTGCGAATTTTCATCATCAATGAAAAAACAATTCGGATTTTCTAAGGCTGCTTTTCGACCTTCTTGTACTGCAACACCGTAATCTTGATCATATTCGATGACGGTTACACCATGAGATCGCAACTTATCTTTTTTCCATTGGCGTGCATCTGCGGACATGTGTACCGTAACATCCAAGCCTAGTTTTGCACTCATAATGCCAATTGATAGTCCGAGATTGCCTGTAGAACCGACGGCAATACTGTATTGACTAAAAAATGTTTTAAATTCAGGACTGTTCAGTTTTGAGTAGTCATCATCAACCGTTAATAACCCAGCTTGAAGTGCAAGCTTTTCAGCGTGATAGAGGACTTCATAAATACCGCCACGCGCTTTGATTGAACCTGATATGGGGAGATGACTGTCTTTTTTAAGCCAGAGTTTTCCATAAATGTCTTGTCCAAAGTGAGCCTCAACAGCATGTTGCATATTGGGAATAGCTATTAGCTCAGATTCGATTATGCCATCTGTCACAGTGGTTTCTGGAAATACTGTCATGAGGTATGGCGCAAAGCGAGCTAAACGATCACGTGCGTCATCAATATCGTTCTGAGTTAGCCCAACATAAGGCAAGCCTTCGTCAAGTGTCGTAAATTGGGAATTAAACCAAACGGTCTTTTTGAGTTCGATCAGATCTTTAACAATGGGGTATTGCGTAATAAGGTGTTTAATTTGATCTGAATTCATAAAAGTGCTCATCAGGTTTAAATAAAATTAGAATGAAAGGGACGGTTTACTCAGTCTAGTTTTTCTTTTGAATGAATATGATGGTGAAGATTAAACCACAAAAACTGGCTTTCTGCGATTGATGAAAGCATCGATATAGCCAAAACGATGATCTGCCATTCAGCTTTAATTTACTTCCTTATGTAAATTTCTGACGAGTGTTCTTGACCTTTGTATTAGTAAGTTCTATTTTTGAACTTATATCATTCCATCCGATTGAACCTGTGTTTGGATTAACATCGGTACAATGAAAGAATGTTGGAAAAATAAAGAGAATAGGAGCTTCACATGTTTTCGATTCGGTACCAGCAGATCCCATTACAATTCTTATTTGAACATCAATCAACTCTAGCTGGGCTTGGGAAAATTGGACTTCGCAGTCTCAAAAAGGCTCAGGTGAAGTCAGTTGATTGGCAGGCGCTCGCAGCGATTAAAGAAGTGATTGAACCGCCAAGTGTTGAATTGATTGATCATTATGTGCGATGGAGTGGTGCTCAAGCAGACAAATATCAGGATTCGATTCCACCGCATATGGTATCGCAATGGGGGCTTTCATTTGCAACACGCCTGTTATTGCAAACGAGTTACCCGTTGACCCAAGTGATCAATCAAGGGGTTAGCCTGAAAATTCATGGCAAGATTCCTCGACATGAAAAATTATTGATTCAAGCCAAGATTTCCCAAGTGGATGAGCGTAATGGTCTGGCACGTGTCTCGGTTCAGATTATTACTGGAACAATCGCTCAGCCTGACTTGGTTGAAGCTGTGTTGCATATGGCGTTCATTTTACCTAATTTTGAAAAAACCAAACGGACAGAAAGCACAGACCAGAAAAAGTGGACCACACAAGGCGAATGGTCAACCACAGCGAATGATGGTTTGAAATTTGCGCTGTTAACAGGAGATTTTAATCCAATCCATTGGGTCGGGCCTTTAGCAAAAATTTCTAGTTTTGGGCAGAAAGTACTGCATGGATTTGGGGTGTTTGCACGTAGCTTTGAGCTATTACCTGAGCCAATTCAACAGATTGATGTCCGATTCTTAAAACCAGTGAAATTGCCCTCCCAATACAATCAAGTTGAAACCAGTGTTGAGCAGGATCAAAAGTTTGTACGTGTGGTTGGCTCAGCAGGGCAAATTTGTTTAATGGGTCAATTTTCATAACTTCATAACAACGATAAGGTGAGAACACATGACAATAACAGCGCCAGTTTCAAGGCAGGATGTGACTGCTTGTATTCTATGCTCACGCAATTGTGGATTGAGTGTAGAAATCGAAAACAATCAGTTCAAGAAAATCAAAGGGGATGATCAACATCCTTTTTCTCACGGGTATATTTGTCAAAAGGCGGCACGCTTACAGCATTACCAACAACATGCCGATCGTTTAACGTCGCCATTAAAACGTCAGGCGGATGGAACATTTAAGCAAGTCAGTTGGGAACAAGCGATTCAGGAGATTGCGGCTCAGCTTGTTCAGATTAGAAATACCTATGGTGGAACCGCATTTGCATCCGTTGGTGGTGGTGGGCAGGGCAATCACTTAGGCGCAGCCTATGGTCGTCAGTTGTTATATGCCATGAAAAGTTTTTATGCCTATAACTCATTGGCACAAGAAAAAACAGGTGATTTTTGGGTCAATGGTCGTTTGTTTGGTAGTCAAGCTTGTCATACCACCGAAGATGTTGAGCACGCAGATTATGTCTTGTTTATTGGAACCAATCCATTTCAGGCGCATGGTATTCCAAATGCACGAGATACTTTAAAACATATCAAGAAAGATCCTCATCGAACCATGGTGGTTTTTGATCCGAGGGTCACAGAAACAGCAAAGCAAGCCGATATTCATGTGCAATTAAAACCGGGATCAGATGCTTATTTGATGTCAGCGATGATCGCCATCATGTTGCGAGAGGACTTGTATGATCAACAGTTTATTCAACAGCATACGCATGGTTTTGATGAAGTAAAACAGGCATTTCTTGCCGTTCCGATCGAAGACTATATTCAAAAAGCAGATGTTTCAGTTGAACTGATTTATCAAATTGTACGTGATTTTGCTCAAGCTAAGCGTGGTTGTGTGCGGATTGATTTGGGGATTCAGCATACTTTAAATACCACCTTGAATGGTTATTTAGAGAAGCTTTTATATTTATTGGCAGGGCATTTTGGCAAACAAGGCACCAATAATCTACATACCATGTTTATCCCGATTTTGACCAATACCGATGAGCGTAATCCGAAATATCGCCGTACAGTCCATCATAAAATGTTTCCTATCTCTGGATTTTTCCCACCGAATATTTTGCCCGATGAGATTTTAAAAGCAGGTGAAAAACGTGTTCGGGCCGTATTTGTGGATAGCTGCAATCCCTTGCTGACTTATGCGGATACCTCAGCTTATGAGCAGGCTTTTCAGTCGCTTGATCTATTGGTTGTGGTGGATGTGGCAATGACTGAAACAGCACGTTTAGCGCATTATGTTTTGCCTGCACGTAGTCAATTTGAAAAGTGGGAATTTACGGGTTTTAATCTGGAATTTCCTAAAAATGGTTTTCATTTACGCCATCCACTTTTCCAAGCGAAAGGTAATACCTTAGCAGAAGCGGAAATTTATACGCGCTTACTAGAAGCAATGGGCGTCATGCCGAAACAGTTTCCTGTTCTGAGTAAAATTGCAGAAAAAGATTCGGCGAATACAGCTTATCTTGCTTATTTCGGTGCGCTTGGCGCGAGTTTTGCGAGAAATAAAAAGCTGATTCCCTTTGCTGCATCGATTGTATATCGCACTTTAGGCAAGACTTTGCCAAATGATGCTGCATCTACTGCGTTGCTACTTCCCTTATGTATGCAATATGCGGCTCAGCATTATAAAGCGGTTAAGCAAGCTGGATATGAAGGGAATCGACTTAATCTTGGGGTGAAGCTTTTCCAAACGATTCTAAAACAACGTTCTGGTGTGGTGTTGTCTCAACATGACTACGCAGATGTGTGGAATTTATTAGCATATAAAGATAAAAAAATTCGTTTGGTGATTCCTGAGATGTTTATCGAGTTAGCACAATTAAGACAGCGATCTTTGGCATTGACAGATGACTATCCCTTTATTTTGCTTGCAGGTGAGCGTCGCAGCTATAACGCCAATCAAATCTATCGTGACCCAGCATGGCGTAAAGTCGATGCAGAGGGACGTTTGAGAATGAATCCTCAAGATGCATTGAAGTTTGGGGTGGAAAATGGTCATTCGCTGCAATGTATTTCTGAACATGGGCAGATTCAAGTCACTGTCGAGCTTGATGAGGGGATGCGTAAAGGTGTAGTGTCATTACCACATGGTTATGGTTTGCGTTATGGTGGCAGTGAGCCTATCGGTCCTCAGCTTAATCGCCTGACGTCTGGTCAGCATTGTGATCCACTGTCCAAGACACCATATCATAAGTATGTACCTGTGCGTTTGGAAGGCTTGATTGCTTAGAATTGATTTGATCCTTATCGAGTGGTTGCACTATATTCTTACATATGGAATAAAATATGGCTTGAAATGGTGCAAAAAGATATAAACAAAAATACTGAGGACAGCATGTATTTTTGTTTATAGGTTGAAAGCGTTGCTTGTTTGATTAAATAAACAACGTAAGGTCCAAAGATGATTAAGGATTGGAATAATTATTGCTTTAATAAAAGACAATTCACTGTGATGAGTAAAGCAAGGATGCACAGAACTTGTGCTAAACCCAGTAAAAAGATTCACAATATGAGTGCATATAATGAAGCATGAGAAAGATGACACGACCTTATTACCGATCTTAAAGGATCAGTATGGTCGTATTAAACGGAAGTTGCGGATTTCCGTGACGGATCGTTGCAACTTCAAATGTATTTATTGTATGCCTGAACATCCTGAATGGATAAAAAAACAAGATTTACTCAGTTTTGAAGCTTTACTGGTTTTCTGCCAGTATATGGTTAAACAAGGCATTGAAAATATTCGTATTACCGGTGGTGAACCTTTGATGCGTCAGGGTGTCGTACATTTTATTCGTGATCTGCAAAGTTTAAGAGCTTTGGGCTTGAAGCGTATTTCTATGACCACCAACGCGCATTATCTTGCAAAATATGCTGAACAGCTTAAACAGGCTGGTTTAGACGACTTAAATATTAGTCTTGATAGTTTGGATGCAAATCAATTTAAGCAACTCACAAAAAAAGAACTTGCCCCTGTTTTAAATGGCATTGAAGCAGCAAAAAAATCTGGACTTCCATTTAAAATCAATTGTGTATTGATGAAAGGTCAAAATGATGACCAAATCTTGCCGATGGTGAAATGGGCAAAACAACACGATATTCCATTACGTTTTATTGAGTTTATGCCTTTGGATGGTGATCAGCATTGGAGCAATCAAGCGGTTGTCAGTGAGGCGGAAATTCTTGAACAACTTAAACCACATTATGATATTCAGCCCATTCAGCAACACCATGAACCTGCTCGTCAATATCAACTTGATGGGCAATACTGTATTGGTATCATTTCGACCATTACTCATTCATTTTGTGGTGAATGTGATCGGATTCGATTAACTGCACAGGGTGAGTTATATAACTGTCTTTTTGCGCAACAAGGTTTAAATATTAAACCTTATTTGTTCGATGTAGTTCGACAGTTGGGGCAAGAGAAAGTGATTGATTTCCAACAGCTTGATTTACAAATAAAACCTTATATTTGGAATAAAGCAAAAGGTTATCATGCGATACAACATCAACAAGCACGTAAAATTAGTATGCACATGCTTGGTGGTTAGAGAGAAAAGTGGTCTGGAGAAAACATGCAAACCATTGAGATTAAAATAGAGGCCTTTGGCGCAATAGAACGGTTATTACCGAAAGCGCTGACATTTGAGTTTTCTGCCGATCAAATGGTTAAAGATGTACTTGCGCATTTGGTATCGCTTTATCCTGAGTCTGCAACAGCAATGGAAAAATGCGCTTGTGCCATTGGTGAAGATATTGTGGCTCGACAAACAGCATTGCATTCTTCATGTACATTAGTGCTGTTATCACCAGTAGCAGGAGGATAAAAATGCGTGAATTTGCTAGGGTTCAAGAGCAAGCTCTAATTTTAGATTGTTTCGATCCAATTCAAAGCTTTCCTGAATGTGGTGGCATTGATATTTTTATCGGTACAGTGCGGAATCATCACGAAGGAAAAGCTGTCAAGGCGTTAAAATACACCTCGTATACACCTGTTGCTGAAAAGATGATCCGTGAGATTGAACAGCAAATTAAAGATAAGTATCAGGTTTCTTATGTGCGTGTCATGCACCGCATTGGCTATTTGGATGTCAGTGAAACCGCGATTATTGCCATCGCTTATGCGGCACACCGCCGTGAAGCATTTCAGGCGTGTGAAGAAGCGGTTGAGCGTGTCAAGCATGAGGTGCCGATCTGGAAAGAAGAATTCTTTATGGATGGAACCAGCCAATACGTTGAAGGCTGCTGTATTCGTAAGGATACGACTGAACCACGACTACATATCCATGAACATAAACATTGTGCACATGATTAATGTATTAGATTCAACGTGAAATTGGATACTCGGAAACGTCATCCGCAACCTGCGTGGTATTAAATAATAGAAAGCTGTGAGTTGGATAGATAATATGAGATTAATGCAAGAAGTAGTCAGGTTTTGCGGATGACAATGCCTTTGCTTACTTTGGGCGAAACCAAAGTAAGGCGAGCCGCAGGCTTATCCTAAAAATATGATGAGGACTCGACAAGACTCCGTTTTGTATAAAATTTAAAAGGTAGAATGAATGAAAAATGTTGGGATGAAGCCCGAAAGTTATCGTGTAGCAGAAGCACAAGCAATTTTATATGCACCCGCACATTGTATTCAGCTATTGCGTGATGGAAATACTGAAAAAGGCGATGCTTTAAAAACAGCGCGTATTGCAGGTATCTTGGCAGCAAAACGTACAGATGAACTCATTCCACTTTGTCATCCTTTACCGATCTACCGTGCTGATGTTGACTATGATTTAAAAGATGATCATGTGGTGATCTTAACGACAGTTGAAACCATTGGGCCAACTGGTGTTGAAATGGAGGCTTTAACCGCAGCGAGTTTAGCTGGATTAACTATTTACGATATGTTGAAGCCACATTGTGAGCCTGACGAACTGTGTTTAGATCAATGCAAATTGCTCAAGAAAAAAGGCGGTAAGTCCCACTTTAAACGTACCTTGCGTCAGCCAGTTTCTGCCGCTGTGATTGTTCTTTCTGATACGGTTGCAGCAGGACGTAAGCCTGATACTGCGGGGAAATCTGTCGTTGATACCTTAACCGAAGCTGGTTTTGATCCGATTCATTATCAGATTTTGCCTGATGAGTCTGATCAACTTAAAGATTTGGTGTTAGAGCTGACCAAGTCTTGTGCATGCATTATGACCGTTGGTGGTACAGGGATTGGGACGCGTGATATTACGGTTGATACACTTGAGCCATTATTAGAAAGAAAACTGGATGGACTAATGGAAGCAGCACGTTCCTTTGGTCAAAAACGGACACCATATGCGGCAATATCACGTGGGGTTGCGGGTTTTATTGATCGTTCATTGATCGTGACTTTACCGGGCAGCCGTGGTGGTGCAAGTGAATCTATGGCCGCGATTCTGCCAGCTTTAGTTCATATTTTTGATGTTTGTCGAGATTTACCGCATCCAGGAGGATATGAATAATGTCAGGATGTGGTGCTGAAAAAGGTCTAATCAGTATTGATGAGGCATTACAACTGATACAGACACAGCCTAAAGTACTTGCGACAGAGATATTGCCCTTAGGACAATGTCTCAATCGTTATTTAGCCAAAGCCGTCTATTCAGAAGTGAATCTGCCTAGCTTTTCCCAAAGCGCGGTCGATGGTTATGCATTGAATACCGCGCTTGAACAGCTTCAAGATGTTTGTTTTGAGCTAAAGGGTGAAATTAAAGCTGGAAGTGTATCTGATCGCCCATTGCTGCAAGGGCAATCGATTCGAATTTTTACTGGTGGTAAAATACCAGAAGGCACTACACATGTGGCACGACAAGAAATTGTGCTTGTTGAATCTGATTCTAAGATTCGTCTAGCTGAACACATTAGACCGCAAGCAGATATTCGTTTTACCGGTGAAGAAGTTCAGCAAGGACAACAATTAGCTGATATTGGACAGAAAATTAATATTGGTGCACTTGCAGCGCTCAGTATGGCTGGTGTGCAAAGCATAGAGGTTTTTTGTGTACCCAAAATTGCTATGGTCATTACTGGGGATGAGGTTGCGGAAACACCAGAGGATTTACAGGTAGGCAAAGTTTTTGATGCCAATGGTCCACTTTTAAAAGCATGGTTTAAAGACTATGGACTAGATGTTGAGATTCTACATATTGTCGATGAAGCAGAACAAGTTACACAATGTTTTGAAGGGCTAAAACAACAGTATGATGTGATTATTAGCACTGGAGGGGTTTCTGTTGGAGATTATGATTTTGTTCGTCCGTGTGCATTTGAAACGGGATTTGAGCAAGTCTTTTGGAAAGTGAAACAAAAACCGGGTAAACCACTATTTTTTGCAGAATATAAGCCAGTAGAGCGTGATGGTCATCATTGTTATTTACTTGGATTACCAGGCAATCCAGCCGCCGTATATGTAGCAATGCAAATTTATGGTAAAACCTTGTTAGATGCACTACAAAATCAAGATCAGCCATTACCGTGGTTTAGCGCTATTCTGACGCATGAACTTAAATCTGATGCTCGTGAACGTTTTTTGCGCATGCATGCTTACTTTGAGCAAGGACAACTTAAATTGCAAAGCTTAGCGAAACAACAATCGCATATGCTGAGTAATCTTATGCAGGCGAATTGTTTAGTGCGTATTCCCGCCAATATTAAAATGGAAGCAGGACAGCAGGTGTCAGGATTATTTATTCATAATTAGGATTTAAGAAATTTCTGTAACTTGTTGTTTTTTGCTCTTTTAGCTAAGTGCCAATATTGCATCTGATAGAGGAGATCGTTTAGTGTATATTTTATATTGTTTAGTTTCTAAGCATTACGGTTCAAGACAAGGTTCAATGTCTTTTTAAAAACGTTAAAATAATGATTAGGTGATAATAATGAAATGGGATGAGATAGGCGATCAGCCATGTTCAGTGGCGAGAACACTTTCCGTACTTGGCGATCGTTGGACGATGTTGATCTTACGCAATGCGTTTATGGGGGTGCGTCGTTTTGACGATTTCCAACGTAGCCTAGGTTTAACTAGACATGTGCTTTCTGAGCGATTAAAGCGTTTGGTTGAACATGGTATTTTGACTAAAGTTCCTTATGTGGAGCGGCAGGAGCGTTTTGAATACCGACTGACAGACAAAGGCTTAGATCTCTATCCGATTATCTTGTCGATGGTACAATGGGCGGATAAGTGGATGGATATGGGGTTTGGTCAGCCGATTGAGTTTACTCACAAGGCGTGTGGAAAGAAAATGATCCCTAAAGTGGTCTGTTCAGAATGTGATGAATCGATTCATGTTCAAGATGTACGCGCTACCGCTGGTCCGGGTTATTTTGCATTTATGCAGCAAAAACAAAAAAGTGCATGATTTACAATTTTTGTTGTTCTATTTCATGTTGAATTGCTTGGGATAGAACATCGAAAATTTTCGGGTCTAAAGATTGAGCCACATTAAAGCGGATGAAGTTTTGATAATTTTGGCTTTGGCTAAATGCATTTCCTGGCGCCAAAATCACACCCTGTTCAAGACATGTTTTGGCAATACGGGTGGTGTCTAAATCATCTGCTAATTTGCACCATAGAAAAATCCCTGCTTGTGGCTTAACCCACGGTTTTATTCCGAGTAGCTCTAATTGCTTTATGGTTGAATCCATCGCTTTTGACAAACGTACTTTTAATTCGTCTAAATACTTTCGATAATTTCCATCTGTTAATGCTGCGTATAAAATCTCGGCTGATAACTGATTTCCACCAAAGCAGGTTGCGATTTTTATATCGGTTAAATCCTCAATCCACTCAGGTTTAGTGGCGAGATATCCTGTTCGAACAGAACCAGACATGGTTTTAGAAAAACTCCCAATATGGATCACACTTGATAATCCATCGAGTGCAGCAAGTCGTGGCGCTGTGTGTAATTCCAAATCAGCAAAAATATCATCCTCGACCACAATCAAATTGGATTGTTCAACCAGCTTTAAAATTTGATAAGCCGTTGTAGCTGTTAACACTGCACCTGTAGGATTGTGAATCGCTGAATTGGTAATGTATAAACGTGGGTTATACGTTTTAATCGCGTGAGAAAATGCCTCTACATCAGGACCTGTTGCTGTATATGGCACACCCACAATGTGTATTTGATGAACTTTAAGCAGAGCATGAAAATTAAAATAACACGGGTCATCTACGAGGACCACGTCATTGGGTTTTAAAAAATAACGACAAATTAAGTCAATCGCTTGTGTGCCAGAATCAGTAAGCAAAATTTGATTTGGCGATGCTTCGATTCCTTTGGATAAAATCCTACGGGATAGCAGTTCGCGTAATGCAGGTAGACCAAGCGGAGTAGAATAATCGGTCAGGATTTTTGCATTGGCTTTTGATATTTTTCGGATCGCTTTGCGTATATTTTCATGGGGCATCCAATCATCGGGTAGCCAACCACATCCCGGTTTTAAAACCTCATGGTTTGCTTCTAGCGCTTGTCGTGAAATCCATAAAGGATCAATGTTTCGATCTATCTTCGGATGAATTTCAGAAATAGATAATGGTGCGAGAGGGCCAGAAACAAAATAGCCTGAACCTGTTTTGGCCTCAATTAAACCTTGTGCAGCAAGGCGTTCATAGGCTTCGACAATCGTAGAAATTGACAAAGTCAGTCGATCAGCTAAAGCACGTACAGAGGGTAATCTTGAGCCGGGCATCAACGAGCGATTTTTAATTTGCTCATGAACATGCTGTATAACGAAATCAATTTTTGTTGTTCTCATCTATTCGTGCTCTAACTGTACTGGTGTTATATGCAATACAGTTATTTAAAATTGTACTGTATTGTGTGTGGTATATAAACCATATCACAGTTTAAATTCTCCATATAGATGTGGAGAGAATAAATGAAGTTTTTAAGCGGTGGTTGGATCAATGGGTTGATTGGTGTCATTATTTTTGCTGGTTCTTTACCTGCAACGCGTGTTGCTGTTATGGATTTTAGCCCTACATTCTTAACCGCTGCAAGGGCTGCTATCGCAGGTATTTTAGGACTCATTTTAATTCTGCTATCTCGTCAAAAATTACCTGATAGAAAAGACTGGATGCCGTTATTGTATGTTGCGATTGGTGTTGTCGTCGGTTTTCCACTTTTTACAGCTCTAGCATTACAATATGTCAGTGCTGCACATAGCATCGTTTTTATTGGGTTATTACCGTTAGCTACCGCTATTTTCGGTGTGTTACGAGGCGGCGAGCGCCCTAATTTTGCATTCTGGTTATTTGCTATCTTAGGCGCTACGCTTGTGTTTGCTTATATGCTAATTCAAACCCAAAGTTGGTCATTCAACTATGGTGACATTTTTATGTTATTGGCCATCCTACTATGTGGATTTGGATATGCTGAGGGTGGCAAGTTGTCAAAGCATTTAGGTGGTTGGCAAGTGATATGTTGGGCGCTCACTTTAACCTTACCGATGATGCTGGTCATTTCATATTGGTCTATGCCAGTCAGCTTTGAGCACATTTCATGGTCTGCAACGTTGGGCTTAGCTTATGTCTCTATTTTTAGTATGCTCATCGGTTTCTTTTTTTGGTACAAAGGTTTGGCCCTTGGTGGTATTGCAACAGTCGGACAGTTACAGTTATTACAACCCATATTTGGGTTGGCGATTGCCGCTGTTGTCTTACATGAACAGGTGAGTATGACGATGTTTGCAGTGACTATCGCTGTCATTGCTTGTGTGACGTGTGCCAAAAAGTTTGCTTGAGCTTACATCATTACAAGCAATTTGCAGGTTTAGGCACACCAGCCAAACGACTTAAATGACGGGCGACTAAACCTGTATTAAAGCGCTGTTGTAGTTCGGCATTATTGATTTCAGGGCTGACTGTTTTCATTAAAAATTTAATCAATGGACGAGTTGCTGGTGAGTGCCCAAATTGTTGATAGAACTGACGTACTGCATTGAGCACTTCAAAATGCCATGCTGTTAATTCCAAATCTAAAGATTTAGCCAACTCATGAGCAACCTTTTGATTCCAAATCGTATAATCAATTAAATGACCATCTTGGTCTAATGCTAATTGCATAAAATAGCCTAAGTAAATTTAAATTAGAAAATGCTTTATTTCAAAGTAATACAACGATCAAACTGGACGATTAAATCAGCGAATTGAGCGTATTCGATAATTTTTACATGATCTTTAACTTCATCATTTAACAAGCTTTGTTCACTACTTAAACAATAAAGATTAGAAAAAGTATCTATGATGTTTTGAGATACTTGTAGGGCTGCATCACCCATGATCACAATCGGGTCATCAGCCTGAGCTATTTGACGCAATTCACGCCATATCTTGTCGAGTTGAGAATAGGGTGATTGAATTAAAAATAGAGTGGTATTTTTCATCGTATGACTCCCTACCAGTACAACACATGATCAAATGATTGAATGAACTGTGGATTGAGTTCAATAAATTCGATCTCTTGTTCAGAGTTCTGAACCACACTCAGTTGTTGATTTTTTGTTTCGATCAGAATAGGAGTTAAATCGTAAAATTCAAAACTTTCGACCATATTTGATGCGACTTTAAAAGCATGCTTGAGTTGGTCAAATGCCAACTGATGGTTCAATAAGCTTAGTGCAGCATCCTTTAATAAAATTTTGACAGGAATACCAAAGGTTGCTAAAACCATAGTTGCAGATAAACTTTCATTGACCTGCAAACTGGTTAAATTGGGCTGCGTTAGGATGACGAGTACAGATTTCACACAATTTACCTTTTAAAAGCAACACTCTATTAAAGAACTTAAATTAAAATTGAATTAGACGAGAACAACCTTGCACTGCGTCCGCAAGCTCACCTAGCCCAACAAGCTCAAACCCTTGAGCGAGATTGTGATGTTGAAGTGAATGGCGTTTTGCATTACTCGCATCAGTAATTCCCCGAGCAAGGGCAGCACTGACACAGACAGGGAGTCGAATGCCGAGTTTTTGCCATTCTTGTTTTAGATTGCGTTGATCATCAGGAAACCACTGTAAATCGTTCGCAACCTGAACGCCGTCTTGGTAAAAGAAGACACGAATTTCTTCATGCTTATTTTTTAATGCTTGTGCCAAACCAAACGCGTGCCAAGCCATTACTGAAGTTGGCGCAGAAGTAATTAGCAGTAGTGTACTCATTGAATATTCACTATGGTCATATAGGCGAAATGAAGGTGGGCATAATTAAAAAGAAGGTAATTATACAATGATTTTGGTCACAGGTGGTTTAGGCTTTATCGGTTCACATATTGCTTTGAGTTTATTGGCTCAAGGGAAAGAAATAGTTATTGTTGACAATTTAGCTAATTCTACCTTACAGACCTTAGAGCGTTTGGAATATATTTCAGGTATGTATATTCCATTTGTAAAGTTAGATGTGCGTAATACACCCGCTTTAAATAAAGTATTCGAACAATATTCAATAGATACCGTTATTCATGCAGCAAGTTTTAAATCTCTCGAAGAATCTGCTTTGAAACCACTTGAATACTATAATGATAATGTCAGTTGTATCATGAGCCTATTGCGTGCAATGCAACGGATGGGTGTTCGGCAATTATTGAATTTATCTAGCCTCGCTGTTTACGGAAAATCGCATCCAAACCTATCTGAAGATACAGAATTCAATTATCGCTCTGCCAATCCTTATATTCGAACCCAACAAATCGTTGAAGATATTATCGCCGATACTTATAAAGTTGATCACGAATGGAAAATAGTCAATTTTCGTTTATCTAATATTGTTGGTGCATTTGAGCATGGGGTATTGGGAGAGTATGTTACGCAACTTCCAAAAAATATTGTGCCGCTCGCTTTACAAGTTGCAGCCTTGCAAAGAGATTGTATTGAGTTGCAAAATCAAGCTGAAACAGAAGATCACACGGTAGAGCGTAGTTTCTTACATGTGTTGGATGCTTGTGATGCGGTATTGATGACGATGAATTGGTTAGAAACTCAGAGCCATTGCTTAGAGTCTTTCAATATCGCTCATTCACAGCTGACTTCTATTCAAAGCTTATTGGATGAAATAGCCAAAGTTACGCAAGCTGAGGTTCGTACACAACCTGCGGTTTATCAAAATCAAGAGTTGGCTCAACTAGGCGCAAATATTGATAAGGCGAAGAATGTACTGAATTGGGAACCAAAACGGTCTTTAACCCAAATGCTTGAAGATGAATGGCGATTTTATCTCAATACCTTGAAAGGTAATTAGATTAATGATTCTTATTTACATCAATAGGCTGTTTGATGATAATGATGAGGGTTGTCGGATATTGATATAGATATTCTACAACTTAGCTAGCCAAAGCATCTATTTGCTTCAGCCCGTGAAAATTTTAACCAAATAGATCAGAGGTTGATGATATGCAAATGCGAACTGAACACGATACCATGGGCGAAATTGAAGTTCCCAATGAAGCTTTATGGGGTGCGCAAACGCAAAGAAGTTTACAGAACTTTAAGATTGGTCAAGAGCGCTTACCACGAGCCATGATTCGTGCAATGGGGCTTGTGAAAAAAGCAGCAGCCATAACCAATGCTGAATTGAAGCAACTTCCTGAAGATTTAAGTCAATATATCGTTGGTGCTGCTGAAGAAGTGATTGCTGGACAATGGGATGCTCAATTTCCTTTGGTGGTGTGGCAAACAGGTTCAGGTACGCAAAGCAATATGAATTGTAATGAAGTCATTGCAAATATCGCCAATCAGAAATTAGGACAAGCACTCGGTGCACAAAAACCTGTGCATCCTAATGATCATGTCAATCGTGCCCAATCAACCAATGATTCTTTCCCAACGGCTATCCATGTTGCAGCAAGTCTTCAAATCAATGAGTTACTCATTCCAGCGGTTGAAAAACTTAAAGCGACCTTGCAGCATAAATCGGAAGAATTTGATGATATCGTCAAAATTGGTCGTACCCATTTACAAGATGCGACACCGTTGACTTTAGGGCAAGAGTTTAGTGGTTATGTGTCTCAGCTAGAACATGGTTTAAAACGGTTGCAGCAAGGGTTGTCGGGGCTTTACGAATTACCGTTAGGTGGTACGGCTGTAGGTACTGGATTGAATGCACATTCTGATTATGCAGAGAAAGCAGCAGAGCAGTTGGCTGAACTTACAGGTTTGCCATTCGTCACTGCACCAAATAAATTTGAAGCCTTGGCTGGGCGTGATGCAGCAGTATTTGCTTCAGGTGCATTAAAAACTTTAGCCGTGAGTTTAAATAAAATTGCCAATGATATTCGCTGGTTGGCAAGCGGTCCTCGTTGTGGTTTTGGTGAAATTCGTATTCCAGAAAATGAACCTGGCTCAAGTATTATGCCTGGTAAAGTGAATCCAACCCAAAGTGAAGCAATGACCATGGTGGTTGCTCAAGTATTGGGTAACGATACAACCATCAATGTGGCTGGTGCATCAGGTAACTTTGAGTTAAATGTATTTATGCCTGTGATTGCCTATAACTTATTGCAATCTATTCAACTACTCGGTGATGCATGTAATAGCTTCAACGATCACTGTGCAGTGGGTATCGAGCCAAATCGTGAGAAAATTGACTATTTCTTACATAATTCTTTGATGTTAGTCACGGCATTAAATCCTGTGATTGGCTATGAAAACTCAGCAAAAGTAGCTAAAACGGCTTATAAGGAAGATAAAACTTTAAAACAAGTTGCAGTTGAGCTTGGATTAGTAACAGCCGAGCAATTTGATGAAGTGGTTAAACCTGAAAATATGGTTTCACCAAACAGTAAGTCGTGATTTTATTTTAAATATAAGTCTTCCCATTTATGGGAGGACTTTTTTATGAGTGGTTTTTATAAAGTGAACTGCGTACAATATTGGTTTGATTGACTAGACCATTGTTTTACTATGCTTAATATTTATTTAACAGATACTCAAACTCATATTCAATATTCTGGTCTGTCTCATGAAAACCCTGTTAAGTTTCTGTTGAATTTAAAGAAAATATTTCCAAGCACGGTTGATTTATTGTTGCCAGTATTGCCCGATGATAACGATTTAGAAAACCTGACGTGGGAAGCCAATTCAAAAGATTTTGAAATTTTTAAAAAGTTATTGGAAGGTTGGGGTGTCATCGAACTACGTTTAAGTGCTATTACCACGTATAAAGATAAAGATTTTGCAAATGAGCTGGTGAAGAAAGCCCAAACTCAACGTAAGCGGATTTCACAAAAACAAGCTCAATTGTCATTACTTGCTTTGGACTATGTCTTGATGCATGAGATTCATGCGTTGATTGATGCAGAATTGGTGATGATCGGTGAAAAATTCTATTTACCGACGTTACGTGAGCAATGGAAAGGACAGTTTTCTGAGCAAATTTTGCAATGTAAATTTTAATGACGAAAAGCAGACTTTGAGTCTGCTTTTTTATTGCTGTGGATTAATACATCAGAATAAATTTCCATCTACAAACAATTACAAGATTTTTGTATCTGAATTTTTAAACGGTATATATATTGCTTATAAGGATATAAATATTATTGCGGGAGAGAAGTTCTTCAATGAACTCGCCGAAGGAGCAACGACCCCGGAAACTCTCAGGCAGAAGGACTGTAATAATAGACATACAATCTGGAGAGCAGTGTTCAATTTGTAGAAACATAGACATAATTTTTTCTTCTACGAAAAACACTCACCGAAGGGGAAGGCTCAATGATTAATTGGTAATCATCTGCCAAAACTCTCAGGTACCATGACAGATGGGGCTATGCATTAAGAAATGTTATGCATTTCTAGGAGTTTGCTATGCCACATGT
The DNA here is from genome assembly GCF_022549355.1 of Acinetobacter sp. NIPH 2699. Classification (GTDB taxonomy): domain Bacteria; phylum Pseudomonadota; class Gammaproteobacteria; order Pseudomonadales; family Moraxellaceae; genus Acinetobacter. Next base: position 50,826 of record NZ_JAKZGL010000001.1, read on the forward strand.
TGTTGTAATTGGTGCGGGGATTACGGGTGTAACGTCTGCTTATGAACTCATTAAGTTGGGCTATGAGGTGACGGTGATAGATCGCCACCTATTTCCAGCAATGGAAACATCCTTTGCCAATGGTGGACAGTTGTCCGCCTGTAATGCTGAAGTATGGAATCAAAAAGCAACCGTACTGAAAGGTATGAAATGGATGGGCAAAAAAGATGCACCATTATTGCTCAATCCATCTTTTAGTGCACACAAATATCGTTGGTTGATCGAGTTTTTGACCCATATTAAAAATTATAAAGCCAATACCATTGAGACTGTGCGTTTGGCTTTGTTGGCGAGACAACGTTTATTTGAAATTGCTGAGAAAGAGAGCATTTCTTTTGATTTAGAAAAACGTGGTATTTTACATATGTATCACACCAAAGAAGACTTTGAAATCGCAAAAAAAGTGAACGACGTTTTGGTAGAAGGTAAACTTGAACGTAATGCGATTACACCTGAGGAAATGAAAGCAATTGAGCCTAATTTAACAGGTGATTATTTTGGTGGATACTACACATCTGGTGATGCAACAGGGGATATTCATAAATATTCTGTGGGTTTGGCAGAAAAAACACAGCAGTATGGTGCGAAATATCGCTTTGGTTTAGATGTGGTTGATGTCAAATGTTTGCAAGATAAAGTGATTATTCAGTGTAAAAACAGTTCGGAGAATATGAATCCAGAATCTGATGAGAAAACAGAAATTGAAGCAGACTTGGTGGTTGTTTGTGGTGGCGTAGGTAGCTATCAATTGGCGGATCTGCTTGGAGATAGTGTCAATGTTTATCCAGTAAAAGGTTATTCAATTACAGTGCAACTGAACGACGAGCGCAGTGTAAAGAATGCACCTTGGGTCAGCTTATTGGACGAAAGTGCAAAAATTGTAACCTCACGATTAGGTACTGATCGTTTTCGGGTCGCTGGAACAGCAGAGTTCAATGGTTATAACCGTGATATCCGTGCTGATCGTATCCAGCCTTTGATTAATTGGGTCAATCAGAACTTTGATATTTCAACGGAGCATGTCGTGCCTTGGGCGGGCTTACGTCCGATGATGCCGAATATGTTGCCAGTGGTGAGACAAGGTAAGCAATCACGCGTTTTCTATAATACAGGGCACGGTCATCTGGGTTGGACATTATCCGCGGCTACAGCGGTCTTGATTAGCCAAGAAATTGCTCAGAAGTTTCCAAGCTAAGTGTTTTTCGGAAGCCGATGGAAACATCGGCTTCTTATTGATTATGTTGATGTATCAGTCATACAAACGATAAATGCCTGTAAAGCGTTCACAACCTTTTTGCTCTGTTTTTATAATCAATAAAGCTCGCTGAAAATCAAACTGATATTGGCACTTTTTCTCGTTATCGATGATCAAATTTTTCTCATTGGGGGTACTATAAGCAAGTAATGATAGGGTTTGTGTCTCCAAACGATTGTTGGGACTTCGATAGGCAATCCCTTCAATTTTAAGTTTGTCTTTGTCTAGCTGATGAATTTGTAAATGAACAGGTTGCGATGCAAGTTTGCCATGTTCATATTTTAGATAATGTTGGGTGAGTGTTTGATTCATTGAGGTATAAAAATTCAAATCATCAAGACGAGCATCGAATTGCTGTTGAAAACATGTTTTAGATTTACATTTTCGTATATGGCTTAGCCATAACTTTTGAGTATCGTGTAAAAGCTGTACGGGTGCATCCGTAACCAGATACGCAGTTAAAAATTTATCGTTGAGTTTTAGTCGTTGCTCATCATATTGTTTTGAGCATATGATTTTGAGATCAGCGTTGCTACGAGAGCAATCGATCGATTCGGCAAATGTATATGTTGAGCATAAACAACCCAATGTGATGATATAACCCGCTTTCTTTAATTGATTTCTTACAATGTTCAACAGCATAATCACTTATACTTTCAGTCTAATTTGCTCAACGTACTATAGCGAAATAGAAAGCCTGAATACAAGATTTGTTCAGTATATTGTAAAAGGAAAATCATATGGTTGCTCAAATTCGTATTGGACAAGGGATAGATGTACATGCTTTTGAAGAAGGTGACTTTGTTACTTTAGCGGGTGTTCAAATTCCTCATACACATGGTCTAAAAGCACATTCAGATGGTGACGTGGTCTTACACGCATTGAGCGATGCGCTATTGGGAGCATTGGCATTGGGTGATATTGGACAGCATTTCCCTGATACTGATCCCGAATATAAAGGGGCGGATAGTCGTGTGTTGCTGAAGCATGTTTATCAGCTCATTTTGGATCGGGGTTATCATTTAAACAATGCCGATATCACAGTCGCTTGTGAGCGTCCGAAACTTGCTAAATATAATTTGGAAATGCGTCAAAGTATTGCAGATGTGCTTGATGTCGATGTCACACAGATTAGTATTAAAGCCACAACAACCGAAAAACTAGGTTTTACTGGTCGTCAAGAAGGAATCTTGGCAACAGCAACCGTATTGGTTTCACATCAAGCGAAATGATCGGTGTTGATTAATGCTTGTTGTAATTCTTGAGTTGCTTTACGACCTTGAAGTTGTAAAGCAATACTGTGGATTAAACCAGTCCACGTTTCATTTGGTTCCCAAATTTGGTGTAACAGTTCTTGGGCCGTAGGTAAGTCAACATTCATATAGAACTGACGGTACAGATACATTAGGCTGCTCACACGCATATTTTTAGCGCAGTGTAACCAAATGACTTCATTCTGAACTAAATGATCAATAAGGTCTAAAACAAAAAGACATTGTTCTGAACAAGGCATATCCCAATCAATTGGAATGTGAATATAATTTAGTCCAAGGTCTAAGCAAATTTGATCTTGTTTGGATAAATGATTCTCGGATTTGCTTGTCGCAAGATTAATGACGGTACTGCAACCATACTCTTTGATCTGCTGTAATTGTTCCGCTGTTGGTTGAGCAGAGCTAAACAAATGCTCATGCACCACAGAGAAACTTGGTATTTCAGATAAAGCTTGCTCAAGTGTTGTCATAAGGTCCGCTGTGTCGTCATTGAAGTTCTCGTGTGAAGAGAAACTTATTCTAAAGGGCTTGGCTTACTATAAGTGTTTTTATTTCAGTGTTCAATTTATAAGGTACAAATAAAAAATTATAAGGCACAAATAAAAACAGCATCATTTGATGCTGTTTTTATTTAATCACTTAGTCTTTTTTCAAATTCTCGTTTAGTAAGAACTCCATCAATGCTTTTTGAGCATGTAAACGGTTTTCTGCTTCATCCCAAACAACGGCATTTTTATGATCAAGCATATTTTCAGAAATTTCTTCACCGCGGTGCGCTGGTAGGCAGTGCATAAATAAGCAATCAGGGTGAGCCAAGTCCATGAGTTTTTCATTGACCTGAAAATCAGCAAATGCTTGCTCTCGAAGTTTTTGCTCTTCTTCTTGTCCCATGCTTGCCCATACATCGGTGACGATAAGATCAGCATTCACCGCAGCATCTTCTGCTGTGTTGAAAACTTCAACACAGTCAGCAAATTCAGCCAAGAATTTAGCTTGTGGTTCATAGCCTTCAGGCGCGGCAATTTTGAGTTTAAAGCCCATCATGTGTGCAGCTTCAATATATGAATTACACATATTGTTGCCATCACCAATCCACGCAACGGTTTTGCCTTCGATACTACCGCGATGTTCTTGATAGGTTTGTAAATCCGCAAGCAATTGGCAAGGGTGGTGATCATCAGTTAGTCCATTGATCACAGGAACTTTGGAGTAAGACGCAAAACGTTCCACAATGTCATGACCAAATGTACGGATCATTACGATATCAAGCATACTTGAAATGACACGAGCAGAATCTTCGATTGGTTCGCCACGGCCCAATTGTGTATCGCGTGGAGAAAGGAAAATGGCATTACCACCAAACTGGTCGATACCAGCTTCAAAAGAAATACGTGTACGTGTACTCGATTTCTCAAAAATCATTCCCAAAACTTTACCAACAAAAGGTTGATATACCGTATTGCTATGTTGCATACGCTTAAGTTCATGCGCGCGATCTAAAATGCGTTGCAGTTCCAAAGAAGATAGGTCACGTAAAGTTAGAAAATGCCGAAGCGCCATAGTTACTCCCACAATAATTATTGAATAAAAACAATAACTAGTTGCTCTTTATTGGGTGGTGAATAAAAAAGAATTGACTACTATACTATAGGTCTAAAAAAATGCAAAAGAATTAGACCTTTTGATGAGCTTTTAAGAATAGCTCTACAGAATAATCAATATAATCAAATATTTCACTATCATCCTCTGGGACATTGAGCCCCATTAAAATTCGCCACTCGACATCGCGTAAAATCCCAAAATACATCGTGGCAGAAAAATGCGGTTGTGAACAAAAAATCTCATTGTTTGAGTGTGCTTGTTCGAGCGCGAAAGCAATCGTATTTTGAATATTAGAGGCACATTTATCATAAAAATAATTTGCTAACTGCACATCTTTTTGAGATTGCTCAGTGAACATACGCATAAAGGCAATATTTTCGGGGAGGATGATATGTTGGTAAAAACGCTGTAGTGTTTTGTTTAAATAGTTTCTTAAGCTAATTTTCTCTGGGGCGTAAGGTAAACAGACCCCATTAAAAAAAACTTCTCTGCGGTAATCACAAATAGCGGTAAAAAGCCCTTCTTTGTTGCCAAAATATTTATAGATGGAGGTCTTGGAGCCGCCCGCATGATTGACAATGTCATCCAAAGAAACAGCGTCATACCCTTTTTCAAGAAAAAAATCGGTAGCACAGAGTAATAAGGCTAGACGACGTTCTTGACCGCGACGGGTTTGAGGCTTTTCACAATTTGGGTAACAAATATCAGTCATTGTATTCGGTACTTATATGTAGGGTAATACCCATTATAGCAAAAACCATACGCGTTGTATGGTGATCTCTTTCGAGTCTATTCAAAACATCTTGCAGCGCAAAAAAGCGAGCCCATAAATGACTCGCTTCTTTGTTGGCTATATTTAACCACTAGGCTGGGCGAGTTTCATCTTCTTCATCTTCCTCAGTCGAATCCATTCCTAGCTCTTTGAGCTTACGGGTGAGCGTGTTACGGCCCCAACCTAATAGCTCAGCGGCATGGCGTTTACGACCGCGTGTTTGTTGTAATGCAGCAGTGATCAGGGTACGTTCAAACATTGGAGTGGCGATATCAAGAAGCTTCATTTCACCATTTTTGAGTTTTTGAATGGCCCATTGAGCCAACAACTCATCCCAATGATGAATAGCCACTCGGTCAACTAATGTTGGATGAGCGGTAGAAGTGGCGGATGTTGTGTCACTTGATATTTTCTGTACAGAAACTTGTTTGAGTTCCGCGGGTAGATCTTCTGGATAAACCTCACGACCTGTAATCATGACAGTCAGCCAGCGACACGTATTTTCTAATTGACGTACATTTCCTGGCCAAGGCAGTTGTTGCATATAGTCAGTTGTTTCAGTACGTAAGATTTTTGGACTTACGCCTAACTCTTTACCTGCACGTGCTAAGAAGTGCTGCGCCAGCATTGGGATATCTTCGCTGCGATGTGCAAGTTTTGGAATATGAATACGGATGACATTAAGACGGTGGTACAAATCCTCACGGAATCGACCTTCATTGACCAACTTTTCCAAATCTTGATGGGTTGCAGCAACAATTCGGACATCAACTTTAACAGGAATATGACCGCCTACACGGTAGAACTCACCATCTGCTAACACACGAAGTAAACGAGTTTGTGTTTCAAATGGCATGTCACCGATTTCATCTAAGAATAGTGTTCCGCCATTGGCTTGTTCAAAACGACCTTGATGTTGGGTGTTGGCACCAGTAAATGCACCTTTTTCATGCCCAAACAATTCGGTTTCAATCAAATCCTTTGGAATTGCAGCCATGTTTAGTGCAATAAAAGGTTTGGCACGACGTGGTGAGTGTTTATGCAAAGCGTGAGCAACCAGTTCTTTTCCTGTTCCTGATTCACCATTAATCAATACGGTAATGTGTGATTGTGATAAACGTCCAATCGCACGAAATACTTCCTGCATAGCAGGTGATTCACCAATAATTTCTGTTGAATGAATAGGCGTAGCAGTTTTGGTGGCTTCTTGCTGTTGTAATTTATTGATATGCAAAATAGCCCGATTGACCAGCGCCAATGCTTCATCAATATCAAATGGTTTTGGCAAATATTCAAAAGCACCCGTTTGATAACTCGACACAGCAGATTCTAAGTCAGAATGAGCGGTCATAATGATCACAGGTAGATCGGGATGGGTATTCTTAACTTTAGATAGAAAAGTTAAACCATCAATACCTGGCATACGAATATCAGTCAGAATGACATCTGGTGCATCATCATGTAGCCGTTCCAGTGCTGTTTGTGCCTCTTCAAAATTGGTAACGTCAAAACCTTCTTCTTTAAAAGTTTTTTCGAGTACCCAACGCATGGCACGATCGTCATCTATTACCCAAATTTTATTTCGTGACACGGTCTGACTCCCAAGGTAAATATAAGCTAAATATGGTTTTTCCAGAAACGGATTGACATTCGATCATTCCGTTATGTTGATGCATGATGTTTTGTGCAATGCTAAGACCTAGACCGGTACCTTTAGCCCGTCCAGTGACGAGCGGGTAAAATACAGACTCTAAAATACTTTCAGGTACGCCTGGTCCATTGTCTTCAATATCGATACGAACGGTTGAGCGATGAAGAGAACCATTAATAGTGACTAAACGTTGTATACGCGTTCGTAAAATGAGTTCAGGTTCTGATTCTACAAAAAAATCTTTATTTTCAGTCATGGCTTGCACGGCATTGACACTAATGTTGAGCATAACTTGAATCAATTGGTCACGATCCGCCATGACATCGGGTAGAGAGAGATCGTAGTCACGTGTGATTTTAATCTTCTTCTTGGTTTGATTTGTGATCAGGGATCGAACGCGCTCTAATGGCTCATGCACATTGACATGTTCATAGCTTGGCAATTGGCGTGAACCGAGCATGGTGTCTGCTAAATTGGTGAGTCGATCAACTTCACTAATGATAATGTCTGTAAATTCGCCATAGCGATCATCGTTTAAGCTACGTGCGAGTAGTTGGGTCGCACCACGAATGCCCGCCAAAGGATTTTTGATTTCATGCGCCACGCCACGAACCAGTTGCCGAGCAACTTGATGTTGTTGAACTAAGTTTTCTTCTTTGGAAATCTTCAACATACGATCAATTGGATTGAGTTCGATGAGTAATAATGGAGAATTGTTTTTCCCCATATTAAGTTGTGAAACTGTGTAATCAACGTGAATTGATTTAAAACTCACGTTGATTACAGCTTCACGACGCGTGTAGTGTTGTCCGCTTTTTAATGTCTTTAATAAGGCTTCATGTGTATTAAATGAATCATCGTGAGCATGCAATAAATTCAAGACTGGTTGGCTTGAGGCACGAAACAGACTGATATCAAATAATGCTTCACAAGCAGAATTCAAATAAAAAATATTAAGCTGACTATCGACCAATAAAATGGCAGTTGTTAGATTATCTACTAAGAGTCGATAGTCGATAGTGGTGTGTTGATCCATTTGTGAATCGTCCTGTTTTAAAATGGCGCAATAAATATCAATTTGAATGAATAGCCATTAACTTCTTAAATGTACTTCATGCAAAATTCACGCCAACTTTGTATTTGCTAAATATCAATGGTTTATTCATGAAGTGATCTATTTATACGGTATTTTTCACATACAGCGGTTTAATTTAATATCTTATCATGTTCCAAAATGGTGCGATGTTGGATTTTAATTAAAAGATTGGTTGTATTTTGGTGCATTACACAAAGAGATGTTTTTGTAGCTATGCGTAAGCCAAGAAAAGTCATACAATACGCCGATTCAAGTGGAGCGCAGATTCATGAAGACCCCCAAAGTCGGTTTTGTATCTTTAGGTTGTCCTAAGGCATTGGTAGATTCTGAACGAATTTTAACTCAGTTAAAGACTGAAGGTTATCAAGTTGCATCAGATTATGACGGTGCAGATTTGGTTGTTGTTAATACCTGTGGTTTTATTGAATCTGCAGTACAAGAGTCTTTAGACGCGATTGGCGAGGCCATGAGCGAAAATGGTAGAGTTATCGTAACAGGTTGTTTAGGTAAAGACGAAGATAAAATTCGCCAAATGCACCCAAATGTTCTCAAAGTCACAGGTGCGGCAGCATATCAAGATGTTATGGAAGCAGTACATGAATATGTACCAGCACCACCAAAGCACAACCCATTTGTCGATTTGGTTCCAGAGCAAGGTGTTCGTTTAACACCAAAGCATTATGCGTATTTAAAAATATCAGAAGGCTGCAACCATCGTTGTACGTTTTGCATCATTCCAAGTATGCGTGGAGATCTGGTTTCCCGTCCTGTTGGTTCGGTCTTGGAAGAAGCGGCTGCGTTGAAACGCGCAGGTGTAAAAGAAGTCTTGGTGATTTCTCAAGATACTTCTGCTTATGGATTAGATACTAAATATAAGTTGGACTTCTGGAATGGCCAGCCCGTAAAAACCAAATTCTATGATATGTGTGAAGCACTCGGTCAACTGGGTATTTGGGTACGCTTACATTATGTTTACCCATATCCACATGTTGATGCAGTCATCGATCTTATGGCCCAAGGTAAAATCTTGCCATATTTAGATATTCCTTTTCAGCATGCCAGTCCGCGCATCTTAAAATTGATGAAGCGACCAGCACATAGTGAAAATACTTTAGAGCGCCTTAAATTGTGGCGTGAAAAATGCCCTGATTTGGTGATTCGTTCAACTTTTGTGGTTGGCTTTCCAGGTGAAACAGAAGAAGACTTCCAAACTTTATTGGATTGGTTAAAAGAAGCTAAACTTGATCGTGTCGGTTGCTTTACCTATTCACCTGTAGAGGGTGCAACAGCCAATGATCTTCCTGATCATGTTCCTGAAGAAATTAAACAACAACGTTATGAACGCTTTATGGAAGTTCAGCAAGAAATTTCAGCAGCAAAGTTGCAAAAACGTATTGGTCAAACCATGACCGTGCTGGTTGATCATTTAGAAGACGAGTTTCCAGTTGCTGTCGCACGTTCATACGCAGATGCGCCAGAAATTGATGGTAATGTTTTTGTTGAAGATATTGATAAGAGCGTGATCAAAGCAGGGGCTTTGCTTGAAGTCGAAATTACTGATGCGGATGAATATGATTTATTTGCAAAGTTGATTCAGATTAAATCTGCTTGATATTGAATTAAATAGTAAAATTTTTTGAAATTGTTCGGTTTGGAGTAAAAGTATGTCGACTTCTAAGAATCCGCGTTATGCACGTATCTTGCTCAAGCTTTCTGGTGAGGCTTTAGCGGGAAATAAAGATATGGGCATTGATGCCCAAGTACTCGATCAAATGTCATTATCGATTGCGCATTTAGTTGGTTTGGGCGTGCAGGTAGGTATCGTCGTTGGTGGTGGTAACTTATATCGTGGTAGCCAATTACAAAAAGATGGTTTGGTTGGGCGTGTTACTGGTGACCAAATGGGAATGTTGGCAACTGTCATGAACGGTTTGGCGATGCGTGACGCATTGGTACGTCGTAATATTAAAACTCGTTTAATGTCGGCATTACAGATCGGTACCGTGGTTGAGTCATATTCTAGCCGTGATGCGATTCGCCATTTAAGCCAAGGCGAAGTATGCGTATTTGTTGCAGGCACAGGTAACCCATTTTTTACGACGGATACCGCAGCTTGTTTACGTGGCATTGAGATCGAATCGAACTTGATTCTTAAAGCGACTAAGGTTGATGGTGTTTATAACAAAGACCCAAGCAAATATGATGATGCCGTTAAATACGATCACTTAACTTTCGATCAAATCCTTGATGAGAAATTGGGTGTTATGGATTTGACTGCGATTTGCTTATGTCGTGACCACAATGTTCCACTACAAGTATTCGATATGAATAAATCTGGTGCATTACTTTCGGTCGTTATGGGTGAAAAAGAAGGTACTCACGTCACCAACTAATATACGTGACGCATAAAGCTCTTTATACTACGCATAATTTTTAGTAATACCTATTGAATAAGTAAGGAAGATCATATGATTAACGATCTCAAAAAAGATAGCGAACAGCGCATGCAAAAAACCCTTGAATCTTTGGAGCAAGGGTTTGCAAAGGTTCGTACTGGGCGTGCTCATCCATCTATTTTAAATGGCGTAATGGTTTCTTACTATGGTTCTGACGTGCCACTTAATCAAGTTGCAAACGTGGGTATAGAAGATTCTCGTACGCTTGTGGTTCAACCATTTGAACGTACAATGGTTTCTGCAATTGATAAAGCGATTCGTGAAAGTGACTTGGGCTTAAACCCAATCACAGCCGATGCTATTCGTGTTCCACTACCAGCTTTGACTGAGGAAACACGCCGTGATATGCAGAAAGTAGCACGTACTGAAGCTGAAAATGCAAAAATCGCGATTCGTAATATTCGTCGTGATGTTTTAGGTGATATCAAATCATTATTGAAAGAAAAAGAAATTTCTGAAGATGATGATCGTCGTGCAGGTGATGATATCCAAAAAATCACTGATAAGTATGTTGCAGAAGTTGATAAACGTCTTGCGGCAAAAGAAGCAGAATTGATGAAGGTCTAATTCTATGACCTTGCAAGAAGAGCCACTTCTTCCTCAACATGTTGCCATCATTATGGATGGCAACAATCGTTTTGCCAAAAAAAATCAAATGCAAAAAGGTGATGGGCATCGTGAAGGCAAAAATGTCTTAGATCCTATAGTCGAACATTGTAAAAAAATGGGTGTTCGAGCTTTAACTGTTTTTGCATTCTCCAGCGAGAATTGGAATCGTCCCCAATACGAAGTTGACTTGCTCATGCAATTGCTTGAAGAAACAATTCATGAGCAGCTTCCACGCATGGAAAAATTCAACATTGCGCTACGTTTCATTGGGGATCGTTCTCGACTGTCAAATGAATTACGTGATTTGATGCAAGAAGCAGAGCAGAAAACAGCTACTTTTGATTCCATGACCCTTTCAATCGCTGTGAGTTATGGTGGTATGTGGGATATGGCACATGCTGCAAAATGTATTGCTGAAGATGCGCTTGCTGGAAAACTTCAAACAGATCAGATAAATGTTGATTTATTTGATAAATATGTCAGTCTAAATGATCTGCCTGCTGTTGATTTGTTGGTTCGTACTGGCGGTGATTATCGTTTGTCTAACTTTTTACTTTGGCAAGCAGCATATGCAGAATTGTATTTTACTGAGACTTTATGGCCAGAATTTACAATTAAAGAGTTAGATCATGCATTTCGCGTTTTTTCAGGACGTGAAAGACGTTTTGGTAAGACATCTGAACAGATTCAACAAGCGAAAATAGAGAATTAATAATGTTAGAGCGGATTATTACCGCATTGGTGTTAGTTGCTGTTGTTTTAAGTTGCATGTTCGCAACGCAATCACATTATCCAATGTTCATGCTTATGATTTTAGCTGCGGGGGTGGCAGGTTATGAGTGGTTTAAGCTTATGCCACGAACTGCGATCACTGTTCCAAAACCTAAGGCTTGGTTGTATGGTGGTTGTGTAGCACTCGTATCAGCACTGGCATTGTTCTACGATGATGTCGCGCTATTGCTTTGGGCTGCTTCTATTCTCACTTGGTTGGGAAGTATTTATTGGGTTAAAAACTTTCCTGAATCAGATGGTTGGTACAATCCGTCATTATACATCATTGGCTTTATCTTGATTTCAGCTGCGGTCACTGCACTGTATGCTGTATGGTTTAGCTCGCCTTGGTGGTTGATGTATTTGTTCCTGCTGGTTTGGGGCGCAGATAGCGGTGCTTATTTTGTTGGACGTAAATTCGGTCAAAAGAAACTTGCACCTAAAGTCAGTCCAAACAAATCCCTTGAGGGATTGTATGGTGGTATTGCAACGACTGTGATTATTATGTTTGTTGTGCAATATTTTTACTTAGATTTAACAACTGTACAGTTGGTCTTATTCTTAATACTCTCTATTATCACGGTGTTTGCATCAGTATTGGGCGATTTGTTCGAGTCGATGATTAAACGCCGTGCTGGAATTAAAGATTCTGGGCGTATACTGCCAGGACATGGTGGTGTATTAGATCGAATTGATTCTTTACTCGCCGCTGCACCTATTTTTGCAACAGGGTTGTATATCTTAAAACTTATTGGTGTAGATTTATAAATGACACAAGCTGTTTGTATATTGGGTGCGACAGGTTCAATTGGACAGAGTACTTTAAAAGTATTAGAGCAGCACCCAGAGCAATACACGGTATTTGCGGTTTCTGCTTATAGTCGTTTGGATGAGCTTTTAGAGATTTGTAGAAAATTCCATCCTAAAATTGTTGTTGTGCCAAATGAAAAAGTCAACGAATTGCAACAGCGTTTTAACCAAGAAAACTTAAAACAAATTGAAATTCTTTCGGATGAAGCTGGATTAATTGATATTGCTAAGCATCCAGACGTTGATATTGTCATGGCTGCGATTGTTGGTGCGGCTGGCTTATTGCCTACACTTGCCGCAGTAAAAGCGGGTAAACGTGTTTTACTCGCAAACAAAGAAGCATTGGTCATGTCTGGTGACATTATGATGCAGGCTGCACGTGAGCATAATGCGTTATTATTACCTGTTGACTCTGAACATAATGCGATTTTTCAATCATTACCGCATGATTATTTAACGACTGAACGAACAGGACAGCCACAGTTAGGCGTGTCTCGTATTTTGTTGACAGCTTCTGGCGGCCCATTCCTGAATCACTCTTTAGAACAATTAAATGAAGTAACACCACAGCAAGCATGTAAGCATCCAAACTGGTCGATGGGACAGAAAATTTCTGTTGACTCAGCGACTTTGATGAATAAGGGTCTAGAGCTGATCGAAGCGTGTCATTTGTTTTCAATATCAGAACATTTTGTTACAGTTGTCGTTCATCCACAAAGTATTATTCATTCAATGGTTCAGTATGTGGATGGTTCGACTTTGGCACAAATGGGTAACCCAGATATGTGTACGCCGATTGCACATGCATTGGCATGGCCTAAACGTCTAAAGACACATGTTCCCGCTTTGGATTTATTTGCAACAGCTCAGTTGGATTTTCAAGCACCTGATGAAGTTAAGTTTCCTGCTTTAAGTTTAGCGCGTCAGGCGATGAGAGCAGGTGGTTTAGCACCAACGATCTTAAATGCAGCAAATGAGATCGCAGTGGCAGCCTTTTTACAAGGTCGTATTCGATTTACACAAATCGCTCAAGTTGTAGAACAGAGCTTAGATGCTGTACAAAATGCTAAAGCGGAAAACATAGACATCATTTTGCATACTGATATGATCGCTAGACAGATTGCAGAGAAATATATTGTGGATATAGGAGGCTAAATCGTATGAATGCACTATTTATGATTGTTGCAGCGATTTTATTGCTTGGGCCTCTGATCGCAATTCATGAGTTTGGTCACTATTGGGTTGCACGTAAGCTTGGTGTAAAAGTTTTAGTTTATTCGATTGGTTTTGGTCCGACGTTACTTAAATGGCAATCTAAAAAATCTGGTATTCAATATCAGCTTTCTGCATTGCCTTTAGGTGGTTATGTCAAGATGCTAGATGAGCGTGAGGGAAATGTCTCAGAACAAGACCTTCCTTATACGTTCAACCGACAGCCTCCTTGGAAGCGTATTGCAATTGTTGCAGCGGGCCCTTTAATTAATCTCATCTTTGCAGTTTTTTTATTTTGGATTTTGTTCTTACCTGCACAAGAACAGTTGAATACGCGTATTGGTAAAATCATGCCAAATACGCCCGCTGCTCAGGTTGATCTACAGGTCGGTGATAAAGTTCTGGCTGTGGATGGTCAAACCACACCAACATGGGAGAAATTAAACTTTGCTTTAATTAATCGTGTGGGTGAATCTGGACAGGTGTCGGTGCTGGTTGATCGTAACGGTTCTGAAAAACAATTTAATTTATCGATTCAAAACTTTCTCAAAGATCAAAGTCAATCTCCTTTAGATGCATTGGGTTTTCTACCTTATCGTCCAATGATTCCAGCAATCGTGAAAGAACTGACTGCTGATGGCACCGCGATCCGTCAAGGTATGAAAGAAGGCGATAAAATTGTGGCAATTAATGATGTTGCCATGAAAGACTGGTTTGATGTGGTGAGTGTGGTTCAAAAATCACCTGAAAAGTTATTGAATATTGATGTGATGCGACAAGGTGAGCTGGTACATTTACAGATGATCCCCCGTGGTCAACGTGACAATATGGGCAATGTGACTGGTGTACTGGGAGTGAAGAGTGATGCAGGTCAAGTCACGATTCCGAATGACTATAAGCAAACCATTCAGTATTCACCTTTGGAAGCTTTTGGTGTTGCGGTTGATAAAACCGTACAGCTTTCAAGTATGATTTTTAACTCGATCGTCAAAATGGTGCGTGGATTAATTGGGCTGGATAATTTATCAGGACCAATCACCATTGCTAAAGTTGCAGGTCAAAGTGCTGAAATGGGATGGCAAACATTTATTTCATTCATGGCGCTTATGAGTGTAAGTTTAGGAATTCTAAATTTATTACCGATTCCTATGCTTGATGGTGGGCATTTGGTTTATTACTTTATCGAACTCATTCGTGGTAAACCTGTTTCCGAACAAATACAGATATTGGGTCTAAAAGTTGGTATGGTACTGCTCGGTAGCATGATGCTTTTGGCTTTATTTAACGACTTCATGCGTTTATAAAAAACGCAAATGGAATTTAACTTACTGGAAAATATATGGGCATGCGTCACACACATTTATTAATGCCTTTGGCACTGGTCAGTGCGATGGCAGTGGTACAACAAGCATACGCAGCAGATGAGTTTCTTGCACGAGATATACGAATTGATGGGCTAGTGCGTTTAACACCTGCAAGTATTTATTCGATGTTGCCAATAAATAGTGGTGATCGTGTCAATGATCCAATGATTGCTGAGGCTATTCGTAGTTTATATGCATCAGGTTTATTTGATGACATTAAAGTCTTTAAAGAAAGCGATATATTAGTCTTCAAAGTCGTTGAGCGCCCAGTGATTTCAAAGTTGGAATTTAAAGGCAATAAACTGATTCCTAAAGAAGCTTTGGAACAAGGCTTGAAAAAAATGGGAATCGCTGAGGGTGAAGTCTTCAAGAAGTCTGCACTACAGATTATTGAAACAGAACTTGAACAACAGTACACCCAGCAAGGGCGTTATGATGCTGATGTGACAGTAGAAACTGTTGCTCGACCAAATAACCGTGTTGAGTTGCTATTGAACTTCAACGAAGGTACCGCAGCTAAGGTATTCGATATTAATATCATTGGTAATACTGTATTTAGTGACAGTGATATTAAACAAGCTTTTGCAGTGAAAGAAAGTGGTTGGGCTTCTATTGTTACCCGTAATGACCGCTATGCACGTGAGAAAATGGCAGCAAGCTTAGAAGCTTTACGTGCATTGTATCTCAACAAAGGTTATATCAATTTTAATATTATTAATTCACAACTAAATATCAGTGAAGATAAGAAAAATATTTTTATTGAAGTTTCTGTTGATGAAGGTAGTCAATTTAAATTTGGCGAGACTAAATTCTTAGGCGATGCACTTTATAAGCCTGAAGAGCTAAAAGCACTAAAACTATATAAAGACGGTGAAACATATTCACAAGAAAGAGTGAATGCAGTTAAGCAGTTATTACTTAGAAAATATGGTAATGCTGGTTATTACTACGCTGAGGTAAATGTTGTCCCTGAGATCAACAACCAAACAGGACTTGTGAATCTCAATTACTATATCAATCCAGGTCAACAAGTGACAGTACGTCGTGTTAACTTCACAGGCAATAATAAGACCGCTGATGAGGTTTTGCGTCGTGAAATGCGCCAAATGGAAGGCGCATTAGCAAGTAATGAAAAAATTGACTTATCAAAAATACGTTTAGAACGAACAGGCTTCTTTAAGACTGTTGATGTGAAACCTGTTCGTGTTCCAAATACACCTGACCAAGTTGATTTAAATGTCGCTGTTGAAGAGCAACATTCAGGTACTACAACTTTAGCAGTCGGTTACTCTCAAAATGGCGGTGTAACCTTCCAAGCAGGTTTAAGTCAGACCAATTTCATGGGAACAGGTAATCGTGTTGCAGTTGATTTATCTCGTTCTGAAACACAAGATTATTACAACCTAAGTGTGACTGACCCATACTTTACCATTGATGGTGTGAGTCGTGGTTATAACGTCTACTACCGTAAAACCAAGTTAAATGAAGACTATAACGTCAACAACTATGTAACCGATAGTATTGGTGGGAGTTTAAGTTTTGGTTACCCAATTGATGAAAATCAGAGTTTAAGTGCTTCATTAGGTATTGATCAAACTAAAGTCAGAACAGGACCAAGTGTTTCTACTTACATTCGTGATTATTTGCTCGAAAATGGTGGTAAGGAAACAGGAAAGGGTTCACATTGTGACGGTTCTTACAAATCACAAAAGGATATTGATACTAAAAATGGAGTAGCAAACCCTAACCCGCCAGAAGATTACGACTTACCCATTCATTGTGTAGATGATGCATTTAACGCTTTGGATCCGAGAGAATATGGTAATGCTTTTGAAGGCAAGTTTTTAACTTATACACTCAATTTGGGGTGGTCATATAATACGCTGAACAGACCAGTTTTCCCAACTTCTGGTATGTCACATCGTGTCGGTCTAGAAGTGGGTCTTCCAGGTAGTGATGTAGACTATCAAAAACTAACCTATGATGCGCAAGCGTTTAAATCATTACCAAAAGGTTTTGTACTTCGAGGTTACGGTAAGTTAGGTTTTGGTAATGATCTGCCGTTCTATAAGAATTTCTATGCAGGTGGTTATGGTTCGGTTCGTGGCTATGACAACAGTTCTTTGGGTCCAAAATATCCAAGCGTCATTTTCCGTGAAACAGGCAGGAATGACCCTGATCCGGAAGAAGTTGGTGGTAATGCACTGGTACAGTTTGGTACTGAACTCGCATTACCTGTGCCATTTAAAGGTGATTGGGCACGTCAAGTCCGACCAGTACTATTTGCTGAGGGCGCACAAGTGTTTGATACCCAATGTGATGTGCCAAGCTCATCTCAGGAACCGATTATTAAAGGACAGTCTCAAATTAATCTTAAACAATACTGTAAAGACAACTACAACTTTGATGCTGGTAATATGCGCTACAGTGTTGGTGCAGGCTTTACATGGATCACCATGATTGGACCGCTATCGCTGAGTTATGCTTACCCGCTTAATGATAAGAAGGGTGATGACACCAAATCAATCCAATTTGAAATTGGTCGTACTTTCTAAGTACGACCTTGTTTAAGGTTGCAAAATATATAAAGGATGGAATCATGAAAACATTAGCCGCTGTTATGTTCGGTTTAGGTTTAACCATGTCTGCGATAACGAATGCAGCAAGTATTGCTGTTGTTGACTTAGCGAAAGTTGTTGAGAGTAGTACTTATCTAAAACAACAAAATACCAGTCTAGGTCAATCGGTAAAACCAACCTCGACTAAATTGGAGCAGTTGGGTAAAGAAATCGAGAGCTTGCAACAAAAAGCACAGTCTGCAAATCAAGCCGATTTACAAAAACTTTCTGCGCAATATCAAGCGAAAGTGAATGAGTTCAATACGACTCAGCAAGGTTTACAGTCTAAAGTTCAATCTAGCTTGCAAACAATGAATACGACTTTTGAAAATCGTGTTAAGCAAGCTGCTGAACAATTGCGTAAAGAAAACAATGTAGACTTGATTATCAATAAAAATTCTACCATTGCCTCTGACGCTAAGTATGATTTAACTGATAAAATGATTCAAAAGGTTAATGCAATGAAATAATCAATGAATAGACGTCGTTATCGTTTAGAAGAACTTGCTCACCTTATAAAAGGTGAGTATTTTGGTGAAAAAGACTTTCAGGTTTCTAATTTGGCAAGTCTAGAGCTGGCTCAGAACCAGCATATTTGTTTTGTGAATGGTGAAAAATATTTAGCCCAAGCAGAAGCAAGTCATGCGGGTGCGTATATCGTTACAGAAACATTAAAACAGCAACTTAACCAGAAGAAAAACTTTATTGTTGTTGATAATCCTTATTTAGCATTTGCAGTTCTCACACATGTATTTGAGACAAAGATTGTCCAGCGTGGTATTGAGCTTACGGCTCAAATTCATCCCTCAGCAACCATCGCCGATGAGGTTTATATTGGACATTATGTGGTGATTGGTGAGAATTGCGTGGTTGGAAGAAATACTATAATTCAAGCACATTCATTTATTGATGATGGGGTTGAGATTGGCAAAGATTGTTTTATTGATGCACATGTTACCATTACAGGCCAAGCGAAATTAAAAGACCGTGTTCGTATACATGCAAATACTGCGATTGGCACTGAGGGCTTTGGCTTTGCCCCTTATCAAGATAAATGGCACCGTATTGCTCAATTGGGTTCAGTTCAGATTGGCAATGGCGTGCGTATTGGCTCTAATTGTAGTATTGATCGTGGCGCGTTGGATGACACAATTTTGGAAGATGGTGTCATTATTGATAACCTTGTGCAAATCGCACACAATGTTTATATCGGTGCAAATACAGCGATCGCAGCGAAATGTGGAGTTGCAGGCAGTACTAAAATTGGCAAAAACTGTATTCTTGGGGGGGCCTGTGGTGTGGTTGGGCATCTTGAAATCACGGATAATGTGATACTTACAGCAATGTCAATGGTCACAAAAAATATTTCTGAGGCTGGAACTTATTCTTCTGGGATGGGACTTTTTGAAAATAGTCATTGGAAAAAAACGATTGTGCGCTTAAGACAATTAGCAGATGTGCCATTGACCCAAATCACGAAAAGACTCGATCATATGCAAGCTCAATTAGAGTCCCTTGAATCAACCCTTAAGTTACGTAAATAATTTATTATGACCGAATCTACATTACCAACATTTACAATGCCTGAATTGCCAATGGATATTCTTACTATTCGAGAATATTTACCTCATCGCTATCCTTTTCTATTAGTCGATCGTGTAACTGAAGTGACTGAAAACAGCATTGTCGGTTATAAAAATGTGTCAATTAATGAAGAGTTTCTTCAAGGGCATTTCCCAACTTATCCGATTATGCCTGGTGTATTGATCATTGAAGCTTTAGCTCAGGTCTCTGGTATACTTGGTTTTGTATTAACCAATCAAAAGCCAAAAGCGGGTTCATTGTTCTTATTTGCTGGTGCAGAAAAAATAAGATTTAAGAAACAGGTTGTTGCAGGTGACCAGCTTATCTTAAAATCTGAACTTGTTATGCAAAAACGCGGCATTTACAAGTACAATTGTACTGCAAGCGTTGACGGTATTATCGCTGCAACGGCAGAGATTATTATTTCACACCAAAAAATTGAGCAGGCATGAGTAGTCAAAATTTAATACATCCTACAGCAATTATCGATCCATCTGCAGAAATCGCATCAGATGTGCAGATTGGACCGTATTGTATTGTAGGTCCAAATGTAAGTATTGACACGGGGACAAAATTACACTCACATGTAGTGATTGGTGGTTTTACACGGATTGGTAAAAATAATGATATTTTCCAATTCTCTAGTGTTGGGGAAATTTGCCAAGATTTGAAATATCAAGGTGAAGAAACTTGGTTGGAAATTGGTGATCATAATGCGATCCGTGAACATTGTACATTACATCGAGGTACAGTTCAGGATCAAGGTATTACCAAGATTGGTAGTCATAACCTCTTTATGGTGAATACGCATATCGCACATGATTGCGTGATTGGAAATCACAATATTTTTGCCAATAATGTAGGCGTTGCGGGACATGTTCATGTCGGTGACCATATCATTGTCGGCGGTAATGCTGGAATTCATCAATTTTGCCGCATTGATTCATATAGTATGATTGGTGGTGCTGCGTTGATTCTTAAAGATGTGCCTGCTTATGTGATGGCATCAGGAAATCCAGCGCATGCATATGGTATGAATATTGAAGGTATGCGACGTAAAGGTTGGTCCAGAGATACGATTCAAGGTCTAAGAGCCGCATATAAATTGATTTATAAGTCAGGTCTTACCTCTGAGCAGGCTGTCGAACAAATTCGTAATGAGATATTGGTGAATACACCAGAAGCACAATTGTTTATTGATTCCTTAGAGAAATCAACACGTGGTATCGTACGTTAATCGATTAAAGTCTATTGACTGATAAGAAAGACACCCAATGTAGGTGTCTTTTTTGTATTCAATTTTCTTCTTCCACAAATTGTTGTCTATATTGTTTAGGGGATAATTCAAAGGTTCTTTTAAATGCTTGGCTAAAGGCAGTTTCAGAAGAATATCCTACTTTATTCGCAATTTGTTGAATCGAATAACTGCTTTTGCGTAGATATTGGCTGGCTAAACGCATCCGATGTTGTTGTAAATAGGCAAGTGGTGATTCACCGATGACTTCATGAAATAAACTGGCAAACTTTGAGCGTGACATGCAGCATTGTTCTGCCAATAATTCGACTGTCCAAGCATCTTCAGGATGGTTATGAATCGCAGCCAAACTATTACTGAGTTCAGGATGATTGAGAGCGCTGAGCCAACCATGTTGTGTCGATATTTGCTGGATATGATCACGGATACATTTGATTAATAAAATATTAACCAAGTGGTCAATAATAATGTCTCGACCTGCCTGAATATTCTGGGTTTCTAATGCAAGAAAATGCAATCCTATTTGTAACCATTCAGGGGCAGTCGCATCACCTTTTTGTAGATGAATTAATGGTGGAAGAGCTTGAACAAAGGGGCGTGCCATGATGGTGTCGATTTGACAGCGTATGGTTAAAATTAGATTTTTATTTGAAGACTCTGTACCAAACTCTAAGGCATCCTCTTTGTGGCCATCGAAGAATTTTGAAATATCAATCGCATCAACGAGTTTGGTAATTGCATTGTCTGCACCAATATGTGCTTTTCCTGAAGGTATAAGCACAATTTCACCAGCATGAGCAGTTAAGCTGTTCTGAGCATCAATTTGAATATAAACCGAACCGACCAAAACAATATGTACAATCAATGCCGTTTGATCTTGGCAAAAAAAACTCCATTCTCCTTGAGTTTTCAAGTAGATATATTCAGTGTGATTTAAATGAATATCAGCAAAAATTTTACTTAGGGCATCCATATGATTTTTTACATGATGTAGTTATTCTTAAATTATAGAGCGCTATGGAGATAACTCAATACGTGTTTATGTGCTTATAGGACAAAAACAGGCAGAAATATGCCAAAGACTTTAACATAGGTTTTTTGGACGCTTGCAACTGTCATCTAATACATTTTCCTAGAAAATATAAGTATATAGAAAAGACATGGAAAAGATGATGAATGCGCCAGTAAATGTTGAGCAAGAACTTACGCCAGTAAGCATTCCAAAATCAAAGACAGCGTTGGATCGTAAACGTTACTTATGGGCTATTAGTCCAGCTTTACCTGCCATTGGAATTGGAATCTTAGCAGGTTATCAATTTGCACCTCGTCCGTTGAAGAAAGTCTTTGCATTGGGTGGGCCGATTGTTCTTCATATTGTCATCCCAGCAATTGATACAATCATTGGGAAAGATGCAAATAATCCAACTGAAGAAGATATTAAGCTTTTAGAAAAAGACCCATACTACGCTCGTTTAGTAAAAAGCTTTATTCCGCTACAGTATGCAGCAAATATTTACGCCTGTTATTTAACCAGCAGAAAAGAAACATCATTCATTGATAAAATCTTACTTGGTGTTTCAATGGGTGCGGTCAATGGGATTGCGATTAATACTGCACATGAATTGAGCCACAAATCTGATCGTATTGATCACATTTTGTCACATTTGGCTTTGGTACCATCAGGTTATAACCATTTCCGTATTGAGCATCCATACGGACACCATAAACGTGCTGCGACTCCAGAAGATCCTGCATCTTCGCAAATGGGTGAAACATTTTATGAGTTTTGGCCACGTACCGTTTTTGGTTCATTTAAATCAGCGATTGAGATTGAAACCACACGTTTAAAACGTAAGGGTAAAGAGTTTTGGTCTAAGGATAATGAGCTGTTGCAAGGCTGGAGCATGACCGCTGCATTTCATGCGTCTATGATTGGCATTTTTGGTAAGGGTGTGACTCCTTATCTCATTTCTCAAGCATTTTATAGCATTACGCTATTTGAAATTATTAACTATATTGAACATTATGGTTTAAAACGTCAGAAGAAGGCGGATGGCAAATATGAACGTACCATGCCAGAACATAGCTGGAACAATAACAATATTGTGACCAACTTATTCCTGTATCAGTTGCAACGTCACTCTGACCATCATGCTTATCCGACACGCCCATTCCAAGCATTACGTCATTTTGATGAAGCACCAGAATTGCCAAGTGGTTATGCAAGCATGTTACTTCCTGCATTAATTCCACCATTATGGGCTAAAATGATGGATAAGCGAGTATTTGATCACTACAAAGGTGACTTAAATAAAGCCAATATCTATCCAAAACGTCGTGCTAAAATTTTCAAAAAATTTGGTGTCGTAGATCAGTCTTTAGAACAGGCATCAATTGAAGTTGCGGTTACAGACTAAATTTAAGTCTCCAAAAACTAGAGGCACTGATCAGTAATGATTGGTGCTTTTTTATTTTCTTGTATTAAAAAAATAAAAAAGAACTGATTTTAATTACGCTTACTGTATACCTATAACGTAGAACTAAAAAATCTTGTAATAGATTTCAAGAGGCTGAAATGACAAAACATTATGATTATATTGTGATCGGTGGTGGCAGTGGTGGTATTGCATCGGTTAATCGAGCAGCCATGTATGGTAAAAAATGTGCCTTGATTGAACAGGGCGAAATAGGTGGGACTTGTGTCAATGTGGGGTGTGTACCTAAAAAAGTCATGTGGTATGCCGCACAAGTGGCAGAAACTATTCAAAAATATGCAACTGACTATGGCTTCAATAACAAACTAGAGTCATTTGACTGGCAGACTTTAATTAAGAATAGGCAAGCTTATATCGAGCGGATTCATCAATCTTATCAAAATAGCCTAAGTAAGAATCAAGTTGATATAATTCAGGGTGTTGCTGGTTTTATCAATAAAAATACTATTGAAGTCAATGCTGAGCGCTATACAGCGGAACATATTTTAATTGCAACAGGGACACAGCCAGCCTTACCTGATCTTGAAGGTGTCGAACATGGTATAGATTCAAATGGTTTTTTTGAGTTAACAGCTTTACCGAAAAGAACCGCTGTCATCGGTTCTGGCTATATTGCTGTGGAGCTCGCAGGTGTTTTAAAGGTTCTCGGTTCTCAGGTCGGACTATTTATCCGGAAAGATTTACCAGTGCGTCGTTTTGATCAGTTTGTTAGTGAGACTTTACTCGAAGTGATGCAAACTGATGGAATTATTGTACATACCCAAGCTGTACCAAAAAAAGTAACTAAAAATGCAGATGGTTCAATTGTTTTACATTTAGAAAATGGTGCTGAACATACTGTAGATTGCTTAATATGGGCAACAGGACGAGAACCGAATACAGAGAGCTTGAATCTTGATCAAGCCAATATTCAGTTAGATAAGCGAGGTTATATCGAAGTTGATCAATATCAGAATACCTCACAAAAAGGCATTTATGCGGTTGGAGATATTATAGGCAAGATGGAACTCACACCTGTTGCTGTTGCTGCGGGTCGTCGATTGTCAGAAAGATTATTTAATCATAAACCAGAAGAGTATCTCGACTATGAAAATATTCCAACAGTGGTCTTTAGTCATCCGCCAATCGGAACTGTAGGTTTAACAGAACAGCAAGCCATAGAAAAATATGGCAAACAATCTGTTAAAACATACAATTCATCTTTTACTTCGATGTTTAGTGCAGTTACACAGCATAGACAACCCACCAAAATGAAACTGGTTTGTGTGGGGGATGATGAGAAAATTGTCGGGATTCATGGGATTGGTTTTGGTATGGATGAGATTCTTCAAGGCTTTGCAGTTGCATTAAAAATGGGTGCAACCAAGCAAGATTTTGATGATACCGTTGCCATTCATCCCACCTCGGCGGAAGAATTTGTAACGATGAGATAGGTGATAATGACCTAATTATTGATAGGGCTAAATCTAGTTTAATTTACGATAGAATCCTAGATTAAACTAGATTTAAAAATAAATGATTAAAAAAAGATCCGAAAGCCTTTTCTAATCGAATTTTTATCAAACAGAAATTATTTCAATTCACTTGATGATTTACCCAATTCACGACGGGCAATGATTAACTGCTGAATCTGCTGAGTACCCTCAAAAATATCTAGAATTTTTGAATCACGTGCCCATTTTTCCAATAACTCATCCTCACCATAACCAACACTTGCGGCCAGCTCGACACATTTTAGGGTAATTTCATTGCCCACACGTCCAGCTTTTGCCTTAGCAATCGAAGCTTCTTTAGAGTTTGGCTTTTTATTGTCGGCCATCCAACAAGCTTTTAACGTGAGCAAACGAGCAGCTTCCCATTCCGCTTCCATACGATAAATTTGGGCAGCTAAATTTGAGGTTTGGAGATATGGCGTTTTATAGTCAGCATCAAGTTGATCTTTAAAAATCTCTTTGATGCGTTCTAAAGAGGCTTTAGCACAACCAATTGCCATCGCAGCGACTAATGGGCGTGTATTGTCAAAGGTTTCCATCACCCCAGCAAAACCTTTAGCCACATCAATCTCAGGATTGCCCAATAAATTGGCAGCAGGAACACGACAGTCAATAAAACTGATTACTGCGGTATCTGATGCTTTGATCCCCAACTTATGCTCTAAACGCTCCACCTTCATCCCTGCAGTACCTTTGGGAACGACAAAGGACTTAATCGCAGCGCGACCAAGTTTTTTATCCAAAGTCGCCCAAACGACAACGGAGTCGGCACGTTCACCTGAGGTCACAAAGATTTTTTCGCCATTGAGGATGTAATCCTCGCCATCTTTGGTTGCAGTGGTACGAATGGCTGCCGAGTCTGAACCACAACCTGGTTCAGTAATTGCCATAGCTGCCCAAGTATTTTTGAAGCGTTCAAGCTGCTCATCATTGGCAACAGCAGCGATGGCTGAGTTACCTAAGCCCTGACGTGGCATACTGAGTAATAAACCTGTATCGCCATAACACATTTCAATGACACCAAGCGCAGTTGACATGTTATTGCCGTTTTTATTACCCGTTTCAACTTCACCGCGTTTTTTACCAACAGCCGCGCCTGCATTAATACCTTCGCCACCTTCATTCATCCCATCAAGTAAAGAAGCCAACATGTCGAGCTCTTTGGGATAGGCATGTTCCGCTTTGTCATATTTACGAGAGATAGGACGCAATACATTCAGAGCAACTTCATGTGCTTGATCGACCATCATTTTGAATTTTTTAGGATTTTGTAAATTCATTGTATTATCCTCAGGTCGTTAATTAAGCGTGTAAGCCAGAATGCAAGATTGCAGTTGCACGAAGATCACGATACCAGCGTTCAACTGGATGTTCTTTGGTAAAGCCATGTCCACCTACGATTTGTACACCATCTGTACCGATCTTCATTGATTTTTCAGCACAAAGTAAACGCGCCAAATATGCTTCACGATGGAATGGTTGACCTGCTTCTGCCAAGCTTGCAGCATTGAGTACTAACATCCGCATTGCATCAATTTCAATCGCCATATCAGCGATCATGAAGGCAACACTTTGACGATGTGAGATCGGCTCACCAAAAGCAGTACGCTCATTGGCGTATTTGATACAGTAGCTTTTGATTGCGTCACAAGTACCAACTGTCATTGCACACCACATCAGGTTGCCTAGATCAACAAATGCAGTATAGTCAAAATCTGCATCGCCTAAACGTAAAGCAGGGGTCTGATTAAATCGTAATGTTGTTGTCTCAGCAGCTTTTAATCCCATGGCAGGACTGGCTTTAATTGAAATGCTTTCATTCGATTGCACAATGAAAATATCGGGTTGACCATTGAGTTCTGCACTAACCAGGAATACATCAGCAATATCACCTAATACAACGAGTGTTTTTTCACCATTAATGAGGAATTGACCGTTATTTTCAGTTGCTTTGGTTTTTAACTGATATGGATTAAATGCAGGGGTTGCTTCTTGGAATGCAAAAGTTGCAGTTACATCGGTGTCTTCTGCAAAGCATGGTAAATACATACTCTGAACTTGGGTTGAACCCCAACGTGTAATTGCATTAATCACGCTAAATGTACTGAGTAACCCAGCAGTTAAACTGAAATCACCTTTAGCTAAGCTTTCAGCAATCAGAACATTGCTGACAATATTTTGTTCCGCAGCAACACCGCCTAGAGCTTCAGGTAATGCATAGTAGTTTAGACCTAGATCAACTAAATGTTGCCAAAGCTCTTGTGGAAACTGAGCATTGTGATCAGCATCATGGGCAAGTGTATACAAAACTTCTTGTGCAAATTGCGACATTGCATCAGCAGTCATTTGCTGTTCTTCAGTCAAACTAAGATCAAATAAATTCTTATTGACGTGAGTAGGTAAGCGCTGTTTATCGATGGGTTGAGGTTTAAAAGCTTTCTGTGTTTTTGTAAGTACTTTAAAACCTGTTTTTGAACCTTGATACAATGATTTTTCTACAAATTTTCTTAATTTGAGTTGATCAAGCACATCGCTTCCTGCAAGTTTTGTGATCAAAGATAGCCCAATACCTTGAGCTTTATTCATCATATTCGACATGATTTTATCCTAGAGGATGATTGTGATTTTATGCTGACATGTTCGTGTGATAAAGACTATGTCTTCTTTGACCTGTTGATTGGATATAGATAAAGGGTTGTTTATCAGTTGTATTAATAATATCTAATTGTTTTTTAATGAATTAATTAAAATATAAAAAAATTGATCTAAAAAAAATTGACCAAACTGACAAATCAGATTGGTCAAAATGACTTTTATGAGGATGAGTTACGCAAACTGACGAATCATTTTACGAACATTGGTCTTCGCTTCAATCACGGTCATAAATGTATAAGCACCGATAAATTTACGGCTAATAAACATAAACTCTTTCGGTGGAACAGAGAAATAGCGTGAAGCCATCGACTGAGCCGCTTGTTGCATAACACGACTATGAAGCTGGCTTTTTTTCCAGTCATAGCGATCCTGTTCATCCATAACACCAACAGGCATATTTGGATTATTACTTGGACAGCTAAATGCTTCCGTCGCAACAAGAAAGACATCTGCCATGCCTGGTTTAATACTTTCAGGCATGCCATCAAAGAATTCATAGCCAGTCATGGCTTTGACCATTGCATTTTTGTCATGCTCATAACCTGCTTGAATTAGATTACGTGCCACAGAAAGCAAATTGTCATCAAATTGGCGAATTGCACCAAAATCAAGTAAAACGATCTTATCTCTTACATCATCACCATTGCCTAAACGAACCAAATAATTACCAAAATTTGGATCAGTCTGCATTTCACCCCATTCGAACAGTTCACGTACAGCAATTTCTAGAGACGCTTCACCTAGTTGGTTTCTACGTTCTTGAGGTAGAGAGAGCATAACAGGGCTGTTAATAGGCACGCCACGCTCAAACGTCATACAGAGCACTTTTTCAGCACAAAAATCATTTACGATTTGAGGAACGATGTAACGAGGATCTTCTTTTAAACGCGCAGCAAAACGACGAGTGGTCGCCGCTTCGATGCCATAATTTACCTCACGATGCATCATTTCACGAACTTCATCGAACCATTGATCAAATTCGCGTGTTTGCGGCACCATGCGAGTCAGTTTTAACATGTTTTTAAACAGGTTCATGTCTGAATCAATTGCTTCAGCAACACCTGGATATTGAATTTTTAAAACCAGCTCTAAACCATCAGATTTACGTGTAGCGCGATGTACTTGTGCAAGTGAAGCGGTTCCGATCGGCTCATGGTCAATGGTCAGATCATCTAATTTCGAACCTAATTGTTCTTGTAAATGTACTTTAATCGCTGGCCAAGCTAACGCTACCGTTTGGTTGTTAAGCGTATTCAATGCTTGCGTGATTTCTTCAGGTAAAAAATGTTCGCCATACAACGCCATCATTTGTCCAATCTTAACGATTGAACCTTTGAGCTTACCAATTTCTGCGACGAGGTAATTGGCTTGATCACTCATGGCTTTTTTACGTTTTTTCTCTTTTTCTTGTTCATTGGAAAACATAGAAGTCGCGTTAGCTGTTGCCCAACGTGTGCCAGCAAGTAAAGAAGCTTTTGCGATCGATAAGCGACGATCCACAGACGAGGTTTTCAGGTTCTTAAGCTTATCGTTCTGATCGGACATGAAAGAAAAATCCTATGCTGAAATCGAAGGGGTGAAGCTGAGAGCTAAATTGTAGTGGATATTACAGCTTTTAAACGTATTAAAATAGTTCAATCGTTTGAATTATCAGTCTAAATTTGTGAAACAGATCAATAGCACAGAATAGCCTAAGTAAATTACTCACATTTTAATTCACATTGCTATACAAACGTCCTAAATTTTAAACTGAATCTTGAGTGTTGATTTCTGCATCAATGCAACACGGTTAGAATCAATATGCTTAATCAACATTTGTTTGACGTAGCTATGATGAAAACCAAGGGCATGTGCTTTAACAATAATGATGCTCGGCAGGGTGAAGAAGAAATATTTAGTGTCTTCTAGCGTCGCATTCTGAAAAATACCTTCTTCAATCAAGGTATCTTTTAGAAATTGCTTTTCAGCTTGTACAGCAGCAGAAGATTCATCTTCCCAATAATTTTGGCGCATTGCCATTAAATTGTTGTGTTTGTAGCTCATGAGTTGCTGTACCGAATCCTTTACATTTAAGAAATATATGAGGATGGTGTGAGATTTATCAAGAATAGATTTATGTTTAAAATAGCCTAAGCAAATTTAATCATTTAAATCAAAATGCTATACTAATACCACTTTTAAAATCGAAATAAAGAATACTGAGCCACCATGACACCAGCCTGTAAATTATTGGAAAAAAATAAAATAGCCTTCTCAATTCATGAATATGAGCATGACACTAATGCCAAAAGTTTTGGTTTAGAAGCCGCAGAAAAGCTGAAT
Source organism: Acinetobacter sp. NIPH 2699 (assembly GCF_022549355.1). Taxonomy (GTDB): domain Bacteria; phylum Pseudomonadota; class Gammaproteobacteria; order Pseudomonadales; family Moraxellaceae; genus Acinetobacter. Next base: position 80,159 of record NZ_JAKZGL010000001.1, read on the forward strand.
TTAAACGTTGAAGAAGTGTTTAAAACCCTCATGGTTACGGATGAAAAGAATTATTTTATTGCGGTGTTACCTGTAAATCATCAGTTGAACCTTAAAAAAGTTGCCACAGCAGTAGGCTGTAAGAAATTACAGATGGCAAATCCTAAAGATGCAGAACGTTTAACAGGCTATTTAGTGGGTGGAATTAGTCCATTAGGACAAAAGAAACGCTTAAAAACGGTGATTGATGTAACCGCGAATACTTTTGATAAGATTTATGTGAGTGGTGGTAAGAGGGGACTGGATATTGGGGTTAATCCACAAGACCTAGCAAAGTTACTTGGCGCAACTTTTAATGATGTTTTAGATGGCTAAAATGTATAAAAAGGCATTAAGAACCCTAATACCTTATTTATTATAAGATTTTCATATCTATAGAAACTATTAAAAATAAAAAAATTATCATTTTATTTGATGAGAAGAATTATTATCTTTTGTATCTAGCTCATGTCATTGCTCAAATAAAGTTATTTCTATTCAACTATTTAAATCATGATTTAACAAGTTCTATTATTGCATTGAAAATATAAATGATAATGATTATCATTGAATTAATCTTAATCATAACCTCCCTTGTGCTTAAGACGTGTTTCAGGCCTAAAACATTTCGAAAAACAAATTAACTCTCTTGAAAGAGGATACAGTCAGATGCAATCACTTGCCAATCGGTTGGCGATGCAACATTTCGTCAATGCATATACGCAAGAAACTGGCAAAGGTCACTTGCTAGATAAAAGTCAGCAAAGTCCACAACAACAAGCGTTTAGCCAAGGTTTGACGCTGTTATCAATTCCTATCCATTCTATTCAAGCTCAATGTAATTTTCCTTTATCTTATGTCAGTCGCGTCGGGCGACACCGCCTAGCAGATCTTCCACAAATTATTATTCACGCACAAATCAAGTCTTTTAGCCCAGTCGCAATCGTTGGGCTATTGCTTGAAGAACTGGTTTTTGAGTCTTCTATTCCATTAGATGCAGCTTCTTTAATTGAAAAATGGATTCAAAGTCGGGATGCCTTGCAGCAATTTTTACAAAATCGTAAGCATGAGTTTGATGATTTGGTGAAAGCTGGGCAAAGTTTTATTGAAACGGAGCAGGCTCTGATTTTGGGGCATAGCATGCATCCAGCACCAAAAAGTAGAACAGGTTTTGTTCATGAAGATTGGTTAAAGTTCTCACCTGAACATAAAGGTAAGACACAGCTCCATTATTGGCTGGTTCATCAGGACTATATTGCTGAAGGCAATGCCATTGATGAACGTATTTCAGATCAATTAAAAACAGCTCTACAGTGGTATTTGTCTGAAAATGATCTCAATCTGCTAAAGACCCACACAGAATATAAATTACTTCCATTACATCCATGGCAAGCCCGCTATTTGCAAAGCAAGCCTTGGTTTGAGCGTCTGAAGCAAACAGGCCAACTGATTGACTTGGGTTTGCGTGGTTGGCAATTTTCTCCGACTACTTCGATTCGGACACTCGCAAGTTTCAATGCACCGTGGATGGTGAAGCCGTCACTTTCGGTGATGATTACCAATTCAATCCGTATAAATTTAGCCAAAGAATGCCATCGTGGCGAATTAACGCATCGTTTATGGCATAGTGAGCTGGGTCAAAATATTCTAGAACAATGTCCAAGTTTAAAAGCAGTGAATGATCCTGCTTGGATTGCTCTAAAAATTGACGAAGAAGTGCTGAATGAAAGTATTTGTATTTTTCGTGATCAACCTTTCCATCCGCAACAGCAAATTACGTGTATTGCATCACTGTGCCAAGATCATCCAAGTAAATCATTAAATCGTTTTAACGCACTTTTCGCAAAAATTGCCAAAGCAAACCATGAAACCGATTTTTCAGAGATTGCTTTAGATTGGTTCAATCGCTTCCTTGAAGTCAGTCTACAACCCTTGATGTATGTGTACCATCGCTATGGTATGGCATTTGAATCACATCAGCAAAATGTCTTAATAGAGCTCGAAAATCATTTCCCGAAGAACTTATGGCTGCGTGATAACCAAGGTTTTTATTACATCGAAGAGTTTGCTACTGAAATTTTAGCGGTGCTACCTGAGCTTAAAGAGAAAGCCTTTGCTGTTGGTCCTAAAGCTTTTGTGGATGAGCGGTTTAGTTATTATTTCTTTGGCAATACTTTATTTGGCATTATCAATGCAATTGGTGCGACGGGCTATATCACTGAGGATGAATTGCTTGAGCATCTAAAAATGTTCTTACAAGATCAGTTGCAGCAATATCCTGAGAGTACTTTATTACAAGGTTTATTGTTTAATGACACCTTACCTTATAAAGGCAATTTATTAACCCGTTTACATGAACTTGATGAATTAATTGCGCCTGTAGAAAATCAATCTGTTTATGTACAACTGCCAAATCCACTGCGTATTTCACAGAAGGATGTCAGTTATGCTTGATTTTATTGGGATTGGGCTTGGTCCATTTAATTTAAGTCTTGCCAGCTTGTTGCAAGATAAAAGTGATCTTAAATATTGTTTTTTTGAACAGAAAGCACAGTTTGATTGGCATGCGGGAATGCAGTTACCCAATACGGTACTACAAGTTCCGTTTATGGCTGATCTGGTTTCTATGGTCGACCCAACCAGTCCATTCAGTTTCTTAAATTATCTGCGTCATCAGCAACGTCTATATAAGTTCTATTTTCTAGAGCAGCCACATATTCCGCGTTGTGAATACAATCATTATTGCCAATGGGTTGCAGAGCAGCTTGATTGTATCGAATACCAATCGCGTGTTTTGAAAATTGAACCTCAAACCATTGGTTTTAAAGTAATAGTTGAATCCCAAGGCATTCAACAAAGTTATTTATGCCGTCATTTAGTCATTGGTAGTGGTAACGCACCATATTTGCCTGAATGCTTGGCAAAAGTTCAACAACAGCAGCCCCAGAAATGCCTCCATTCAGCACAGTATATGACACATGCCGATGCAGATTTACACGGCGATGTAGTCGTACTTGGTTCTGGACAATCCGCAGCGGAAGTCTTTATTGATTTGTTTGGCGAACAGCAAGAAGAGGTAAATCATCAGTTCGACTTACACTGGTTTACACGTTCCCAAGGTTTCTTCCCAATGGAATATGCGCCATTGGGACTGGAACACTTTAGCCCAGACTATGCTCAGCATTTTTATGATTTGCCAGCTGAGAAGAAAGAGCAACAATTGCAGCAACAGGCATTGTTGTATAAGGGGATTAGCGCAAGAACCATTCGAGAAATCTATCAGAAACTTTATCACCGTAGCATTGCTGGGCAAAGTTTACAGACACATTTACATAGCCAGTGTGATTTAACAGACGCGGAAGTATTAGATACGCAAAAAATTCGATTGCATTTCCAGCATAGTGCTACGGCACAGGTATTCCATCTCGACTGTGATTTTGTGGTGGCGGCAACAGGTTACTTTACGCCTGACTTCGGTTTTATGCAGTTACTTAAGCCTTATATTGAATTTGACCATAAACAGCGTTGGCAAATTACAGAGGATTATCGTGTTGTGCATCACCTGAATGGCAATATTTTTGTTCAAAATCAGGAAATGCATAGCCATGGTGTAGGTACACCTGATTTAGGTCTTGGCGCTTATCGTGCAGCGATGATTATCAATCAATTGCTTGGTGAGTCGCTTTATGAACTTGGTCAGCAAGCGCAAACCTTCCAACATTTTAATCTCTCTCAAAATCCTAAAATTTGCATAGCAGATGACAAGGCCTTGTCGGAAGACTGTTTCTGTGAAAAAGCTGTTAGCAAAAACCATTCAATTTTAAAGAAAACAGAACAGAGCACGATTACGACACATTCAAGTAGCCGTTGTGCAAATACACGGACACAAACTGCTTCTGTGCACTCAACTTATGAGAAACTGATATGAACTTTGCAACTTTAAAAATTAATCAGCAGCAATGGCGTGCCGCAGGACAGCGTCTCATTGAAATGGCGATTGCAGAGTTTCTTTATGAAGAAATTATTGAAGTTAAAGCCTTGTCAGAGGGATGCTATCAGTTAGATCTAGGCAATCGTCATTATCAATTCCAAGGTCATCAATATTTACTTGGACACTGGAATATTCAGGAAGGATCTGTACGAGATGTAACTGATGGTCAAGAGCATCATCAACCTGCTTGGAACTTGCATGAGTTTATAGTCGCAATGTCTAACAGCTCCAATGTAAAGCCATTCACCAAAGCGTATCTAATTAAAGAAATGAATAATACGTGGTTGGCAGAAGCACATCTGTTTAATGAAACGCGTTTGCCAAGCGCTGCGATTCTGACTGAACCACATTATAAAGTTGAAGGTATGCTACGTGGTCATCCTTGGCTGATTATGAGTAAAGGGCGCATGGGTTTTGGTTATGATGATTATTTAACTTCTGCACCAGAACTTTCACCTGAAGTTAAAGTGCTATGGCTGGCGGTACATCGTGATTTAGCTAAGTATCGTAGTACTGAACAATGGGATGCTTGTGGTTTGTATCAACACGAGTTTGATGCGAATGAACTTCAACAGTTCATCAATATTCTTAAAACAAAGAATTTAGATCCACAAAATTACTTTTTGATTCCCGTGCATGCTTGGCAATGGCATCAATGGTTAGTTCCAACCTATGCCAATGAAATTGTAGACCAGAAAATCATTGAATTGAATATTAGCCAAGATAGCTATGTGCCAATGCAGTCTATCCGCACATTATGCAATACATCAAACCTACAACGTCATTACATTAAGCTGCCTGTCAGTATTTTTAATACTGCCGTTTATCGCGGATTACCATCAAAGCGTAATCTTGCAGCCCCAGCAGTGACCGCTTGGTTAAAGCAAATTCATCAGCAAGATCAAGACCTACAGAAAACTGGCGTGATTTTCTTGGGGGAAGTTGCGACCTTAACCATTCACCAACCGTGTTTTGACCGAATTGAAGGTGCGCCTTACCAATTTAAAGAGCTATTTGGTTGCTTGTGGCGTGAAAGTGTCGATCGCTATGTTGATTCATCTCAGCAAGTGTTATCTCAAGCTGCATTATTGCACCGAGATATTTCAGGTCAATCTATTTTAAATGTGTTGATCCAAGCTTCAGGTTTAAGTCCTTTGGAATGGTTAGCACAATTTGCAAAAGTATCGCTAAGCCCATTATTGCTTTGTCTATATCGTTACGGTTTGGCATTTTCTCCACACGGTGAAAACACCATGCTGGTACATGAAAATGGTGTGCCGAAAGCATTGGTATTAAAGGACTTCATTGATGACATCAATTTGGTTGATGAAGATTTCCCTGAATTGGCTCAACTGCCATCTGAAGGCGACTTGTTATTACGTCATGAGGCAACTGATTTAAGCCACTTTATTTTCACTGGTTTATTCATGGTGCATTACCGTTATATCTGTAATGTGTTCTTGCAAGATTACCCTGAATATTCCGAACTCGATTTCTGGAATACCATTTCAAATACCATTGTTGAGTTTAATCAACAACATCCAGAACTGGCTGAACGTGCTGAAAAATTTGCCATGTTGCGCCCAACCTACACCAAAATTTGTTTGAATCGTGTTCGCTTATTTACCACCAGTTATAACGATGAAGCAGAGCGTCCAGTGCCTGTTTTCCTTGATCCAATCGCAAATCCAGTCAGTCCTGAAACATTGGCTGAATGGGCAGCTCAGCAAGCTGAATCTAAAGCGGGTTAAATCTTCTTCTAAATTTAAAAAAGGTTCGATATGAAAACAATCTCTCAGCAATTACCTGATTATTTTGAATACCACGAAGATGGAACACAGTACTACTTACGTCAAGTGCAATATCCACAGGATATTCCTTTGCTCCATCAATGGATGCATGAGCTACATGTGATTCCGCAGTGGCAATTAAATAAATCAGAGTTAGAACTACAAGTTTATTTCGACAAGATGTTGGCAGATGACCATCAGCGTTTATTGATTGTTGGTGTGGATGGCAAGGATGTGGGTTATACCGAAATTTATGAGGGCAAACGTGACCGTTTAGGTCGCTATTATGATGGCGATGACAATGATCTCGGTTGGCATTTGCTATTTGGTGATAAGTCAGTCTTTGGTAAGGGCTTTTTACGTCCAACCATTCGTTTACTCAGTTTCTATATTTTTGAACATTCTCAAGCGAAAAAAATTGTGGGTGAACCAGACCATACGGTTAAACCTTATGCTGCTGTGGTGGCAGAGCTGTGCTACGAAACCCAACGTTTAATTCCAATGCCCGAAAAAACGGCGATGTTGTACTACTGCTTTAGAGAAACTTTTTATAACAAGTTTGGGGAATATTACCAAACATCACAACAACAGCTCGCTGATCAGCCAGCCAAAATCCTGAGTGTTACATGAGTTTATTCATAAATGAGATGCACATCTTGGACATGCGTTTTGCTGCGCATGTTCAGGTGGCAGAATTTGAACAATGGTTAGCGCATATTCAACAATATTTCGAACAAAAAAGAAGTTTTGTGTTGATTATGCAGACCGAGGTCAATACCGAGTTTCCTGAAGAATATCGAGTAATCCAAGGCAAATGGTATAAGCAATATAAACAAGATTTTTACCAATATTGTTTAGGATTTGCTCGAATTGCTCAAAATGAAGAGGATCGTATTCGATTAGACACGCCAGCTTTGCAAAAAGCCTGGCATGTTCCTTATTTTGTGAGTTTGAATAAAACCGATGCCATGCAATGGGCAATACAGAGGTGGTTATGAATCAACAACTCAATCATGACAATACCTTGCCAATCAAAACCGTATCAGCTCTGAGCCTATCTGTTGTGGTTGTGCTGTATCTCGCACATGCATTGCCGCTGTATTTTTATAATGTCGCACTACCAGCAATTTTACGCCATCAAGGTGTGGATTTACGTTGGATTGGGATGCTATCGCTGCTCTATATCCCATGGGCATTTAAGTTTTTTTGGGCACCCTTGATTGATCGTTTTTATTTTAAGGCACTCGGTAAACGTAAAACTTGGCTTTTATTCACTCAAATTGCGTTAGTTTTAGGTGTCGTTGCTTTGGCATTGACACAGTTTGATTATGGTCTAAGTGTATTTGTAATTGTCGGTTTATGGATTTCCACCTTCGCTGCAACACAAGACATTGCCATTGATGGTTATACCGTAGAAACCTTTTCTGAGTCTGAATATCGACTCGGAAGTATGGCACAAAGTATTGGTGTCGCACTGGGCAGTATGATTGGTGGGGCTGCAACTTTGTGGCTTTATCAATTGTATGGTTGGCAAACTGCGCTGATTTGTTTAGCAGCCATGACTGCACTGACTATGCTTGCCATTTTCTTTATTCAAGAACAACAATCCACTGAAAAGATAGTCAAGCAAACACCGAGCCTGATTCGTGCCTTTAAGCGTCCTGAAATGTTATGGGCACTGGCTCTGATCGTGTGTTATCGCGTGGTCGAAGCACCAGCTATGGCTATGTTAAATCCAATGTTGATTGACCAAAAATGGTCACTTGCTGAGATTGGCATACTGATGTCAGTGGTTGGAGCAGGTGTAGGTTTATTAGCAGCAGTATCAGCTGCATTTTTATTGAAAAAAATAGCGGCAACTCAGCTTCTAATTTGGGCAGGCTGGGTACGCACCTTAATTTATGCCTTGCTAGGGGTTGCTGTTCTACTCAGTTGGTTTGACCAGTGGCATATGCTACTTGGTGTGTTTGTCGTTGTTATTTTAGCCATTCGTTATATCGCCATGACCGCTTTGTATGCCCACTTTATGCATACCAGCTCTAAAGAGCAGGCGGGAACAGATTTCACGATTTTAGTTTGTTTCGAGCTATTGGTTTATTTCCTTGGCGGAGCAATGTCTGGTTTCTTGGCTAAAGCTTTTGGCTATGGAAACTTTTATCTCATTCTCGCGGCAGCATCTGTCTTAAGCGTATTACTCAGTCAATTTCTAATTCACAAATCAAAACACTCGCAACAACTCATCTAAACTAGGGGTAATTTATGAAAGTTCGTTCACTTTCAACATCACTAACAATTTTAAGCTTAGCGATTAGCACGCAGCTTTATGCACAAACAGTTGAAGTAGAAACCTCTACTCAAGTAAACGCTGCTGTTGAAAGCCAAAAGCCAACCCAACTTGCACCCATCGTAGTGACTGCTTCCCGTTCAGCACAAAGTATTGCTGAAATTGCAGGGACAGTTTATCGCATCGAACAAGAAGATATTGCGAAACAGGCTGCTGCTGGTAAAAGTACGGCAGATATTTTGGGTTTATTGGTGCCATCACTAACCCCAAATTCTGGCACAACAAGTAACTACGGGATGACCATGCGTGGACGTACCGTGCAATATATGATTGATGGTGTTCCTCAAACAGGTTCGAGAGATAGTTCACGCCAATTAAATAGCATTAGCCCAGATATGATTGAGCGTGTTGAAGTCGTGTCTGGCGCAAGCAGTATTTATGGTTCAGGTGCGACAGGTGGTATTATCAATATTATTACCAAAAAAGGTTCGACTGATGGCATTCATTTTGAATCAAAATTAGGAGTTACTTCTGGTGATAATTTTAAAAGTGATGCTTTGGCATACGAAGCGTATCAATCCGCTGCATTTAAGCAAGGTGATTGGAATGGTTTCTTAGGTGCAAGCTATACCAAGCGTGGTGAGATTCAAGACAGTCATGGTGACCGCATTGGGCCTGAAGTAGCACAGACTGACCGCCAAGATACCGAAACTATTGATGTAAATGGTCGTCTAGGCTGGCAGTTTGCTGACAAGCAAAGTATTAGTATTGGTGCACAATATTATAATGATGAACAAGACAGTGATTATGGTGCTGATTATGGTAAATATTCTGGTAATAATGCCGCCAACTTATTATTTCCAACCGCTGTAAAACCAAGTTTAAAAGCTATAAAAGGCCTACAATTAGACACCCAGCCTAGAACAAAGCGTTATGCAATTAATACTCAATATGAAAACCAAGATATATTAGGTCAAAAGTTGAATGTTGAAGCTTATTATCGTAATGAAAAAGGGCGCTGGTTCCCAACAGTTTCTCCGCTTGGACATGGAACTTTAAACGGCGGCTTAGGACAACTTTATCCAAATTATGCAAACCCTCTTTCACCTGATTTCTTAAAAGCTGTTCGTCTAGGGTATGCCGTTTTACAATCAGAGACAGAAATTGATGTATGGGGTTTACGCACAGCCTTACAAAAAGATTTTGAGATTTCAAATCGTAAACTAGGTTTAATTTATGGTTTAGATTATGAAAATGAAAAGGATAAAGCGTCTGCACGCCGATTTAATTTCGATCAATTTTATGCAAGTAATGGTCTGAATTTTGAACCAGAGAAAACATATCAATTTGGACCAGACACAGAAATTAAAAAGTTAGGTGCCTTTTTACAAGGTCATTACGAAGTATCAGATAGATTGAATGTTCAAGCTGGTATTCGTCATGAGCGAATAGATAGTAAAGTTTCTGATTCAACACCATATCGTGAATCTATTCCTGCTGACATTCTAACAAACGATTTAGTATATCCATATACAGCAAAAGCCTTGGCTGGTGGTAAAGTTAAACATGACGCGACATTATTTAACCTAGGAACGGTTTATCATTTAAATGATGCCCAACAGGTTTCTGCTAATTTCTCACAGGGTTTTAGCATTCCTGACGTACAACGTATGCTTCGTGATGTACCTGCTAATTTCGGTGTGAATAGTAATAATATTGATCCAATCAAGGTCAATAACTATGAATTAGGTTGGCGTTTACAAGGTGATAGTGGTCTCAATACAAGTGTAACGGCTTTTTATAATACCTCGGATAAAGTTGTACGTTTTAATAGTGCGCCTGCTTACAATATTGATGTTGTTGATACGGATGAACGTATTTACGGTGCTGAGGCAAATGTTAACTACCCAGTAACGGATAGTTTGTCTTTAGGTGGGACAGTTGCATATACACGCGGACAATTTAAAAATTCAGATGGGAAATGGCAAGAGTTAGATAGCACGCGTATTTCACCATTAAAAGGTATGCTATATACAGATTGGCAGTTTAATGATGGCTTTGGTCTTCGTGTTCAAGCACTTGCTGTCAGTGGCACAGATAAAGCAAAAGAGGAAATGCAAGATTATAAAAATGTAGATCTAACCGGGCGAGCAAATATCAAGCTACCGAGTGAAATCAAAGGCTACGCAGTTATGGATGTGATTGCCAATGCTAAAGCTGGTCCTGGTACTTTAGGCTTTGGTGTATATAACGTTTGGAACACAGAATACAAAACTGTATTTAGTCAAGCGGCTGAAGCTGTTTATGGTGCGATGTCTAGCTTACCTGCACAAGGCCGTACTTATGGTTTGAGCTACACCCTCAAATACTAATCTAATCAAAAAGGCATCTGTTGAGGTGCCTTTTCTTTTGATGATTGAACTATGCAGCAAAATTTTAAATTACTGGCTTGGGCGACTTTAGCCAATGGCACGTGCTTTTCCATGATTTTACCTTTACTTGCACCATTAATTCGACAGTTACAATTGACCGAAATACAAGGCGGTATCATTGTTTCTGCGGGTGCAATTTGTATGGCAATAGCCTCTGTCTTTATCGCTAAAAATCAAAAAATACAGACGCCATACCAATTAATGAGTTATGGTTTTTGGGGGATGACAATCACTTGGGCTATTTTTACATTGATCCTCTATTTTGGGATTCATCAAACACTTCCTGTATTGATTATTTTTATTTTGTTAGTGATAAGTAGAGCAATGACAGGTGCTTTTATGGCAATGCCCCAAATTGGTTTGCAAAGCTATGTTATGCAACAGGTAATAGGTACTGAACAGCGTAGCCAAAAAATGGCAATGTATGGAGCAATGAATAGTTTAGGGATGATCCTTGGACCGTTTGCAACTTCAGTTTTATTACTTGGCGGGATTTTACTACCCATGTGGGTTGCGGTTGCACTACTCATTATTTTTAGCATTGTATTAAGTTTTTCCTTTCGTAAGACCCCAGTCATTTCTGCTGAGAATATTCAACTAGACTCGAACACATCAGTAAAAACATTTTCAATAAAACCTGCTTTACCGTGGTTAATACTTGGCTTTAGTACGTATGTTGCGATTGTGACACTCAATATGACGGCAGGTTTTTATATTCAAGATCGTTTTCAGTTAACGACACAGCAAAGTGCGAGCTATTTTTCCCAGTGTATGCTGATCGTTGGTTTTAGCTTAGTGATTACTCAAATTTTAATCATGAAGGTTATAAAGCTCAAGTTACAGATATTAGTTGGTTTGGGGATCATGTGTATGATTACTGGATTGTTATTATCTCTATTTACAAGTCAGATCCATATTTTCCAAGCAAGTTATGTGTTCTATGGGATGGGCGTTGCGAGTCTTTTACCTGCATTTACTACCGGCGCGGCTCAGTCTGTCAATCAAGATGCACAGGTCAAAATGGCAAGTATGTGTACAGCTATTCAAGCTTTAGGATTAATTGTTGCGCCTTTATTAAGCACATTTTTATATCAGTATGGGATAGCTCTGCCATTTTATCTCTTACTTATTTTAATGATTATTGTTGGGCTGTATTTCATTGGCATTACGATTTTGAGAGAGCGGAATGCTTATTTGAGTCATTCATAGCGTTTATAGCATGAATACTGGTTTGTATTTTTCGAAAGAGTGGACAAAGACCAGTTATATATTGCGGTAAAAAGCATTAATGCTGTTTCTATTTTCAGCTTGAAGAAGTAGGGCAAACTTTATGTGGAAATTGTCCTTTACAGTTAAAAGAAATGAAAGTAAATCATGACTCAAACTGATCACTCTGAATGATTAGTTGCCGCTTATCAAAATATTGCAACTTCAACGATCGGACGATCAATTACTGATTGTAAGACTTTGCTCGATTTGTTTGCATAAAATAATATGTATACCATTTTAATGTTAATCATTCTCATTAATATTTAGATTAAGTATAATGTCTCGCTTTTTGGATATTTATAGTGGCGTGAAAGGCTTTTTGGAGAAGTAAAAAATGAATGTGAACACTGAAATTGGGGCTGAATTAAAGAGCCAAACAAATACACAACAGTTTTTATTTAAGATGACACCGTGTTGTCTTGCTGTTTTGACCCTGTTTGCTCAACAGGCGTATGCAGAAACAGTTTCTTCTGATGCATCGGTTACACAAAAGCCTACGGCTCAGTTAGAAAAAATTGTGATAACAGCAACACGCGCACCAAAGAATATTGCAGATATTGCTGGTACAGTTCAAACTATTGAAAAAAAACAAATTGAACAACAAAGTGGCGCAGGTCGGAAACTAGCTGATGTGTTAGCGCAATTGGTACCATCACTTGCACCAAGTAGTGGCACGACCAGTAACTATGGACAATCCATGCGTGGCCGTAATGTATTGGTTATGATTGATGGCGTATCACAAACAGGTTCACGTGATGTGTCTCGCCAGTTGAACAGCATCAGCCCAAGTATGATTGAACGTATTGAAGTTATTTCTGGCGCCACTAGCATTTATGGTTCTGGAGCGACAGGAGGTATTATCAATATCATCACCAAACGTGCTGATACGTCAAAACCACTAAGCTTTGAAAGCAAAGTCGGTATTACTTCTTCTGACACATTCCGTGGTGATGGTTTGGCGTATGAAGTAGGACAATCGGTTTCATTTAGCAAAGGTAATGTAGATGGCTTCTTAGGTGCAAACTTCACCAGTCGCGGTTCTCAGTTTGATGGAGATGGTGATCGTATCTCTTTAAGTCCTTGGCAAGGCAGTACCATGGACACGGATACCATTGATGTCAATGGTCGACTAAATTTCAATTTAGCAGATAATCAAACATTAAGTTTTGGCGCACAATATTATAAAGACAAACAAGATACGGATTATGGCCCGGATTATTCATACTTACCTACTACAGGGACAAGTAATGATGTTACTGCACCAAGTTATAAGGCGATTAAAGGCTTGAAGTTGGGTAACCATTTATTTACCGAACGCTACGCAATAAATTCACAATATCAAAATCAAGACTTTTTAGGTCAAGTTCTGAATATCGAAGCTTATTACCGAAATGAAAAAGCGCGATTTTTCCCATATGGTTTGACAACGAAAGCCGTGACTTCTGTTAACCAATCTCAATCAGAAATTGATGTTGCAGGCTTACGTTCAACTATGCAATCAGATTTTAGTATTGCGGATAGAGACCTTAAGTTAACTTATGGTCTCGATTATGATTGGGAAAAGGATGAGCAGTATGTTGATATTTTGGCAACAGAATATCCATATTTAGTTTATACGCCAACAGGTGTACGTAAAGGGTATGGTCCTAATACAGAAGTTCAAAATGTTGGTGCTTTTGTACAAGGTGACTATGCCATTAATGATCTATTGAACGTTCAAGCGGGCATACGTTATCAATATATTCAGGCGGATACTGAGGCTTATATTCCAAGTCGTGAATCAACAATGGTTCCTGCTGGTTCTACCCATGATGATAAACCTCTCTTTAATTTAGGGGCCGTTTATAAGATTGATGATACACAGCAAATCTATGCAAACTTTTCACAAGGTTTTAGCTTCCCAGATGTGCAGCGTATGCTACGTGATGTATCTACTTATACGGTCTCAACTTCAAACCTCCAACCGATTACTGTGAATAGCTACGAATTGGGTTGGCGTTTAAACCAGGATGATGGTTTAAATGTAGGATTAACAGGTTTTTATAACACCTCTGATAAAACGTTACAATTCAGTAATCGAGCAGCCAAAATTGTAGATACGGATCAACGTGTTTATGGTGCAGAAGCAACGGTAAGTTATCCATTTATGGATAATTACAAAGTTGGTGGTACTTTAGCTTATACACGTGGGCAATATAAAGATGTAGCAAATAAATGGCATGAACTAAACTCTTTTGCTGTTTCGCCAGTGAAAGGAACATTATTTGCAGAATGGGATAATGATGAAGGTTATGGCGTGCGTGTTCAAATGCAAGCAATTAAAGGGACAAGCAAGGCCTATAATGATGATCGTAAACTAGCAGCATTCGCTGCTGCGAGTAATGATGAAGCATTCCAACAAGCTGTGAAAAATGATGGAAATATTGCTGCAAAAATTAAAGGCTACGCTACGATGGATGTGTTAGCGCATGCACCAGTCTGGAAAGGTCGTGTAGATTTTGGTGTATATAACGTTTGGGGCCTTCAATACAATACGGTATTTGCACAACAAGTAGCAGTATCAAATGGTAATCCATTGTTAGAAATCCCTGCTGAAGGCCGTACTTATGGCTTAAGTTATACCTTTAACTATTAATTCAAGATGATCAAACGTTTTGGGCTTATGTCTAGCTGGCAAAGCTCAAATCCGATCATTAAACGTTCACAAATTCTTTAAAGGTGCAAGTTTTTTACCCAATTATAACAAATGACAATAAGAAGCTTAGCTTGTTGTATGTTTTTTGATCAATTTCATTTCATTTATTTACAGCCTGCATTATTGGCATCTTTATTGGTTATTCTAGATAACGTAATAAAAAAGCTAAGGAGTAAAAATGCTTATTTTTCATGATTATCCTGTTCATGGGGCAATTTTTGATATGGATGGCACAATGTTTGATACTGAGCGGTTACGGTTTCAAACATTGAAACAGGCATCTCAAGAACTCATTGGACAGGAATTTTCTGATGATTATCTCATGCACTGCTTAGGTTTAAGTGCAAAAACTGCTGAGCAGCTCGCGCAAAAATATTATGGTGAGGATATTCCTTATCAAGCAATTCGAAAACGTGCTGATGAATTAGAATTAGAGTCTGTTCGTCATCTAGGCGTACCCATTAAAAGGGGCTTGGTTCAAGTCTTAGAGCGGTTAAGAAAGTCCGGTTTAAGGATGGCCGTTGCAACTTCTAGCCGTCGTGCAATTGCAGAAGAATATTTGATTAATGCCAATGTTTATAAATTTTTTGATGTATTGGTTTGTGGCGATGAAGTTGAAAAGGGTAAGCCGCATCCAGAAATTTTCTTAAAGGCGGCTGAACAGTTAAACTTGGATACATCGACCTGTTTGATGTTTGAAGACTCTGAAAATGGTATTCGTTCGGCTTATGATGCGGCTGGTATAACCATTTTACTTAAAGATATCAAAGAACCAAATGACGAAATGCTGTCTAAGGCAAATTTCTATTATCAAGACATGTATGAGTGCCTAAATGCTTTAGATCAATATATTCCTGAAATGGGAATGCCGATACTACAAGAAGCTTTTCCACAAAGTCTAAATCAGTTAACGGTTGGGATTCATGGTTTTGGTGCAATTGGTGGTGGCTATATTGCCCAAATCCTGTCGCATTGGGATGGTTTTACCCGACCACAACGAATATTGGCATCGACGAGAAATCGTTTATATCTTGAGTCTGTGAATACTTTTGCTGGTTATAGCATCCGATATGGTCAATCCTCTTATGATGAGCGAATTGATAATCTAACTGTCATTGATGCTAATAATGAACAGCAAATGCTTGAAATGTATATGCAGTCCAGTCTGATTGCATTATGTATCCCTGAAAATGCAATTGAATCAGAAGCTAAAGTGATTGCGAAGGGCTTACTTGCTCGTTTTATGTCTCAGGATATACAGCATAATAATGAACCAATTACTTTTTTAATTGTTCTCAATAAAGTGTGTGCAAAATATCTGGTACTCAAATATATCCGTGATGCTTTACTTGAAATCAGTGATGAAGACATTGCTGAACATATATTAAGTGAACACTATTTTTGTGATACGGTCGTGAACCGAATGGTTTCAAAACTGACCGATCAAGCCTTATATCGTCAACTCAATATCAAGCATCGCTTATATATACAGAGTCAAGCCAACTTGAATGAAGACTCGGTTGAACTTTCAGATGAAACCACTTTAAGCGAGAAACATGAGAAACAAATGACGCGATGCTTGGAAGACCTACGTGAGCAATTCCAAGCGGGTCAAAGCATGCAAAATATGGATCTCATTTTATTCAACAGTGAAGCAGACATGCCAATTTATGTTGAAAATCGAAGTCCGCTCTTAAGCAAAATGCGTCAAATGGTCCTAGTTGATCAGATTGCAGATATTCAAATGATTAAAAATCGTTTGTGGAATGGCTGTCATGCCATGTTGGCTTGGTATGCAAGTCTAAATGACATGGAAACCATCGGTATCGCGATGTCTGATCAAAGGATGCAGTGTTTTGTTGAGCAACTGGTCGATGAAGTTAAATTGGGCTTAGGCAATATCGTTCCAAATCAAGCCAAAGAATTGGATCGCATGGCAGAGAGTTTCTTGTACTCATGTCGATCAGCCTACAAAGATCCTTGTGAACGCGTGGCTAGAGACCCTTTACGGAAGCTAAGTTTTAATGAGCGTGTTTTGGGTAGCATAGAGCAGCACATCCACCAGCAAATTCCTTATCAAAATTTATTGAAAGGGGCGATTTACGGCTATGTGTATGCTTTAAAAATTCTAGATGTAGATGAAATGGTAATCGTACAGCATCTACAAAAACATGTTACACAATTGGATCTTCCTGAAAGTCAGCATAAAGTGTTACTTGATGCACTTTATAGCGGAATACAGTCGCAATTGAAAGAACAGGGTATCGGACTTGATTTTAAAAAGAGCTTAGGAACCCAGCCCGAAATAGCTTAAATTAAAGCGTCAAGGCGCTTTAAAAAACGACGTGATTTATGTTTGAATAACACAACTTCGAAAATGATCTAGCAAGTTGTGTTATTACAAGCATCCACAAAACTGATGGCGACTAGCGAACATGATTATTCTGAATGGCATCGCGGTCGGGTCGAATATGGTGTGTGGTATATCGAAATTGATCAACCTGAACTGATTGAATATCTAGATCAATTACAACAAGAATTTTCTGATCTATTGCTTCCATTGAATCAACGCCAATATCATATTACCTTGTTTGTGGCTGGTTTTTTGACGGCAAATATACCCAACTTTGATGATGATTTTGAAATTTCTCAACTCAAGCAACAAATTGAATGTTTAGAAGAATTACAGCTAGATGCTTTCGAACTTGAAGTTACTCAAGTGGATAGCTATAGCAGTGCTTTATTTTTACATATTCATGATCAGAATGAGATTCTCACAAAAATCCGTCAATGTTTTGACCAAAGCTCAAAGGAAGTTGCAGCTCCCGTATATTGTCCGCATATTACATTGGGACTGTATCGTGAGGCATGGAGCAGTGACTTGGTCCTTGAGCGTATACAAAAGTTGCAACCACGAAAATTTAAAATTCAGGTAGATCATTTAACTTTCGGCTATTATAAAGCACAGATTTTACAAGGATTCCTTTATCCTTATCATCAGCTTAGATTAGGTTAAATATGTTGCAACTGATTTTGGGTGGCGCTCGTTCAGGCAAAAGTCGTTTGGCTGAACAAACAGCTAAAGAGAGTGGTTTATCTGTTGTATATGTTGCAACGGCGCAAGCCTTAGATGAAGAAATGCAACAACGGATTGTACATCATCAACAGCAACGCCCTGAACACTGGTATTTGTGTGAAGAGCCCATTTTTCTTGCTGACAAACTACGACAACTTGATCAGGAAAATCAGTTGATTTTGGTTGATTGTCTTACCTTGTGGTTGAGCAATTTATTGCTAGCTGAAGATTTGGCATTGCAGCAACAACAAGTTGAAAAATTATTTGATGTACTGCCAAAACTGAAATCAAAAATTATTTTGGTCAGCAATGAAACAGGTCTTGGTGTCGTACCAATGGGCGAAATCAATCGTCGTTTTGTCGATGAAGCAGGGCGTTTGCATCAAGTTTTAGGGCAGTTAGCCCATAAAGTCGTATTTTGTGTAGCAGGCTTTCCCATGATTTTAAAAGCAGAAAATGAGGATTAACAACAAATTAACTCTCTGTCGCCAACGTGATCGTAAATGATGGTTATGTTTCTCTTTAAAATTAAAAAACTTTTAGAATTGGTATGAAAAACAAATGATTGAACAAGTAGATTGGTTTTTGACGACAGTTAGGCAACCAGAGATGAAAGCAAAATTGCAAGCTGAACAACGCCAATCGCAATTGACTAAACCAACAGGTGCATTAGGCGATCTTGAACAAATTGCGATTCAGTTAGCCAGTTTGCAAAGTACAGCTCATCCACAAATACAACAGCCTTGGATTAGTGTTTTTGCAGGTGATCATGGCGTGGTTGAAGAAAATATTTCTGCCTATCCACAAGCGGTGACACGTCAAATGCTCCAAAATTTTGCATCTGGCGGTGCTGCCATTAGTGTGATTGCCAAACATCATCAAGCACATTTACAGGTAATTGATTGTGGTACGGTCGGTGATGTTTATGACTATATTGGCGTTGAGCGTCATTGTATTCGAGCAGGTACAGCAAATTTTGCCAAACAAACGGCGATGAGTGAATCAGAATGTGCTGCTGCATTACAATTGGGTAAAGACAGCGTTGATCTGGCAAAATCAAATGATGCTGATGTCTTTATTGCTGGGGAAATGGGCATTGGTAATACTTGTTCAGCATCAGCACTGGCCTGTTTGTTATTGAATGAAAGTGCCGAGCAACTGACTGGTGTTGGGACTGGAATTAATAATGAACAGTTGCAACATAAGATTGCAGTTATTGATCGCGCTGCGAAATTACATCAATCACATACTGATAACGATGTTTTTAAAATCTTGGCGGCAGTAGGCGGGCTAGAAATTGCTGCAATGACAGGTGCATATTTACGTTGTGCGCAAATAGGTCTGCCAATCATCGTTGATGGATTTATTAGTTCAGTTGCAGCCTTGTGCGCTATACGTATTCAACCACAAGTCAGAGAATGGATGTTATTCGGACATCAGTCCGCTGAATATGGTCATCAACGGATATTAAAAGAACTAAATGCTCAGCCAATTTTAAACATGAACCTACGGTTAGGTGAAGGGAGTGGCGCTGGAGCTGCACTGTCAATGATTCAACTGGCTTGTGTGTTACACAATCAAATGGCAACTTTTGCAGAAGCAGCAGTTTCAGGGGACAAAGTTGCGCATTGATTTATTACGGCATGGTGAAACCACACTGAGCCATACACTGCGTGGGCATCTCGATGATGAACTCACTCAACAAGGTTGGTTGCAGATGCAATCAACTACTCAAAATGCAATTGATCAGAATACTGTTTGGGATGTGATTATCAGTTCACCTTTACAACGTTGCTGTGTTTTTGCAGAGCATCTGGCAAAACTTTTGCAACGACCTTTAATTATTAATCAGCACATTAAAGAAATGTATTTTGGTGATTGGGAAGGGATTTCAACACAAAAGATTTATGAAACATCGCCTGAGTTATTGGCCAACTTTTGGCAGTTTCCGACTCAATACCACGCACCAAATGGTGAATCTTTAGCGCAATTCCAACAACGAATCCTGACTGGTTTTGAACAAATTCATCAGCAAATGCAGGAAAACCATTGGCAAACTGCTTTGATTGTGACGCATGGCGGAGTCATTAAGTTACTGACTTGTTTGGCTAGACAACAAGATGTCAATGAATTGTTAAAAATGCCTGCTGAATTAGGACAGCTTTATTCATTAATCATTTCACAACAGCAAGAACAATTAAGCTTTCAGGAATGTGTCTGATGTTACCTTTTTGGATTGCCTTGCAATTTTTAACGATATTACCAATTAAGTTAAAAAGGATACCAGACCCAAAACAAAATGCTCAATCTGTGCTGTTTTATCCATTGATTGGTTTGTTGATTGGATTCATTTTATTCGGTTCTTCTCTTCTGTTATTCAAACTGCCAACCATTTTAGTTGCGAGTCTCATTTTAGTGTTGTGGATTTGGCTGACTGGGGGATTACACCTAGATGGTTTAGCGGATATGGCTGATGCATGGGTCGGTGGTTTTGGTGATTCCGAACGCACTTTAAAGATCATGAAAGATCCTGCATGTGGACCAATCGGTGTGCTCAGTTTAGTGATTGTTTGCTTGATTAAATTTGCTGCAATTTATGTACTCTTGGAACAGCAGTTATATACCTTTTTGATTGTAGTTCCAGCGATTGGCAGGAGTGTTCCTTTATTTCTTTTCTTAACAACTCGATATGTACGTGATAATGGGCTTGGGCGTTCAATCACCGACTTTATTCCGAAAAAAGCAGCGTGGTTTGTATTTGTAATTATAATATCATTGCTTTGTGCATTTAAATGGCAAGGTGTTATTAGCTTACTGACTTTTATACTTTTGCTTTTTTATCTGCGTACGAAGTTTATGCAAAGAATTGGTGGGATTACTGGAGATACAGTTGGCGCTGCGATTGAGTTAGTTGAAGTTGGGATACTGCTAAGCTTTATTATGGCGATATTTTATATTTAAAAAAGTACAGCTTTTTAATAAAAGCTGCACTTGATCTGATTATTTTCCGAAATGATAACGTAAGCCGAGTAAATAAGTTCGTGGTGCAGCAGGCGTAAAGCTGGCTTGATTATTACTAAAAGAGGTACTTTCCGCATAATGCACATCAGCAGCGTTCAGAACATGCGCATACATTTCATAAGCATTATGACGATATGTGGCGCGAAGATTTAAAACCGTATGACCATCATACTTCTCCGTATTGGCATCATTGATCCAGTATGATCCTACATACACACCTTCAGCGGACAGTAACAACTCAGGAATCGGTTTGATTTGATATTCAACGGTTCCAAATGCCTTAGGTGAACTTGGCATACGATGACCACTATAATTTAAGCTGGTTGATGGTTGGAATTGCTTAAACTCATGCTTCGCCCAACTACCAGAAAGTTTTAAGCGTTGATCATAATGTTCAGTGATGTTCCATGTCCCACCAATTTCAATACCTTGATGTCGTGTTTTACCAGCATTGCGTGGTTCACGAGTATTATCGGGTTTGGTATAGCTGATCACCTCATCTTCACCGTCTAAACGATATAAGGTGATTTCACCATCTAAACGCTCATCAAAGAGTTTGAAACGCACCCCAAGATCAATATTATTAAAAGTGGCTTCGGTGAGATTTGGTGTCACTAAGTTTGCGCCATATAAACTACTGACTTCAGGCGGTACAAAGCCCTGCGACCAGTTGCTATAGATATCGAATAGAGGATGAGCATTCCAAATAAAACCAAGTTGTGGGCTGGCTTTATGAAAGCTACGCGTTTCATTTGGCGAACCTGTAATATTAGATGGCATTAAATTATTCTGATAGTCATATTTAATCCAATCATATCGAGCACCAGCGACCAAGTTTAAAATAGGTAGGGTTTGCCAATTCAGTTGGGTGTAAATAGCTTGGTTATCGACATCAACATTGAAATCACGTAACAATTGGCGCAGTTTAAAACCTGTATAAATACGTGTTGCAGGATCACGAAAAACTTCAATATCATGGGTTTTGGCTTTATTCGGTGTATGTTCAGCCATCGCGCCAATAATCCATTTGACTTGATCGATGTTGGTTGAATGTTGCAAGTTTAAACCATAGGATTTGAACTGATTATAAGTCGTTTGTCCTGTATAGGTTCCTGTTGGAATGTCATTACGCATATCCGTACGAATGCTATAACTTGGGTTTTGTTCAGTGGTGTTATCCCGATAATACACGGTTACCTGACTTTGATTTAAATCATTCCAAGCATGGCTCATCTGTGAAGATAAGCGGGTGGAATCTACTTCTCGATAGGTAAATGTTTGGTAACTATAACCAGGACGCTCACTGAAATCTTTTGCGTTTACACTACCTGTCATATCTGCTTTAAGATAATTATAACTGACGATATTCTTGACTTGGGTTGCATCAGAAATACGCCAATCATGTCTTAATGTTAGGCTTTGTTTATTACTTTCAGCATGATCCTGCCAACTATCACCGCGATCACTGGCATAACCAGAAAGACGTACGCCTTGTTCACCCAACTCCGTATCAAAAGTATTGGAAGCACCAAGATCAAGACGACGATATCCTTCACTACTTGCAAGTATTCCAATCTCTGCTGTAGGCGTTAAACTCGGCGTTTTTGTGAGAAAGTTAATTGTGCCACCAATCGCATTACTTCCATATAAACTACTGGCTGGGCCACGTAAAATTTCAATACGATCAATCCCTGCAAGATTCAGTTCATATAAAGCATTGTGGTTAAACACGCCAACAGGACGAACGGAAATACCATCTTCTAAATATTGATAGACTGCTGCTGTGGTCATTGGTTGACGGATCGACATCATGTGTTGCTCATTGCCTAAATCATTCATCAATACCCCTGGGGTCTGATTGATGAGTTGTCCAATGAAGGTTGCATTTTTATCTTCTAAGGCTTGTGTATTCACTTGGCTAATCGCAGTAGGCGTATTGCTCAGCGATTCGCCTTCACGACTTGCTGTCACCACAATGGTGGCCAAGGTTTTGGTATCTTGTATGGTATTCGATTCAGCAATGGCCAATGAACTGTAAGTAACAGACAGGCACGCAACCGTTAACACGGATAAACGAAATGGAGTAGTCATTTAAAAACTCTATAAAAAAGCAATAACGAAGCTGTATCGCAGTGGTTGACTGGATACGATGTATAAAAAATTGCGATTTATAGAGCGAGTGGTGGGGCTTGTTTTATGGGCAAAATATAAAAGAGTCGAGCGATGTGTAGATCTTCTGTCCACGCATGGCATAGGCAACGTACACGACTAAACCAAGCCAATAAAAATACGAAAATAAATGCAATTAAAGGCACGATAGCAGCAGCATCCAAACCATAAGTACACAAAGGACAATGCTTCATGATTTGGCTGGCAAGTGCATAAACTTGCTGTGCATATTCACTGAGCTGTGAGCCATGTTGCGTATGATCAAGATGATGATTATGCTGCTGCATTATATGTTGATGATGGCTACTATTATGTGCCTGTGTCGATAACAATGTGGCTTTTTGGATCTCTGTGACTTGGCAATGTGATGGCATTGCATAGAGAGCAGGTACGATGCCTGTATGTACCATTGTTGGTAAAAGGATATGCCAGAGTAAACACAGCAAAGCAATCGCACCAAATAAGGTACGCCACTTGTGCATATGTTGACGGAAACTGGGCTTCATATCAGCGATACGTTGCAGGGGAAATGTGGCAGCAGTATAATCAAAAAATGACTTATAGATCAAAGCAAAATTAAGGTATTCTGAGACTGCTGAATTCAATATCTTATAGGAAGATCAGCGTGTCAAAAATAGCAAATCATTCCGATTGGATTGTTCGGGCTTCTGATAGTGATCGCTTGGAAAGAATCGAAGCTTTCTTTTCTGATCATGCGTATGAACCACACCAACATGATACTTTTGCGATTGGTCGAACCTTGTCAGGTGTGCAAAGTTTTCATTATCGTGGTGAAGTCCGACATAGTCAGCATGGCATGACCATGGTGTTGCATCCAGATGAAAAACATGATGGCAGTGCGGGAACCCAAGAAGGCTTTCACTACCGAATGATGTACGTTGAACCTGCATTGATTCAAAAGATCATGAAAGGCAAACCTCTGCCTTTTTTTAAACAGGGGCTAAGTGATGATCCACGGCTTTATCGTGTCACCCATACACTTTTGCAAAATATGCAGAATCAATTGGATATTTTAGAAGAAGAAGATGCTTTATATGACTTGGCGACGACCTTATATGAAGTCGCAGGTCAGCCACCACGCACAAGGCAGCGTTATGATTATATCGCGGCAGAGCGGGCTAGAGAGTTTATTCACGCTTCACTTGATCAGAACATCAGTTTGGATGATTTAGAGCAGAATATACAACGTGATCGTTGGAGTCTTTCTCGTGATTTTAGACTGCTATTTGGCACCAGTCCGCACCGTTATATGACCATGCGTCGATTGGATATCGTGAAAAGGTGTTTGATGTATGGGGAGTCGCTGACTCAGGCCGCCATCATTGCTGGTTTTTTTGACCAAAGTCATATGACTCGGCATTTTACAAAAGCTTTTGGGATTACCCCAGCAAGATGGAAAGAGATTTATACGCGTCAGACATAAGCTGTGCTTGCGACTAAAAATGTTTTAAATAAGATGCATGCCTTTTAAGAAATCATTCAGCATAAATAGACCTGAAATAATCAAGAAGATACCCAATACTTTATTTAGATGATTGAGCCAAATCGGGTTACTCAATTTTTTGCCAATCACTGATCCAGCGAATGAATAAAGCAACGGAGCACCTGCTGCACCTAGAGAAATGAATAATGAAACAATTAGAATCAAGCTACCTGTGATATGTGCAGCGGGGTACATAATTGTGGTCACAGGTAAAATCACCAAAATCGCTTTAGGATTCAGACTCTGAATCCAGAAACCATTCCAAAAATTGAGGGTTTTGTGTTGGGTTTGATCTGTTTTTAATTCGGTGTGTGCCGTCATCATTTTATAGGCTAAGTAGAATGTATAGATTGCCCCAATCAATGCAATAAAATGCAAATACGCATGGGGAATCAATGCTGCACCTGCATAACCAAATACAACAAATAGCATCAGCATGGAACAACCCACACCTGCAAAAAAGCCCAATGTTCGGGAAAACTGTCCTGTTAGCCCCGCATTTAATCCCATAAAGTTCACAGGACCAGGGCTGTACATCACACTTAAAGTATAAAGAAAAATTTCCATGATCAACCTAAATGGATCAATAACAAAGGATGATCAAAATAGGGCAAAGTGCTACGGGCTGTATTGTACGTTTGTGCAAGTTGGCTGAATTAACGAACAAAAAAACAGGCTCATAAGAGCCTGTTTTTAGACCTACTTAAATATTAACGATTTGGTAAAACGTCTTTTAACGCTTCGTGCATTTCTAATAACGCTTTTTCAGTGGTTTCCCAATCAATACAACCATCTGTTACAGATTGACCATAGACGAGGTCACATAGGTTTTCAGGAATATCCTGACGACCGCCTTTTAAGTGACTTTCAACCATGATACCCACGATTGATTTGTTACCATCAAGAATTTGCTCGGTGATATTTTTCAAAACCAATGGTTGTAAGTATGGGTCTTTGTTTGAATTGGCATGACTGGTATCAATCATGATTTTGGTGCTGACTTTGGCTTTCGCTAAAGCGGCTTCTGCTTCAACCACAGAAGTTGCATCATAGTTTGGTTTACCATTACCACCACGTAAAACTACATGCGCGTATGGATTACCTTTGGTATTGATAATCGCAACTTGACCACTCTCATTTAAACCCAAGAAGCTATGACCATGTTTTACTGATTGCATTGCATTGGTTGCAACCGTTAAGCCACCATCGGTACCATTTTTGAAACCAACAGGGGAAGATAAACCTGATGACATTTCACGATGCGTTTGGCTTTCTGTGGTACGTGCACCAATCGCTGACCAAGAAATTAAATCTTGATAGTATTGTGGTGAGTTTGGATCAAGTGCTTCTGTTGCACACGGTAAACCTTTTTCATTCAATTCGAGTAAAAGCCCACGACCAATATGCAAACCTTTTTCAATATTGAACGAGTCATTCATATCTGGATCGTTAATTAAGCCTTTCCAACCTACCGTCGTACGTGGTTTTTCAAAATAAACACGCATGACGATGTATAAAGTATCTTTTACTTTTTCACTCAGCGTTTTTAGACGATCTGCATATTCATGCGCAGCTTTGGTATCGTGAATTGAACAAGGGCCAATCACGATAAACAAGCGCTTATCATTACCATCTAAAATATTACGAACAGTGTTACGCCCATTCAATACAGTTCGATAGGCAACTTCTGATAAGGGAAGGTCACTTTTAAGTTCTGCTGGAGTAATCAAAGTTTGAATGCTTTTAATGTTAACGTCGTCGATATCTGGCTGAGAAACTGGATTTGACTGTAGAGTATTCATTGCTGTCACAAATTCAATCGAAAGAAGAGGTTAATTTGTCTACGAATATAGCACGAAAACCCGATTGATTAACTAGCGATTCGCATCATTTATGTATAAACAATCGGCTATTTAGCACTTAAACTGTTGTTGTAGAATAACTTGTTTGCTGAATCATAACCACTTGGGTTGTTTCAACGGGTTTAGGCTTTTCTTTTACAGGGTTAATAATGAAATTTAGCCCCAACGCAAATAGCGTGATTCCCAAGATTTTACGGATAAATCTTTCAGGTAAATGCGAGCTGATCAATGTACCCACAATAATCGCAGGGATAGAACCGACCAATAACCACATCAACAAGCTAAAGTCGACATTGCCAGAGGACATGTGGCTTAAACCAGCGACAGCAGTGAGTAATACTGCATGTACAACGTCAGAACCAATGATACGAATCATCGGTAAATTCGGAAACATAATCACTAACGCCATGATACCGAAAGCACCAGCACCGACTGAAGATAGTGTAACCAACACGCCTAAAATAATGCCCATAAAAACAATATATCGGCGTTTATGCTGTAGAGCATGTTGCTCACTTTCCATATTGGCTTGTTCACGATTTCTAAAGCGATCGAAGAACTTTTCAATTTGAGCACGGAAGACGATGGAGATACCTGTTAAGGTCAGCATTGCGCCTAGAACCATGGTCAATACTGGCTTGTAGTGCGCAGATTGACTCAAATAATGTTCTAGTACCCAAGAGGTAGCAAAAGAGGCAGGAATACTGCCTAAAGCGAGCCAGATAACAATCGGCCAAACAATATTAAGCTTTTTTGCATGGACCAAAGAACCACAAAATTTTGAAATTGAGGCGTAGAGTAAATCTGTACCAATAGCAATGTGCGGTTCAATCTTAAATAAGCTAATCAGGATAGGGGTCATCAATGAACCACCACCCACACCAGTGATTCCTACACAGAAACCAACCAATACACCAGCTAAAATAAATTCTATTGGACCAAACATCGACAATATGCCTGAATTATGCAAAAAACAGCATATCTTATGCCTTTTCAAGATAAGCAGTTGTGATGAAAAATGATTTACTTATGCGAAAAAATGCTAAAGAAGTTAGATCAATGCCATATCCTATGATTTTTTACTTGGCTGTTTGCTTAGATCATTCACTGCCAAAATAAGAAAAAAAGTCACAGGTGTGGCAAAGATCCACCATCCGATAAAACCGATTGAAGATCCATAGATTAAACATAGCAATGCACCTGCCAAGAAAAAACAGAGAAATGCAAACAGTCTCAGTTGAGATCGAAAGCGCTGGATCAATTGTTGAGCATTCGGCTTGGCTTTACGAAGCCCTTTATCACTGCTTTTATATAATAACGCCATGCCCAAACCGATCAGGAGAAGCGCAAATAACATCATTTTTTTGCCTCTTGTTGATCAAGTTTTGCTTTCAATTTATTTCGTGCCTTTACTTGAATAGGTTGGATATTCCGATAAATAAAAACAGCAAAGAATGCGCAAATAATAAGAAATAAATCGATTCGTAAAAACAACCAATAACTTTGTATATCCGAAATAAGTTGATGATTTATTAGATAAACCAAATTATATAAAGGCAAAGCAATGGCTAAAACTCCAAATAAAATAATCTGCGATTTCCATAAATAATGCTGTTTTGTTATAAGTGCAATCATAAAACTCAGCCCCCAAACAATGAAAAATGTATAAATCTCATAGTTAGGTGTGGTTTCTGTGATACGCACCAGTCGATTGGCAAAAAGGTAGCCTAGCATTGCAATAGGCAAACCAACAAATGCAGCAACATTCAAACGATCAATTAGGTAATAACCAAAATGGAACTGATCTGACTTATTTTGAATTTGACGTTTTAAGCTCCATAACAACAAGCCTGAAGCAATCATTAAGCAGCCAAGAAGACCTGATAGGAAAAAAGCAAATCGAAGTGCTGGTTGTGCAAAGGTTGCCATGTGCAAGCTATAGACACCAGCGTTTAAAGTCGCAACGGCACTATTATTCCGCGTGTTTTTGAGGATTTTACCTGTACCATCAAAGCTAATTTGTGCTTGATTTAAGGTGATTGATCGATCTTCTAATTGTTTAAATGTAATGACTGCTTGATCGGTATTCAGATTTTTTGCTTCAATCGTTGCAAGTTCTTGATCACCCCATTGCTTTCTTACTTGAGTGAGTAGTGTTGTAATTGAAACTGTTTCAGTGGGTTTAGGTGCTGCCTGATTATCACGACTTTGGCTCACCGTCCTGATTTCAGTAAAATATTGATATGGATTATCTGGATATAATTTCTTCATTCCTAGTGGTAGATACAGATAGAAGAAAATAGCTAAACCGGTAAAGGTAATAGTTAGAAAAAAGGGCAGTGCGATTACAGAAGATACATTATGGAAATCGAGCCAAGACCGTTGCGACTTAAAGGTTCTAAAGGTAAAGAAATCGGTAATGATTTTTTTATGAGTAATAATGCCAGAAACCAATGCAACCAGCATGATAAATGCAGCCAAACAGGCGATCAACCGCCCAATAAGGATGGGCATCCCATAAAGTTGGTAATGGAATCGGTAGAAAAATTCGCCACCTTGCGTTGCTGATAATTTTAACTCTTGGCCAGTATTGATATCTAAATTACGACTTTCATAGCCACCGTTTGCCTTTTCCCAGTAAATTTTATTCACGGGTTGTTCAGTATTGGCAACACCTAAATACCATGATTTAGCATCTGCTGCATTTTTTTCTAGATAATCAGTAGCAGTTTGAATCGCCACATCTTGATTGACTTGATATTGTGCAAGCTGTGGTTGCATCCATAAATTAATGTGATGACGATAATAAGAGCTGGTTCCCATCAAGAAAATGGCAAACAAAAGCCATCCGAAAACCAAGCCAGTCCAAGCATGTAGCCATGCCATTGATTGGCGGACGCCTTTATTTTGCATTTTAATTTAAACCCACAGATAAACCGAACAAGAGTCCCACCAAAGCCAAACTGATCCATGTCAGTTTAATCAATGAGTTGAAACAAAATCCAAGAATAACAAACATTAAATAAAACAAAATCGAGATCAATGCCGCGAGAAAAATCGCTTCTGCTTTATTGATAAAATAGGTGAATAGCGTTGTTAAGCTTAAACTTAAATACATCATCGCCAAGAAGCCGAGCACGAATATAAAAGTAAAGCGATAGACAACACTCAGTCGGTAGGCAAACGTTGGGGAGGTGGATTTAGCCATAAATGTACTTAGAAATAGCAGAGGGAGAGTAAATCACATATGTAAATGATTCTTGTTCATATTAATGTCTAAGTGAAACTCAAGCAATTGCTCATTTATCGTAAATCTGGATAGAAACTTGACTTTTCAATGATTTATTAGATTAAAATGTTCTTCACTAATCATGAACAAATTACATTATTTGCAGTGATTCGATGTAAAATCATTCTGTTAGAATTTTTTTAAACTTTTGGATGGGGCGTTGGTCTTGTTAAAGCAAAAACTAAAAATTGGCATCGTAGTTGGGGAAGTTTCTGGAGATACGCTGGGTGTAAAACTCATGCGTAGTTTCCGTGAACAAGGAATTGATGCTGAATTTGAGGGGATTGGTGGTCCACAGATGATTGCAGAAGGTTTTCATAGTTTTTATCCAATGGAAATTTTATCTGTGATGGGGATTATTGAAGTTTTAAAAGACCTGAAAAAATTATTCGCTGTTCGTGACGGTTTAATTGAACGTTGGACGGAACATCCCGTGGATATTTTTATTGGGATAGATGCACCAGATTTTAATTTACGGTTATCTAAAAGCATAAAAGAAAAGAGTTTACCGATTAAAACCGTTCAATATGTCAGTCCATCTGTGTGGGCATGGCGACAAGGACGTGTTCATGGCATCAAGCGCAGTATTGATTTGGTGCTGTGTTTATTTCCGTTTGAAAAAACATTCTATGAAAATTACGATGTCGCAGCTGCTTTCGTCGGTCATCCATTGGCAAAGCAGTTACCCTTAAAAAATCCAATTATAGAAGCAAAACATCATTTCGGTTTATCCGCGCATAAAATGCATATCGCATTATTACCAGGTAGTCGTCGTGGTGAAATTGAGCGGTTACTACCGTTATTAACAGGCGCAGCCGAAATCTTGCATCGAAAATACCCTGAGCTTGAGTTTCTAATCCCAGCCATCAACGATGCAAGAAAACAGCAAATCGAGCAAGGTATCCAAAATTTGGATATCAGCCTCAAAGCCAAGATTCATGTTTTAGAAAATAGCGATAATGAATCAAAAATAGGGCGTATGGTGATGAATGCCAGCGATATTGTGGCACTGGCATCGGGTACAGCAACACTCGAAGCGATGTTATTACATCGTCCTATGGTGACTTTCTATAAATTGCATTGGCTTACCTATATGATTGCCAAATTTTTAGTCAAAATTCCTTATTACGCATTACCCAATATTATTGCAGGTAAAAAAGTCATTGAAGAACTAATCCAGTCTGATGCAACCCCGAAACAGCTTGCTACAGAGATCGAAAGATTGATGGACCATGAAACTGCACATATTCAAATGATGCAACACGTGAGTATGCATAAGCAGTTGATCTCTGGAAATACTGAAGATCCAGTACAAGCCATTTTGAAGTGCTTAAAAGCAGACTAGGCGAAAGAAAAAAGGTGGCTTTGATGCCACCTATTCACTTATGTGCGTAAAATCAATTCATAACCGGTATATTTTCGAATATTGATTACACCAATATCGAGTAATAAATATTGACCTTTAATGCCTTGTAAAACGCCACGAATTTTTGGGGTTTTATCGAGGTTCAATGATTTGATTTTTTCAGGATAATGATCAACAGGATAAATAAATTCATGTTGTGATTCATTTTCCAAAAATTCTAAGCCTTCATCAAACTCAAGATTTTGGTTGAATTCTTCACGAATGCTTTGAATTTTTGGCGCAAACTCTTCAATGATTTGATCACGTTGCTCAATCAAATTTAAAGGCTCGGCTTCGCCTTTAAGCAATTTTCGCCAATCCGTTTTATCTGCAACTTGGCTTGCAATCAAAGTCTCTAAATGGCCAGATAAACGGCGAGAACCAACTTTCATGATAGGCAGGGCTTGAGTTGCACCTTGATCTAACCATCGTGTCGGCATATTGACGATACGGGTAATACCAATTTTTAACGCGCTTGAATTTGCCAAATAAACAATATGAGGCTGGAAACAAACATTGTGTGCAAAATCATTTTCACGACAAGTTCCAAGATGATAGTGACAAGTTTCAGGTTTCATAATGCACAAATCACATTCAGCCTTGGTCTTGAAACATTTAAAACAATGACCTTGCGAATAGGATTTAGGTGTTTTAGCACCACATGATGTACAGAAAATATTGCCAGTCCATTCGATCTCTAGTTCTTGACCCAACACAAATGGAAGATCAGTTTCTGAACGATCTAATATAAATTTATATTCAACATTTGCCTTGTGTATTGGTTGATCAGTTACACTATGCGTTTTGAGCGCTGCATGCATTTTATGACAAATGCCTTGTAGTTCCATTAATAAACTCTCATCTTTCTCAATCAAGGGTTGCAGTATGGCTGAACAAAATGTCATCACTTCTATGCTAGACGATTTATCTAAAGAACAGCCCATTCATACTGCACTTTGTATAGGTCAGCAGATTGACCAAAATGCTTCTATTCAATGGCATTATTTTAACGTAATTGACTTTTTAAGTCTGCCATTTACACAGCGTTATGATTTAGGTTTTGTATTATTTGATACAGCAGAGATGCAAGACGTTAATGAAGTACAAAAAGCGCAGCTTTTGGTGAAATTACGTGACTTGATGGCAAAACGTATTATCGTCGTAAGTAAATTGGATGATGAAAAATTACTCCGCTCACTAGGCTTTACTCAGCTAATAGATAAGACCAGCCATGACAGTGATTTTGCATTGTGGCAATTCAATATTTTAACCTATAAGCATGTGCCAGATTGGTTTAACTCGAAGTTTTGGGCAAATCCTGAAAACTGGAATAAATTCCGTTGGTAATTCTTAAAAAAGTTTCACCATTCTTGTGGAACTTTAGCTGTTCCTCCGAGTGAATTTAGAGTGGAGGTAACTGCAAGCCCTTGCAAAATTTAACAATTCAATTTTGTTCTGTGCTTTCAAAGCAGCGTATGCTTTTTGGATAAATAATTCCAAAGGGAACGTATAGATCATGACAGATTTAAGTAATATTGTTGAAATGTTAGCAAAACAAGCTTTAGGCGGTCAGCAACAATCAGGAACAGGCGGTGGGCTGGGAGGAATTCTTGGTTCCGTACTGAGTCAAGTTGGTGGACAACAACAAAACACTCAGAACCAACAAGGTGGTTTAGGCGGCATTCTAGGTTCGGTACTGGGTCAATTAGGAAATAATTCCCAAGCTAAAAGTGGCTCAGGTGGAAATACCGCACAAACTTTATTGATTGCTGTTTTACCTTTAATTTTAGCTTGGATTCAAAAACAAGGTGGCTTACAAGGTGCGCTGGATAAACTTAAGAATGCGGGCTTAGTCAATCAAGTTCAAAGTTGGGTTGATCCTAATCAGCCAAATAATACGGATATACCAGCCCAAAATATGCAAAGTTTGTTTGATGACCAAGATGTAGAGCAAATTGCACAACAGACTCAAGCACCTAAACAAGCGATTTATGGCGCAATTGCATCTGTTTTACCACAGGTAATTGATTCTTTAACGCCACAGGGTTCAAGTACTAGCTCACAAGAAGCGAATAATGATATTCAGAACGTTTTGAATATTGTGAGTGGGTTTTTAAAGAAATAGTAGTTAGAAGTGAAGTGGTCAATAGATACGATTTATCTTTTATTAAAGCAAAACTAAAAGGGCATAAAGCCCTTTTAGTTTTCTATAAGATTAACTTCAAATTAGAAGTTATATTCTAGACCTAAACCGATAGTCGTTTTCTTATCATCTTTTACTAACCAATCACGTTTTTGCTGACCAACTACGCCATAGAAACGTGCTTGTTTGTTGATTTGATAGTCTGCACCAACACCATAAAGGTCTTGTTTACGATCTTCACGACCATTAGATTCTGTTGTAGCAGAGATATACTGTGCTTTTAACTTAATCGGTGTAGAAGGGATTTTGTATGCTGCAGTTACGCCATACGCA
Source organism: Acinetobacter sp. NIPH 2699 (assembly GCF_022549355.1). Taxonomy (GTDB): domain Bacteria; phylum Pseudomonadota; class Gammaproteobacteria; order Pseudomonadales; family Moraxellaceae; genus Acinetobacter. Next base: position 113,440 of record NZ_JAKZGL010000001.1, read on the forward strand.
TCTTCTTGTAAGCCTTTATAAGAAGTTACATCAGAACCGCTAGTTGTTGTAACTGTATCATCTGTTGGTTGAGCTGTTTGCCATAAAGCACCTAGTACGAAACCATCAAGACCGATTTTAGTGAAATCAAGAGAACCTGTTACACGGATTGCATCGGTATAAATGCCAGATAAGTTATACGCGCCATACTTAGAACCAATACCGTAGTTACCTGCAACTGCTGCAGCGAAACCATAGTCTTTGTTATCGTAAGTCAGAGAAGCAGATACGCCATCACCAAAGCCATCACGACTACCCTTATAGCCTTTTGCTGCATTTTCTGTAGCAGAAGATTCTTCACCTTGTTGGAACATGATATTAAATGCTAAGCCACCTAATAATTTTTTATCAGTTTCAAAGCCAATGACATTTTTTAGACGATCTTCACCAGCCAAGATAGCGGTCATATCAAGTTCGTTGTGATCGTTATAGATATCTTGGTTGCTACCTGCTGCTGTTTTGAGATAAGAGTCGTACTGACCAACTTTTAATGTACCCACGCCATCAGATTTAAGACCGATAAAGCGGTTACGGTTTGAGAATGATTGGTCACCATCGCCATCTGCATTGATTTGCCATTCGATTAAGTACACTGCAGAAAGATTATCAGTTAATTTTTCTTCACCCTTGATACCGATACGAGAAGCGTTTGAATTTACTTTTGTTACGCTTTCGTCTTTAAAGCCATTCTTATCAATTTGATCGAGCGTCACATTGAGCTTACCATACAATGTTGGTGCTGCTTGCGCTGCATTCATGGCTAATGTTGCTACAGTAGCAGCAAGAAGCAATTTTTTCATTGAGATTTCTCCAAAACACTTTTTTGTAAATGGCAGTTGCCTTAGTTACTGTTATAAGTTTGCTCGTGTACAAAAAGTTACATAGCTCACTAACTTGTATGCAGTATCGGCAAACTTTGTGACAGAGAAGTGAAGGAAAAATGACAGTTTGGTGACGATTGATATTAAATGATACTTTTGTTTCTTATTGATTTTTATATAATTACAAAAACGAAAAAACGGAATAATCATTCCGTTTTAGATACTATCGAAGTCTAAAGTACTGCTTTGATCTTTTCAGCAAGAGCCTGAATCTTTTCTTGATCACCCATTTGTGCTGCATGACGTCCTAACTCATGGATTGAGCTTGGAATTAGATGAAAATGTACATGCGGAACAGTTTGACCAGCAGCAGCACCATTGAGTTGCATTAATACAATGCCTTTTGCATCGAGTGCCGTTTCTATCGCTTGAGCAACTTTTTGAACGATCTGAATCGTATAAGCGGCAGCATCAGCAGGTAAGTCTAATAAGGTAACTGCTGGTGTTTTAGGTATAACGAGGGCATGACCATCCGCTTGCGGCATGATATCCATAAACGCGAGAACTTGATCATCTTCATAAATTTTGATCGCAGGTAGCTCTCCACGAAGGATTCTTGCAAAAATATTTTGATCATCGTATGCCATACTTAATCCCTTAATTTAAGTCGTATATCTTGGAATGTCCCTCTATTTTCTGTAAAGAGGACAAAAGAAAGATTATTTACAATTCAGCTCTTTTTGACGAGCTTTGATTTCATCTAAACGTTGTTGCTCTTTTTCAGAAAACTTTGGCTTAGTGGTATGACAGTTCTCATTACCATACTTGGCTTTAGCATCTGCATCTTTAAAGCAGAAGCCTTTGGAAGCATAGATCAAGTTATAGTTATCTTGTAGCTTTTTACATTCTTGTTCCGATGCTGAGACTTGCATGCTGAAACCTGTAAGGGCTATTAATCCAGCAAAAGTAGCAACTGTAAACTTATTCATGAGGTGTTCCTCTCGTTATGAGCAAGCACTGCGTTGAGCGCAGCGCATGTACTAATATAAGGCGTATTGATGAAATTTCAATGAAACTGTATTATTTGAATGTAATTTTACTCCATAATTTGTTCTTATAGTATAGAAAAGCTATATATATCAACAACTTCTATAAAATACAATATAAAACAAATAATTATCATCATTTCTATTTAGCTTTATTCTGCTTGGTTTTGCTCTATATTGCTGTTTTTAGACGTGTATTTACGCCATAGTAACTTTATCAAGTTGAAGTGTACAAAATTATGGGTTCTGTTTCTTCACGTCAATTATCAGACGGTACCATCAAATACCGTGCAGAAATTCGTATTAATCGTAAAGATCTTCCTTCATATAAAGAAAGTAAAACCTTGGGATCTAAAAAATTGCAAAGAACTGGCTCGTAAAAAGGGAAGCTGAAATTGAAGAGAACCCAGACATTTATATTCAATATAAAAGAGGTCAACACTGAATATACTTTACATCAGGCAATCAATAAATATTTAGAAGATGTAGAGGATGTGTATTGTAGATCTAAAATAATTGCGCTTAAACGGCTCAGAAAATTTCCAATCGCTAAATGTAAAATCGAATATATTAGTTCTGAGCATATTTCTGGCCACGTAAAGTTGCGTAGAAGAAATGGTAGTGAGGAACTGGGGTATAGGAATCCAGCGTAATAAATTGGTGAAATGGCTTGAAGTCAATAATTGGTGCTATTGCCGTCAAAGTAACGGAAAACTGGTGAGCTATCAGGACAAAGTAAAGAGCGAATATTTAGAGCACAAAACTTACCTATATACACATTCAGATGGGACGCATGATACGGACATGCAGGTTTTAATTTTACCCCAAAGGTTTACGGCTCGCTAAATTATTGGGAAAAGGAGAAGCAGCATGAATGTAAAAGTACAGGGCATAAAATAAAACGAATATGATTCAGGCGACTTAATGGACGTTCACGCATTAGCACAGTCTCGTCTTTCTTGGGTTGGAGCATTGGTTTCTACTGTAAAGAGTAATCAAGAGCATGATAAAACGAAGGAATATGGCTTGACCGAAAGTGAAACAAAACTATTTAAAAGCTGAGGTAGTACTATAATTTTGATAAATAGTAGTAGATATTTTTTTGGGTATATATAAAATTTATGCATTCCTTTTTTATAGGGTATAAGTACTCAATGACTAAAACATTAATATTCCTCATTAGCTCAGTGGTTGCGTGCTCTGTTGTGCACAGTGGCGAGGATTTTTTCGAAAAAAAACCATCCATCTTAATTGCTAAAGATGAAGAGGTTCATAATAAGAATAACAGCAGTGAAAATGTGGATTTTTTTGAGTTATCACAGCAACTAAAAATAAAATGGGCAAATCAAAAGTATAATTATGCTACACAAAGATCTGAAGATCGATTTCAAACATCCAATATGAGCGCTTATGATAAAGCTCAATATACTGGCCAAAATAGGTCTTTAGATAATAAAAGATATTCGAAGTTCATTGAGTCTACGTCTGATAGACGAGTAATTTCAGAAGAAGAATATCAACAGCAAATGAAGCAAAATAGGAAAAAAGAAATCGATGATAGATATTTACTATACATATTGGACAAGTAATTTCAGAAGATGAATATGAACAACAAATGGAAGAAATTAGAAAAACGCGTTACGTTGAGAGAAATTTTCTATAAAATATCATTAAAATTATTGAATTTTTGTTGATGCAAGTCACATTTATATATATTTGCGACTTACTTTATAAAAAGTAAACAACAATAACCTTAATTCAGCGCAAAACAAGAATAAAGGTGAAACCCACTCTTTTCGGAGAGTGGGTTTTTTAATGGGTGAAATTTATGTCATGTACAGGTTGTGAGAGAAGAAGGCAGAAGTTAAATGAATGGGCAAAGAGAGTAGCATTTTTACACATTAGAAAACCTATTGGGTTGAACGGAGTATTTTGCTGAAGATCGTGCCAATTTCTTTGATGTACAACGAGAGGAGTATGAAAAAGAATGGGATGCCAGTAAATAATCTTACAGAAAGGATGTAACGACCAAATCTAAGCTGAATGCTAGTCTCAAAAAAAGTATCCTTTGGCATATGGGTGATATTTAACCTGCTGGCGATAAAGTTTTTGAGATGCGTGAACTTTGGTGCAGGTTGGCGTATGTATTACATCAAACATGGTAATACGATCATTGTGATGTTAGGCGGTGGTACAAAGTCAAAACAACAACGTGATATTGATAAAGCGATTGAGCTATCAAAAACACTAGAGGATTGAGTTATGGTTAAAATTGTTGATTTACCTACTTATGATGCTGCCAACTATCTTGATAGTGAAGAAGCCATCACAGAATATCTAAATGCTATTTTAGAAGAGAATAATGATGCGCTACTTGCTTCTGCACTAGGTGATATTGCAAAAGCTCGTGGTATGACCCAAATTGCTAAAGATGCAGGCAAGCTATGATTTATGGTAGGCAAGACAGCGTATTTCCCATCATCCACTAACCGTACGGTCTGCGACTTTTGTCACTGCGCAACATTAAATTTTAGATATAAAGAAACCGCTCAAAAAGAGCGGTTTTTTACGTTTATAGCCTTAGCTTAATGCAGCAGCTTTTGGTGTATGAGTCATTTGCTCAAAATACTGCACTGCAGGTGAACGAGCCATATATGCTAAGGCTTGTTCAGTATCACCCTCATGGATTGGGTTAAACTTTGGAGATGCCCAGCGTAAAGTTGCTTTCCATAGATACTTAATGGTTGGTAGGTTATCTGTTTTGGTTGCAGTCTTTTCAAACTCACGAATAAAAGAGAAGAATCCACGGCGCATCAATTTCTGAATGTCTTGATGTTCTAAATCTTGTTTTCCAAGGCTACGTGCGAAATCTGCAAGGAAGTAAATAAACAATGGGAAAATGGCCATCATAATGACTTGGCGAGAAACGTAGAAACCTAATTTGTTTGTTAATAGATGTTCAAATAAGTCATAAGCCACACAACGATGCTCAACTTCTTCAGCAAGATGCCAACGGAACAAATCAGTCATAGCAGGGTCTGCTTTATCCCAAGACTTGCTATCGAGTGTCCATTGTCCAATGGTACCAGTAAAGTGCTCAATTGCAGCAATCACACCTACACGAAACAGTAACCAATGTTCATCAAGTTTTTCACCTTTTAAGAAGGGGATGCCTAATGGTTTATCGCCTAATAGAATGTTGAATACAAGGTGCGCGCGGTTTAATGGATCTTGTATGTCGTAGCCATTTTCTCTTAGAAAATCTTGTGCTTTTTCATGAGCACGGGCATGGGCCGCTTCTTGACGAACAAATCCAACAACTTCTTCTTTTAATTTTTCATCAGTAATATATGGAATGGCTTTATTAAATACTCGACAAAACCAAAATTCACCTGCAGGCAAAAGCATATTAATGCCATTGGCAATGTGTGAACAAAGAGGATCATTTGGCATCCAGCATACGGAAGATTCAGAAAAATCGAAGTGTACTTTCCTTGCTTTAATTTGATGATTTTCTGTGATCATACATGTCACCTGATATAAAGTTATGAAATAAATTGCATAGACAATTTTTAACATTGAGTAAACTAGATCACCATGTGCTTATAGGACAAAAAAACGCTTTAAAGCGTTTTTAAGGACAAAATAGATTCTAAAAACGCTTTTAAGTACTTTTTCATGTACCAAAATATAAATGTATTTTTATTCTGGAGCTCTGATCCGTATGCGTGCATTCAATGCTTCTGCTGTACTTTTTGCTGTTTATCTAATCATGATCAGGTAATTTTTTAATGACTTTATTTTAACCATTTGGTAAATTAAATAAGTGAAATAACAAATGATTAATAGTATGAAATATATAATATTAGGAATAATTTCAGTTTTAATATCAGCCAGTACTTTTGCTAGAGAAACGAACTCAATGCGTTCCTCATATGAACTGGTTAGTATAGGAGACAGTGAAAGCGATTTGCTTCGAAAAATGGGAAAATCTTATCCTAGATACTTTAAACATAGAGATGGTCGATATTCCTGTCATGCAACTGAATATGTATATGATATCGATATGCAGACTTATACTGTTTGGGTATGCAATGGAAAGATATTCAAAATTGATGTGAATAACAAATAGTCTGAATTTATTATTTTCTTACATCTATCTAGTCCTTTATTGAATAGCTAGTCGTAGAAATCTGGAGATGGTGGGGTGTTGAACCCGCGTCCGTAAAAAAACCGCTCTTTTGAGCGGTTTTTTTACGTTTTAAAGGGGATGATTTACGCCTCATTTACGCCATGAAATTTTAAAATCATCCTAAGATATTGTTTTTAAATACAAATCCTATTCCAGCGTAATTTTACTCCAAGACTCATACATTTTCACAGCAGCAGAGAAATCACTATTAGGTTCGGCAGTTAAACTCGCAGCTTGAATCAAACTTTGCGTTAAAGCAAGTATAGGCGCAGGAAGTTTTGCTTCATGCACTAGATCTAAAGCAATCCCTGTATCTTTAGCCAGTAAAGGTAGAGCAAAGGTCACAGGGAATTCACGGCTCAGAACACGCTGAGGAAAGATATTTTCGGTGACTAAACTTTTACCGCTAGAAGCATTAATACAATTAAGTGCGGCATCTAAATTGACACCATGCGCTTTTAGTGTAGAAAAACCTTCCGCAACTGACCATAAATTCACGGCGAGCAACATATTATTAATCGCTTTTACCGCAAAACCAGCACCTGAATCACCTACGTGTTGAATCAATTTCCCAACCGCAGCCATCGCAGGGTATGCACGTTCAAAAGCGTCAGCATTTCCACCCACCATAACCGTTAAAGTCGCATTTTCAGCGCCAACGGTTTGACCACTGACAGGTGCATCTAAGAAATCAACATTTTTTGATTTTAGTTTTTCTGCAAGACGCTGCGCTGCCTCAGGAACACCACTGGTACAATCAATCCAAATCGCCCCAGATTTGATTTCAATACTGTCTATTAAGCTTTCAACGTCACTACTGGTTGGTAAACAAGAAAAAATAATGTCTGCTTGTGCAGCTTGAGACAACTCAGCAGCAATGGTTCCATATTCTGTTGCATGTTGTTCAGCCTTTGTAAAATTACGATTCCAGACTAAGACTTGATCGAAATGTTTTGGTAAATGTGCTGCCATGCGATAGCCCATCGCGCCTAAACCGATAAATGCAACAGATTGAATCATCGCTTATTCCTTCATTGGAGTTGATCGTTCAGCCAACCATGTGGTTAATGTTGGCCAAAACTCAATTGAACTGTTTTGACTAGACATTAAACCTAAGTGCCCGCCAGGTATAAGAGTAAACGTGACATCTTGACTATTTGTCAACTGGGTAAGCGGAAATGCGGATTCGGAACTAACAAGTTGATCTGATTTTCCAGCACCCACGAGTAAAGAACAATCAATGTTTTTAAGTTCAATGGTTTTATCTTGGAGTGTGATCGCGCCATTTTTTAAGGGATTTTGCAACCAGACATTAAAGAGCATGTCTTGATTCACGCCACCCGGATAATCAATCATATTGTTTAAGAAATGACTCAGCGTTGCATCTTCTTGAACCAATTTAAGATTATCTAAATTTTTTAATAATTGAATATTGCCATCAATCCAACCTTTAGGGTCAAGTAACTTAAATCCGAGTGAATTTAAGAAACCAGGTGAATGAATCATCAATTTAGGGAGTCGATTGTAGACATAGTCTTTGATTGTGGCATTGCGTGTGGTGATCGATGCCAAAGTTTTATACAGTTTTCCGATATAGCCTGAGGCATAACTGTCTATTGGACTGCCGAGGACAATTAAGTTTTTCACCACACTTGGTTGATGGTGCGCGGTATAGAGCGTGACGAATACGCCCGCCATACTCCATCCATGCAAAGAAATTTTTTCTGAGTTGGCATGTTGTTGAATTGCTTCAATACACTTGGGAATGAATCTCTCAATGAAAGATAGAAAATCAACGCGATAGTTTTTATAAGTGAGCTTGCCCCAGTCAATCAAATAAACATCAAATCCAGCTTCTTGAAAATGCTTCACCAAAGAACGATAGGGATATAAGTCGTAAATATCCATATTGATCGCTAGAGGAGCAACAAATACAAGAGGTTCTTTAAAGCGTTTGTTCTCTGAAGCGTAAAAGCGGACACGGGTTTGTTTAAACTGAGCAATCACTTGATAGGGGGTAGATTGAGATAACACCAGTTTGTCTGCTTCAAATATGCGCATTGCGAGGTGTTTAAAATTTACTTTTTGTAGTTCCACAAGTGATTTCATCTTTTAAAGTCTCATCATGAGTCAAGATTGCGCGAAGTCTAAGCGATAATTTCATCTTATACCTTGACCTCAAATACCTTAGGCGATCAAAATGTTGGCATATATAGATAGGATTTGATAATCCCTTTATGAAAAAGCATTTTTATAAAGGGGGATTAGGACCATTGATCATAAGGCATATAAAACCATGAATCCAAGCGATGATTTAGAATATCAACTTGAAACACTCGCCATTCGTACGGGACATAATCGTACTTTTGAAGGTGAACATAGTGAGCCTATTTTTTTAACGTCATCGTTTGTTTGTGAAAGCGCGGCTGATGCTGCTGCTAAATTTTCTGGGCAAATTGCAGGAAATACCTATTCACGCTATACCAACCCAACTGTACAAGCTTTTGAAAAGCGTTTAGCTGTACTTGATGGTGCGGAGCGTGCGGTTGCAACCAGTTCAGGCATGGCGGCTGTACATGCAATCTGTATGGCGTATCTGAAAGCAGGCGATCATGTGATTTGTTCACGTGCTGTTTTTGGTTCAATTATTGCCTTGTTTGAAAAATATGTCGCTAAATTTGCGGTTGAAGTGACTTTTGTCGATCTAGGCGATCTTGACGGATGGAAACAGGCGATTCAATCAAATACACGTTTACTGTTTATTGAAACGCCGTCTAATCCATTGGCTCAAGTGGGTGATATGCAAGCCATCGCTGATATTGCCCATGCGCATGGTGCATTGTTTGCGGTTGATAACTGTTTCTGCACACCAGTTTTACAACAACCGATTAAGTTTGGTGCTGATTTGATTGTATATTCAGCAACTAAATATATTGATGGTCAAGGTCGAGCTTTAGGCGGTGCAGTGGTGGGGAAACATGATTTACTTGAAGAAGTGAATGGTGTTATTCGTACTTTAGGCAATTCAATGAGCCCGTTTAATGCGTGGATTTTCCTTAAAGGTTTAGAAACACTCAGTATTCGTATGAAAGCACATTGTGAAAGTGCCCAAAAGCTTGCTGAATGGTTACACCAACACGATAAAGTTGAAAAAGTATACTATGCGGGTTTACCTGATCATCCGGGTCATGAACTTGCGAAAAGACAGCAAAAAGGTTTTGGTGGAGTCGTATCATTTGTTGTGAGAGGTGAACGCCAAGGTGCTTGGACTGTGATTGATAATACTCGGTTTTTATCTATTACCAGTAATTTGGGTGATGTAAAGTCGACAATCACGCATCCAGCAACGACCTCACATGGTAGAATGTCGGCTGAGGCCAAACAAGCTGCAGGAATTGAAGAAGGTTTAATTCGTGTTTCTGTAGGCTTAGAAGACATTGATGATATTATTCGCGATATATCACGTGGTTTAGATTTAATTTAACGAGAGAGACTTATGAACATTAATATGCTCATGCAGCAAGCTCAACGCATGCAAAAAGACATGGAAGTGAATCTTAAAAAAGCGAAAGAAGAGCTTGCAAATACCGAGGTTCATGCTGAAGCTGGTGGTGGTTTGGTTAAAGTGACCATGACTTGCCGCAATGTCGTTAAGCGTATCGAAATCAGCCCAGAACTGTTGCAAGACGAAGCTGACATTATTGAAGATTTGATTGTTGTTGCAATCAATGATGCAGCGCGTCAAGTTGAAGCTATTTCTGAACAGAAGCTACAAGGCGCAAATACAGGCATGGGTTTACCACCAGGCTTATCAGGTTTGTTCTAATTTAAATTTAATCCTTCCTCTAAGCTCCCTTTGTCATAAAGGGAGCTTTCCCTTAAATAGCAATAATTGATTTTTGGGATTTCTCCATACGATGCAATTCAAGTATCGTAAGAATGAGAGATGAGGAGGACTCTCCTAAGAAGTATCAATTTTTATGTTTAGCGAACGATTTGAACAGTTGGTTCATGCATTACGTATTTTGCCGAGTGTTGGTCCGAAATCCGCCCAGCGTATGGCCTTACATTTATTAATGAAAAATCGTGAAGGCGCATTTGCTTTATCTTATGCCTTGCATGAAGCATCTAGTCATATTCATGAATGTCATATTTGCCACTCTTTAACTGAAAATGAAATCTGTGATATTTGTGCTTCAGTTGAACGTGATGAGCAACTGTTATGTGTGGTCGAATCCCCAGCAGATGTGATGGCAATCGAGCAAAGTGGTAGTTTTAGGGGTAAGTATCATGTATTGGGCGGGCATTTGTCGCCTTTAGATGGTATTGGTCCAGAAGAAATTGGTATTCCATATCTGATCCAACGGTTAAGCGAAGGCAAAATCCAAGAAGTGATTTTGGCCACCAACGCAACGGTTGAAGGTCAGGCTACAGCACATTATTTGGTAGAGGCCACCAAACACTTACCACTTCATATGACTCGGATCGCACAAGGTGTACCACAAGGTGGCGAGTTAGAATATGTGGATAGCCATACTTTGAGTCAGGCAGTACATAATCGGATGCGGATGAAATAGCAGATTCATGCTATTTTCTTATATTTATTTTAAATTCATGTTGTTAATTTAAACAAATAATTAACTTTTAACATTTTGTCTAACATTATTCTAGATCTATTTGCTGGAATTTATGGCACTATTGGCGGGCGAAAAGGATTTTCGTTTTTTGATTAAAAGGAATAGGAGTAATTTCATGTTGTGTATGTGGAATACTGATTAATTTTTTACATTTAATCTCGCATGTACGATGACTGTATTTAACAGTTAGTCGCCAATGGTTCTTTTATTATTGTATTTGAGCAAATATGTTTCAATTTATCCAACAGCAAAACGATTTAGCTGTTCTTCTCTCCCAAATGGAACAATGTTCCACCTATGCACTTGATACTGAGTTTATTAAGGTCGATACCTTATATCCAAAACTTGGAGTCTGCCAAATTAATCTAAATGGACATGTTTCCTTATTGGATGGGGCCGCACTGGACTTATCGCATTTTTGGCAAAAAGTATTTAACGCACAACAAAATATTTTCCATGCGTGTAGTGAAGACATTGATCTGATCTATCACTATGCTGATCAGAAACCATTAAAGAATATTTTTGATACCCAAGTGGCAATGGCATTTCTTGGACATGGGCTTCAAATGAGTTATCAAAATGCGCTCAAAACTTGCTTAAATATTGATATAGAAAAAGATCAAACCCGCTCAGATTGGTTAGCTCGACCGCTCACCGAGAAGCAGATGTGTTATGCAGCCAACGACGTACTGTATTTGGTAAAGCTTGCAGATGCCTTAAAAAATGATCTACAACGTAAAGGTCAGTACCAATATGTTCTAGAAGATTGTCAAAACTTAACCAAAGAAATTGCAATGGAAACACCGCTTCCAGAGCTTTATACCAATATTGGTAATTATCGTCATACACGCCGTGAGTTGATGCAGCTACAACAATTAAGTATTTGGCGAGATCAAATTACCAAAGCATTGAACCAGCCACGCAGTTTCATTCTGAAAAACACCACCATGCTGGATTTGGTGGAAAAGAACCCACATAATAATTTTCAACTGGCTCAGATCAAAGAAATACGGCCGAATGTAGTGCGTGAGCATGGTCGAACGATTTTAGATCTGTTGAAGTTTTTACCGCCAGAAGATGATTGGCCATTAAAAATGGCTCGACCAGTAAAAAGTAACTCTAAAGAAGTCGCGCCTAAAGTAGATGCGCTGATAGATGATATTGTTATGCAAACAGGAATACCAAAAGAAGTCTTGCTGCGAAAAAAATGGCTGAATGCCATTTATGAGCATGTGGTTTTTCATTTGCCTGAGCAAGAGTTACCAAGCTATTTACTTGGGTGGCGTTATGATGTTCTCACAGAACCATTGATTGCATTGTTGCAGCAGGACACTGAATATTTAGCCACACAAATGAAAATTTCCAGATAAACAAGGTAGTCAAAAAATCGACTGTTGCGTTAACATTCATTAATGTACCTGTTTTTTTTTTCATGTATGCTGTTTATGGTCTGTTGAGATGATATCTAGACCAATAGCCCCTAAGATTGTTAAGAGTTGTGAGTAAACATGCACTGCGATATTTATAGATCGAGCAAAAAAGACGAAATGTATATGTATATTGCTCGTCCAAACCATTCTGATGGCAAGGAACTCGAAAATCCATTTGAAGGTGTTCCTGAAACAGTTCTACAAGCATTTGGCAAAGCAACTTTTGTGATGCATTTAGAACTCCATGCTGAACGTAAACTTGCACGTGTGAATGTGCTTCATGTTTTAGATTCATTACAGACCAAAGGCTTTTTTATGCAGATGCCGCCAGAAGGATTAATCAATCCAAATGCGGTAGAACCAGAGGGTTTGCGCGGTGCTTGAAACTTTAACTGCAATATGGGCGAACATTCTTTCAGTACTTGATCAATTTCCTGAAGAGAATGTTGCAATCATTGTATATGTTACTGGAACACTCATTGCATTATGGTGTTGGTATCGTTTGATGACACGTTTACCCAACCCAATTGGTGGAATCTTGTGGATTGTTGTCTTTGCGATTCTGGCAACACCTACGATTTCAGAGGGTCCTAATTCAGCATTAGCACCTGCTATTTTTGGTTTGATTTTTGGTGTGCTCACCAAAGAACATGTTTTAATCTGGTCTAACTTATCATTGATTTTATTCGTCATTGGTACAGGACTATTGATTGGCTTTTGCTGGTCAAAATACACTGCAAATAAAACTGCACGTTCAGTTTAGGTATACATCCACACATTGTTAAAGATAGAAAAATAAGGTTTTAAAATGTCTGCTGATACACAACACTTCGCTGGTACAGATCAATATATTGCAACTGATAGCTTGAAACTTGCAGTAAAAGCCGCACGTGCTCTACAAAAACCATTATTGGTAAAAGGTGAGCCGGGCACAGGTAAAACATTACTTGCTGAACAAGTTGCAGAAAGTCTCGGTTTAAAACTGATTACTTGGCATATCAAATCAACGACCAAAGCTCAGCAAGGTTTGTATGAATATGATGCTGTGTCACGACTACGTGATAGCCAGTTAGGTGATGACCGCGTCTATGACATTAAAAACTATATTAAACCCGGTAAATTGTGGGAAGCTTTTACCAGCGAAGAGCGTTGTGTGTTGTTGATTGATGAAATTGACAAAGCAGATATCGAGTTCCCAAATGATTTATTGCATGAACTCGACAAAATGTCATTTTATGTCTACGAAACAGGTGAGACGATTACCGCGATACAGCGCCCGATTGTGATTATCACATCGAATAATGAGAAAGAATTGCCTGATGCATTCTTGCGTCGTTGTTTCTTCCATTATATTGAATTCCCTGATGAAGCAACCATGCGTGACATTATTGCGGTTCATTTCCCAAGTATTTCAAATACCTTGGTCAGTGAAGCTTTACAAGTTTTCTTTAAGCTACGTCAAGTACCCAATTTAAAGAAACCACCGTCAACATCAGAGCTCATTGATTGGTTAAGCCTATTGATGGCAGATGATATGCCTGAAGATGTATTACGTAATCATGATAAATCCAAAGCCATTCCACCACTATATGGCGCTTTGATTAAAAATGAACAAGATGTACAACTCCTTGAACGTTTAGCCTTTATGTCACGCCGTTAAGAGTGTTTTTCAATGTTTGTTCGATTGTTTTACACCTTACGCAAATATGGGGTGCCAGTCACGACACGTGAACTGATTGATCTCAATCAGGCTGTCGCTTCAGGTCTTGTGTTTGCTGATCAAGAACAGTTCTATCAACTGGCTAAAACAGTCTTAGTCAAAGATGAACGCTTCTTTGATAAGTTTGATCGTGCCATGAAAGATTATTTCGATGGCATTGAGACTTTCGATCTAGATGAATTGCTTAAACAAGTTCATAAACTACCCAAAGATTGGTTTGATCTTGAGTTATTAGAAAAGCATCTCACACCTGAGCAACGTGCCGAACTACAAAAAGCAGGTTCGCTTGAAGAACTGATGAAAATGCTGGAAGAGCGTTTACGTGAACAGCATAAAAAGCATCAGGGCGGTAATCGCATGGTGGGAACAGGTGGAACGTCACCCTTTGGTGCTTTTGGTGATCATCCAGAAGGTGTGCGTATCGGTGGGCCGGGTCGTAAACGCTCAGCCGTCAAAGTTTGGGAACAACGTAAATATCAGAATCTTGATGATGATCAGGTCTTAGGTACGCGCCAAATGCAAATCGCATTACGTCGTTTACGTAAGTTTGCGCGTCAAGGTGCTGCTGAAGAACTCGATGTTGATGGTACGATCCGCGAAACTGCAAAACAGGGTATTTTGGATGTCCAACTGGTGCCAGAACGTCGCAATCGCATTAAAGTCCTGATGTTGTTTGATGTTGGCGGTTCAATGGATGCTCACATTGCAGAATGTGAAAAACTGTTTAGTGCAGCGAAGTCAGAATTCAAAACCTTAGAATATTTCTATTTTCATAACTGCCTCTATGATTATGTCTGGAAAGATAATTATCGCCGTAGCTCAACACGAATGAATACATGGGATTTATTCCATACTTATGGGCGAGACTATCGTGTCATTGTTGTTGGCGATGCGAGCATGGCACCATACGAGTTAAAGTCTGCTGGTGGTTCAGTCGAATACATGAATGAAGAGGCTGGCGAGGTATGGTTAAGACGATTACGCCAACACTTCGATAAAACAGCTTGGCTCAATCCTGAGTTGGAAGGGTATTGGCATTACACCCAGACCATTCAGTGGATTAAAGAAACTTTTGATAATCACATGTATCCAATGACGCTAAAGGGCATTGAAGATATGACCAGATATTTGTCACGTTAAAATTTAAATAAATACGATATAAAACCGTTTCTTTGATTTGAAGCGGTTTTTTCTTATTAAATAAGCCTCAAGAGAGTTAGAAACTTTTTAAAGCGTTGCTTTGCTTTTCTTGGCTCAGGTAAAATAAACTGTTTTGCAATTAGCACTTTTGGAGACGCCTAAGTGGAGCGACCTACAATCAGCCCTGAACATTTACAAGAAGCGGCTGAAAATCTAGTAACCATTCGAGATTTTATTCGTTTTGGTGTAACTGCACTTCGTCAATATGACGCGCACTTAGGACAAGGTACAGAAGATTATTTTGCAGAAAGTTCTGCGCTGGTTTTGCAAACACTTTCACTAGAATGGGCTGCTAATCCAGAAATTTTAGATGCGAAATTATTACCAAGTGAAAAAGCTGAGTTTTTGAGCTTATTAGAGCGCCGTGTCAATGAGCGTATTCCGACCTCTTATTTATTGAATCTTGCTTATTTCTTTAACAAGCCATTTTATGTCGATGAGCGTGTGCTTATTCCTCGTTCACCAATTGCAGAATTGATTGAACAGCGTTTTGCACCTTATTGCTTAGATGAAAATGGGCAAATGCTTGAGGCACTCAATAGCTTACCTGAAAATAAGAATCCTAAAACACCACAACGTATTTTAGATATGTGTACGGGTTCAGGCTGTATTGCAATTGCTTTGGCTTATGCATTCCCTGAGTCTGAGGTTGATGCAACAGACATTTCAAAAGAAGCGTTGGAAGTTGCGTCCATCAACACTGAGCATCATGATAAACAGCATCAAGTCGCTTTACTTGAGTCTGACCTATTTGCAAAAATTCCTGCTGAAAACCAATATGACCTAATCATCAGCAATCCACCATATGTGGATGCAGAGGATATGGCCGATTTACCAGAAGAATTTTTGCATGAGCCTGAGCTCGCATTGGCCGCAGGTCAAGATGGTTTAGATTTAGTACGCAAAATGTTGGCACAAGCGGCTGATTATTTAACCGAAGATGGTTTGATCGTCATCGAGGTTGGAAATTCAGAATGGGCAATGCGTCAGAACTTCAACACTGTTGATTTCCATTGGTTAACTTTCAAAAAAGGCGGTTCAGGTATTTTTGCATTAACCGCTGAACAATGTCGTCATTATAAAGAAGTATTTCAGCAATCCGTTCAAAACTAAGGGGCAAAAGCATGGCAGGGAATAGTATTGGGCAACTCTTTCGAGTGACAACATGTGGAGAATCACATGGTGTTGGCTTAATGGCAATTGTCGATGGTGTGCCGCCAGGTCTTGAACTCTGCGAAGATGATTTGCAGAAAGATTTAGATCGCCGTAAACCGGGCACATCTAAATTTGCCACGCAACGTAAAGAACCTGATCAAGTTGAAATTATTTCAGGTGTCTTCGAAGGTAAAACTACGGGCACACCGATTGGGTTGTTGATTCGTAATACAGATCAAAAATCTAAAGATTACGGCAACATCGCGCAAACTTTCCGCCCTGGTCATGCTGATTATACTTATACACAAAAATATGGCTTCCGTGACTATCGTGGTGGTGGTCGTTCAAGTGCCCGTGAAACGGCAATGCGTGTTGCAGCAGGTGCGATTGCGAAGAAATATTTGGCTGAAAAGTTTGGTATTAATATTCGCGGACATGTGACTCAAATCGGTAATGAAGTTGCAGAAAAGTTGGATTGGGCAGAAGTTCCGAATAATCCATTTTTCTGTGGCGATGTCGATGCGGTTCCACGCTTTGAGCAACTGGTCACTTCTTTACGTGAGCAAGGCACAAGTTGTGGTGCCAAGCTCGAAATCCTAGCGGAAAAAGTACCCGTGGGTTGGGGTGAGCCAATTTTTGACCGCTTAGATGCAGATATTGCCCACGCAATGATGAGCATTAATGCAGTAAAGGGTGTGGAAATTGGTGATGGCTTTGCAGTTGCAGGACAGTTTGGTCATGAAACTCGTGATGAATTGACAACTGACGGTTTTCTTGCCAATCATGCTGGCGGCATTTTGGGGGGAATTTCGAGTGGTCAAACCATCCGTGTTGCCATTGCACTAAAACCTACAGCAAGTATTACCACACCGGGTAAAACGATTAATATTAATCGTGAAAATACAGATGTGTTAACCAAAGGTCGTCATGATCCTTGTGTTGGCGTGCGAGCAACACCAATCGCAGAAGCAATGTTGGCAATTGTTTTAATGGATCATTTCTTACGTCACCGTGCGCAGAATGCTGATGTGTTGCCGCCATTTAAACCGATTGAAGCTTAATATTTAAACCACGCATATAATGTGTTATATGCGTGGTCTTTATCATATTAAAATACCTAAACAATAACGTTATAACGCCTCAGAAATCATATTTTCCGAAGCTGCAATATGGTACTGATTTCGCCCATTACTTTTCGCAACATATAATGCGTGATCTGCCTGAGCGATAAAGCCTGAAAGGCTATCATTCATATTAGGTGTCATTGTTGTCACCCCGACACTAATGGTGACGTGCTTAGAAATGGGGCTTTTGGGATGACTAATATTTATATTGCCAACTAACTCCATGAGTCTTTTGACCTGTATTAACGCTTGTTCTTGGTCAGTCATTGAGAATAGGAGTAAAAATTCTTCTCCACCATATCGTGCAGCGAGATCGCCACTTCGCGACGTTAGCGAACCAAGTGATATTGCAATACGTCTTAAACATTGATCACCCTGTATATGTCCCAAGGTATCGTTATATAGCTTAAAGAAATCAATCTCAATCATCATGATGGTGATTGGCATTTCGTGGCGCATTGCGCGTTTCCACTCATTTTCAAGCACTTCATCTAAATAACGGCGATTTGCTAAACCTGTTAAAGCATCTTGCTGCGATAGAATCGAGAGTTGTTGTGCTTGACGCATCAGCTCTAATCGATTTAATTCGATCATACAATTTTGTAGATAATTTTCTCGATGTTGTCGGTCTGTGGCATAGGCAAGGGCCATCCCTAAGAAACTACTAAACGTATATGTTCTATTTAAAAAAGTCCAATCTATTGAACCATTTAACCATGTAGTGACCGCCACACCGACAAGACCGCCACACCAACCAGCAATGATCGCTGTGTAGAAACGCATACCAACAAAGCCATAAATAATGACCACTGCATACATCATCGCTGCATGAAATAATACGTTGTGCTGACCTTGTTCTAATACGTTAATCAAAGTAAATGTAATGGCAACAGCACCCGCTGAACCTATACAGACATAATGATCAAACCACCGATTCATAATTTGAAGAAAGGAAAGTAACCATGCGATCAGGACAATAATACCTACCCATCCATAGTAGGAAATCCATTCAAGCCGCATGTCTGGTGGTAATACTTGATAAATACCAAAACTAAGAAATAAGTACAGACCTAGAATAATGGGACCACGATAACGAAACTCATGTGCAGCCTCATTTCTATACTGATCTCGATAGATCGCTTCTAATTCTTTAGGAAACCAAACTAAATTTAGCCCGCGAGATATTAACAAGTCGATTTGTTCTTGTCCCAAGATATTGGAAGCTTTCAACTTCATTTTATCTCTCACCACTCCCAAAGATTTTTTATATAAGTCAGATATAGGTATTCTTTTTTACTACGTTACACTGAATTAAATAAAATGTGTATTAGATAATCAAAAAAACTCCATTTTTTGTCATAATCACTGTTTCTTGCTCAAAACTTGCACGACTTTAAGATTCATCAAACTTTTGAAGATACCTAATAGAATGATTTAAATGAAGAAGATATTTGGCAAACAAAATAACTACAAATCTGATAATGGTGATTGTATATTTAGGATATTAGGATACAATTTATAAAAAAGCAGCAATCATGGAATGTGATTGAGTCAAGTCATACGAAATAGGATGCATCGAAATGACTGCTATGAGTCAATATGGAACAAAACTGGAAATTACAGCTCATTCTGGATGGTCACAGAAGTTCTGGGATGAACTTTTGCCTGCAAAAGAAAGAGTTAGCAAACACCCATTATTTTTAGATATGGCAAGTGGTTCATTAAGTCTCGAATGTTTTCGATCAGCATTATTGAACTTTTATCCTTTAGTTGCCCATTTTCCCTCTTATATGGCTGGGAGCTTAGCCAAAGCGACATCGTTTTCACTGAATGGCGTCACAGAGACTCGTGATTGGTTGATCCAAAATATTAAAGTTGAAGAACGCCATCTCAGTTGGTATCAAGATTGGGCTGGAGGCTTTGGACTAACTGTTGAGATGTTAAATAATGTCAGACCACCCGCAGCGATGAATGCTGTAAATCATTTTTTATGGGATGTTAACTTTCGTGGCAGTTTAGCTGAAAGTATAGCCGCCACGAATCTTGCAATAGAGTGGGCGACAGGGGATTGGAGCATACAAGTTTATAAAGGTGTTCAAAGTTACACCCAACACCCAGAAGTCAATATCAATAAACGATCACTGGCTTGGTTAAGAGCGCATGCTCACTATGATGATCTTCATCCTTATGAAGCAATGGAATTGATTAAGAGACTTTGTGACAAGGATCCTGACTTACAACGAAAAGTGTTTTTAGCAGCACAGGAAGGTTTGGCGTATTATGAACTCGCACTAGACGAATGTTATAAGATCCAACAGGCTAACAAGTAAGGTTTTCACAAATATAGAGACTGTGACTTTGCTTGGGGACTTGGTCGCAGTCTCTATTCTCACTTCTTATGCAAGCGGATTCATTTTTTCATCAAAGTTTTCTAAATGTGGAAATTCTAGAGCTTTTAAATCAGCTAAATTTTTAATGTATTCTTCAAAGCTCATTAACATATTTTCTCTATCTTCATTGCTGATATACGGGACATGATAAGCGATAAATGGTGGTAAAACCTCAAAGCCAGCATAGGCAAGTGTGCCACGTTGGATCGAAGATAAATAATGTTCAATAGGACCATGCACTGAGTTTTCACCGAACATATTGCTACGTCCACCTAAAGTCAAACAGAGCATTGCTTTTTTTCCAGTCATACCACCATGATTATAAAAACGCTTACCACCGTAAAAAAGACCTGAAACAAAGACTCGATCAATCCAGCCTTTTAAAATTGCAGGAACAGATGTCCAATACAATGGGAAACTAAACAGAATAAAATCAGCACGCTTTACTTTCTCAATCTCAAGTTCAATATCTTTTGAAAATTGTTGTTGCTTTAATGCATGGCGTTGCTCAAGCGCATAATTGAAATATTCTGGTTGATTCAAATGTTCAAAATCATTTTTTGATGCAACTGGATTGAAATTCATTTCATATAAATCAGAAATCTCAACGGTATAACCTAATTGCTCGAAGGTTTGTTGGGCCGTATTCTTCAGTGCTGCTGTAAAAGAGCGTTTTTCAGGATGTGCATGAACAATTAAAACATTCATTGATCAATAACCTTGGTATGTAAATTTTTAGATATATGTACTATGCCTAAAAGCTAAAAAGTGGCATAGTTCATAAACCGCCACTATTTACCATTTTACGCCAGATATTGCATATAAAAGGATGAATTATGAACCCTGAATTACCTGGTACATATGTCAATCTATTGGTCGATGTTATAAAAAAGTGGGATATTTCTTCAGAACAACTTTTGGCTGGAACAGGCATTTCTTCACAGAAATTAAATGCTCCATTTTGGTATGTGGATTTCAATATTTTTAACTACTTATTGGAAAAAGCAGCGTTACTTACAAAAGAGCCAGCAATAAGTTTATATCTTGCAAAAGAGATGAAAATCTCTTGTTATGGACATGTCGGGATTGCAGCGACAGCATCAGAAACTTTAGGGGATGCTATAGATGTTTTAGAACAATTTATTGGTTTACATTGTTCTGTATTTAAACCTAGGCTTAAAATCGATGGAGAAATGGCATACTTGTATTTTAATCAACCTCTACAACAGTTTAGACTAAATACGCATGGTATTACGTTCTTGGTTTTTGGATTTGCACAAATATTAGAAAATTTAGTTCAACATAAATTAGAAATTACATTTATATTTCAGCAAGATAAACCTATTTTTTATAAAGAATTTAGAAAATTCAATGGGTTAAATGTGAGTTTTGGTCATAAAAATGATTGTTTAATTCTTAAAAAGGATTTGCTCAATTTAGAGCTTAAAACGGCGGATGCATTGGCGGCTCGGTTAACTAAACAGCAATGTAAACAGGATGTTCAGAGCTTATCCTTAAAAAGAAGAGATAAAGATAATGTGGCATCAGTCGTAAAACAGTTAGTTTATGATGAGCTCGAGGGCTTCTTATCCTTAAAACAAGTTGCCGAGAAACTCCACATTTCAGAAAGAACATTACAACGACAATTGACGAATGAAAACACGGCATTTCAAGTTCTTGTTGCAGAAGTGCGTAGGACGCATGCTGAGCGTTTATTGAGACAACATAAGTTATCAATTGAGCAAGTTTCAGAGCGTTTGGGCTATGCAGATATTTCTCATTTTTCTCGTGCATTTAAAAAGTGGACAAACGTTACGCCTAAGTTTTATCGAGAGGTTTCTAAGGGTAATTATTATTAGAAACTTGAATCAATGAGAGTTGTAAACAATAGTCAGTTGTGTTTATTAAGTATTTTATATAGTGATATTTAAAAATAACACCATATAAAGCAATTACTTATATTTGAAATATTGCGCATAATCAACATTATGTTAAATTTGATACAGGTGGCATTAAGTTCATAAACTTGTTCCATCAACTATAATTCAGTTACTTACAGTACAAATTAAAACAGACTTTTTTTAGTTATGTTTATATCTTAAATACTTCACAAAGTTTACAAACAGCTCATGCTTTTCATAAAAACAATTCAGCTTTCAAAAAAGAAGTTTATTCAAAATCGGATAGTCTTGCTGTTTGATGCCTCTACTACTTCGCCATGTCTTTATCCGTTCCTCTATTCCTTAACTGCTTTAAGATTTCAAAGTTTTGCTACGCAACAATCTGATATGCTCGCAATAAAGCTTTGGTATGAATTCTGGTTTTTAAAATATTCAACTTTGTTCTGTGAGTCATTTTTTTCTTCTGGATACACACCTGAAGTCTATGTGCATGAAATAGATAATTTTATTGTTTTTCTAGAAAATAATAAAAAATTAGAAATGAATTTGATTCGACTTAGATCAAATACTGATGTCAATTATAAGACTATTACACAACGTCTGAGGTCTGTAATTAAGTTCTTTGTTTTTCTCTTGGATGAGTATTGGAATATTAGAAATCAGGATCTTACGATTAAAGAAATAACGAGCCATAGGAAAAAAATAGATAGATTCTTATTAAATAAAAAAAAGATATTTGGAAAGTTTTTTAAACGAAGATTAACTGTAAAAAATACTATAAATCATAGCTTTAAAAGCTTAAGCAATGAGATGGTTGCTAATCTTTATGAAGTAATTCGGCCAGATCAAAAAAACAAAACTAATCCTAACAATCCTTTTTCAACTCAACCACATCAGCTTCGTAATTTCTTAATCATACATCTCATGCTGAATTACGGATTGAGAGTTGGTGAGCTAATGTTATTGACAGAGAAATCAATTAAAAAATCAATTAATTCTGATTCTTATAGCCTTATAGTTACAAATACTGATGATGAAAATGATACTAGGATGAGAAAGCCAAGTATTAAAAATGAACAGTCATATAGAGTTATAAAGTTGAATCAAAAGGATTATAATTTTTTAGTTATGTATATCAATTACATAAGGAGTTGTGGTGAATCTGATATCTTGTTTACATCTTTGAAACCACCCTACTCCCCATTAAGTTACTCTGCAATTAATATAATTTTTAACAAAATTGATAAGGTCTTCAGGTACTTACATCCTATATATTTTGATAACAATAAGGTTGATTCTATCCACAAAATCACGCCTCATGTTTGCCGACATACCTGGGCTTATATCACATTAGCTTTTGCAATAAAAAAGTATCAAGCTAAAGGTCTAATCGACAATGACGAAAATATGCAACAAGCCCAAGAAGATCTGCGTGTATTAGGTGGTTGGAGTGCTAATAGCATAATGCCAAGCTATTACGCTAAACGCTTTATTGTAGATAGTGCAAACCTCTTAAATTTAAAACGTATATCTGAAGAATTATTGGAATGATAAAAAATGGTGCAATTTGACCTTTTTACAGAACAGGAATTTCATCCTGTTTCAATTTTTAATGAGAAACAGCTGACAGCCCTTCAAAGTATAGATAAAAAATTACCTAAGATTGTCAAATTTTTAACTGCTGATAAATTTGATGATAAATTTATAATTTCAACAGATAACACTTGGCATTTCTATTATTCTGGAACAAAAGAAAAAATAGATTTTTCAGCTCTTTATGAAAGTGAGATTATATTAGCTAAATTTTTCCTTATAATGTATATTCAAAAGAATACACCATCTAATTTGAGTAATATATTTTATTCTTTTCGATTCTTAATTAAATATTTAAAAAAAAATAAGTTGGTTTTTAGTTATGAAAATTTAAAAAAAACATTGATTGAATTTGCAAAAGAAGAAAAAAATTATAACAAATATTCTCATACTAAATTTTTATTGAAACTCTTAATAGTAGAAGACTTTCCGCATTTTGACATTGATGATGATTTTGAACTAGAGTTTATTCCTAGACCTAAGTCTTTTAATTCAAAATTATTCTATCAAGAATATGAGGATTGTATTGATTATGCTCTTATCTCTATGATTCAACAGGGTTTTTCTAAGTTAATTAAGGAAATAAAGGAATCTAAAAAAAACATAACTAATCAAACACTTCTATACTCCTCAATACTAGGATTGGTGTATGTAACAGGACTGAGACCTGTACAATTAGCTAAATTATCGGTAGAAAATCTTAAAATAGATACGACTCGTGAAATAGATAATTTTCAGCGCTATAGCATACTTATCCCTTATGCAAAGCAAGCAAGATATGTACATGAAAAAATATCTGTAAAATTACCAGAGGAAATTGCTGAAATTATTTTCGCCTATATTAAAAGATTTAAGTTAAAACCAAATGATAAGCTATTTGATCTAGGCGAAAATTCTGCTCGTTTCTGTTCAACGGCTATTAATACACAGTTATTTGATTTTGCTCCTGAAAAATACAGAGATGCTGTTCATGCAGGTGAAATGATAAGACAAAAGTACTCTTATTCTGATTTTAGGCATCATATTGGATATAGCCTAGCGATGGCGGGATCTTCAGCTGAAGAAATAGCATATATCTTAGGCCATTCTTCTGTTGTAACCGCAAGGCATTATATTTTTTCTACGCCAGAATTAGCACAAATTAGAGCACAGGCGCTTGGCAAAAATTCTTTATACAGACAAATGATCGCTATGCTCCTCACAGGAAGACTAGTTTATAAGAAAGATTGGAACCAAAAAAAGGTTTTAGGTAATGTTGGTAGTACAATTCATTACGATATTGGTGGGTGCTCTTATGTAGAAAAGTGTTTATTCCAGCCTGTACGGAATTGTTACGGTTGTATGTATTTTCATCCCTTTATCGATGCTAATCACAGCAAAGTTTTAGAGGATATTCAAAACGAAATTAATGATTTAATTAAGTTGTCTGATGGTATAGGTGTATCTAGGAATCCATTGATTAGAGTTCATGAATCAACTAAATTTGAAATTGAATCCGTAATTGCTCGTTGTGCAATACACAAGGGTAACATTTATGAATCTTGAAAAATATAAAAGTTTTATAGAAGAACAGAAAAAATTTTTTGAAGAAAATATCAAACCAAATTTCAAATGGTTATGGAGTGATACCGAATGGGCTGGAGGTACTATCGGTTCAGGCTGGTTACTTTCACGTAGTGGAAAAACACACTTTTCATTTCAAACAGCGAAAAGAATGAAAGGCATTGAAGACCTTTCAATAGATGTAACATACCAAGAGTTCATTAAAGCCATAATGGTTCTCAGTTATAGAAAAGCTAATTCAAAAACTTCACCACAAAAATTATATGCCGAAGTTCTGGTGCTCAAGCGTTGGTATAGTGAATTATGTAAAACTAATCCCGTGAACACTCACCCCTGCTTCTTGTCCACATTAACTTTAGATAACTCATTTAAAGTACTGGCTGAAAACTCGAGCAAAGCAAACCTTCCTGATCATGCTGGTACGTATCTTAGATTACAAGAAATGCTAAATCACTATGCTTTTACCGAAAACACATTGGAATTCTCTCAAAAATATCTATATATAAATGCAAGAAATAGGACCCCAAATGCCAAGAAAACAAAAGCATTAATAGACCAGTTGGAATTAGATGAGAATGATATTGATAAGGAAAAGCTCATTTCTATCCGTACATTTATCAATATTGCCTCACTAATAAATTTATGCGAAAGAAATAGCGAGAAAATCATTCTTAACTTTTTATTATTGCTTATAGTTACGGGTTTGAGATCAACAGAAGTACTTCTTTTAAAAACAGATGCATTGATTAAACAGCCTTTACTAGATCCAATAACTCAAGAACACTTAACTTTAGATGGTATCAAACAATATACATTAGGGATTCAATATCATGGAGCAAAAGGTGCTGGATTTAGAGTACATTGGGTTGAGCCACTCGCTATAAGTCTTGTTGAAACAATTTTTCAATCAGTTATAGAGCTAACAAAAGAGCCTAGAGAGCATCTTCAATATATTAGATCAAAAAATTGCTCTGATTTTTTACCCAAGGTAATTGATGAGATTAGAGAGGATTTTATCGAGCTAGACGATTTTGTGGGTTCAATTTTTAATATTGCAATTCATAAAAAAACCAGAAGCTACATTACTACGGCTGCTAAGAATATTCCAATTTTTAAAGAAGTTTATATCAAAAAATACAACAAAACTGATAAGTATTATTTAAAGAAAGACATAAATGAATTTATAAAAAATATAGCAAATTATGATTCTGAGTTTCCAATAGATCATGTATTTAACTATGAAGGAAGAATAGAAAAAATTTCTTTTGAAGATTTACTTTTTATTCATGAATTTAAATCAACTTCATTAAAAAGATTTTTTAGCTTTAAAGCTAATGTAATTCCTTTTCAAACGACAAATATAAATAGTTTTTTAGGCGGTACTGAAAGCCTGTCAATATTTCAGAAGTATAATTTACTAGAAAATGATAAAGAATATTCTAGGTTAGGCTCTCATATTCCTCGGCATAATATTAATACTTTTTTGGCCCTCAGTGGTTTGTCTGAACATTTGCAAGCCATGCTTATGGGACGTGTTGATATAAAGCAAAATCAATATTATCATCATCTAGCTTTAAAGCAACGTAAAATAGCAACAAGTGTTTTAGAAAAATATCAACTAGAAAGTTATAGAAAAAATACTCAAGAAGTCAAAATAGAACCTCCAGTCGATACCATTAAAAAAGATGGGTTAATGTTTTTTTCAGAGAATTTAGACCTGGAAAACAATATCAAAATGAATTTACAGTCTTTTGATTCAAAGAATGAAGTTGCTAATTACATTAAAAAATCATTCTTTGATGAATACTTTGAAGACATCACTCAATCGTTCAATGAATTAACGAAGACTAATGAAAAAGATGCAGATGAGTTAGTCCAGCGTCATGCAAATTTACATCCCTTACCTTTTGGCGGCTGTATGCGTGAAATAGCAGTCCATGATTGCCCTAAACGTCTATCCTGTCAATCAGGTGATCAATGTGGAAACTTTGCATTGACTGGTCGTAAAGGAGAATTACAAGCCTTGCAGCATACGTTAGATAAATTACTTGGCGAATTTTCACATATAGAGAAAATAATAGTTCATGATCAATCTTATAGCGAAATGCTTGAGGATTTACGTCAAAAAATACTTTTTTTAAGTGACTTAAAGACAAAAGCACTTGATAGACAGAATAGTTTAACTCCTATTCCTATTTTTCCATATGGTGATACGATTACTAAATTACCAACAACCTTAAGTGAACTATTCGCTATAGAACAGCAAAAAATTGAAACTAAGGAAGCTTGATATGTTACGTGGTAAACAATTGGATGAAGTTATCGAACAAGAATTACAAATGATGTTGGTTGAAGGTTTTGAGAAATCCCCTATTTCACATAAAGTTCTTCATAGTCGCTTAACAGCTAAGGGGTATATATCAGGTGGGTTAAGTACTTTAAGTTCAGCTGAACGCAAGAAGCTCATATCTCTGTATGTATCTGAGCAGATTTCGCCACTGTACCTGAAGACTAAAGAGCAGCAACTTTATGTGAATAAAAAGACAAGACAGGCTCTTACTGATACCAATAAAAATTTACGCATACAGATTGATGATTTGGAATCACAACTTCATCAGAATACAGAAACACTTATAAATATTATCGAAGAAGTAAAACTAAGAACAAACTTAAAAGTAGATCATCTTTTGGCACCACATTTGTTGAAGAAATATTTAGAAAATAAATAATATATTTGGTGAATGACGTTGTTCAATGACACACTAAAAGTCTATTTGAATATGAACTAAACCAACAAAGGCTGAAGATGTTTTCTAAAATAGATGTGTGTAACAAAGCCAATTTATTACAAATAATGAAAATCTCAAGCTTATTTTTTGTTTTCTATTCTAGTTAATTTTTGAGCTTCATATGTTTGAATAGATTGCTTCAGTTCTAAAATTGAAAGGTACAGCTGATCCTTAAAGCCTATTTTTTTCATGAATGCCCTGCAATCAGAATTAGGACATTCTATTTCTAAAAACTCATAATCAAATTTTTCACCAAATAAGCATAAATATTTAAGAAAGGCTGTTCCATGTCCTTTATTTCTATGATGAAATGATAGTCGGGCAACAATAATATATTTGCTGTTAGCCTTCTTATAACCATGCTCTCCAAATCGAATATAAAATTCATTAGGTTTCCCAATTGATGACCTCCCTGCAAAAAAACTTGTGAAACATTTAGTTTTTCCGTCCAACTGCCTTATAGTAAAATGAGTTTTTTTCTTTGAGTATTTAAGCCTATCAACAAGGAAGCTTTCCAGAGTTTCTGAAATAGCATTCCGTTCAGTATCATCATTCACAATATTATTATTCATAATACAATAAGTCCTTTCTTTATATCTTGTTTATGATACTGATGTCTTCTTCTAGAATTATGCTTCCAGCTCTTTGCAACTTTATAGACATCGGGTACAGCCGAGATACGTGTAAAAATAGGACAAATAAAATTTGTCAATAGTTTAATCGGGATTTATGGTTGTTTTTTCGATTTTTTTAATTCATTAGCTTTGGCTAATACTTTAGCTAATATTCGTTTCACACCATCTTTTTCAACGTAACGAGGAACTTCTGGCTGCATGCCTATTTCTACAAAGAATTTCCAAACACTATCTTGATCATATTGATTCACCCCAGCGGCAATGCAAAGCTCATCGAATGGGCTACTTTTCCCTGTAAAAGCAATAATTTCATCAACACGCAGGTTTGTATTAAGAATCACTTCTTTTTGCTGAGCACCAATCTTAATAAATGTTGCAGCCTCTTTACCAGACTTTTGAATGTATGCATTAACCGCATTCATAAAATTTGTGGACTCGTACAATGAGGCAATGTTGAGAATTACTTCGCTTGGATTTGGAGTATGCTTAAAAATAACAGCTGTCACGGCATCATCACGCCAAAATCCTTTAAAAAATTCTGCATATTTTTTATCTAAAGTCCAGCTAGTAGCACCATCACTGATTTCCGAATCCATGAATAAAGGGTTAATATCACTAGGTAGTAAATAACGTTTGCGATAGCAAGGAGCCGAAACTATTCGGTATTTTTGAGGAAGTTTTATTGCTTGCAATTCAAGTTTTTTAGCAATATCTTCACGTAAAGCTTGGTTTTCTTTCCATCCTCGTTGCCACTCTCCAAGGGTATCTAAAAATGTATCTGAAAAGTAATCCACAGCCATTTATCCAACATTATCATCGAAATAAGTATAAATATACTGCATAAAACAATTCTACTCTTTTAAATTAACCTTTTGTTTTTCAGTCAACATGAATTGTAACTGTGTAAACATTGATTGTTGTGTTTCAAATTTAATTTTACTCTCGGTCAAATCCTTTTCAAGTCCTTTCGCATGTTGATCTAAGATATTTTTCTCTTTAGTAATTTCGCTTAACTGTATCTCCAATTTTTGGATAGTTTCCTGATGGCTTTTTAATCCAGATAACAATGATATTTCATGCTGTTTAACTTGCTCTAATTGCTTACCTAGATCATCAATGGACTTTTCACATTTCTTATTACTCTCATTTGAAATTGATAATTCTGTTGTTAGCTTCGTATTTTCCACAGTAAATTCATTTAACTTATCTTGTTTTACAACAATCGTTTGCTGTAATTGACGTATTTCTGCCTGTAACAATTGAACTTGATGATCATATCTACGTAAATTCTGCTGACGTTGTTCTTTAACAGACTCTCTATAGTGGTCTAAAGACTGTTGAGCATGTTTAAATTTTTCTTCTAAACTACATAGGTATTCTTTATTTTGTTTCAATGACTCATTTATATTAACAACCTGTTGCTCCAGGCGATTTTTAGCAATTATTTCCTGATCTAAGGATATTTTTAATATCTCATTTATTCTCTGTTGTTCGTTAACGGTAGTATCACGTTCTTGAAGAGCTACTTTTGTTTGATTTAATTCATTACGTAAGACTTTTATTTCTTCCTTAAATCTTTCCTCATTGATTTGGTTGATTTCTTTAACTTTTTCTATGTCAGCATTAGCTTCAATATGGAGTTGTTCAGCCAAACGTATAGTTAAATTTTGTATGGTCTCACTGATAGAACGATTTTGGCCAATACCCTGCTCTTCATCTTCTTCGAGTTCTTTCAAGTATTTATGGATTGTACTTTTTGAACCAGTATTACCAAGTTCAATTCGAACAGCATCTACAGATGGATACTTATTTTGAGAGATAAGTACATCTCTTGCCTGCTTAACCATATTTTTAGTTAAACCTGATCTAGACATCATCAAATCCTTTTTAATTAATCGTACTGTATTATGTATTACATAATAACATACTAAAATTATTGTTATATTGACAATCTTGTATCAAAAATCTGACACAGGATAATAGAACATTATCCTGTGTTATGGTGTGATATGCTGATTTTGCTGTTTAGTTAGTTACATATGACAGTAAGAAAAATTGGTGCTTTTAATTCAGTCACTCACTGTGGATAAATTGATATGGACAAAATTGATTTCTACTTACAGGCTTCCATCAGAGAGAACACACAGAAAAGTTATGCCAATGCAATTCAACACTATGAATTTGAATGGCAGGGACTTTTACCTGCAACCGCAGATCATATTGCCCACTATTTAACTGATTATGCTGGTATTTTATCTCTTAATACACTTAAACAAAGGCTTGCTGCCTTATCTCAATGGCATATAGAACAAGGTTTTCCTGACCCAACTAAAGCACCTATTGTTAAAAAAGTCTTAAAAGGAATTAAAACAGTTCATCCAGTTCAGGAAAAACAAGCGAAGCCTTTACAACTTAACCAATTAAAACAAACAGTGGACTATCTTGATCAGGTTATTGAACAGTCTAAAAATTCGGGAGAACGTGCAAAGCATCTTCGCTATACTCGTAATAAGGTATTATTGTTGCTAGGGTTTTGGCGTGGATTTCGTGGAGATGAACTTACTAGACTAGAGGTAAAAAATATTGAAATTCACCCTGAAAGCTTACGTTGCTATTTAGCTAAAACAAAAGGGAATAGAACATTAAATGGGCAGTATTTTCAAGTACCAGCATTAAGCCAGCTCTGTCCTGTTCAAGCCTATTCAGATTGGATAAAAGTGAGTGAATTGAATTCTGGAATGGTATTTAGATCAATTAATCGTTGGGGACAGCTTTCGACTAATGCCCTGCATATTGATAGTTTAATTCCGCTTATTCGAAACATTTTCTCTGAAGCTGATGTTGAATCGGCAGAATTATATAGTGCTCATTCTTTACGTCGTGGTTTTGCTAACTGGGCAACCTCTAATGGCTGGGATATTAAGGATCTCATGCAATATGTAGGTTGGAAAAACATTAATTCAGCCTTACGGTATATTGAAAGCTCTCAAAGATTTCAAGATATAAATATTTAGATTAGTTGGAATATATAGGGATATACTCCAACGCATTAAAATTAGAATGAATAAGCCACTTTCAATAAAAGTTTAAAGAAGCCAGCAACAACAAGTAAACTTAAAAAACCGCCCAGCCAAAGTACAATAAACCATTGGGTTTGAGAAAGTTTCATGGCTTTACTCCTTTAGTGATAACCATCACCGACTTTAACTTTATCCCGAAATACCCAATAGGACATCGCAGTATAGGTAATGATAATTGGGATAAGAATTAACGCACCAATCAACGAAAATAGCTGGCTTTGATACGGTGCTGCGGCATCCCAGATAGTCACTGAGGGTGGAATAATGTAGGGGAACAGACTAATGAGGAAACCTGTGTAGGCTAAAAAGACCAGACCAAACATATACATCAAGGGTGCAAACTCATGTCGTTGTTTACAGGCACGAATTACCAGAAAACTCAACAATAAAACCAGTATTGGTACAGGGCTAAAATAAAACAGTTGCGGTAAGCTAAACCAGCGTTCAGCAATGACTGGATGTGCCAGTGGCGTATAGAGACTGACCCCAGCAAAAATCACCAATAATGCTACCACCAGTTTAGGCATCAGTTGATAAAGTTGCTGTTGCAACTGAGATTCAGTTTTTAAAATCAACCAGCCACAGCCCAGAGCAGCATATACAACCACCACGCCAATACCTGTAAATAAAGAGAATGGGGTTAGCCAATCCAGCCCACCGCCAGCATAACGACCATCTATAATTTTGATGCCCTGAATATATGCACCTAAAATCACGCCCTGTAAAAAACTGGAAAATATCGACCCACCAATAAACGCCTGATCCCATAAGTGTTTGGTACGATTTGCCTTAAAACGAAACTCAAAGGCAACTCCTCGAAAAATCAGGGCAATCACCATGAGGATAATGGGTAAATACAGTGCAGACAAGACGGCCGAATAGACCATAGGAAAGGCGGCAAATAATCCCGCTCCACCAAGTACCATCCATGTTTCATTACCATCCCAGACAGGTGCAACGGTATTCATCATCACATCCCTTTCCTGTTGGTCTTTGACAAAAGGAAAGAGAATTCCAATACCTAAATCAAATCCATCAAGTACCACATAGGCCAGTACACCCAAACCAATAATGGCAACCCAGATTAAAGATAAATCCATCATGATGTCCCCTTATCTTGTTCTTCAAGTGATTCATTGATCGCACTCAGTGGACGCATTGGGGTTTTAAAATGACCAACACCCCCGATTTCACCTACCTGACTATGAATAAACTCTGGACCTTTGTGCATGATTTTTAGCATGTAGTAAATTCCAACACCAAACACAATGCAGTACACCACGACAAAGATAATCAGGGTTAAACCCACCTGCTCGGCTGATACAGGAGAAAGCGCATCTTTGGTTCGCATAATGCCATAGACAATCCATGGCTGCCGTCCAACTTCGGTAGTAAACCAACCTGCCAGCAAGGCAATAAAACCAGAAGGAGTCATAATAAGTGCAAAACGATGAAACCATTTTTGCTCATAGAGTTTGCCTGTTTTTCTAAGCCAGACACTGGCGAATGCCATCAGCAGCATTAACATGCCAAGCCCCACCATAATACGGAAACTCCAAAATACAATGGTCGAGTTTGGACGATCTTCAGGGGCAAAGTCTTTTAACCCTGTGACAGTTCCATCCATTGAATGAGTCAGAATTAAACTACCTAAATTGGGAATAGCGATGGCATATTTGGTACGTTCTTCCTGCATGTCAGGCAGTCCAAATAAATAAAGTGGCATTCCCTCCTCATGATTAGTTTCCCAATGTCCCTCCATGGCTGCAACTTTGGCAGGCTGATGTTTTAAGGTATTTAAACCGTGAGCATCACCAATAAACACCTGTAACGGGGCTAAAATCAGAATCAGCCACAATCCCATGGAAAAGGATTTTTTAACCAGTTCATCACGACGACCTTTCAGTAAATGCCATGCTGCTGTACCCGTGACCAATAATGCTGCCACAAGAAATGCAGCAATTCCCATATGTGCCAGGCGATAAGGAAATGATGGATTAAAGACAATCGCAAACCAGTCCTGCGGTACAATAATGCCATTTTCGATACTAAAGCCTTGTGGCGTCTGCATCCAGCTATTAGAGGATAGAATCCAGAACATGGAAATACAGGTGCCAATTGCCACCATTAACGTGGCAAAAAAGTGCATGCGAGGACTAACACGCCCCCAGCCAAACAGCATAATCCCCAAGAAACCAGCTTCAAGGAAAAATGCACTTAATACTTCATAGGACAGTAAAGGTCCTGTAATACTGCCTGCAAAATAGGAAAATTCGCTCCAATTCGTACCAAATTGATAACTCATCACCACACCAGACACCACACCCATCCCGAAAGATAAGGCAAAGATTTTTATCCAGAACTTAAATAAATCCTGATAAATCGGGTTTTGGCTACGCAACCATTTCCATTCCAGTACTGCCAAAAAACTTGCCAGACCAATCGAAATAGCAGGGAAAATGATATGGAATGAAACGGTAAAGGCAAACTGTATTCTTGCCAGTTCCAAAGCCGTCAGCCCTAAATTCATAAGACCTCCCAATTGTTATAGAGAGAAGATAATTGGATAAACCACTTTCTAGAAACAACAACTCATTTCGGCTGTTCGCATCCATAAGCACGCATAAAAGTTGTGACAGCGATATTGACCCATTGATCAACCTGTATGGCAGATGGCGCAGCATTTGGATGAGTAAGGCATTGTAGTTGTGGTTCACTTCTAACCAGATTGATAAATAAGCTGGCAGCGGTATCACAACCCAACTCACTTAAATCAACCTCTCCTGATGCTGCTGCATGAGTGAGTTGCTCAGCAATCATGTTAATCATGACCTGTGGACCAGCCAGATAAAATACTCGTGCAAGATTAGGGAATCGTATTCCCTCTGCTATCACCACACGAAAAACTGCAAGTCCCTCAGGTGAAAGCACAATCTTTAAATAAGCATGTGCCAATAAAGTTAAAGTTTCTCTTAATTTGCCAGATTCAAATTGAATATCACGGACAGTATCAGTAAATGTAGTACATTCAGCCTCTATCACAGCGGTAAATAGCATTTCTTTGTTAGGGAAATGTGCATACATTGTTGATTTAGAAACCCCAGCCTCTTGTTGAATCATATCTGTGGTTGCTGCGGCAAAACCATGTGTTAAAAAAACACGTCGTGCTGCCTGAAGAATTTGTAGTGCTTTACCAGTAAATTCATGATTCATCTGCTGCATCAAAGATATCCTAAATATTAAAAGAGCTATCTATAGCATATTGACATCATATCAAACCGAACGGTACACTTCAACCATGCCAGTATTTTGACTAATTCATCTATTTATGTGGATGCATTCATAGTTTTGGAATTTTACCCCATATAAATAAACCGAGCGGTTCGGTACAATAAGCAGGATTGATAAATGTCTATAAAGTTACAGTCACTATTACAAAATGCAGGTACAGCATTTTGTATAATTTCACTGTGTGGATGTACCATCGGTCCCGATTTTGTAAAACCTCACAGTGAAATCACGAAGCTCCAACTGCCATCTCGTTCAGATGATATTTACAATAACCACCTTTTATCAGTGGCGAAAACTCCAGCTGAGTGGTGGCTGGTATTTAATGATAAGGTTTTGATTGAGCTGCAATCACGTGCCAAGTTAAATAATCTTGATTTGCAAATGGCAGCAGAACGTATTGAACAAAGTCGGGCTCAACTTGGTATTACCTCCTCACAGCTTTTACCCACGATTGGCAGTTCAGCAAGTTATTCCCGTGAGGCGTTGAGTCAAAATGGCAAGTTCGCAGCACTGGGTGCTCCGACAAACGCCAGTGATTTTTGGCAATTAGGGTTTGATGCCAGTTGGGAACTGGATTTATGGGGACGTGCTAGACGGATGCGTGAAGGGGCAACCGCTTCTTTTGAAGCAACCCTTTATGACCGTGAAGCTGCTCAAATCGCACTCTCTGCGGAAGTGGCAAAAACCTATTTACAATTACGTGGCATACAGGCACAACTTGCGATTGCTGAGCAGAATTTGGATATTGCCAATCGTTTGGTCAAAATGACCGAAAGTCGTGAGCGTAATGGCGTGTCAACACGGTTTGAAACCGCTTCTGCTTTGGCACAGCAAGCCAGTATTAAAGCCATGTTGCCTGAATTAATGCAACAACGTCATCAGTTGATGAATGCACTTGCTTTATTAATGGGTAAACAACCACAAGCCTTAGATAAACAATTAATTCAGGCTATGCCTATACCTGAGTTACCGCAGAATATTCCTGTCGGTATGTCTTCTGAATTAGCACATCAACGTCCTGATATACAACGTGCAGAAGCGAAATTGCATGTAGCAACCGCAGCGATTGGGGTTGCTAAAGCTGATTTTTATCCTCGTATTGGTTTAAGAGGACGCATTGGCGTAGAAGCATTTGAACTAGATGATTTGGATAGTTGGGATTCCCGTTTGTTTTCTGTGGGTCCAACGGTTTATTTACCTATTTTTCAGGGTGGAAAACTAACACAACGTTTAGCATTGAATGAATCCCGTCAAAAAGAAGCGGCTCTCGCCTATCGCCAAACAGTGCTACGTGCCTGGCATGAAGTGGATAATGCTCTTGATGCGTGGTCTGCTCAACACAGCCATCATGCTGAATTGATGATTGCTTATCAGCAGAATCAAGCGGCATTTCAAGCAGCTGAACGAAGTTATCAGCAAGGTGTGGCGGATTATATGACGGTACTCACCGCACAACGACAGTTACTTGCCGCACAAAATCAGTTAAATGCCAGTTCCACTAATGCAGCCTTAAGTGTGGTTAATCTGTACAAAGCATTGGGTGGTGGTTGGGATGTCACCACGTTTCATAATTCTTTGGTGACCTCATGAGTAGTACATCATCATCACCAGCTATGGCAAATCGTCCACCGAAACGTGCCATTTTGGGATTACTCGGTATTTTGATTGCTGCCATGATGGCAGGGCTGAATAATCGTGTAGGTGCTTTGGCTTTAGCTGATATTCGTGGAGCATTGGGTTATGGTCTGGATGATGCTTCTTGGCTAACGACGGTATATAGTGCAGGTGAATTGATTGCCATGCCTTTTGCTGCGTGGTTTGCAATTACTTTATCCATGCGTCGTTTTGAATTATGGATGATTAGTCTATGTGCCTTTTTGGCACTGATTCTGCCCTTTATCCATCAGCTTAATTTACTGTTGGTTTTACGTTTTATACAGGGTATTGCCAGTGGAACGATGATTCCATTATTGATGATGGCTGCCCTAAAATTTCTACCGCCCCATATTCGTTTGCATGGATTGGCACTGTATGCACTAACTGCAACATTTACCCCAAATCTCTCTATTTGGCTCACAGGCTACTGGACAGATGGAATTGTGGACTGGCGTTGGGCATATTGGCAAATTATTCCCCTTGCTCTGATTTCGGGCGGATTGATTGCATGGGGTTTGCCTAAAGATAAAATCCAAATGGAACGTTTTCCACAGGCAAACTGGTTTGGAATGGCTTTGGGTGTTCCTGCACTGGGTTTAATTGCAGTTGCCCTTGACCAAGGCATCCGTCTGGACTGGTTTAATTCCCCCCTAATTGTAGTGTCACTTGTGGCAGGTTTAACCTTATTGGCAGTTTACCTGCTAACAGAATGGTATCACCCCTCGCCTTTTATCAAATTGCAAATTCTGAGTCGTCGCAATCTAGGATTAGGTTTTAGTCTATTTGTATTTCTGTTGATTGTCTTGACCTCTGGAGCATTATTACCGATGAGGTATCTTGGGGCTATACAGGATTATCGTCCACAGCAGATGGCATCTATCGGGCTAATGATTGCCTTGCCACAACTGATATTGGGTTCAGTGGTCGCTATTTTCCTATATAAAAAATGGATTGATGCACGCTGGATTTTTGCAGGTGGATTATTGCTGATCGCCCTATCCTGTTTTTTAGGCATGCAACTCACCTCAGAATGGAATAAAGACCAGTTTATGCTGATTCAAAGTCTGCAAGCCTTTGGGCAGCCGATGGCGATTGTATCCATGCTATTTCTTTGTACCAGCGTTGTTCAACCCATCGAAGGTCCTTATGTTTCGGGAACGATTAATACCTTGCGTGCCTTTGGAACACTTTTAGGCGGTGCAGTGGTTGGGCAATTTATGGTGATACGGGGACAATTTCATGCAGAAATGTTATCTAATCATGCCGCATTCACTCACTTTACACTTGCAGAACCACTAGAACCTGCACAGCTTATGGCAATTATTACTCAACAATCGCTGGTTTTATCGGTAGCTGATACTTATTTGGTACTTGGTGTGCTTGCGTTATTGTTAATTCCATTTGTTTTGCGATTGACCTATATCCCTGCACCCAACCTGCAACAAATCCCAACACCTCCAGCTTCTTAATCAGGATAATTTATCATGTCATTACCCAAGAAAACCAAAATCATTAGTATTGTCGTGTTGCTTATTGTGGCGATTGGCTGTGTGATTTATTTGAACCAACCAGAATCCAGCCAGTCCACAGACGATGCTTATGTACAGGCAGATTTTACTTTGGTCACTCCTCAAATTTCGGGAACCATTCATCAGGTCTTGGTTGAAGAGAACCAACAGGTGAAAGCAGGTGATTTACTGGCAACAATCAATGATGCAGATTTTAGTGTAGCGGTTGATGCTGCCAAAGCTCAGGTTGAAAGTGCCAATGCCCATATTACAAGCATTCAGGCACGAATGGCACAACAGCAAACGACTATCCGTCAAGCACAGACAGCCATTGATGTAGATAATGCTGAATTAAAATTAGCCAAAGAAAATCAAACTCGTTACCGTAATCTAGCTGCGGATGGTTCAGGTACAGTACAGGCAATGCAACAAGCTGAAGCACAGTTAAGCATTCGTCTTGCCAGCCGAAATAAAAATCTGGCTGGGCTAGATGCTGCAAAACAACAAATTGATATTTTAAAAGCTGAAATGGAAAGTGCGAAAGCGACGCTGGCTCAGGCAAAAGCTGCCCAAGCAGCTGCGAAATTAAAACTGTCCTATACCCAGATTACAGCTCCTGTTGATGGTATGGTTGGGCAAAAATCAGTCCGTGCAGGCACTTTTGTTAATACAGGAAAACCTCTACTGGCGATTGTACCTTTGAATAAACTGTATATCACTGCAAATTTTCGTGAAACTCAACTTGCTCATATTAAAACTGGGCAATCTGTGGATATTAAAGTCGATGCACTACCGAATACTGTATTAAAAGGTACTGTAGAAAGTGTAGGTCCTGCCAGTGGTGTAAGTTATTCAGCAGTCGCTCCACATAATGCGACAGGTAATTTTACTAAAATTGTGCAGCGTTTGCCTGTGCGTATTCGGATTCTACCTAATCAAGCTGAAGTGAATAAGCTACGTGTTGGCATGTCTGTAATCCCAACAATTTATATCAAGGATAAGCAATAAAATATCAATTTAAGTTTTCCTATCGAGCTTTATTAATTGGTAGGAAAACTTAATAAAATGTTTATTTAATTTACAAATTTTAAATATTTATAATGGTTTACAGGAGTGTGGATAATGACATCTATCGAAAGAACAGCTTATCCACGTTTTAAAAAACATATTTCAAAAAAAGAGCTTGAACAGGTCTATACACCTAGTCAGGCTGAACTAAACTTTATCTCCAAACTTGCCCGTAAATAGGCTTTGTTGCACAAAGATTTAAAAGTTAATATTTACCCGAGTCACTCAAATTTAAGGCATAACTTGGGTATGAGGGCGACCTAATTCTGTGAATTTATTCAAGACTGCTACGCGTGCATGAATCTCATTCACCTGACTAGGGAAACTCCTTGATGTTAATTTATCGCCTAATAATTTGATGCAATGCATCTTGGTTTCCACCAAACTTCGACGATGATAACCAGACCACTTTTTCCAAAGGGATCTTCCTAACCGTTTGACTGTTTTCAATAACTCATTCCGCTCTATAGAACTCGCTTGCTGATCTTTCCATGGCTTTGCATTTTTTCTTGGAGGAATCACTGCATGTGCTTGTCGATCTAAAATGACTTTTCGGCAGTGTTTAGTGTCATAAGCACCATCGGTATAAACAGAGTCAATCTTTTCATCCAATGGAATTTGAGCAAGTAAATCTCCTAGTACTTGTGAATCACTGACATTGTTTGTAGTGAGCTGTACAGCACGTATTTGCAAGGTTTTAGCATCAATACCAATATGGAGTTTACGCCATTGGCGGCGATATTCAGGTCCATGTTTTTTGCGTTTCCATTCACCTTCACCTAGAAATTTTAAGCCAGTAGAATCTACGAGTAGATGTAGCCCATTTCTACTTTTTTGATAATCAATCACAATATCAATATATTTTTGTCTTCTACAAAGCGTGGTGTAGTCTGGCGCTATCCAGTCTAATCCGCAAAGTTTAATCAGACTTTGAA
This sequence comes from Acinetobacter sp. NIPH 2699, assembly GCF_022549355.1. Classification (GTDB taxonomy): domain Bacteria; phylum Pseudomonadota; class Gammaproteobacteria; order Pseudomonadales; family Moraxellaceae; genus Acinetobacter. The sequence continues at coordinate 153,213 of NZ_JAKZGL010000001.1, forward strand.
CAAAGCCTGTAACCATCCGTAGAGAGAGCCGAAAGAGAGATTTGATCATTAAACAGCATTGAATAGCTATATCGGAGTAGATTTGATTTCGACCTTGTTTGCCTCGTGATTGTGCATACCATTGAGTCTTTGGTTCAAACCAAATTGATATATTTCCTCGATTGATCAGTGCTTTATTGTAAGAAGACCAATTCGTTGTCCGGTAGATTTTAGCTGCAGGTTTATTCATTTTGAAATTATATTGATGAATAAGCCTCAAATGCTAGGTTTGTGCAACAAAGCCTTGCCCAAGACACTTCTCAAGCTGATCTTTATCGGAAGTCAGGTTTTGAAGCATTTTGGCATGCAGTTTCAATGTAGATAAAGACTAAAGTAAGAATGTGCAGCATTCTTATTATTTAAATTAATTAATGAGTGATTAAACACTCATTTAAATAAATCAAAATAAGCACTTATCTCAAGTTCTTATTTAAAGATATAGGTTGTTCCACTCAAGGAAAACAAAATGACAATTTCAAAGGTAACAGACTTGCCTTCTCCATTCATATCATCACAGCAGCACAATGGGAAATATAGCAATACACGGCCGAATATGCACACACATTCTTTCGGAAAAACGCTAGGCTTAATGTGGAAATTCTTATTCAACAAACCCAAAAATACGGTGCCAAACCGAGAAATTCCTGTGTTAAGTTTATCAAAAGAACAACTCATGAGTGCCCCAGACCGTTCTCTATTTCGTCTTGGGCATTCAACCATTTTATTAAAATTGCGTAATGAATTTTGGTTAACCGATCCTGTTTTTTCTGAGCGTGCCTCGCCTTTTCAGTGGGTTGGACCAAAGCGTTTTCACCAACCACCGATTAGCATTGCGGACTTACCGCCCATTAAAGGCGTGATTTTGTCGCATAACCATTATGACCATCTCGACTACCATGCAGTAATCCAACTCAAAGACAAAGTTGAACACTTTTTAACACCACTCGGTGTCGGTGACGCACTGATAAAATGGGGCGTGCCAGCAGAAAAGGTTCAGCAACTTGACTGGTGGGAAACAACCCATGTGGATGGTCTTGAGCTGATTGCTACCCCTGCCCATCATTTTTCAGGCCGTGGTATGGGTGATAGCAATGCAACGCTTTGGGCATCGTGGGTAATTATTGATAATGATCTACGGGTGTTTTTTAGTGGCGATACTGGTTATTTCGATGGGTTTAAAGAGATTGGACATCGTTATGGTCCTTTTAATCTTACTATGCTAGAAACTGGGGCCTATGATCCAGAATGGCCAGATGTTCACATGCAACCTGAGCAAACTTTAAAAGCACATATCGATTTAAAAGGACGTCATTTGTTGCCTGTACATAATGGGACTTTTGACTTGGCGCTTCATGCTTGGGATGATCCATTTGAACGGATTGTGGCTTTGGCTCATCAAAACGACTTAGCGATTAGTACGCCTCAAATGGGTGAAGTATTGAACTTAAACGAGCCAAATGTCGAAAATTATTGGTGGCGTTCATAATTTTTTCGATCATTTTCAAATTATTTACGTCTTTCAATTCTCTTTTAAAGGTATTTATATTCAGTGATATAGCCCTATTATTTTCATCTATATTTTCTCTTGATAAAACTAGGACTAACTTTGTCTTAGTTTTATGATTGACTTAAAACACAGACTACATTAGTCTGTGTTTGTAATTGATCAATTATGAAATTAAATGGCTTATATTACTAGTAGCATCGAGTATGCGATTCACTGTCTTCTTTTTCTTGTGAACAATGATGATAAACCTTTAAGTAGTAAGGATCTTGCCGAATTACAAGGAGTTTCTCCGAGTTTTATGGCCAAGATTTTTCCTAAACTTGAAAAGGCAGGTCTTGTTGTTGCTCAAGAAGGTGTTCGCGGCGGATATTTACTCGCTCGATCTGCTCACGAAATTACTTTTTTAGATATCGTGAATGCAATCGAAGGTGAAAAACCGCTTTTTGAGTGCCAAGAAGTTCGTGGTAAATGTGCGGTCTTTAACAATGCCCCACCCGATTGGGCAACCAGTGGTGTGTGTGCAGTACATGCAGTTATGTTACAGGCTGAAAAAGCCATGCGAGATGCTTTAGGTGCTCACACACTTGGTGATATTGCAGACCGTTTTGGTCGTTATGCACCCGACGTATTTTTTAGTGATGTAAATGGCTGGATCAATGAACGCATTGAAGGAAGAACAGCAAAAATGCGGAAAAGTAAAATATCACGGGATACGCCCGACTAATGAGCTTATAGGGCTTTCATCCCTAAGGTAAAACTTCTCTAAACGTTTTAAACGCCTTCTCAGATTTTTCGGACAGTCAGAGAAAGGATTCGCTCACCCAAAATTTTGAGATGAGCAGGAATTTGTATGTCCGAAAAACCTATCAAAAGGATAATCAAATGAGTAAGCGTATTATTATTGCAGGTTCCGGCTTTGCTGGTTTATGGGCAGCACTTGCCGCACAACGAGCAATTCACTTGACGTCCCAACAACAAAACATTGAAGTGATGATGGTTTCCCCTAGTCCAAATGTGGATATTCGTCCTCGTCTTTATGAAGCTGTTCTTGAAAATATGTACCCTGATATTTCAGAGTTATTAAGTGTAGTAGATGTTAAATATGTTGCTGGCTGGGTAAATGAAATTGATACTACTGCCCAAAATCTTGTGATTACCACAACTCACGGCGATAAACAGACTTTAAGCTATGAGCGTTTTATTCTGGCAACTGGAAGTACTACTTTTATGCCACCTATACTGGGGCTTACTGAATATGGATTTAGCGTAAGTACATTAGAAGATGCTGAAAAACTAGACCAGCATCTTAAAAGCTTAGCCAATAAACCTGCAAATGCAGCACGTAATACAGTCGTGGTTGCAGGCGGTGGACTGACTGGGCTTGAAACAGTGACCGAAATGCCTGAGCGTCTACGTAGCATTTTAGGTGAAACTGATATTCGTGTGGTTTTAGTCGATTCATCAGCAGAAATTGGTGCAGCATTGGGTGACGAAGCTGCGGCGGTAATTCGCGAAGCACTGAGCGAACTTGGCATTGAAGGTAAAGCTGGGCTACGTGTTACTGCACTTGATGCTTCTGGGGTAATACTTTCTAACGGCGAAAGAATTGAAGCAGAAACTGTCATTTGGACTGCGGGCATGCGAGCGAACTCGCTGACCTCTCAAATTGTAGGTGAAAAAGATAATTTAGGTCGTATTTTAGGTGATGCTTATTTACATGCACCAGAGGCAAAACATATTTTTGTGACGGGTGATACTGTAAAAGTTCCAACCGACAATTTAGGTAATTTTAACGTGATGTCATGTCAGCATGCCATGAGCCTAGGCCGTGTAGCGGGTTACAATGCTGCGGCAGAATTGGTTGATTTGCCATTACATGCGTATAGCCAACCAAAGTATGTAACTTGTGTAGACTTAGGCCCATGGGGAGCACTTTACACTGAAGGATGGGATCGAAAAGTTCAATTTGTGCGTCACGAGGCGAAAAAAATTAAACAAGAAATTAATACGGTATGGATTTATCCGCCAGTTGCAGACCGTGAAGCTGTTTTTGCTATAGCAAATCCTGATTTTGTAATTGTTCCTTAAAATTAGTTTTATTAAAGCAGATCATTTTATTTAACTCCCCTAAAAGAAAAACCATCACTGGTTTTACTTTTAGGTTTTTTGAGTCATTAAGTTATGACTTTTCTAACTTTTCTATTATCGCTAAAGCCGTTTTTTTAGCAGAAAAGGTGTTTTGTCCTGTAATTAATGTGTGTTGAGATCATTATGAATGAATCTAAAAAATATCATAAATCATATCTATTCAATGCTTACTCTAACGACTACAATCTTTTCTGAATATGGGGAAATCATAATTTTGGTATGTAAAAACACTGATCTTATGAAAATTTTTTCTCTATTCTAAATTAGAAGCTTTAGTTCATGAACTTAATTTACTATTTTTGAAAAATGATCAGTTTAAATTATCAAATTTAATAAGTATATTTCTCCTTATAATTATGAACTAGATTTTATATAAACATAAGTTAAATTGAGTACATGATACTTTAAGTTCATAGACCACTTTGTTTAACCTACAATCAATCACTTATATAAAATAATATTTCACATTTTGATTTAGGAGAAAATTCTGCACGTTTTTGTTTAAAAGCGATTAATACTCAATTATTTGATTTTGCTCCTAAGACTTATAGAGAAGCTGTTCTTGCAGGCGAAATGATAAAGCAGAAATATTCTTTTTCTGATTTTAGACATCATGTTGGTTATAGCCTTGCAATGTCAGGTTCTTCAGCTGAAGAGATTGCTTATATCTTGGGTCATTCTTCTGTTGTGACAGCTAGACATTATATTTTTTCTACTCCTGAACTTGCTCAAATTAGAGCACAGGCACTTGGTAAAAATTCTCTATACAGACAAATGATCGCCATGCTCCTGACTGGAAGGCTGGTTTATAAGCAAGATTGGCATCAGAAAAAAGTCTTGGGCAATATTGGTAGCAAAATTCATTACGATATTGGTGGGTGCTCCTACCAAGACAAATGTTTATTTCAACCAGTTCGTAATTGCTATGGTTGCATGTACTTTCATCCTTTTATAGATGCTAACCATAATCATGTTTTAGAAAGCATACAAAATGAGATCAATGGTCTTATTAAGCTATCAGATGGAATTGGGGTATCTAGAAATCCATTGATTCGAGTGCATGAGTCAACTAAATTCGAAATTGAATCTGTAATAGCTCGTTGTACATTACAGAAGGATGATATTCATGAACATTGAAAAATATAATGTTTTTATTGATGAGCAAAAAGATTACTTTCATCAGAATTTACAGTCTAATTTTAAATGGAATTGGAACGATTCATCTTGGTATGGTGGTACAATTGGATCAGGATGGTTGTTGTCTAGAAGTGGTAAAACACATTTCACTTTTGGCACGATTAAAAAGTTGAAAGGTATCGAAAACAATATCATTGAACCCATTTTCCAAGAGTTTATTAAATCTGTACTTATTCTTAGTTATCGTAAATCTAACTCCAAAGCATCACCCCAAAAACTATATGCAGAATTTTTAATCCTGAAGCGTTGGTATAGTGCTCTATATGCTGAAAAAATAGAGAGCATACATCCCTGCCATTTATCTACATTAATATTAAATAAGTCTTTTGAAATTTTGTCAGAAAATTCAAGTAAAACGAATCTTCCTGATCATGCTGGTACTTATCTTCGATTACAGGAGATGTTAAATCATTACGGTTTTACTGAACAACCTTTAGAATTTTCTCAAAAATACCTATATATAAACCGCCAGAATAGAACCTCAAATGCCAAGAAAACAAAAGCTTTAATTGATCAATTGGAACTAGATGAAGATGATCTTGATAAAGAAAAGCTGATTTCAATTCGTACATTTATAAATATTGTTTCGCTTATCAGTTTGTGTGAAACGAATGGTGAAAAGATTGTTCTAAATCTTTTATTGTTGCTTATTGTCACTGGTTTACGATCAACAGAAGCAATCCTTCTAAAAACAGATGCATTGATCAAACAACCTATTCTTGATCCAGTAACAAAGGAGCATTTAACTTTAGATGGCAAAAAGCAATACACTTTGGGAATTCAATATCATGGTGCTAAAGGAGCTGGTTTTAGAATTCACTGGGTTGAGCCATTATCTGCAAATTTAGTTGAGACAATATTTCAGTCGGTATTGGGTCTTACGGAAGAATATAGAGAGCATCTTTATTATATCCGGTCAAAAAACTGTTCAGATTTTTTGCCAAAAACAATTGATGAAATTGGTGAAGATTATGTGGAAGTAGATGATTTGATTGGAAGTGTTTTTGGAGTTAAAGATACTTATAGAGGTAGAGCTGGACAGCGTGACGTTGTTATTAAAACTCTTAAAAATATTCCTGTTTTCAAGGAGACCAAATCTGGTCAAGGGATTGAAAGATATTATTTGAAACATGATATAAATTTCTTCATTAAAGGGTTAGCTAATTACGGCTCTGAATACCCTATCGATCATGTTTTTAATTATGAAGGAAAAATGGAAAAAATCGCTTATGAAGATTTGCTTTTTATTCATGAGTTTAGATCTGCAACCTTACAAAGAGCTTTCATCAATAAAACAAACATCATTCCTCTAAATGGAATGTTAATAAATAGCTTTTTTGGAAATTCCTTAAGTAGATCTGTTTTTGAAAAATATAATTTACTTGAGAATGAAACAGAATATTCAAAGCTTACAAGTCATATTCCACGACACAATATCAATACTTTTCTCGCTCTCAGTGGTTTAGCTGAACATCTGCAAGCAATGCTAATGGGGCGTGTAGACATTAAGCAAAATCAATATTATCAACACTTAGCGTTAAAACAACGTAAAGTCACTGCTAGTTTGTTAGAAAAACATGAATTGGCACTTTACGAAAATGATAAACGAGAACTAAAGCCAGACTATCCAGATGAATTTACAGACATTTGATTCAAAAAATGAAGTGGCAAGCTATGTAAAAAACTCTTTTTTTGATGAGTATTTTCAAGATATCGCTGAATCTTTTAATGAGCTGGTTAAAGAGGATCAATCATTAGCCAACTCATTAGTTCAACGCCATGCTTGTTTATACCCCTTGCCTTTTGGTGGATGCATGCGTGAAGTCGCTGTACACGATTGCCCTAAACGCCTTGCATGCCAATCTGGTGATCAATGTGGAAACTTTGCTTTAACTGGTCGGAAAGGTGAATTACAAGCCCTACAACATACTTTGAATGAATTGGTAGATGAGTTTGCATATATAGAGCAAATCGTAGTCCATGATTTATCTTATAGAGAAATGCTCGAGGATTTACGCCAAAAAATACTTTATTTAAGTGACTTAAAGACAAAAGCACTTGATAGGCAAAATAGTTTAACCCCTATTCCAGTTTTTCCTTATGGAGATGCGATCGCTAAATTACCAACAACCTTAAGTGAACTGTTCGCCATAGAACAGCAAAAAATCGAATCTAAGGAAGTCTGATATGTTACGTGGTAAACAATTAGATGAAGTCATCGAACAAGAATTGCAAATGATGTTAGTTGAAGGTTTTGAAAAATCCCCTATTTCACATAAAGCTCTTCATAGTCGTCTAACAGCTAAGGGGTATATATCAGGTGGGCTAAGTACTTTGAGTTCGGTTGAAAGGAAGAAACTTATATCTCTGTATGTATCTGAGCAGATTTCTCCATTGCACTTAAAGACTAAAGAACAGCAACTTTATGTCAATAAAAAGACAAGACAGGCTCTTACGGATACCAATAAAAATTTACGCACACAAATTGATGATTTGGAGTCACAGCTTCATCAGAATACAGAAACACTTATAGATATTATTGAAGAGGTAAAACTTAAAACCAACTTGAAAGTTGATCACCTCTTAGCTCCCCACCTTCTCAAAAAATATTTATCACGGGAGTAGTCTTTTAGGGTCAACATTAAGCGTTTGTGAGATTTGGTAGAGTTTTTCAACAGTAATGCTGACTTCTCCCCTTTCAATTCGCCCCAAATAGCTACGATCAATTTCCTATGCAACTAGTCCTAAATTCAATATTATTTAACCCGATAATATAATATTTACATACGCTAATTAAAACGTATACTTAGCCATAATTCCGATACGATTATCACGATAGCTTTCGCCAGAGAAAGTTTTACGATTAGCATTGATATATTCTAGCCCCAGATCAATTGGTGCTACAGGAGAATATATAAAATTGATCCATGTCTGCTGTACTTTTTCATTGGCTGATATATCTGTCCTACTACTTTGAGCATAGCTATTTGTATCATCCGCAAAAATTGCGCCGTAAGCGAGAGTTGTTCGTAAATTGGGGCGAATATAGTAGGTTCCACCGATCTGTACTGCATTAAATTCATTCTGTTCTACATTCCCCTTCACAACAGTAAAAGCGGCATTGCTTCCATAAATATAATGACTGTTGCCTTTTACATGGCTAATGTCAGCTGATAGCTTTAAAGATTCAATTGGCTTATAGTTCAAACCGATAGCAACCCCCCAACCTATTTTATCTGACTTTAGCGTTTCAGCTTGATATTGCTCAAGCATGGCCCGTAGCGATGTAGAACCTTTATTGTCAGTAAACTCATGCATCATTTTTGCTGTTAAAACAGGCACTTGATATTTAATCGCGGTGTTTGACGCCGAATTATTTCCTTTTTCAGCAGCTAAAGTAAGTTGGCTTGTCGATGTAACCTTGTAATTGTAACGAACTTGAGGATATTGCTTGGTGCCACCACCAATATTGGTTGAGAAGTCCATTATTTCAGGCGCATGACTGGATAGGAAATTTGAAGTTGTTTGACCAATCAACCAATTGTTATAAATCAGATAAGCATGACGAATGCGAAGATTATCATTACTTCCTGCAAAATCCACCTCGACTTTAGCGCCAATTTTTGCCTCTTGATTAAGCGTCGAAAAATCCAAGCCAATACGTGTGGTTTTAACGGTTGTTCTGAGTTTATCTTTGGCTTCGGCTGTACTTTTAGCTGCGGCATTAAAGTCGTTATCAGCGCCTTCAATAATATAATTGGCATCAGCCCGCAAAAAACCATATAGATTGATATGAGTCGCTGGTTGAGTTGGTGAAAAATTAACAATAGGCGCTGATACAGTCGTTTGGTCTGTTTCAGTGGCCTTATATTGTTGTTGAATTAATGCTCTCAATTCTTTTACCTCTTCCATGAGTTTTTGAATCTCTTCTTGATCAGTCGCTGCGTTGGCAGATGTCATCATGAGCAAGCTTACAGTCATTGCTAAACTATGCTGAATGAATGACGAACGATTAGGAAACACACACATGAAATACTCCTGTTGCGACTTGAACAGTAAATTTAGATAAATTGAACCCAGCATCGAATTCGAATAAATCGAAAACGATGGTTTTAAAAATGATATTTTTTAACGAGATATATACTTAAGATTTAAATATAACGATTCCGACCAGACAGGTAGCCAAGAATACCGATCAGTATTGAGAGTAGAACAGCCATGATTAATACAGAATTCCAATTCTCACTGACGCTTCGCAGTGCACCGACTAAGGTTGGACACGCTGCCGCCATCAGATAGCCTCCACCTTGAGCCATACCAGAAAGTGCAGCTGCTTGATGTACTGAACGAGACCGTAGACTCAAAAACATCAACGCCAGTAATATTCCGCCACCAGATCCAATACCGAAACTGAGTACCCAAAGTGTTGCCCAATGTGGGACAAATAACAGTCCGAGCATCCCGATACACATTAATAGCCCCATACTGATGGCAACTAAGCGTTGGTCTTTCAGACGATTCACCAATGGACCCAAAATTAAACCAGGCACAATTCCTGCTAATTGCATCAAACCATGTAAAGAACCAGATGCTTTATTGCTATAACCTGCTTCGGTCAAAATTGCAGGCAACCAGCTCACCATTGCATAGAATAAAGCCGCATTACAGCCCATAAAAAATGTGACCTGCCAAGCGAGTTTAGATTTCCAAATATTAGGGGTATGGGTTGTTTCTGCTAATGGGATCTGTACTTGTTCTTGAGTTTTATTTTGGAGAATGAGTGGAATCCAAAATAGACAAGCGATGAAGGAAAATATGGCAATAACCATTAAAGTTGGTTGCCAACCTAAAATTTGAGCAAGAGGCACAACACTGCTCGATGCAAAAGCACCAGCCACAGCCATCGCAATAGAACATAATCCTGTGACAACGGGTACGCTATTTGGAAAATCACGTTTTACCAGACTGGGTACCAATACATTTCCAATAGCGATACCAATACCAATAATACTTGTTCCAATAAAAAGCATCGTGGCTGAACCACTGGAGCGTACTACAGCACCAGCAATAACAACAATTAAGGAGGCGAAAAGAATTCGCTCAAAACCAAATTTAATTGAAAAACGTGCGGTAAATGGAGAAATAACAGCAAAAGCAATCAGCGGTAAAGTTGTTAATAAGCCTGCTGCACTTGGTGAAAGGCCAAACACCAGACGTAATTGCTCAAGTATTGGCCCAACTCCCGTGATCGGTGCGCGTAAACTCGATGCGACTAATAGCAAAGCGATTAGCAGAAAGATGGAACGCTCTTTATTGAGAATTTGAGTATTAGAGTTCATATTCATTTACCAAACTATATGCTATGCCGGCATGGTATGAGTGCTAAGAAATCGGATCATCAACATATTCATACCGTGCAGTGGAGTTGACCGAGTTCCTTTATCAAGACTCGGTCAAAATCAAATCTTAATTCAGATTAATGGTGACCCATTTCCACTCGGTTAGGGTTTCAACATCGATATCTGTGCCTTCACGACCAAAACCACTTTCTTTTACACCGCCAAATGGCACATGCGGTTCATCTAAAATCGTTGGTGCATTGACATGAACCATTCCAGATTCAACCTCTTGAACAAAGCGGAATGCTTTATTGATATCTTGTGTGAAAATCGCAGAAGAGAGACCATAATTACTGTCATTGGCCTGTGTGATCGCTTCATCTAAGTCCGTAAATGAATAAACAGATGTCACAGGTCCAAAGGTTTCTTCGCGGTACACCACCATCGATTCATTAACTCCAGATAAGATGGTCGGTTTGCAACGATGACCAATCCACTCTCCGCCCGTTAATACCTTTGCACCTTTAGCTCGTGCATCTTCAATATGATGACGGATACGTTCACGTTGACGTGCAGAGATAATCGGGCCAACAGAAGTACTTTCATCATATAAATCACCTAAACCTAAGGTTTCAGCTTTTTTGACAAAACGGCGAAGAAACTCTTGCTCAACTTTCTTGTCAACATAGATACGGCTTGACGCCATACAGGCTTGACCCTGAAAGAAAAACTGACTCATTGCCGCAGCTTCTACAGCAGCATCAAGATCTGCATCATCTAAAATAACCAGAGGACTTTTGCCGCCTAACTCTAAAAGCGCACGTTTCATTCTGGAACCACACAACCCGCCAATATGCTTCCCTACTCGACTTGATCCAGTGAACATTACTGCCTTAACCAGATCATGTGTTGTTAACGCATCGCCAATGACAGCACCATTACCTGTAACAACATTGACGGTCCCTGGTGGGAAACCAGCTTCATGGTAAATATCCGCAAGCAAATTGCTGATCATTGGCGCTTGTTCCGATGGCAGTAATACAACAGTATTTCCTGTTGCTAAGGGCGAAGAGCTCAGTTTCACACTTTTTAATAGCGGTACATTAAATGGGGTAATTGCAGCAACCACGCCAATAGGTTGGCGAGTAGTCATCGCAAAACGACCTAAAGTATCAGATGGAAGTGTCTGACCAGATATGCGACGTGCCACACCTGCCGCTGCACGTAAACAATTGGCGGCATAGGCAACTTCGTAACGTGCTTTACCAATGGGTGATCCAACTTCTTTGACCAATAACTCTATGAACTTGTCTTCATATTTTTCCACCAAAGACGCTGCTTTGATTAAATAAACTTCTCGTTCTTTAACAAGGGTTTTACGATAGCTTTGAAATGCAAGATGGGCACTTTGCACTGCACGATCTACATCACTTTCATCACCATCTGCAACTTCTGCAAAGACAGAGTCATCTTCAGGGTTATGGTCAATAAAATACTGCTTAGATGCTGGAGCTACACGTTCACCATTGATCCATAAATCAATTTTTTTAACTTGGTTTTCAGTTGTTACAGACATTGATCTGTCTCCTGTATTGAGATTTTAGAATGATTAAAAAGAATGACTATTTCGGGCATGATCTATTTGAACTACGCTCTTGAATCAGCTTGGCTCCATCAGTCTTAAACAAGAGCGTATTCTTGGCGTTATTTTGATATTGAGCCCAATTCACCAATGCATCGCCGTTTGGATTACCTGTTTTGATAAAGTTGGCCCAATAATTCACCATCGCTTTAGACAGCTCTGCTTGAGATGGATTCAGTTTGGTCAGGCTTCCATTGGCACCACGGAAGTCTTTAAAGAAATAAGCCAACTCTCCTGTATGGTATGCACCATAATCAATAGAAATAGGCTTGATATATTGAGGAGCAGATTTGTCGGCAAATTCATAGCTGTATAAAGCTACTTTTTTAGAGAACAAGTCATTAAACTTTATCGTAGGACATACGAACTTGTATTTGCCGAGATCTTCACTGAATGCTTGCGTATAATCAGTTGATGCATTCGGCTTTTTATTTTTGATGATATGTTTTTGGGTGTTCTTACCGTACAGTCCGGTTAATGAACCAACATAGTCGTCATAATTCATTTTTCTACCGAGTGAATTTTCAATCACACCAGCAAAGAAACTACCTTCATCCGTATTAAAGCCATTGATCATGCTTGAAACATTGAATTCATTACTTTCTATCGATTGATAGAAAGATTTGTCCAAGGTTGTGTTGTCGATGAAAAAACCATCATTGAATAATGAAATAATATCTGGCGTTAAGAACTGTTCTGTTGGTTTACTCTTTAAACATGCACTGACCGCAGCAGCGTCACCTACACAATTTAGTTTTTGAGCGATGGTATTGGTCACTTGTTTTGCATCAGCGACATTCTTTAAATCAGCATGATAAGAACCACTGGCAGCGATGGCCTTTTGAAAAAGATTTTTAGACAATGGCGAGAAGATATTGGCTAGGACACTTTGCCCACCTGCGGATTCGCCAAAGATCGTAATATTTTTTGCATCGCCACCAAAGGATTCAATATTCTTATTCACCCATTTTAGTGCGGCTTGTTGATCCATTAATCCTAAATTAATAAATGCTGCATCTTTGTTGGCCATGTTGGGATTGTAGAAAAATCCAAATGGCCCTAAGCGATAATTAATGGTGACAACAATAATGCCCTTATCAATGAAGTACTGAGGATCATACTCATTAGCTGAACCCGTTTGTAACCCACCACCAGGAATCCAAAATAATACAGGTGCTTTTTGATTTTTATCCAGACTTACATTTTTAGGGACATAGACATTTAAATATAAGCAATCTTCAGAATCACTTATTTTACTGAATCCACCCAAATTCGTTGTTGTTGCACAAGTATTGGCTAGATTACCTGCATAATAAACAGCGTCTAATTTTCTTTTTTCGACAGGTGCTTCCCACCGTCTTGCACCAATTGGGGCTTCAGCATAAGGAATACCTTGAAATCGTATTAAGTTGCTTTCTGCAACACCTTGAATCTGTCCATTTGATGTATCAACGATATCTGATAATTCATAAGCATGGGTCACTGTTATTGATAGTGTAAACAGCGTGCAAACAGATAATTTAAATTTAGATAATTTCATATTTAACTCACGATAGAAATTTGAATGAGATATTCAATTAATACAAACTTTAACGACCAGAATTCTGAACAACGCCATTAAAACTTGTATTAATTGCCTTTAATTTTCTATTAACGATTAATCCCTCGATTTGAATAATTCTGATTTTCAAACGGATAAATTTGATCTCAAAAGCATTAAAGATTTTTTATGGTTCGTACTCCAAATTGCGGGAAAAGCCCCTGTCCAACCACCTCGTCTCATCGTTTGAAACTCCTCTATACAATAAGATATGATTGTTCTGCTCAGATGCAGCTCCAATCATGATTATCAGTGCACTGATAATATTGTCAGTATACTGATAATTTTTCTTGTCGGCAAAGGATTCCTTTATCTATGAATGTAACTAAAAGTAACGAAATGTTTGGCTATGATGATGGCTATTTGGGATATCTATTGCGGAAAGCGGCTGGTGCGTATCGCTTAAAAATGGAACGTGTTTTATTAGAATTGAAAGTTACTTCAGCTCAATTCGCTATACTTTCAATTATTTATAATTGTCCTAGCTTATCAAATGCAGAAATTGCTCGTCTATCTTTACTTACGCCGCAGACGGTCAATCAAATTATTTCTAAATTAGAGTCGCAAAATTTATTAATAAAGAAGAAACACCCAACGAATAAAAAAGTTCAGCAATTAGAATTGACTGAAAGTGGAGTCGAATGTTTTCATAAATGTAATGTCATTATTGAAGATCTAGAAGTAGAGATTAAAGACCAAATGCCACCAAACATTGAAAGTGGTGTTCGTGAATGGCTAAAGAACATTATTGAAAACTAAATGCAATGCCTAGACCAAGAGAAGAATTTACTTATTTTTCTTGGTCTTTTCCTAGAAATCATTTTAAAACGATGTAGACAATAACTTCTGACTCAGTAGAATTGCTTCTTTTTTCGTTTGGACTTGGTGGAATGATATTTTCCAGATTTTTTGATCCTGATCTAAAAACATTGGATCAACCTTTTCTTCCGAAATCTCAATTCACTGAATAGCCACCAATTTTGTAGACACCTTTTAATTAGTGGTGGACTGCCACCACTCTCCTGGACAAATTTCGTCTATTCTTTTTGCATAGGAGAGAACCTTATGAGTGGACAACGCTATACCCCAGAATTTAAAGATGAAGCGGTAAAATTGATTACTGAACGTGGATACTCTGTCACTGATGTGGCAGAACGTTTAGGTGTATCACAACACAGTATTTATAAATGGCTGAAATCAGTACAACCATTACGCAATAATCCTGATGAACATGAACTGCTGGAAGCAAAGAAAGAAATCCTTCGTCTTAAAAGTCAGCTTAAGCAAACTGAAGAAGAGCGGGATATCCTAAAAAAGGCCGCAAGGTACTTTGCAAGCCTGCCCGAGTAAAGTATCAGTTTATCCTTGAATACAGTCATCAATTTAAGATTAAAACGATGTGTCGGGTTCTTAAGATCGCTCGTGCTGGCTATTATGCCTGGCTGCATGAACCTGAATCAGGCAGGACTATTGAAGACAAACGGTTATTAGGGCTCATCCGCTCTTCTTATGATGCCAGTTATGGCATCTATGGTTACCGACGTATTACTTTAGATCTTAAAGAATTAGGTGAAGGCTGTGGTCCAAATCGTGTGCTGAAGATCATGAAAAATAATGGTATTACAGCTGTACGTGGATACAAGAAGCATAAAAGCTATGGTCGTGGCCGCCCTCAGATCGTACCACCCAATCATTTAAATCGAGAATTTGTTGTGAACACTCCAGATACCTCTTGGGTGACTGATATTACTTACATCCGCACTTGGCAAGGCTGGTTATATCTGGCTGTTGTTCTGGATTTATATTCGCGGAAAGTGATTGGTTGGTCGATGAAACCTACGCTTGCCAGGGATATCGTACTTGATGCTCTACTCATGGCAGTGTGGCGACGCAGGCCAAATGAACCTGTGATTATACACTCAGATCAAGGCTCACAATATAGTAGCAGAGACTGGCAGAAATTCTGCCAGAAGCATAACTTGGTTCCGAGTATGAGTCGTCGCGGAAACTGCTGGGACAATGCCGTTGCTGAATCCTTTTTTAGCAGCTTGAAGAAGGAAAGAATTAAAAAGAGAATCTATAAAACTCGAGAAATGGTCCGTGCAGATGTGTTTGATTATATCGAGATGTTTTACAATCGAATCAGGCGTCATTCGCATCTCGATGGGATGAGTCCAGAAGCCTTTGAAGCAGCTTCAAAATGAGGCTGTCTCATGTCTAGGATACTGGGAGCAGTCCACTTTAGTGATCTAAGTAATTAAATTTGTTGTTTATTAAACATAAATTTGATTGTGAAGTATGAGGTCTACCTAATTCGGTGAATCTATTTAATACCGCCACACGTGCATGAACTTCATTGGCCTGACTCTTCTTAGGCTCAACTTTTCTCCTGTTTTCCATAAAGTTCTGCCTTTTTCTATGTTAATTACGTTTAAACTCCAATCCTCTCATTTTTCAATTAGCTCAGGTTATAATGATGGCCTCCCAAAATATGATTGATCTATTATGAACGCCTCCAATGACCCTCTACACGGCAAAAAACTTGCTGACATTTTGGATGAATTATTGGATTACTACGATGGCTTTGAAGGTTTAAGTCGTAAAATTGAAATTAGATGTTTTTGCATAGATCCAAGTGTTAAGTCATCATTGCGATTTTTGCGTACCACACCATGGGCACGTGAAAAAGTAGAAAACTTATATTTGTATGTCTTACGCCAAAAAGCCAAACAGAAATCGTAGCTATCAAAACCCAGCCTCAGCATTCTTAATTCACATTGCTGTGTATTCTAAATTTCATCTATCAGCCATTTACAGCGATCTTTGTAACCATGGCTTCATTACAATCATGTTTCTTAATAACAGAGTTACCAACCTACTTTAATTGAAATGCAATGTTTTTATAAAGCTAAGTGTTATTATTAGCCCCTGTTTATTATCTAATTCTCATATGAAGAATACATTCTCTGACAACAATCAAATTAGCGTGGTTTCTAGTTTTTCTGAATTGGTAAATTCCAATTTTCATGGAGAAAGTAATGCCATTTGCTGGTATCGAACTTTGGTTGGTGATTTCGAAGAGATTGTATCTAAACTTGAATTAAAAGAAAATATTACGGAAATTTCAGTTGAAGACCTTTTAGCGTTACAACTTTCGGAAAATGGCAATTTAGCAAGAGAAATTATCTTAAGTGATATACAACGCTTAACTGATTTGGGGGCATCGCCTTCGCTTAATTTAATTAAAAATTACGAACGGGATGATGAGCTAGATTTTATTTCAACAGATGTATATTCATTTCATGTTGACCGATCACCTATCCCAATAGATACTTTTTTGTGTACCTATCATGGTTCTGCAAGTGATATCCTGCCCCATAATCAAGTTGAACAAAAAATTCTAATTCCTGAAATCAGGGAAAAACTTAAAAAATTACATGACGGCCCAGAAGCTGAGTTTGAAAATTTTCTAGAAGAGTATTTCTTTGATCTGCATTATCAGCCTAAACCCAACACAAAACCTGTGAATTTAGGTTTAGGACATCTTTGGCGGCTAGCGGTAGATCATCCAGCGCAACAGGTCTTACCTTGTGTTCACAGAGCACCTGCTGAAAAGGATGGTGAATATAGACTGCTATTGATTTGTTAAGCATTTATTCTATATATAGATTGGCATTCCTAACTAAACGGCTGCATTGGACTTTTACAAGTTGATTACATAATCATACAAGTAAAAGTCCCTACTAGTTTCAGCGCAACTCGTTTCTTTAAATATCCCTATCTCGCTTGGACTCAATCAAAGACTTTGTTGTTTTAGATGTTGTATTATTATATCGAACACCTAAACTCGCATATAAGTCATCTGCTGAAACCTCCATATCAAAACGTATTTTCTCGCGTTCCCTTATTTCCTGAGTAATATTGGAAGCTTCATTTTGACTTACTCCAGCTGCTTTTAGTGTCGCCTCACCAAAGAGCAAAGCAGATTCAAAGGTCTCTCTAATCTGAAAGTCTACATCAGCTTTAACTAATTGTAAGGAATGTTCTCTATCGTAGGCTCGTACAAGCACCTTTGCAAAAGGAAACTCATGTTTGATAAGCGTTACGATCTGATTTGCGGAATTTTTGTCGTCTATACAAACAGCAATAACTTGAGCATTACCAGCACCTGATGCGTGTAAAATATCTAATCTTGCTCCATCGCCATAATAGACTTTAAAACCAATTTTTTCTGCATTCTTAATCATTTTAATATCACTATCAATAATGGTGACATCTAAACCATTTGCCAATAATGATTGACTCATTACCTGTCCAAAGCGACCAAAACCAATGATTAGTACACTACCATTAAGACCGTTGGCTTCATCAATACCATCTAAGTTTTCTTGATGACTTGGTTTATAGATTTTTTTGAAAATGATTCCAATCACAGGAGTCAATACCATAGATAAAACAACAATGGCCGTCAGGGTTGATTTAATTGTTTCATCAATCACATGAGCACTTGTTGCCGCAGCAAAAAGAACAAAAGCAAACTCTCCTCCTTGAGCCATCAACAAAGCACGATCCAGCGCATCAGGGTGAGATGTTTTTGTAATACGAGCAACCACATAAATCATAACTGCTTTGGCGGTCATCATTGCTACAACAGCACTGAGAATTAATTGCCAATTGTTTGCAACTACCGATAAATTAAGTGCCATTCCGACGCCAAGGAAAAACAACCCAAGTAGAATCCCGCGAAAAGGCTCAATGTCCGCTTCGATTTGATGTCTGAAAGTAGATTCTGATAACAATACACCTGCTAAAAAAGCCCCCATAGCCATAGATAGACCACTTACCTGCATCAACAATGCTGAACCTAACACAACGAGCAAAGCTGCGGCAGTCATTACCTCACGAGCCTTGGCGGCAGCCAACAACCTAAATAAAGGATTAAGAAGCCAATAGCCTGCAGCAATTAGCCCGGCAATTGCTATAATTCCTATACCAATTCCTTGCCAACGAGAGCTAACACTTTCTACTACTGGATCTGGCGACATGAATGCAACAATGGCTAAAAGAGGAACAATCAGTAAATCTTCGAACAATAATATGGCGACTATTTTTTGTCCTCGTGGTTGATTGATATCTCCCCGATCATCCAATAGTTGCATCACAATCGCTGTCGATGTTAATACAAAACCTGTCGCGGCAATGAATGCAATTTGCCAGCTAAAACCAAAAGCCAAACCAACCCCGGTCAATGCTAAAGAAGATAAGGTTATTTGTAATGTACCTAATCCGAAGATTTCTCGCCTTAAACTCCATAAATGTGATGGTTTCATTTCTAAACCAATCAAAAAAAGATACATAACGATACCGAGTTCGGCGATATGTAATATTGAAGCTGAGTCTGAAAAGAAGGCAAATCCAAAAGGCCCAATTATGAGCCCAGCAGTAAGATAACCCAGTACAGAGCCAAGCCCAATACGTTTAAAAATAGGTACAGCAATCACGGCTGCTGCCAATAGAATGACGGGGCTTAGTAAGCCAACGGAGTGGGCCTCTGCGGACATATTATGGTTCTCAAAAATAATTCGTAAAAAGGTCAAATACTTTTCTGAAATCTATTATTAAATACCTAATCTTAGAAAAATAAATCTGATCTGACCCACGAAAATTGGACGGTTTCATTAAGCAGCTTTATGTATGGAATCTTCCATCTAGAGCTGTTAATTATTAAAATTTAGACTTATGCGATAAACTTAAGAATCAGTTGAGTAACTGTCGCATTGTATGGATGTGGCGCACATACCAAACCACAACGCTCTGCAACATCATATTTTGACCAATAATTAAAGTCTCAAATGCTACATAAAGAGCCATCGTCAGTGTTTGTGCGCCTAGAATCACACCAATTAATCTGCACTTTCCATAATGCTCTTTAGCTTTTCCACCTTGCCTTTATAAGGGGGATAACTCAATGAATCATCCGTCGACTCACTGGTGTGAACTATCATGATTGGTTTAAAATGCGTAAAGGCTTTGAATGTTGCTTCACCAACATAATTACCCATGCCACTATTACCTACACCACCAAATGGTAAATATCTCGATGCTGCGTGTTGCATACAATCGTTAATAGTAACGCCACCTGAACTGGTATGTGCAAGCACTAAATCTTGGCATTTTTTGTCTTTACTAAAAAAATATAATGCCAAAGGTTTCTCTTTAGTCTTTTGCAGAGCGACCAATTCTTTAATTGAATCAAAGGCAAGCACAGGCATAATAGGTCCAAAAATTTCTTCTTGCATAATCTCAGAACGTTCTGTGACATCATCTAAAATAGTTGGGGAAATATAACGTTTCGCTGCGTCTGTCTGTCCACCAAAAACCATCGTCCCATTATTGTTTAGTGATCTTACCAATCTTTCAAAGTTTCTTTGGTCGATAATAAAACCATAATCTTCACTTTGAGAAGCATCTTCGCCATAAAACTCCACGATGTATTTTTTGCAGAGTTCTATAAACTTCTCTTTGATGCTCGAATGTACATATACATGATCAACTGAAACACAAATTTGACCTGTGTTGAATAATTTCGCTCTAACAATACTCTTGGCAGCATGTTCTATATCAGCTGTCTCATCGACAATAGCTGGACTTTTCCCACCTAACTCTAAAATTGTTGGCGTTAAATGTTTAGATGCAGCTAATTGGATAACTTTACCGACTCTCGGACTACCTGTAAAAAATATAAGGTCAAATCGTTCTTCTAAGAAACGATTAATCATTTCCACATCTCCCAAAATACATTTAATGTAGTTTGGCGAAAATGTAGTTTCCACAATTTCATTAATTACTTTTCCACACGCAGCAGAAGTAGAAGAAGGCTTTACCACTGCTGTATTTCCAGCTGCTATCGCTCCAAGTAAAGGACCGAAAATTTGCCATGTCGGAAAATTCCAAGCACTCAAAATAAATACTGTTCCTAAGGGTTCAGGTTTTAGGATGCTTTCATTTGCTTTAAAGATTTCTGGTGATTGTACGTGCTTTTCTTTCGCCCAATCCCTTAGATTTTTTATCATGTTATTGAGTTCATCTAACACCCAATTCAACTCAATTAAATACGTTTCCATTTCATTTCTGCCCATATCTTTTTTTGCGGCTTCAATGATTTTCGGTTGGTATTTTATAAAACTTGTTTTTAGTTTTTCCAATTGCTCTAATCTAAAATCTAAATCCAATGTTTCGCCTGAAAGAAAATACGATCTTTGGCTATCTAATAAACTCTTAATCTGTTCTTGATTCATCTTTATGCCTCGTAATGTTAATTCTTAAATAATTTTTTAGCTTTAATAATTAAAAACGTGGATAAAATAACCACGTTTTTACAAAAAATTATAATGCTGCTGTTGGTCGTACAACTATTTCACTCGTATCAACATCTTCAGGTTGATTAATAACGTGTGCGATAGCATTGGCAATCGCTTCTGGCTTAAGAGCAATATTACGATAACCGTCCATTGCTTCTGCTGCGGCAGAATCTGTAATGGTATTCGCAAGTTCAGATTCAACCACACCAGGATAAACACACGTTACACGGAGTTCTTTATGTTCTTGGCGTAATCCATCAGAAATAGCGCGTACAGCATATTTTGTCGCACAATATACGGCTCCTGTAGGAATGACATATAAGCCACCTATGGAAGAAATATTAATAATTTGACCATTTCCTTGCTTTTGCATAATAGGAAGTACGGCTGCTACGCCATAAAGTACACCGCGAATATTTACATCTATCATGGCATCCCATTCATCTACTTTAAGAGATGCCATTGGTGACAGTGGCATAATACCTGCGTTATTGATAATGACGTCAATTCGACCAAATTGATGTATCGCAAAATCAGCAAACGCCTGAACATCATCTTTTTGGGTGACATCTAAAGGACGATATTCGACTTTACACCCTTCAGAACCGAGTTCATCAGCCAGTACTTTTAGTTTATCGGTACGACGAGCACCAATCAGTAAGGTATGCCCTTGACGAGCGAGAACTCTAACAGTGGCTTCACCAATACCACTACTTGCACCTGTAACAATAATAATTTTTGATTGGATTGTTTTTGACATGTATTGAAACCTCTAAAACCGTAAAGATGAACTTAAATGCATTAAAAACCTAAAATTATCCTATATACAAAGGGTCGAAGCTTTAAGACCTATTCGTATTCAATGCTTGCCTAAAAGTAATCAATAACTTGCTTAAAGAAAAAATTACTCGTATTTTTAATTATTTAAAACTGGATGTGGAATTCAAGAATGAGCACTAACTTCACCCTTAATTCACAGCAGCGAATGTTGTCTTTAATAAATCAGTTAGCTTCTTCGGAAGGGTTTACAGAGTCATTGCTTAAAAATGTCACATTTATTCGTTCGAATAGTGCATTGACATGCATGTCGACCTTCTATGAGCCTAGTATTGTAATTATTTTACAAGGACGTAAATGCGGTTTTTATAATGATAAACAATATATTTATGATGCTAATAATTATCTTGTGGTCTCTATTCCTTTGCCTTTTAATGTTGAGGCAGAAGCAACGGCGGATAACCCTTTGCTAGGTATTATACTCCACATTGATCCTTTGATATTAACCGAACTTATAACAAATCTTCCTGTAGACTCTGTGCCATCTAGCTCTCCTCCTAGTGCGTTATATTCTAGTCCTGTAGATGAAAATTTTGAAAATGCAGTATTTCGTTTGATAAAGTCACTAACCTCTCCTATTGATGCTAAAGTTTTAGGACCTTCTATATATAGAGAAATTCTTTATAGAGTTCTTAGCAATGAACAAGGAAATGGACTTAGAGAAGTTTTATTAAGGAATAGTAGTTTTGGTAAGATTGCTAACGCGTTACAGTACATTCATTCAAATTATGATAAGAAAATAGATGTTAGCACTTTAGCAATACAGACTAACCTTAGTATTCCTGCTTTTCATATGTATTTTAAAACAGTCACTTCTACCTCCCCAATTCAATATATCAAGGCTATACGATTACATAAATCAAGATTAATGATGGTCAGACAAGGCGTAAGTGCTGAAAGCGCTGCGAGAAAAGTGGGTTATGAAAGTGCTTCTCAATTTAGCAGAGAATTTAAACGTCTATTTGGTCGTAGTCCAATAGAAGAAGTAAGAAACTTAAAAACAGTTTTATCACTTTCCACATCCAACCCCGATGGCTAAAAAAACCTTTAATTATATATATTTATGTTGAAATTAAAGTTAACTGAATTATTCAGGGTATAGCAATATCTGAATCAAATCAAAAACTCACATTCCAAGACAACTGCGCGGTACGTGGCGCACCAAGGAATAAATAATCATCCCCAAAGAAGCTACCTGCATCTCGCCAGTATTTTTTATTGAATACATTATCAACATTAAATCTCAAAGTATTGTCATACCCATAAGCACGGAAGTTATAGGCAGTGCCTACATTAAATATTGTATAACCAGATACTTTCGCTGTACCTGATTTATTAGCGTATTTACTACTGCTGTATTGCATGCCTGTTAACAAGCGTAATCCATCTACTTGTGGCACTTGATAAGATAAATAACTGGCGAAACGTACTTTCGGTACATTTTGAGTTTGATGCCCTTGATAATCTAAGACATTTATCTCTATTAATCGCGAACGAGTAAGCGCTAATGTCGATATCACGTCTAGGCTCTGCCCTAAGCGCCCTTGTACGCCCAACTCCAAGCCAAGGTTGTGTTGCTGACCTTCAGTTAAGTAGTAGTTATCAGAATTTGTATATTGATGATCTTGCTCTAATTTAAATATGGCAGCAGTAAACAGTATAGATTGTAATTGATGCTTCACTCCTAATTCATATTGGGTGGATTTGATAGGTTCAAGTGTTTCAAATGCATTCCCTACAATTCCTTTTTCTTCATTACCCAATGCAAACCACGGTGCTTGTCCACCATCACTCAAGCCTTTAGCATAAGACGCATAGAGATGGGTATTTTCCCAAGGCTGAAACATCAGTGCGAACTGAGGTAAGAATCGATTTAAGTCCGTATCACGGATCTTATTAGCTTCAGCATCATAGGCTTTTTCGTCTAGTGAAAGGATTTTTCCACCCATGAGAACAGACCATGAGTCATTGAAATCAATCTGATCGAGCAGGTTAAGTGCGGTTTGCTGACTATCTAAAGATTTATACCGATTGCCTAAAGGAATGTTAGAAGGATTGTATGTCTCACTATCTTTATAAATATTTCCTGTGCCCACTAACTCATTGATAGCATCATGTTGCGCACGGCGCTTGTAGGTCTGAGACAATTCAACATTCAGCTTATGTTGCCATGTTCCCGTATTAAATTTACCGTTTAATCCTGCTTTAAATTGATTGGTTAGGTAGCTGTCATCAGGGCTACGAAAATCATAAATATCATAGTTGCCATTTTGGTCAAAACTATTGCCTAAGCCTGTAGTCTGACATATATCACTGTAGCAACCCCATGGAAATGCCGAATAATCATCGACCACGACACGACTTTGTGATGCA
Source organism: Acinetobacter sp. NIPH 2699 (assembly GCF_022549355.1). GTDB lineage: Bacteria > Pseudomonadota > Gammaproteobacteria > Pseudomonadales > Moraxellaceae > Acinetobacter. Next base: position 177,256 of record NZ_JAKZGL010000001.1, read on the forward strand.
GATAAGTTTGCAGACCAATTCTCATTGAGCTGGTGACTATATTTTAAGCTGGTATTGAGGCTTTCATTGGTTACTGGTTTACTCCAACTCTGATAACCAAGTAAACGATCCCACTCAATACCAGTTGGTACGGTTTTTCCATCAAGTAACTGATAACCAGCGACTGAGCGTTGACGTTGGCGTTGTGATTCAAGATCGAACTCTAGTTTTGAATGATCTGAAACTTTCCAGTCTAAAGCCAAAGAACCAAATAAACGCTTACCATCAGCATGTTCAACATAAGGATGGATTTCTTCTGTAGCCAGATTAACGCGATAACCAAATTGCTGATCTTCACCGACAAAACTACCCAAGTCAGTTGCTACTCGGTTGCCACCATGACTGTCTGCGTCAACTGTGATGGAACGAATATCTTTCGGACGTTTGGTGACATAATTGACTACACCACCAGGTGTTGACATGCCACTTTGAATCGCACTAATGCCCTTTAATATTTCGACTTGTTCTTTGTTTTCAAGTGCCACATTTTGTTCACCACGAAGCAAATTGCCATTCAGTAAATAACTTGAACCGAGATTTAAGGCAAAGCCACGCATAACAAAATTTGGATAATAGCCAATGGGTGCATAGCCATCTCCTACTGCTGCATCATTTTTAACGACATCTGTGAGCGTTTTTGCATGTTGATCAGCGATGTGTTCTGCTGTAACTGTGTTGATAGAAGCTGGAATTTTCACAATGTTTTGTTGAGTAAAACCAGATAAATTCACTTTTGGCTGATAATAAGACGTTTGTTCTACTTGAGCAACAACCGTAATTGTTGGGAGTCGTGGTGTATTATTTTCATCTTCTGCATGTACGACTACGGAGCTAAACCCTAAACATGAAAATGAGCCAATCGCCAGTAATGCTTTTTGTAAACGAGAAAATGGATATGTTTTCACAGTTGTTGTCTAACCCCAAAAGATAATTTTATAACCTGAACTTTGCGGGATGAGTATTCACAATTTTCTCAGATTGAACAAGCTTTTCTATGACATATTTCAGGTTTTAAAATAGAAAATTCTATACCTTTAAAGATATAAGGTGATTCATTAATTTTTTAAATCTTATAATCAAATTCCTATACAAAAACTTTATATTCGTAGTGACCAATAAACTTATCATTTTTTGGTTTAATTTCACTGTATTTTTCTTGATTGCAAGTTCCATTAACTCAATTTGAACTTGTTCCTGTGCAATCATATCGTCTAAAAATTCACGATCCTCACTTGATCCTAAAGCATGTTCAGGTCTTCCCTGTACACGGTTAGAAATACGTGTAATAGCCTTGAGTGCAAAAGCTCGGTTTTGCAACTCATATTGAATGCCATTGATAAAATCTTTAGATAACATACTTTTTGTTCCGTTCAGCTACATAATCAAAATCGCTAGAAGAATCGCATGACTTGAGTTGATTCACCATTACACCATGATTAATTCGCATACAAATAGAATATTTATTAATCAAATATTGTGGCACTTGATTTTATTGAACATGTTCAATAAAATTAATTTATATTTTATGAACGCGTAAAAAAAAGAGTAATGAAAATGAAAAGAACAGATGAAATATTGGATGTAGTCATCATTGGTGCTGGTTTATCAGGTCTAAAAGCTGCACTTGAATTAAAAAATGCAGGTAAAAATGTGTTAGTTCTTGAGGCACGAGATCGTGTTGGAGGAAGAGCCAAGTTGGGTGAGATTTGTGGCCAGCCCATTGATCATGGTGGTCAATGGTTAGGTGCGCAGCAACAGCGTCTTAGAGAACAAGCTCAAGCGCTTAATATACAAATTTATTCCCAGTATACTCAGGGAAAAGGACTGCTTAGCTCAAAGAATAAAGTCACTGAATTTAAATTCGTACCCAAACTACCTCTATTTTCTTATTTGGCTCTAGCAAAAATATATTTGGCTTGGGAACGAGATATACAATCATTGCCAGAAAACAAACCTTGGTTAGCAAAACATGCTAACGAATGGGATAATTTGTCCTTAAATGATTGGATTGAAGAAAATATAAAAAATCATGCTACTCATGATTTCGTAAAACTTATCATAAGAGCTTTGCTATGTATTGAGGCTTCAGAAACATCTTATTTATTTTTCCTAGAATTCTTACGACAAGGTCAAGGTATAAAAATTATGGCCGATGTTAAAGGTGGCGCTCAACAAGATAAATTTATCGGTGGCGCATGGCAAATTGCAAAAAAAATGGCTGATTTATTAGCCAATCATATTTACTTAAATAGCCCCGTTATCTCGATACAACAAGATAAAAATGGCGTTCAAGTCAATTGTGCCGAACGTAGCTTTAGAGCAAAGAAACTCATCATGACAGCTCCACCCCAGTATGTTACTCAAATTGATTTCTCACCAGAGTTACCTACGGAAAAATTAGGACTATTAAACGGAATGAGGATGGGAAATGTGATCAAAATGCATATTGCTTACCCTACACCTTTCTGGCGCCATCGAGGATTAAGTGGTTCTGTGATAAGCCCTGATCACCAATTAGGTTTAGTCTTCGACCAATCGCCAAACGATGAAAATATAGGAATACTCGTTGGGCTAATTGAAGGTCATCATGCAATTCATATGGGGAAATTGTCTAAAGAGGAACGTAAAGAAATTGTTATATCTGATCTCGTACATTACTTTGGACCAGAAGCTACAGAGCCACTTGAATATGTAGATTGTAATTGGGATGATGAAAAGTGGTCTTCAGGTGGATATGCAGCTCATACTAAGCTCGGCGTACTAACAAAATTTGGTCAGGCCTTACGTGAACCATTTGGACATATTCATTGGGCTGGAACTGAAACAGCAAGAGAATTTGCAGGATATTACGAAGGTGCGCTTGAGTCTGGAATACGGGCTGCTCAAGAAATCATTGAAACAATCTAATTTTTCCTTGATGATTAATCAAAGACGATACTTACAGGGCAATCACCAACAGTCGTGCCACTCAATTTTTTTGCTTCTATAAAATGCAAGTTCAAGTAAATATGGAAAATAAACAAACAAATACACCACGCCGTGGTCGTCCTCCTCGTAGTCAGGAACAAATCACAGCAAGTCGAAATATCATTATTCAAGCCGCTCGCGACCTATTTGTAACACATGGATACGCAGGCGTATCTATGCGTAAAATTGCAGCGAAAGCAGACTGTTTACCAGCAACGCTCTATACTTTATTTCCAAGTAAAAGGCACTTACTCCACCATATTTGGGAAGTTACTTTTTTAGACTTAATAGTGAAGTTAGAAGAGTGTTATAAAAATACTCCCGAATCAAAGCGATTAGAAAATCTTTGCTTAACTCAAATAAATTTTTGGCTAGATCGTCCTGATGATTGTAGAGCTATTTTTTTAATTGAAGATCATCCTCAAAGTGCTGAAGAACATTATTTTGTGGATGACTCTCAAGCCGTTCCTCAATTAGAAATTTATACTCGTGCGATTCAAGAAGCGCAAATGCGCGGTGAAATCCGATTGGGAAATCCAAACCAAATTAAGAGTGTTCTACTCTGTAGTATCTTAGGTATTGTTTTAAGTTTAATTGGTGTTCCTGAATATCCTTGGGGAGACCCGACGATTTTAAAAGAAATGACGATACGTGCACTTATTACTGGAATGAAATAACATTCATTTTATCTTTATTGCCTGAGCGTGGACCTTAGTGTTTGGGTAATAAACTGTTGTATTGAATTTCCGACAAAGAAAATGCTTGAATTGTTTAAAGCATGCTAATATCCAAAAACTGACAATACATCATGTCAAATTAAAAGAAGGAATTGCGATGCTAAAAATGCAACAGATCAACATAACTCAAGAATTCAATGCGCCTGTCGAAAAGGTTTTTGCACTCCTTAGTGAGCATGAAAATCTAAATAAACTATTTGCGCCAGCAAAAGTGACTCGTTTAAGTGACGGTAAAGATGCGCGCAATGGTGTAGGTTCAGCACGTAAGCTCTCAATCCCATTAACCCCTTCATTTGTAGAAACAAATTTAGTTTATAAAGAAAATGAACTGATTGAATACGCAATTACTGCGGGTATTGCACCAATCAAAGCACATCGTGGTGTAATGAAGTTTACTGATCTTGGCAATAATCGTAGTCGTTTGGACTATACGATTACATTTAAAGGTCGAGTGCCATTTATTGGTCCAATCATTAAAGTTGCGCTGCAAAATGGTGTCAGCCGTGGACTTAAAAAGCTGAAAGTGTAGTATTTAACAAAACTGAATTCCTAAATAATTTGTGAATCAAACTCCCCTATTTTCTAACTGTGGGAGTTTTTCTTTGGCGTATTTATCAACTTTTCTTTGGAAAAATGATTCCCAAAATAACATTCGGCTCATTTTTACGATAAATTAGGTTATAGAACGATTAGGCCTCAGGGAAAGACATGACACTTAAGCAATTAAAAGCCTTTTTGGCGCTTGCTCGTACATTAAATTATGCCAATGCTTCTCTTGAGTTACACCTGAGTCAATCCGCCCTGAGCCTTTCCATTAAAAGTCTAGAAGAAGAATTAGGCGGTAAGCTGTTTAATCGGAATACACGCCGTGTTGAACTCTCGCAGGAAGGAAAATCACTAATCCCCTATGCAAAAAAATTACTAGCAAATTGGGATGAAATGGAAAATGATGTCAAACAGCGCTTTAAACTGAATCGAGGCACATTAAGCATCGCCTCAATGCCATTTGTCACACATGCAATCTTGCCTGAAGTGATTCATGAATTTTTATCACTTCATCCAAACCTCAACTTCTCCATCCATGATATTCCGAATGAAACCATTATTGAAAAAGTCCAAGACGGTATATTTGAGTTAGGCATATGTTTTGAACCAGATTTAACCGAAGGCCTAGAGTTTAAAGCTTTATTTGAAGAAGATTTCTTAGCATTACTCCCTAAAAATCATCCCTTAGCAGCCTGCTCTTCTATTACTTGGCAGCAACTTTTTTCTAATCCTTTTATCACGCTACAAAGACCTTCAATCGTCCGTCATTTGATTGAGCAAAATTGCTTACGTAACCATATGACATTGGATTTAAAAATTGAATGTCATCAAATCTCTTCTTTGTCTAGCTTTGTTGCCCTTGGCATTGGCGTAAGTGCCATTCCGCGTCATTTCGCCAAACATATTGACCTACAACAAAATATTTTGCTGGAGTTACCAGCAGAAACCATTCATAAAACAGTGGGCATTATTTACAAAAAGAATTTTGAAATATCACATATTTCAGAACAATTTATTGAATCATTGACCAAGCATAAATTTTAAAATATTCATTACTGGATGATTTGGTCTCTATCTATCTTGATACCTATTTTAAATATATTAATAAAAATCAATAAAATAAGAAAATTAATTCTAATCTTTTTATTTTCTAAACTTTTATTCAATATCTGATTTATTAATTTTTCTCATTAATCCTTTAAAAAAATCAACTTCTACACATCCAAAGCAAGTGCTAAAACTAGATCACTAAGGGACGATAGGAAAACAATAGAATGAATAAGGTTTATGCCAATGCAGAGGCAGCAATCAAAGATGTGATTGCCAATAATCAAACGCTGGCTGTTGGTGGCTTTGGTTTATGCGGGATTCCAGAAAAATTGATTGTGGCCGTAAAGCAAAGTGGTGCAACAGGTCTGACTTGTATTTCTAATAATGCAGGTGTCGATGATTTTGGTCTAGGGATCTTATTACAAACAAAACAGATCAAAAAAATGATCTCCTCTTATGTCGGTGAAAATAAAGAATTTGAACGCCAATATTTAAATGGCGAACTCGAAGTAGAACTGACACCACAAGGTACTTTGGCTGAAAAATTACGCGCTGGTGGTGCTGGTATCCCTGCTTTTTATACGCAGACAGGTGTAGGCACATTGATTGCCGAAGGTAAAGAACAACGTAGCTTTAAAGGTAAAAACTATATCTTAGAAGAATCGCTCACTGCTGATGTTGCTTTGGTGAAAGCTTATAAAGCAGATAAAGCAGGTAATTTAATATTTCGCAAAACCGCGCAAAACTTTAATCCTGAATGTGCAATGGCTGGAAAAATCACCATTGTCGAAGTTGAACAGGTTGTTGAGATTGGTGAGTTAGATCCAGATGAGATCCATTTAGCAGGTATCTATGTGAATCGCATCATTCTGAATGCATCACCTGAAAAGCGTATCGAACAAAAAACGTTAAGCACGGAGGCAGTATAAAATGGCTTGGTCACGTAATGAAATGGCACAACGTGCTGCACAAGAACTTGAAGATGGTTTTTATGTGAATTTGGGAATTGGCTTACCGACTCTCGTTGCCAATTATATTCCAGAGAATATGAATGTCTGGTTGCAATCTGAAAATGGTTTGCTTGGTATTGATGCATTTCCAACTGAAGATACAGTTGATGCCGATCTAATCAATGCTGGAAAACAGACCATTACAGCGCGTGCTGGTGCTGCATTTTTCTCTAGTTCTGAATCTTTCGCCATGATTCGTGGTGGTCATGTCAATATTGCAATCTTAGGTGCAATGGAAGTTTCTGAACAAGGCGACTTAGCGAACTGGATGATTCCAGGCAAGAAAGTTAAAGGCATGGGCGGTGCAATGGACTTGGTTGTGGGCGTCCAAAAAGTTGTGGTTCTGATGGAACACTGTGCCAAAGATGGCACACCTAAAATTGTGCAAGATTGTAGTTTGCCTTTAACAGGTCAAGCTGTAGTACATCGTATCATCACTGATTTAGGCGTTATGGACATTACACCACAAGGTGTTGAACTGATTGAACTGGCCAAAGATGTCACACTTGAGCAAATACGCGCTGTGACTGGCGTACCGCTACGATTTGATAAGTCTTTAGTTGCTTAATCCCTATTTGATTTTCTGCTCTAGTTTCAGCTAGAGCAGATTACATAACTATATAAATTTTAAGAGATATCAAAAATGAGTTCTATTGTTATCGTTTCAGGTAGTCGTACCGCAATGGGCGGTTTTCAGGGCAGTCTATCTGCTTTAACAGCACCAGAATTGGGTGCTGCTGTCATTCGTGAATCAATTCAGCGTGCAGGTATCCAACCAGAACAAGTCGATGAAGTTGTGTTTGGCTGTGTACTCAGTGCTGGCATAGGTCAAGGTCCTGCTCGCCAAGCCATGCGTAAAGCAGGTGTTCCAGATCATGTCGGTGCAGTCACCATTAATAAACTTTGTGGTTCTGCAATGAAAGCAGTACTCATCGCATCAGATACACTTAAAGCAGGCAGTGCCAATATTGTGGTTGCAGGTGGCATGGAATCCATGAGCAATGCACCCTATATCCTGCCTAAAGCCCGTGGTGGTTACCGTATGGGGCATGGCGAAGTGAAAGACCATATGTTTTTAGATGGTTTGGAAGATGCTGAAACTGGTCGTTTGATGGGTTCTTTCGCACAAGACATGGCAAACACCAAAGGCTTTACCCGTGAACAAATGGATAACTTTGCTATTTCTTCGCTTAAAAAGGCTCAAATTGCGATTACTGAAGGATATTTCAAAGACGAGATTGTCGCTGTAGAAGTCAAAACACGTAAAGGTGTAGACCTTATTGATCAAGATGAGCAACCGCTTAAAGCAAATCTTGAAAAAATTCCAACATTACGCCCTGCTTTTAGTAAGGACGGTACGATTACCGCAGCAAACGCTAGCTCTATTTCTGATGGTGCGGCTGCATTGGTACTCTCGACTGAAGAATATGCTCAAGCAAATGGCTTAGATGTTTTAGCAAAAATTGTTGCAACTTCAAGCCATTCACAACATCCAAGTGAATTTACGGTTGCTCCAATTGGTGCGATTCAAAAAGTGCTTGAGCGTGCTGGTTGGTCAGTTGAAGATGTCGATGCATGGGAAATCAATGAAGCTTTTGCAATGGTAGCAATGGCACCGATCCATGAGCTAGGTATTGATGAAACCAAAGTCAATATTCACGGCGGTGCTTGTGCTTTAGGTCATCCGATTGGCGCGACAGGCTCACGAATTATTCTTTCACTGATCTATGCATTAAAACGTTTAGGTAAAAACAAAGGTGTGGCTGCATTGTGTATCGGTGGTGGGGAAGCAACCGCGGTTGCAATTGAAATTTAAGTTCTAAAATAAAAAATGCATCTCATTTAAGGGATGCATTTTTTTGTCTGTCTAACTCTAATAAAGTGAATAATTCAAAAGTCTATTGTTTAAAACCAGTGCATATTTTAGATTGTTTCTTAAATAAAACATCAATATTTGGGCAGTAGAATGACAGTTTATGCTTTTGAACAAGCAATTAAAACTTTAGTTGAAATGGTACAAATTGATAACTTTGGAGATGTGCAAACTATTGATGCTATTCTTGCAGAAGTTATGGCTTTTAATGATCCTTCAGCTATTCGTCCCTTGATGCGTTTAATTGAAGATACGGCTCAACATGATGAGACAATATTCTCAATTATACATAGTATTGAGTCTTTTGATGATGAGGTTTATATATCTGAAATTCTAAAAGAATTACCCTATTTGGTGCATAAATCTCCACGATGGGCTTCTATTTTATTTATGAGAATATTAAATAGTGATAGTACAAGAGAATGCATAACTGAAAAAGTCTATTTTGCCACTCCTGAAATTAAGGCGGCGGTGTTAGTTCTTATTGAGAAGATTAATGAAAAGAACGCTAAGTTTTTAGAGAAGACAGTTACCATCATAGTTGCAGCAAAGAGTAGTTGATCAACTATTTAGATAGAGAACTTAACGGAAATATGAACTAAAAGGTGCAACTATAGTCGATCAAGATTTTACTTGGAAAACAAAAGATGCCTTTATTGATTATGGAAATTATAGACTTAGGCAACTTCTTGAATTGAATTAAGGTACACCAGATTAACAGATGTACCTTTTATTGATTGTGATAAGGTAACAATTAAGAAAACTAAGTTATGCGTTACCTGACTCAGTCAAACTTACTTTGACTTCTTCCACCTGATTCTCTTCATCAAACTTATGACGTTTAAGGCTTAAAATCGCACAAATCGCAATCATCGCTGGAATGGAAATCATCACAAAATTCATGGTATGTGGCAAATTTAAGGTCAATAACAAGCCTGTTAAAATAGGTCCAACGATCGCACCGATTCGCCCAACACCAGAAGCACAGCCAATTCCTGTAGAACGCACACTTAATGGATAATATTGTGCAACATAGCTATAAAGCAGAATTGATGTACCAATGGTCGCAGCACCAGCAACAGTCACTAAACCATATAAAACATAAGTTGGTGAATTAAACCCTAAGCCGATCAGTGCCACAGCACCTGCCATGAGCATGCCCAAAATCACAGGTTTTAAATGGAATTTATCTGAAAGAATACCACCGCCAATCGAACCAATCATGGCACCAACATTTAAAGCAAGTAGGAATAAAATACTCTTTCCGAGTGAATAGCCTGCTGCAAGCATCAATTTAGGCAACCAACTACTTAATGCATACACCATCAATAAGCACATGAAGAATAAGACCCAAAACATTAATGTATTGAAGGCACGGCCTTGTTGAAATAATCCTTTGACTGAGCTACCTGTTGGAACATTTTCTTCATTAAGAATTAATCGTGTATTACTGGTAATTGATTGTTCAGATGAGATCTTTTGAATAATGGTATGCGCCTGTTCGGTTTTTCCTGTTTTAACCAAAAAAGTCAAAGATTCAGGCAAAAACTTCCACATTACTGGTAATAAAAGTAAAGGAATACCCGCAATCAAAAACATGATTTGCCATCCTTGACTTTCAACCAAATAACTTCCAATCAATGCGGAAAGAATCCCCCCAATCGCATAACCACTAAACATAGCTCCGACTAAGGTACTGCGGATGCGTTTAGGTGCATATTCAGAGGTAAGCGCAACTAGATTTGGCATGACCCCACCAATCCCTAATCCCGCCAAGAACCGTAAAATACCAAATTCAAAAGGGCTAGTAGCAAAAGCACCCAAAAAGGTAAAACCACTAAACAAAGTAACGCAAATTAAAATTACATTTTTACGCCCAATTTTGTCTGCCAACGCGCCAAAAAGCATGGCACCAAACATCATGCCGCATAATGCGGTACTGGCCAGCATTCCCGCTTGGACTGAGGTCAGTGACCACTCCTGCATTAGTAAGGGCAAAACCACGCCATAAATCACAAGGTCATAACCATCAAAGATAATAATCAATAAACACCAAAGTAAAATACTCCAGTGAAAAGGTGTAAATTTTGCTTGGTCGATAACGGTATTAACATTAATTGTAGATGTTGTCATTCTGCATCTCCTCTATGAGATAATTTCCTAATCATTATTTAAAACGACATAATTCACCTTAAAGAAAAACAATATTATTCAAGGTTTTACTTCCATTAAAAATCATAACTCGCCATCATGTTGATACGGTTATCGGACCCTGTGCGACCATCAAATGTTTCACGTTCGCCATAGACATATTCCATGCCCAGCGTGATCGGTTTATATGGGTTGTACATTCCGTTAATCCAGCCTTGCCACAGTTCTTTATTCTGAGCTGAGCTATCTTTATGGATACGTGCAAATTCATTGTCACTTTTGGCTTTCATATAGCCATAGCCCAAAGTCGAACGGAATTGCGAAGTGAATTGATGGGTAATCCCCGTAGAAATAGAATCAAATTCATTGCTGTGTATATTGTTTTGATCATCAATCGCATACGCGCTATTGGTCCACATTAGGAAACGTCCATCCCCTTTGATGTGGTTATAATCAGCCTTTAAGAAGGTTTGAGGACTTAGCTGATATTTCCCCCCGATCCCGACACCCCATGCCCACTCGTCATCATTATTGGTTTTTTTCTCTGCAACAAAGCTACGACCAGACAGCATCGAACCATTGGCAAATTTATGATTCACTCGTCCAACAAATGCGGGTAAACGCATTTTGTTATCTGGATCTGATGCGGCTGTATATTTTGGGTCTTCAACTGATAAGGCAAAGCTGGTATTTGCAGATAGATTGTCGCTATAACGGACTATAGGAGAGCGTTGCAATGCACCACCGACATAAGTCGCTGCATCAATGGTTTCTGGATAATATTCAGGTGCAATAAAGGTAGACCACGTTTGACCAATTAGCCATTTATCAAACGTTAAATAAGCATGACGAATACGAAATTGATCTCGTGAAGTGCCCCCGAAGAAATCCATTTCTAATTTTCCACCGACATCGCCAATTGCTGTTGGAGTTTTAAAATTAAGTCCTATGCGTGAGACATTGGCGGTTGAATGTAAGCGGTCTTTTTGTTGTGCTTCTTCGGCTGTATGTTTGAGCGGCACGCCACTAATATTGTTATACATCGTCGATGCACCCTTAGCTTGATAAGAAGCATCGGCACGAATATAACCATATAAGCTCACTTCTGCACCAGATTTTAGCTTAGGTGTCGGCGTTTGAGTCGTTTCTGGCGAGGCGGCTACCGTTACTTTGGTTGTTGGCTGAGCTGGTGCAGATTGCTGTACATAGTGTTGCAACATTGCTTTTAACTCTTGCACTTCTTGTCGAAGCTGCGCAACCTCCTCACTTTCCGAAGCTGCATGAACAGATGACATGACCGCTATAACAGACAGCGCCAACATACTTTTTTGTACCGTTAGTATGAACTTTTTCATTAAAATAAGTTTCCTTCTTGTTGATCCTAAATATCCTTTAAGATCACTATTTGTTTGCGTTATATCCTTTGCAGTAACCATGACTGCATCGCATTTCTTGTTTTAAATCTTTAACACCTTGATTTATTTGATTTTCACCTCCTGTAAAAATGCTTGTATTGGTACATTCACTGTTTTTAAAGACAAAGCGATCTTGCAGCGGCTATATAAGCCACTGTTAATTAAACATTTGGTAAAAAACTAAGTACTATGTCCGTGTTCTAGTGTCTAATTTCCTCATCGGTTCGCTCGTGGCTAGGAAGCTTGCGCAGAATAAGCTTGTTTTTTCTTTTTCTGTGCAATTAATCCCTGATACATCAAAATTTGGCTATAGGAATGCACATCCATAAAACCTGTGCGGTGAAGAAGTTGCTGATAAACCTCGGTAGAAATGCTATGAAAATCCCGCTCCATCCGCTCTAACATTTTCTGACACTGTTGTTCCGTCAGACCTTGAGCTAAGCATACATAACGCAATGCTTGAAGCTGCTGAGGATTCGTACAGGTCATCAAATCATAGGTCAGTAAGATCCCATTTACTTTTAAGCGATCATAAATCTCACTAAAGAAAGTAGATTTGCTTTCATCAGCAATAAAGTGAGCAACGAGAATAGAAAGTGCAGCATCAAAACAAGCTTGATCAGGCAAAGCTGACGTTTCACCATGTACAAACGTCACTTGTGCAGATCGCCCCAAATCAGCAACCAGTTGCTTTGCCTTTTCAAGCATCGTTAATGAAGGGTCTACTGCTGTAAAGATCCAGTCAGGATGCCTCTTAAGTAGGTATTCTAGTTCATAGCCTGTTCCACACCCAACGATCAAGATATGAGAATTGGGCTGTAACGCTGATTGTAAAATGGCATCCACCTGTTGATGGATCATTTCATAACCCGGAATTAATTTACGGATATGCTGATCATATTCTTCAACAACTTTCGGGCTATTAAAATCTTTTGCCATTTCCTTTGTCCTATGCTCAAGCTTATTTCGATGCTGTACTTTGATCCCAAACGTCTTTAGTCAAACACCGATGACGTTAAGTTCAGCTCAGCTCGCATAATTTCCTGTAATTTGAATTTTTGTGCTTTGCCTGAAGCAGTCATTGGAAATTCATTGAAGAATTTGACATAACGTGGCACTTTATTATGTGAAATATGTTCTTTACAGAAACTGCGGATACCGTCTTCATCACTTTGATGATGTTCATGCAAAATAATACATGCGCAAAGTTCTTCACCATATCGGCTGTCTGGCAAACCAATGACTTGAACATCGCTAATATCAGGATGGGTATATAAAAAGTCTTCTATTTCTTTTGGAAATAGATTTTCACCGCCACGGATCACCACATCTTTTATACGCCCCTTGATTTTGATGAAACCATCGGCATCCATTTCAGCGATATCGCCAGTATGCATCCAGCCTGCGGCATCAATCACTTCACGCGTTTTTGCTTCTTCGCCCCAATAACCAGCCATCACCGAATAACCACGAACACATAACTCACCTAAGCTACCTTGTGGAACGATTTGTCCTTCAAGGTCAACAATTTTGATTTCAAGATGTGGGTGTACACGTCCAACCGTACTGACTCGTTTATCAATCGTATCGTCTACCGAACTTTGTACACTGACTGGAGAGGTTTCTGTCATACCATAGCAAATGGTGATTTCTGACATATGCATTCGGTCGATGACGCGTTGCATAATTTCACGTGGACATGGGCTTCCCGCCATAATGCCTGTGCGTAGACTTGATAGATCAAATTCATTGAACTGTTCATGTTCTAAGGTCGCAATAAACATGGTGGGCACGCCATAGGCAGCAGTACAACGTTCATTGTGAATCGTCTTGAGTGTTTCTAGAGGATTAAACACCGCTGATGGATATACCATCGTCGAGCCATGCGTAATACAGGCTAAGTTTCCCATCACCATACCAAAACAATGGAACAGTGGTACGGAAATACAGACTTTATCCTGAGGGGTTAAACGAATGCCTTCACCAACAAAGTAACCATTATTTAAAATGTTGTGATGCGTCAACATCGTACCTTTCGGGTTACCTGTGGTACCTGAAGTAAACTGAATATTAATGGTTTCATCGAATTGCAGTTGTTGTGCTGCATTTTTTAATTGGTCAAGTTGCTCAGCTGTTGGAGATGTTACAAGATCACTAAAGCGATGAATCCCTGTATGTTGCTGCTCATCAATTTTGATCACAAATTTTAAAAATGGCAGCCGTTCTGAATGAATTTTTTTATCGGTACAGAAACTGATCTCAGGCGCAATTCTTGTGAGAAGTTCTTGATAGTCTGTCGTTTTGAACTGTGACGCGATAATCAATCCCTTGCATGAGACTTTATTCAACACATATTCAAGTTCATGACTTTTATAGGCTGGATTGAGATTGACTAAAATAATCCCCGCTTTAAAAGCTGCAAACTGAGTCACCGTCCATTCCACACAGTTTGGAGACCAAATCGCGAGTCGGTCGCCCTTTTTCACACCGAGTTGAAGCAAACTACATGCAAATGCATTGACTTCATCTTGCAGTTGTTTATAGGTTAACCGTCTGTTCTGATGCGAACTCACAATCGCCTCTTGCGCAGCGTATTGCTGACAAGCTTGGTCGAACTTTTCTCCAATCGTCATCCCCAGCAGGGGTTGCGAACTTGGTCCTGAGGCATAGCTTAACCGTACATGTTGCATTGAATCATTCTCCTTGATTCTTTGTAATTCTCTTGTTACCTGGTCTAATTGTTGTTACTGCAACTACTCTTCAAACTGCCTGTTTCTGTGATTTTAATGGTCTTGTATGCCCTACTTCTTCCGTACTGCATCCACACAAAAATCAGCAATCTGTTTTGAAAAATAGTCTTTGTGTTGCTGATCAAACTTTGTATTCTGAGCTGGGTCTAAAGGCTCTACTACCACAAAAGTCATGGCACCAACCACACATAAGGCAGTGGTATTTAAATCCTCTAGCACAAACTCACCACTTGCATTTCCATCAGCAAGGATTTTAATCACACTCTGTTTAATCAACTGCTTAACACGAAAACGCTCATGTTCAACCATAGAATCAACAGGTTCAAACATCAGTGAATACGCAAGCTGAGGACTATTCAGCGCCCGTTTTACAAAAGTTGCTACCGCTTTGTGCAATTTTCGTTCTGCTGGCAGATCACTTTCTGTGATTGCATCAATCACCAAAAGCTCGGTATTGATGGCTTCTGACAGAACTTCAATTAACACCTGACTTTTATTGTCAAAGTAGCGATAAACCAGCCCACTCGAAACACCTGCTTGCTCAGCAATTGTTTGTATCTGTGCGTCTTTAAAGCCTCCTTCTGAAATTAAGTTTCTCGCCGAATTCAAAATCGACTTACGATTTTGCTCCATTCGCTCTTGCATCAAAGATGATCGTTTATAGCTCATAAATTTTATTCTCTAACAAATAAAGTGAATTGTAAATCATTTTATGAATCTCTATTCACTTTTTTAAAAAATCATTGTATGGTACTTCCTAAGCACCTACAAGAATGCTTATGGAACAACAAATATAACCAATGGGATGAACACAATGAACCTACGTAGCTTGAATTTTGGTCTAGATGAAACACTCATTGCACTACAAGATTCAGTTGCCGCATTTTGTGCAAAAGAAATTGCACCAATTGCTCAACAAGTTGATCAAGACAATAAATTCCCTTCTCACCTCTGGAAAAAGTTTGGAGATATGGGCTTATTTGGCTTAACTGTTTCTGAAGAATACGGTGGCACTAATCTTGGCTATCTTGCGCACATTATCGTTATGCAAGAAATTTCTCGTGCTTCAGCGGCCATTGGGCTTTCTTACGGTGCTCATTCTAACTTATGTATCAACCAAATTAACCGTAATGGTAGTGAGCAACAAAAACAGAAATATTTACCGAAGCTGATTTCTGGCGACTATGTCGGTGCATTGGCAATGTCTGAACCAAACGCAGGTTCTGATGTGGTCAGCATGAAATTACGTGCCGAGCAAAAAGGTGATCATTTTGTCTTAAATGGTTCAAAAATGTGGATCACCAATGGTGGTGATGCAGATGTATTGGTGGTTTACGCAAAAACAGATCCGCACGCTGGTGCAAAAGGTATGACCGCTTTTTTAATTGAAAAAGACATGCAAGGTTTTAGTCATGGCAACCATTTAGACAAACTCGGTATGCGTGGCTCAAATACCTATCCCCTGTTTTTTGACAATGTTGAAGTGCCTATCGAAAACGTACTTGGTGGTGTTGGCAATGGGACTAAAGTCCTCATGAGTGGCTTGGATTATGAGCGTGCAGTATTAAGTGCAGGTCCTCTCGGCATTATGGATGCTTGCTTGGATGTGGTGATTCCTTATTTACATCAACGTGAACAATTTGGACAAGCTCTAGGTGAGTTTCAACTGATGCAAGGCAAACTTGCAGATATGTATTCAACTTGGTTGGCATGTAAAGCATTGGTCTATGCCGTTGGTGCAGCGTGTGATAAAGCGGATCATGACCGTAGTTTACGCAAAGATGCCGCAAGTGCCATTCTATATGCTGCTGAAAAAGCGACTTGGATGGCAGGTGAAGCGATTCAAAGCTTAGGCGGCAATGGTTATATCAATGAATTTCCGGCAGGTCGTCTCTGGCGTGATGCAAAGCTTTATGAAATTGGTGCAGGTACATCTGAAATTCGTCGTATGTTGATCGGACGTGAACTTTTCAATGAAACCAAATAAGAACGATAAATCAGGATACAGCTTATGAACCAATTACAAAGCAAAATTAATGTCAGAAGTGAAGACTTCAAAAGCAATCAGCAAGCAATGCAAACATTGGTCACTGATTTAAAACAAGTTGCCCAGACGATTGCTTTAGGTGGCGGAGAAAATGCCCGTGAAAAACACTTGGCGAGAGGTAAACTTCTTCCGCGTGAGCGTATTGACCAATTGATTGATGTCGGTACAGCTTTTTTAGAAATTGGGCAGATGGCCGCGTATAAGGTTTATGAAGATGATATTCCTGCTGCGGGCGTTATTGCAGGTATCGGGCAAGTCAATGGTGTTACTTGTATGATTGTTGCCAATGATGCAACGGTCAAAGGTGGTACTTATTATCCCCTCACCGTCAAAAAACATTTACGTGCCCAAGAAATTGCTGAACAAAACCATTTGCCTTGTATCTATTTGGTCGATTCTGGTGGTGCCTACTTACCAATGCAGGATCAGGTGTTCCCAGATCGGGATCATTTCGGACGTATTTTCTATAATCAAGCGCGCATGTCGAGTCTCGGTATTGCGCAAATTGCAGTAGTCATGGGCAGTTGTACCGCTGGTGGTGCTTATGTGCCTGCGATGTCGGATGAAACCATTATTGTTCGTAATCAAGGAACCATTTTCTTGGGTGGACCACCTCTCGTCAAAGCGGCAACGGGTGAAGTCGTCAGCAGTGAAGATTTGGGTGGTGGTGATGTCCATACACGGCTTTCAGGTGTTGCCGACCATTTGGCTGAAAATGATGAACATGCGATTGCGATTGCACGTAACATTGTTGCCAATTTAAATAAAAAATCGAATGACTTAAATACACAGATTGATGAACCACTTTTTGATGCGAAAGAGCTTTATGGCGTTGTACCGAGTGATGCACGAAAACCGTTTGATGTACGTGAAGTGATTGCCCGTATTGTTGATGGTTCTCGTTTTGATGAGTTTAAAGCGCGCTTTGGTTCGACGCTTATTACAGGCTTTGCTTCTTTATATGGCATGCCTGTCGGGATTATTGCCAATAACGGCATTTTATTTTCTGAGTGTGCACAAAAAGGCGCTCACTTTATTGAACTCTGTACCCAACGCAACATTCCTTTGCTCTTTATCCAAAATATCACGGGTTTTATGGTCGGTCGCCAATACGAAAATGAAGGAATTGCCAAACATGGTGCCAAGTTGGTCATGGCTGTTGCCACAGCCAATGTTCCAAAACTCACACTGATTATTGGGGGTTCTTTTGGTGCAGGTAACTATGGCATGTGTGGACGTGCGTATTCACCACGCTTCTTATGGACTTGGCCAAACTCTCGTATTTCCGTGATGGGTGGTGAACAGGCAGCCAGCGTCCTTTCAACGTTAAAACGTGATCAGATTGAGCAAAAAGGAGCACAGTGGTCAGCACAAGCAGAAGATGAATTTAAACAACCAATTCGTGAACAATATGAACGCCAAGGTCATCCATATTATGCCTCTGCCCGCCTATGGGATGACGGTGTAATTGATCCTGCTCAAACGCGCCAAGTCCTTGGTCTGAGTCTTGCGGCTGCGATGAATGCACCCATTCAGCCAACCAAGTTCGGCGTGTTCCGTATGTAAGAGGTGTTTATGAACTATCAATTTTTACAACTGGAACAACAGGATCAGGTGGCTTATGTCTGGCTGAATCGTCCAGAATTGCATAATGCCTTTAACACGACCGTGATTGAAGAGTTACATGGTTGTTTTAAACAACTCAGTACCCGTGATGATATTCGTGTTGTGGTGTTGGCTGGACGAGGCAAAAGCTTTTCTGCTGGTGCTGATCTAAATTGGATGAAACAGGCGGGTCAGGCATCTTCAGCAGAAAATGAAGCCGATGCGCTCAAGCTTGCCCAGATGCTAGATGCGCTTGCAAGCTTGAAACAACCAACGATTGCTCGTGTTCATGGTATCGCCTTTGGTGGTGGTATGGGACTTGCCTCTGCTTGCGATATTTGTATTGCGAGTACCGATGCTAAGTTTGCAACTTCTGAAGTTCGTTTGGGGCTTGCGCCTTCTACGATTAGCCCTTATGTCATTCGCGCCATTGGTGCAAGACAAGCTTCACGTTATTTCTTAACGGCTGAACGTATATCAGCACATGAAGCCAAACAGATCGGCTTGGCACATGAAATTGCAGATGCAGAGGACTTAGACCAAAAAGTTCAAGACATCATTGACGCACTGTTACTCGGTGGACCACATGCTCAAGCAGCATCAAAACAACTGATTCAAATGGTCAATAACCAAACGATGAGCGATGCGCTACTGCAACAGACTGCGCATCATATTGCACAAGTTCGTCAAGGCAGTGAGGCAAAACAAGGTTTAAATGCCTTTTTAAATAAACAGCCACCTGCGTGGGCTTGCACCGCGAAATAACAACAATTAAGGACGATCACAATGTTTGAAAAGATTTTAATTGCGAACCGTGGCGAAATTGCCTGCCGTGTGATTCGTACAGCGAAAAAGCTTGGTATTGCAACGGTTGCGGTATATTCAGATGCTGATGCCAATGCACAGCATGTCAAACTTGCAGATGAAGCCATTTATATTGGTCAATCCCCTGCAACTCAAAGTTATTTACAGGCTGACCGTATTATTCAAGCCGCGATTGATACAGGTAGCCAAGCGATTCATCCCGGTTATGGTTTTCTTTCAGAAAATGACCAATTTGCGCTTGCCTGCCAACAACATAATATTTGTTTTATTGGCCCCCCAG
Organism: Acinetobacter sp. NIPH 2699; assembly: GCF_022549355.1. GTDB lineage: Bacteria > Pseudomonadota > Gammaproteobacteria > Pseudomonadales > Moraxellaceae > Acinetobacter. The sequence goes on from NZ_JAKZGL010000001.1 coordinate 196,551, forward strand.
TCGATGCCATTTTGGCAATGGGTTTGAAAGCAACCTCAAAAGCACTGATGGAAAAAGCGGGTGTACCTTTAACCCCCGGTTATCATGGCACCAATCAAGATGCTGACTTTTTAAAACAGCAAGCAGATGGTATTGGCTATCCAGTATTGATCAAAGCCAGCGCTGGTGGTGGTGGTAAAGGTATGAGTCTGGTTGAGCGTAGCGAAGACTTTCTACATGCCCTTGCCTCGTGTAAACGTGAAGCCAAATCAAGCTTCGGTAATGATGATGTCTTGATTGAACGCTATGTGATTCAACCGCGGCATATTGAAGTGCAAGTATTTGGTGATACACACGGTAATTATGTGCATTTGTTTGAACGTGATTGCTCGGTACAACGCCGTCATCAGAAGGTATTGGAAGAAGCCCCGGCTCCACAAATGCCAAGTGACAAACTCGATGCTATGCGCCAAGCTGCGATTGATGCTGCACGCGCAGTAGACTATGTCGGTGCGGGTACAGTTGAGTTTATCGTGGAGCAAGACGGTACAGCTTATTTCATGGAAATGAATACTCGTCTACAAGTCGAACATCCTGTAACTGAAATGATTACAGGTCAAGATTTGGTGGAATGGCAATTACGCGTGGCTTATGGTGAAGCATTACCAAAACTACAGCATGAATTACAAATTCATGGACATGCACTCGAAGCACGAATCTATGCAGAAGAACCTGATAAGGGCTTTTTACCTGCAATCGGCAAAATTGACTATCTTCGTTACCCAACTCAAAACCAATATGTTCGTGTGGATAGCGGTATTGTGGAGGGTGATGAAATCACCACTTTCTACGATCCAATGATTGCCAAGTTGATCGTATGGGGTAAAAACCGTGAAGCGGCCCTGATTCAAATGCAACATGCGCTCAGTCAATTCCATGTTGATGGTTTGGGCAATAACATTGCCTTTTTGGAAAAGATTGTACGCTGTGATTCCTTTAAACAGGCGAAGTTGGATACCAATCTGATCCCACGTGAAGAACAATTCTTGTTTAGTCCTGTGCATATCAAGCCTGAACTGGTGGTAGCAACTGCTTTCATTGAGTTCTTGGCTCAACTTGAAAATAACCATTCAGGTCAAAAACAACTTTGGCTGGCACAACCTTTATGGCGTATAAATGTTGCATATCAGCACAGCATTAAATTGAATTATTTAAATCAAAATATTCAGATTAAGTTCATCGCAGCGGAACAAGGTTTTAATGCAGAATTTAACGGTCAACGTTATCACATCACAGGTCAACTACTTGATCAACATTGTGCTTCGGTTCAAATCAATGGTACTCAGCAAAAACTAGCGTTTAACCAAAGTAAGCAAGGTATTAGCTTGTTCCATAGTGGGCAAAGCTACAAGTTTGATTATATTCGTCAGGACTTTAATCAAGCGGATAGCCAAGCAGAACAAGGACATCTTAAAGCGCCTATGCCGGGTGTCGTGACACAACTCTTGGTCGGTGCGAATCATGCTGTGAAAAAAGACGATATTCTCATGACACTTGAAGCCATGAAAATGGAATACACCATTCGCGCACCGAAAGATGGTGTGATTGTGGATGCTTATTTCCAAGTCGGTGATCAAGTTAAAGTCGGTGATGAACTTGTGGAATTTCAACCTGACGAGGAGGAAGTTGCATGAGTGAGTTTGTCAAAATCGTTGAGGTTGGGCCACGTGACGGACTACAGAATGAAAAACAGCCGTTGACGATAGAACAACGATTTAATTTCATTAGCGACCTGATTAATGCTGGATTAAAGTCAATTGAGGTGGGCTCTTGTGTATCGGCAAAATGGGTGCCGCAGATGGCACACAGCGATGCGCTATTTAAATTGCTGCCTCAACATCCAGAGTTAAATTTGAGTTTGCTTACGCCTAATCTTAAAGGTTTTGAAGCGGCTCAAGCTGTTGGCTGTAAAGAGGTTGCGGTATTTACCGCAGCTTCTGAAAGCTTTACCCGTAAAAATATTAACTGTTCGATTGATGAAAGTTTGGAGCGATTCGCTGAAATTTTCCAAGCGGCGAAAACCCACAATGTTCGTGTACGCGGTTATGTTTCCTGTATGGTGGATTGTCCTTATGAAGGCGCAATTGCCCCTAAACAAGTGGTGCATGTTGTTAAACGCTTATATGACATGGGCTGCTATGAAATTTCCTTAGGTGAAACTATTGGTACGGCAACACCTGACCGTGTTCAAAAAGTCTGGCAAGCCTGCTTAGCTGAACTCGACAGCAACGTTTTGGCTGGCCATTTTCATAATACCTATGGCATGGCCATCGCCAATATCTATCAGTCTCTACAACAAGGAATACGTATTTTTGACTCATCCCTTGCTGGATTGGGTGGTTGTCCTTATGCCAAAGGTGCATCAGGCAATGTCGCCACTGAAGATCTATATTACTTGTTATCCCATATTGGGTTTGAGACTGGGATTCATTTGGAGAAGCTGATGCAGGCAAGCCAAAATATCAATCAAGTCTTGAGTCGAAAGAATCTATCAAGCTATGCAAATACTTATTTGCAGCAACATTGTGCCTAAATAAATTTAATGATGATTAAACCAATAGACTTCTTTCATAAATCCCTTTTTTGTTCTCTCGATGTTAGACATACAAAGAGCGTATGAGTCATTATGAAAGTAGTCTAATGCCCCACAATCAAGTTTTGAGGGAGCATTTGAATATTATTATTTTCTAATTTTTGAGTTATATCGCATTTTATTGACTGCTCTACTTCCTTATATTGAATTATTCGATATGTGTTAATTGATAAAAGTAAGACGTATCTGCCTCTATTTTTGGGGCAATATGCTGTTCTATCCAATTAAGCCATGCACGTGTTTTTGCATCAATGAAATGTCGTGAAGGCAATAAGGTATATACACCAATATCTGGAGAACGCCACGCTGGCAAAATGTGACATAAGCGTCCAGCCCGAACAGCATCAATCACGGCAAACATCGGCAAAAGTGCAATACCCATATCTTGTTGCACCATATCGAGCAGTAATTCAGGCGTATCTGCGATCAACTGACCATTGATATCAATCTGATACGAGCAACTGTTTTCACTGACCAAGTGCCATTGTGGTGTGATGGATGGGTTAACCAAACGTAAACAAGCATGCCCATGTAAATCGTCAGGTGATTGAGGCATACCATGTTTTGCTAAATACGTCGGTGATGCACATAAAACTGAAAAAATAGTGCCAATCCGACGTGCAACGAATCTTGAATCCGTTAAAGATTCGGTTAGGTAGAGGCTAACATCAATCCCTTTGCCTAAAAGATCAGGTGCATTTTGAGAAGTGCGATATTCAACCGTTAAATCTGGATAGGTTTGGCAGAACTCAGCCATAACCGGTGCGACATAATAATGTCCAAAACTCGCCATACTCAAGATACGTAATCGACCTTTCGGTTTTGTCGCCGTTCCTGTTACTTCCGCTTCCGCTTCTTCGATGATTGAAAGTACTTGACGACAGCGTTCCGCATAGGTTGCACCAATATCGGTCAATGCATGCTGTCTCGTAGAGCGTTGCAGTAGTTTAGCTCCCAAACGTGTTTCCAATTCGCTGATCAGGCGTGACACCTGTGCTGTGGTCAAATCCATCTGTTCTGCCGCTGCGGTAAAACTTCCACTGTCGATCACTTTCAGGAAAGCATGCATGGCATGTAACAGTCCACCCTCGTGATTTTTGCGCATAACGTAAATATCTTTTCCTAAATTACGCATTGTTGCACCAGTTTAGATCATCCACAATGGTAAATATGTACATACATTTGAGCCAGGCCTTTTCAAAAACGCTCAGCCCATTTTAATTTTTCGTATGTCAATTGCTCCAAGCTTCAACTCGGATGTTGAGAAAAGAAAGTCGCTCGAACGACGGATAATACTAAGGAGATATAAATGAATATAGCGACAAAATTTACTCCAAGAATGATTGCTACAAAGGATGTGTCTCTTGAGGATAAATATATAAGCGATGACGGTACTGCTTATATGACAGGTATTCAGGCATTGGTTCGTTTACCGCTTGCCCAGACACGTCGCGATACTTTAAACGGTTATCAAACTGCTGGTTTTATATCTGGTTATCGCGGTTCTCCTGTTGGTAATTATGATAGTTTCCTTTGGCAGATTGACGGTTTACTCAAAGATCATCATGTGGTCTTCCAACCGGGTGTCAATGAAGACTTAGCTGCAACAGCTATTTGGGGCACTCAGCAAGCCAACCTCGCTGGACAAGGTAAATATGATGGTGTCACTTCATGGTGGTATGGTAAAGGCCCCGGCGTTGATCGTTCAGGTGATGTACTTCGTCATGCCAATCTAGCGGGTACTTCTGAACATGGAGGCGTTGTTGCTCTATTTGGTGATGACCACTCTTGTAAGTCATCCACGGTTCCCCACCAATCTGAACACGTCATGATTGGCTGCGGTATCCCTATTTTCTACCCAACATCAGTACAGCATATTCTTGATCTCGGTGTTCATGCAGTTGCGATGTCTCGTTTTGCTGGCGTTTGGACCTCAATGAAACTGGTCAGCGAAATTGTTGAAACGTCTGCCTCAGTCAAGGTTGGTCTAGATCGGGTCACACCGATTATTCCAGAAGATGTCGCACTGCCAGATGATGGTGTTAATATCCGCTGGCCAGATCATGGGCTACAACAAGAAGAACGACTTTATAAATATCGTTTACCTGCGGTATTGGCTTATGCGCGTGCCAATAAACTGAATCGCATCACATGGCCATGTGAAAATGCTCGTATCGGAATCGCTGCCAGTGGTAAAGGTTATTTGGATACCATTGAAGCATTACGTATTTTGGGAATTGAAGATGAAACCGCACAACAACTCGGATTACGTGTTTATCAGGTCGGATTGATTTGGCCTTTAGAACCTCAAGGTATTCGCGAATTTGCCGAAGGCTTGCAAGAGCTAATTGTAGTCGAAGAAAAACGCCCTATTCTCGAATCACAAATTAAAGATGAGCTCTATTCCCTTCCAGATGGGAAACGCCCTCGTGTGATTGGAAAAGCCTGTGAAGGTAAAGGTGAATGGAGTACATCCATTGATGAAGCACCTCTTATTGGACATTATGAGTTCCAGCCTGAACCAATCGCAAAAATGCTTGCTGCGCGTTTCTTACAACTCGACCTACCCGAACATTTAAAAACGCAAATCCAGAATAGAGCAAAGCTGTTACAGCAAGCAGAACAAGAATCTCGCCGTGTATTGGATATTGCTGAACGAAAGCCTTATTTCTGTAGTGGCTGCCCACACAACACATCGACGGCTCTACCAGAAGGCAGTCGCGCACTTGGCGGTATTGGATGTCATTATATTGCGGTCTCACTTGATCGTGGTACCGAAACATACTCTCAAATGGGTGGCGAAGGCGTGAGTTGGGCGGGTGCATCGCATTTTACCAATGAAAAACACATCTTCGCGAATCTTGGCGATGGAACCTATTTCCATTCAGGTTATTTAGCAATTCGACAAGCGATTGCCGCCAAAATTAATATTACTTATAAGATTCTCTATAATGATGCTGTTGCCATGACGGGTGGGCAACATGTCGATGGTCATTTAAGTGTTGCACAACTGACTCGACAATTAGCTGCGGAAGGAATCACCAAACAAGTCATTGTCACAGATGAACCAGAGCTGATCCATGCAGAAGAAGGAATTGCGCCAAACGTAGCAATTCACCATCGAAATGAACTTGATGCAATTCAGCGCCAGTTACGTGATATTTCAGGTGTTACTGCTTTAATTTACGTGCAAACCTGTGCCAGTGAAAAACGTCGTCGCCGTAAACGTGATGCCTATACAGACCCAGCAGAACGTATCTATATCAATAGTGATATATGCGAAGGCTGTGGCGATTGCTCTAAAAAATCAAACTGTCTTTCTATCGAACCTGTAGAGACCGCATTAGGAACCAAACGTCAAATTAATCAAAGTACCTGTAACAAAGATTTTTCATGTGTGGATGGTTTCTGCCCGAGTTTTGTCACCGTGCATACTCGTGATATGAAACGCCCTGAGAAATTTGCAGGCATCACTACGGGCTGGCCTGAAACCCCAATCATTCCAGTGCTCGATGATACACCAAGTCGTATTATGGTCGGTGGTGTGGGTGGTACTGGTGTAGTCACAATTGGTGCTTTACTGGGTATGGCTGCACATTTGGAAGGTAAAGCAACACGGGTGATGGATATGGCTGGACTGGCTCAGAAAGGAGGCACAGTTTACTCCTATATCCAAGTCGCAAACGCTGATGATCAAATCTCTTCCACCAAAATCCCTGCTGGTCAATGTGATCTCTTAATCGGAGCAGATGCTGTTGTAGCAGGTAGTGGTGCAGCACTTTCACGTTTAAAAGAAGATGCTGTGGTGATTGTTAATGAAGACTCCTCCCCAACGTCAGACTTTATCGAATCCCGTGACTGGTATGCACCAATCAGTGACTTAGTTCATCGACTGCGTGGTCGCACCCGTAAAGGTACCTTGGTCTCTTTATCGGCAACACGTATCGCCACCCAATTGTTAGGGGATGCTATTTTCACAAATCAGTTATTACTTGGTATGGCATGGCAATCAGGTCGTATACCGTTACTACGTCAAAGTATTGAAAAGGCAATTCAACTCAATGGCACTGCTGTTGAAAAGAATCTAGAAGCTTTCCGTATTGGATGCCATCTTGCCAGTGACCCAAGTTTAGCCGCTCGTTTACTTGCAGCGATGCCAAAAACTAAGACGCCAGAAACCCTAGCTGAACTGATTGAAGACCGCTCAACTCGTCTCACCGAATACTGGAACGATGCTTACGCAACGAAATATCGTAACTTGGTCGAACAAGCGTCGAAACAATTACCTGAAGAATTGACCGAGACCATTGCGACACAACTGTACCGAGTGATGGCCTATAAAGATGAATATGAGGTGGCTCGTCTATTAACAGGTAAAAAGTTCAAAGAGTCGATTGAAACACAATTTGGTAAAGGTCTACGTTTAACTTACCATCTTGCACCGCCAACCTTAGGCACTGATCAAAATATTCGTAAACGTGCCTTTGGATATTGGATTCGTTTCCCAATGATGCTACTTGCTCGCTTGCAATGGCTCCGAGAAACATTCCTAGATCCGTTTGCACGTCATGAAGAACGACAAAGCGAACAGGCTTGGCGTGATCGTTATATCGCATTTGTTGAAGCCCTAATTGCTGCACCGGAAAAGTATGACCTAGTTGTAGCGGAGGAAATTGCTAAATTACCTGTAGAGGTACGTGGCTTTGGCCATATCAAAACACAAGCCATGCAAACAGCGATGCAACGTTGGGATGAACTTGCTTTAAAACTGCAAAAGTAAGCGAACAAAAATAAAGTTACCATGATCATGCTGGACATTATCTTCGTTTAAGGAAATGATAATGTTCAGCAGATCCTTCCTCAATCATTTTGTTTCCAATGCATCAATAATCGCTTTAGCTGTAACCCGTGCAGAAAATGGGTTTTGTCCTGTAATCAAATTTCCATCGCGGACTACATTCGGCACAAAAGGAATCAATTTTTTAGTGTAGTTAGCGCCACGATCTTTGGCTAATTGTTCAGCATTATATGGCACTTTTTTCGCTACGCCTGCCAACACTTCTTCACACCAAGCAAAACTGCTCGTTCACCCAACCACACCACAAATCATATCGTTTTCTGACTTTTCACTGGAAAACACAAAAAGGGTTTTATTTCTTTTAATACAAACATACTTTGCATCTCTTTTATCCCAGGCAATCTCCTAATAATAGACATAGAAAATTCAGCATAAGTATCTAAATCTGGAGATACAACTTGCAGTAAAAAATCAGCGTCTCCACCGATGCTGTAGCACGCGACCACATAGTCCAGTGCTGTTACTTCTTCTTCAAACTTCTTGGCTTCTTTTTCACTATGACTATCAATAGATACACGTACAAACACCATCACGCCTAAACCTATTTTCTTCCTATCTAGTAATACGCCATATCCCTTAATCACGTTTGTATCTTCTAGATGTTTGACTCTACGCCAGCAAGGTGAGGTTGAGAGTCCTAACTGTTCAGATAAATCAGCGTTTGTGGTTCTTGAGTCCTTCTGTAACATCTCTAGAATTTTTGCGTCTATCTTATCAATTTTAGAATTAGGCATAATTTTCCATATCATCACAATAATAGGTAATTTATACCCTATTTCTGGATTTTTATAGAATAAATAGATCAGATCTACCTATGTATTTATTAAAAAATATAGATACATTTTTACTTGATTTCAATTCACATGGAACATTTCACACAAACCACGACCTATATCGTAACGTTAGCCTTAGCCGCTATTCTTCCTGGACCAGGCATGACTGGATTAATGTTTAAAACCTTAGTTCAAGGATATAAGAATGGATTAATGATGCTATTCGGTCTAATCACTGGAGATATAATTTTTCTACTGACGTCTATTTTTCTTATTTCATATATTCATCATTTTAGTCCACATTTTGCTTTTTATTTGATACTTCTATCAAGTTCATACTTACTGTATTTAGCTTACAAATTTTGGTTTTTTGAAGGAAATTTATTGGGCATTGAGACGCCATCAAATATCAAAGAAACTATTTTTTCCTATAAAGATGGGCTGCTGATCACCTTAAGTAACCCTAAAACTATTTCATTTTACCTCGCTATAGTGCCAGCGATCTTTGGTGCACAGTCTTTACAAAAACAAGGCTTGTTTTTAGTTGCTATCACCATTTTGACATTGGCCTTAATTGGCGGACTTTATGTCTTCTTTTCATGGAATCTAAAGAAAGTGCTCAGCGATATAAAAATACAAACATTTTTATTAAGAGCCCTATCCTTGATGATGTGCATTTTAGCTTTGGGAATGCTCTATAGAGAATTTAGCACCCAATATTTAACATAGGTGATCTATTCACAAAGCCCTAAACTTTTGGGACTTTGTGAATGAAAAGGAAGATGAAGGCAAATATTATTTTTTTCTTTTTGGTAAATAAATTCAACGCTTGCGCATAATGAGATGGTGCGACACGCTGAATGAGATCTAAAATTTTAGCATCATTTCCAATCAATACCCGACGCTGATCTTTTCTTACCGCATCTAAGATCACCTTTGCAGCTTCAGTTGGTGGGGTTTTAAGTACCTTATTAAATGCTTTGCTGGCTTTTGCTGGATTCAATCCCAAAGCGCGAATACTGTCACTCATACGTGCGCTGTTGGCAATATTGGTGCGAATACCCCCCGGATGTACACAGGTTGAACTGACACCATTCTTCTGCAAATCAAGCTCTTGTCTTAGTGATTCTGTAAAACCACGCACTGCAAATTTAGTGGCATTATATGCACTTTGGGTTGGTTGAGCAGTTAAACCAAACAGGCTGGAAATGTTAATAATATGCCCATCACCACTTTGTTTTAAATAAGGTAAAAATTCTTTGGTGCCATATACAACACCCCAAAAATTAATATTAAAAACCCACTCCATTTCCTCATAGCTCATTCCTTCAACCGTGCTTGCCAGTGCAACACCTGCATTGTTGAAAATGAGATTGATTTTTCCATGTTCTTTAGCTGTATTTGCAGCCCAATCTTGTACAGCGCTACGATCTATCACATCCAAGGTCGTGAGCGTTACCTTGATTGGATATTGCTTAACCAACTCATGTGTTTCTGCCAAGCCCTGTTCATTGACATCACTCAACGCTAAATGTGCGCCTTGCTGAGCCAATAAAATAGCGAGCTGTTGTCCAATCCCTGAACCTGCACCAGTGATCGCCGCAACTTTTTGATTAAAACTTTTCATAACATGACTCTTTGTTTAATTGATGTCTAATTGATAAAAATTGGCAGCATTCTGTCTAAAGATTGAATACATTGCTTGTGTACCATACGGCTGAATGATTGTGATGTAGGCTTGAATTAAGTCCGTTAAACTGGCATTGGGTTTATCCATTGGATAATTAGAAGCAAACATCACTCGATCTGTACCAAATACTTCAATTGCATGCTGTATCAAAGGTGCTAATAAATGAACCATTTCTGAGATAGTCGCAGTGCGGTTTTCTTTATAAAATGTATGTCCCAATACAGGCATCATCAGCCCTGATATTTTCGCATTCACATTCGATTGTTCTGCTAAAGCACATAGATCGTTTTGCCATTGTTTAAATATTACGTCACGTTGAGATGCTGTGTTTCCAGTCTTTTTTCCTACTGCACCAAATAATCCCACAGGTGTTGCAAGGTGATCTACGACAATTCGGGTCTCTGGAAATTGTTTGGCTAAGGCAGTGATTTCATTTAATTGCGTTGAATAACCCCATGCATCAAAAGATAGATTCATTTTGGCGAGTTGCTCAAATCCCTTTAAGAATTTTTTAGACTGATATAAATGAGGCGTTTTAGACCAACGATAGATTCTATCATCCTCATGCCAAGCAGCCATCTTTCGGATTCCTCTAAACATTGGGCTGGCATCTTGATGTGCTTTTAAAATATCAGCAAATTTTCGACTAGATGGGTCAGCAGTCGCAACAATTGCAGCCAGCTTTAAACCATGTTTTGAAAACTCTAATTGATTGAGCCAGCGTGTTTCCTCAACAACACCAAAGCCTTTATGATGATGCCAATTGGCTTCAACATGTACCACACTTTCAACATTAAAACTGCCTAAATCCTGACGATAATGCATTGGTAAATATGGACTTAGTATATGTTCAGTCTTCCCAAGAGTATCCAATAATGGCTTGGGCTTCACCAGACGAATCACCTTATCCATAAGAGATGGATATTTGCCTAATACTTTAACCAATAGTGCTGCTGAATGTGGTGTGTGATATGGATCCCATTGATGGATATGTGGATCGATCATTGCGAAATCTAATTGATTCATTTTTCTACTCAATTGAATACACATAAACGTATATTTGTATTTTTTCATCCAAAAAAGATTTTCAGTTCTTTGCTGATGACAATCTGTATCGTATTTTTCGAGCTTACAAAAATATTAGATATGCATGAAATGATTTTTTCTAATGATTAAATATGAATTTAATTCATAATCAAAACAAGGTTTGTACCTTTTAATTGTTAAAATTATTTTTTTAAATACTCATGATCTCAAAGCACTCGACTGCTCAATGAATATCATCTTGCAGCCAAGTGTATTGAAGATTACTAGCTTATAGCTACTGCATTTGCACGTGCTTTATGCAGTTTCTTATAGCTATCAATTAACCGAAGATGACGATCAAGGCCTTCAAGTTTCATACTGGTCGGTGTCAAACCATAAAAACGTACTTTGCCTTCGACTGAACCAATCACCGCATTCATACGCTCATCACCAAACATACGACGGAAGTTACGATCGTAATCAACCAACTCCATTTCATCATCGAGAATGACTTCTAAAACAACGTTCATGCATTGATAGAACAAGCCACGCTCTACAGTATTGGTGTTGTATTGTAAGAACGTTTCAACCAGTTCTTTGGCTTCTTCAAATTGCTGCAAAGCAAGGTTGATTAATAATTTTAATTCAAGAAGCGTGAGCTGCCCCCACACCGTATTGTCATCGAATTCAATTCCGATCAGTGTGGTGATTTCAGTATAATCATCCAGTTCACATTCTTCTAAACGTTCAAGCAATGCTTCAAGTTGCTCATCATGCAAGCGATGTAAGTTCAGAATATCTTCACGGAACAATAAAGCTTTGTTGGTGTTATCCCAAACCAAATCTTCTACCAGATAAATTTCTGAATAATCAGGCACTAGAATACGACAAGCCGTTGCACCTAAATGCTCATATACGGCCATGTAGACTTCTTTGCCCATTTCTTCAAGGATGCCAAACAGTTCTGCGGCTTCATCGGCATTAGAATTTTCACCAGCATTGGTAAAATCCCACTCGACAAAGTCATAATCTGATTTGGCACTAAAGAATCGCCAAGACACTAAACCACTTGAATCAATGAAGTGTTCAACAAAATTATTTGGTTCTGTCACTGCATTACTTTGGAAGGTCGGTTGAGGTAAATCATTTAGACCTTCAAAGCTGCGGCCTTGTAATAACTCAGTCAAACTACGCTCTAACGCAACTTCAAAGCTTGGATGAGCACCAAACGAAGCAAACACCCCACCAGTACGTGGATTCATCAAAGTCACACACATGACTGGGAATTGACCACCTAGAGAGGCATCTTTGACTAATACAGGAAAACCTTGCTCTTCAAGTCCTTGAATACCTGCCACAATACTTGGATATTTCGCTAATACCTCTTCTGGTACGTCAGGTAAGGTGATCTCACCTTCTAAGATTTCACGTTTTACTGCACGTTCAAAAATCTCAGACAAACATTGCACTTGCGCTTCTTCTAAAGTATTCCCTGCGCTCATACCATTACTTAAGTATAAGTTTTCAATCAGATTTGATGGGAAATAAACCGTCTCACCATCAGATTGACGCACAAATGGAAGTGAACAGATACCACGCTCAATATTACCTGAGTTGGTATCATACAAATGTGTACCCAGTAACTCATCATCAGGGTTATAAACTTCTAGGCAATATTCATCTAGAATTTCTGTTGGCAATTCGCCATTTGGACCTGGTTTAAACCACTTTTCATCTGGATAATGCACAAATTCTGCATTGGCAATTTCCTCTCCCCAAAACTGATCGTTATAGAAAAAATTACAATTTAAACGTTCAATGAACTCACCGAGTGCTGAAGCCAAAGCGCTTTCTTTGGTCGAACCTTTGCCATTGGTAAAACACATTGGGGATTGTGCATCACGAATATGTAAAGACCAAACATTAGGCACAATGTTACGCCATGATGCAATTTCAATCTTCATACCCAAACCAGCCAAAATACTCGACATATTGGCAATGGTTTCTTCTAGCGGCAGATCCTTACCTGCAATATAGGTACTACTGTCTGAGGCAAGACTCGGCATAAGTAAAGCTTGTGCATCTGCATCAATACTTTCGACTTCTTCAATAATAAATTCTGGGCCAGTTTGTATGACCTTTTTAACCGTACAACGGTCGATTGAACGCAAGATACCTTGACGATCTTTTTCTGAAATATCAGCAGGTAATTCGACCTGAATTTTAAAAATTTGTTTGTAGCGGTTTTCAGGATCAACAATATTGTTTTGCGATAAACGAATATTGTCGGTCGGGATATCACGCGCAGCGCAGTAAACTTTGACAAAGTAAGCTGCACATAATGCCGAAGACGCTAAAAAATAGTCAAATGGACCTGGTGCTGAACCGTCACCTTTATAGCGGATCGGTTGATCTGCAATTACTGTAAAGTCATCGAACTTGGCTTCTTGACGAAGATTGTCGAGATAATTAACTTTGATTTCCATGCAGACACCTAAATTTTCTTGTATGTCAGTAGCAACACACAACACTTAAAACTATTTAATAGATAAGTCGAATCACAGATAAGAAATTGACTTAAAAAAGATTGGCTAGAGTCATTCGATCATCATACCGAACATGAACTTTAGTCATAATGGGCGCTATTATAGAAGTATTTTTTGTAATTGATAACTTTTGTCTGTTTTTCTACTGGATTTAGAAAGATTGGCTTAAAAATACGCCATATTGAAGCATTTTAAATAGAAAATATGACTGTTCAATAAAAATATTTCCCAGTCATTTTTATTTAGGGTCAAATTCTGCCGACCTCAAGATAAGGGATTAAGCGATTGTCAAAATTTGGACGTGGATCAGCCTCAAAACTAATAAAACCATGCATTCCAGTCAATCGTTCCCCTTTATAGAACTGATTAAGTTGATAGCGCGGATCTTTATGCGATAGCGTGAAACTGATGGCACCAATCCCCAGTTGTTTTGATCTTAGATATGCATCAGCAAGCATTTGATGATGCAAAGCAAGTGCTTCTGGGTGGCACAATAACGTATGCAACACATGATATTTCAAAGATTCCCCTCGCTTAGGCAAAGGCATACTTTTGCTGAACAGGGTACTGAGATTATAAATGGGTCTGAGTACACCGATCATTGGACTGTAATGTAATATCTTGGTTTGTTTGAATGTATGTTGATCCCATAATCCAAACATGCCAACAATTTTGTCATTCTGAAAATAAAGAAGAAAATCCGATAATTTTATGCCAGCAAAATAACGATGACCGTGTTGCAATTCTTCAAAATTATAAGCAGGGATAAAATTATAATAATGTGACATCTCAGCAATAAAGTGGTTCATGGCCTGTATATGTTCTGGTTTGGCAATGCAAGATTGGATCTGCATCATGTCCGTATGATTCGGGCTTGAATCATTCAGAAAAGCAATTATTTTTCTTTTTGTTCCAAGATTTGTCAGCGTTAATGTCTCAATGAGTCCTTCATCATAATAATCAGGCATACCTGTTTTAGGTGTTTGTATTGCGGCTCGAGCGGCATGATTGTCATCAAAAATAATCATTTGACTAAAATTTGGCGCATGCATATTTTCTTTCACATGCACACCTAAAACTTTAACTAAAGATTTTCCACGATAATGCTGATCGACTCGCAAATCGCTGGCATATCTAAAGTTTTGTACTTCACGATTGACATAACATGGACGATAACCATTGCTATAACATGCGACTTTTTTCTGACTTACAGTGTCTTCAATAACAACATGTAATTTGTGTTTATACAGAATGTCTGAGGCTTTAAAATAGCTTGGCTCACGTTGAAAACTGATTTGAACACCTTTGGTTGTCATTGGAACAGCAATCAACGCTCTTAAAGCGTCGTCATCTTCTAGCGTTGCTTCCCGAGTAATGAGATGATCTTTTTCAGGCTGTTGTGAAGGGGTGCTTAGTTTCATTGTTGATTCACCTGTTCAGGATATGAATTAGACACCAAATGATTTAGCTCGCCCATGTGGTCTAATAACTGGTAAACAAATACGATTTCATCTTGTTCATTGACGATTTTCTGAGTTTGAACATCTAACAATTTTTGCTCGGTATTGAGTAAATCAAAGGTTGTTTTAGTCCCGATTTCAAATTCTTTCCGTGTATAGAGCAATGCAATTTCCGCTGCATCTATTGCATTTTTTAGCGCATTTTTATTTTGACGAATACTTAAAAGTTGTGCGTAAGTTGTTTGCGCACGTTGATTCAAATCCAATTCAAGGCTTCTAATTTTCTGATTGGCCAAGTCCACATCTGTTTGTGCTTTTCGCACATTGGCACGATTTAGACCATCATCATATAACGGCACATTTAACTGAACACCCACCATATAATTGTTACTTTCTGAGCCAATATAACTCGCTTCTTCTTGTTTCCCAGCACGACTCGTCAACATGATCGTTGGCCATAACTCACGTTTTGTTAAGGCAAATTGTTTCTCTGCCGCTTGCTTTTCATACTTGGCTTGGATTAACGCTGGATGATTTTTGGTTTTTGATAGAATGTCATCTAAATTATTTATCAGATTGGGTGCTTGATTGATTGCAACCAAATGATCAGCTCGAACACCTGTCACTTGATAAAATTGCGCCTCGCTAATGCTGAGACTTGATTGTGCTTGAGTAACATCTGCTTGTCCTTGTGCGACTTGTGCTAAGACTTGAGCCAAATCTGCACGGGTAATCATGCCAACATCAAAGCGCCGTTGCGATTCAAAAAGTGATCGCTGTAGATTAGAAAGTGTTTTTTTTCTAAGTGCTAAAATCGACTGTTTTTTGAGTACATCAGTATAGACCATCACCGTATTTAAAATCGTTTCTGATCGTCGATCTGAGAATGCATGTGTTTGTGCAGAAAGCTGACTTTTGGCTGCATCCACACCCAAACGATGACGACCCGATGTGTAAATCGGATAATCCATCTGTAATTGTAAGCTACGACCATGCCTATTTCCCTCTGTCGGAAATAAAACGGTCGTAGGTGTTTCTATTTTTTCATAGTCGAGCTGACCAACCAGATTGACTTTTAGCCCATCTCTTTGTTTTGCCTGTTCAAGCATGGCTGTGGACTGATTCACGCTTAAACGACTCATTTCTAGTTGGCTTTCATGTTTTAGACTTGCACTCAATGCTTGATCTAAGGTCATCGCATTGACTGCACTCGTTATAAAAAAAATGCTGATATACATCAAAGAATGAAATTTTAAAATTCGCTTTTTGAACTGCTGCACCCGACGCCCTCTTTTTTTCATAGCTGTTCCAAACTATTCAAGCTAACTTTCTTCAGAGGTTCTGGCTTAATATTTCCTTCAATAATGCCATCAAACATCACCAGCTTCTTATAAGCATTCCAACCATTTTTTGCCTGTCGAATCTGAGGTTGATCTAACTGCCCTAAATTACGTGCCAATTCATAATGAAAATTTTGACGTAACCAACTATCGATATAGTCATGATCAACGCTGTGATCAATATCCCCTTCAAACAATACGCAATAAAACGGTTTAACTTGCTGCTGAGTATCAATCGCGAGTAACGAAATCGCTTTAGAATCCGTTTGATTTAAATGAGATAAAAGCTGTTGTGCTGTTTCAGGTGCTAGCTTTTCACCCACCAAGTCAACACCAAAACGACGCCCTTGAAACTCAAAACACGGAATTTGATCCAAGAAACCAGTCACGATTAAGCAATCATCCAAACAATATCGCAGTAAACCATTACCTGAGCTAATGATTGGACTCACCACATCCCCAAGTTTTAATTGCCATGATGGAATAATCTTTCCTTGTTTTTCACCTTCTAAATATTCAAATTCATAAAAATGACTTTGATAAGCAAGTGGATACTGATCAGTATAAGGAATCGTAACCCCGCCTTCGGTCGCCCACAAACCTTTACCTTCAAACTGCACAGCAGGCAGTCTTTGTCGTAGTTGATCAGCCCAAGCTTTTGAGCCTGCGGTATCCCAACTAGACACTAAACTGAGTTTTGGCCATAAGGCTTTAAAATCAATTTTGTCACCATCGGAGCAGCGAATGAGACACTCAGCACTTGCTGGACTATGCGGTGCATCTACCTGCTTCAAGGACAACTGACGTGCTCCCCATGAACCGCTATATAATACTTCTGCGACGTCTTGTTGCATCGCTTCTAGTCGATCTAGCAACTGCAAAGCAAAGGTCGGACTCCACACTGAAATCATGGCTAAATTACGGTTAGCGACCAAATAACAAATCGTAGCGAACAAAGCATCATCTGCATTTGCTGCAAATGCGATATTGCTCGGAACAGCTTGGGTAAACTTGGATAAAATACGTTTTCCGATACCAAGTAATGCACTGTCATCATTTAAATTTTTATCTTTTAACACTTCGCGTTGACTTTCTGGCAACCATGAAACAGACCAATAATGAGTACCCGATTTTAATTGCGGGCATTTACGGTACATACTGGCTAACCAAGGCGTAATGGCATGATCGAGTTCATCCAAGAATGCTTGGGTATAAGGAATAAATTTGATTTGTTCACTAGAACCGCTGGTCGGTTGAAAACGAATCAATTTGCTACTTGAAAGTGAAGATTTCTCTTCTCGATAAAGCCGAATATCTTCTCGCCATGCGCTATATCGCGTTGTGGGAAAAGTCGCTACAAAGTGTTCATAATCTTTGATTTCTTTTTGTTTCGCTAAAGTCGAGGACTGCAAAATTGCACTCAAAATTTGGCGCTGTGTGGCTTCAAGATCATTAAAACCTTTTTTAAACTTTTGATCTGCGATATGGCACCATTGGTTTAAAATAAAATGCGATCCAGAAGTCAGCCATGCTTGACAACTCATTTACTGGCTCCTATTTGGCGGGTTTGTGAGGTCATCATTGCATCATATCGCCCTTTGCTGATCGGTTTAGTGATTAGCTTTGCAGGAAAACGTGCTAGATCTTTCCAACCCAAACGTCCGATACAAGGCAATTCTGTCCCCATTGTCCAAGTTGGATTTCTCTGTTCAAAAAATTCTATTTTGGGATTCCTCACTTTCATTTCTTCAGTGATTGGTGCGACCTCGCCTTTTAACGGTTGGTAATCATCACCGAAGTTCAATAAGCCAATTTCTTTGTCATAATATTCACCAAAGAAATTCTCACAGTAATGTTCTATCACCGCAGATAAATGTTGGTTTTCATCCATAATATTGGGGTAATATACATAATAGTTATTCGCCAATAATAAATATGTTTTATAACCTTTAGATATCAATAACCAATACAGCTCATTAAATGGATATTTAACTCTTAATTTCATGATGAGCTTTAACATTGTATTTTGCAGGGTACGTGTGCCCCAATATTCTCTTAGAATAACCGTATCACCACTAAAGAGAACGGTATAATCTTTACCTTCAAAATAGAAATGCTGGACAACAACCGTTGAAAAACCAACAATTTCATTACTTTCTTTATTGAAAATTAATATGGCACCACTTTTCTTTTTAAAATCTTCAACAAAGACTGAAAATTTGGTATTTTCATAATATCGCTCATAAATTGAATACATTGTCTTCAATTTATCAGTATCAACTTTCTCTTTTTCAATGTACAGGCCATAAGTAGTTTCTTTATTGTTTAACTTAGAAATTAACTTATATGTTGTCTTAATCATAGTTCTAACCTTTATATTCACTCATAAGTATTCTTGTCCCCAAGACATCTCGATACTTATATAACTATTATTTTTATTTAAAGAGTATATAGATATATACCTTTTCCAGTTTTTAATATATTAAAAAACTGACCCTCTAATATGATATTTTTACATATTCATTTTCTTCCCCCTATCCATAAAAAATGTGAGAAAAGCAACCACAAACATAATGATAGACAGCATCCGTAATAAATCATTAAAACTTGATGTCAGTGCTTGATAATGAATATCTCGATAAATAATACTGAGTGCGATTTGCTGCGCATTTGAACCTACTTCTTGATATTGCGCTGTGAGCTGTTCAAGTCGTTCTACAAAAATCCAATTTTGTGGGGTCATATATTGATTTAACTCGGTAACATGGATTGCAGTAAGCCAATCAAGCGAGGAGTTGATTAACGCAAGTCCCACTGCACCACCAATATTGCGCATCAGATTGTAAATACCGCTGGCATCAGCAACTTTACTGAGTGGCAATGTGCTCATGGCTAAATGCGACACCACAATGAGACAAATCATTAAGCCAATACCACGATAAATCTGCGGCCAAAACATAAAGTCATAATCACTATGAATACTTAAATGCGAATTTAACCAGACACCAAATCCGGCCAAGATCATGCCAATAAAGACTGTTTTTCGAGTATCAAAATTTGGAATTAACCATGCAAGGAATGGTGCAAAACAGAACATAACGACGCCTGTCACCATCATAATATGACCGATTTGGCTGCTGTTCATTTCTCGGACTTGCCCAAGAAAAACGGGAATCATATAACCTAAACCATACAGCGCCATTCCGATGACGAAGGTAATGATCGCACTCAAGGTAAAATTTTTATTCTTAAAAACACTCAAATCCAATAAGGGTTTTTCTTGGGTAAAACTTCGATAAAAGAAGGTAATCCCCCCCAGAATGCAAATAATAAATGCAATTCGCACCCCACTATCCACTAACCAATCATGTCGAGCGCCTTCATCCAAAAAGTATTCCAGCCCGCCCAAGAACATCGCCATCGCAATGAGGCTGATCCAATCCATGCTTTTCAGTAAGGAATGATCAGCACGATCAATATCTGGTCCAGAAAAAATAATGGTGGCGATGATGATGCCTGGAATAATATTAATCAGGAACATCCAGTGCCATGAGAAGTTATTGGTCAGCCAACCACCCACAGTCGGCCCAATTGCAGGCCCCAAAGTACTGACCATACCAAAGAGAACCAATGGTAAAGAGCGTCTTGCTTCAGGAAAAAGTAGAAATAATGCGGTCATGGACGTTGGAATCATACCGCCTCCCATAAAACCTTGGATTGCACGAAAAACCAATAAGCTTTCTAAATTCCATGCCATTGCACACAATAAAGAACTGATCGTAAATCCAACCGCACAAATCGTGTAATAAATCCGTGTAGATATCACGCGCGCGATAATACTGGACATCGGAATTGCGATAATTTCAGCAATCAGATATACCGTTTGAACCCATGTCACCTCATAACGACTGGCACTCATGCCTGCCTGAACTTCATTCAAAGAGCTTGCAACAATTTGAATATCAAGAATCGCCATAAAATTGCCAAAAATCATGGCAATGAAAATGGCCCATGCGACATTCGGCGCAAACTTCCAGTCCTCATCGTAACGCTTATGCATTTTTACTACCTAAAATCGTTATGATTAAGTTCTTAAGTTCACGGTTGCTTTAACGGACATACCCGGTTTGATAAGATCAATATGAGCGTTGCTATCAATCGCGATACGAACTGGAATTCGCTGGACGACCTTATTAAAATTCCCTGTTGCATTATCTGGTGGCATCAAAGAGAAGGTTGCACCTGATGCAGGCGAAAAGCTTTCGATTTTTCCGGTATAGGTTAAGCTTGGGTAAGCATCTATCTTTAATTTAACTTCCTGACCAATATGCATTTTTTCGATTTGGGTTTCTTTAAAATTAGCCTGAACATATAAACTGTTCTCAGGAATAATCGCCATTAATCGTGTCTGCGGACCAACACGCGAACCTTTTTGTATGGCTAAACTCCCCACCTTGCCAGTGACAGGACTAATGACTTTTGCAGATGCTAAATCAATTTGATAAAGATCCAAGCTTGCTTTTGCATTTTGAATATCGGCTAAGAGTTGTGCTCGACCTGCTTGTAGGCTTCCAAGCTGAGCTTCTGCTGAATTGACGGTTGCTAACGCTTTGTTTAATTGCGCCTGAGCAGAAAGATACTGAGATTGAATGCTGTCAAAGTTTTGGCGGGTAATCACCCCATCTTTCAATAAGTCTTGATAGCGGGCGTAATCCTTTTTCAAACGAGATAAATCAGCTTGTACCGCAAATACCCCACTATTTGCTTCATTAATGGTTGATTTTGCGGATCTTTCATTTTGTTGTTGAACAACAAGTGCCGCTTCTTTTAAAGTGACTAAAGAATGAGCTTGATCATAACGTGCTTGATAATCACGCTGATCTAACACCGCTAAGGTTTCACCTTGCTTAACAAATTGATTATCATTAATGACTAATTCAACCACTTCACCCGAAATTTTCGGCATGACCCATGTCACATCTGCTTGGATATAAGCATTATCTGTGGATTGATAAAATCGAAATACAAAGAAGTAATACATTACCCCAATCAATAAAAATAGCGAAAGTAGTGAAAAAACTATCCAAGTGACTTTTTGCTTTTTTTGGACTTTCGTATCCGTTCCCACCTCTACTCGAGCTATGGCATCCATATTTTATTCCATATGTTGTAATATAAATTCTTTTATTTCGATTCAAAGATTTCTATAACTTTCACTTATCTAAACCAAATAAATAGTTACAAATATCAAATTGGCGGGAATTA
This sequence comes from Acinetobacter sp. NIPH 2699, assembly GCF_022549355.1. GTDB lineage: Bacteria > Pseudomonadota > Gammaproteobacteria > Pseudomonadales > Moraxellaceae > Acinetobacter. Next base: position 218,141 of record NZ_JAKZGL010000001.1, read on the forward strand.
TCATGCTCGATGTAATTTAGTGTCATTGACCATAATTAAGGTACAGTTGTGCACTTAAGCCAATTACTTTCTTAAGAACCAATAGAAAATAATAATCATTCTTATTCATTGTTTGGTGGTAATACTACCAATATAACAATCATATCTATTTGTTAATATTAATCATTTTATAAAAATATAAAAAATTAAAATCTCCTCAAAATCGGTCTGAATTACACGACCCGATTCAACATAAAGACAGAACTGTCATCATCCTCAATAGTTGTAAAAATGTAACCGTGCATAGAAAATGAATGCTCAGTCTAAAAGTGACCTATTAAAATTTTATGAATTTGTCGTAGAGTAGACAAATTCCAACGAAAAAATACGTAGTATTAATCAGTGAAATTATTTAGTAAAAATAACTAAATACACATTGCATAAAGCGTTGGTTTTTTAGATATGTTGTTTTCGTCGTACTGGCTTTCCCAAGAGCAATACAAATCGAAGGATCGATTTCGTACTGGGTACGACGAAACAACATCTATTCATGCAAATAATATTTATTAAAAGGAAAAAATGATTATGGATTCAGGACTGATCACACTTTTTTTACCTATTGCCCTTGCAATTGTCATGGCAGGTTTGGGTTTAGAATTAACGGTCAAAGATTTCGCAAGAGTAAGTAAACATCCCAAAGCTGTATTGATTGCGCTGTTCTGTCAATTGGTCATATTGGTTGGTATCGCCTTTTTAATCTGTAAAATCTTAGCTTTACCACCATTATTAGCTGTTGGCTTGATGCTACTTGCCGCGTCACCTGGTGGAACAACGGCAAATTTATTTAGCTATTTATATAAAGGGGATATTGCACTTAATATTAGTTTGACGGCAATCAATGCTGTACTCGCCGCCGTTTTTTTACCCTTTATCGTCAATTTCTCGATCCTACATTTTATGAATGAGGGCCAACAAGTTGGACTGCAATTCTCAAAAATATTACAAGTCTTTTTGATTATTCTTGTTCCTGTTGGCATCGGGATGCTCGTTCGTCACTATGCACCACATTTTGCTGAGAAACTGAATCGTCCTGTACGCATCTTTGCCGTCATTTTCTTGGTGATTATTATTCTAGGTGCAATCATTACAGAGCGTGCAAACTTAGTAAATTACATTGGTCAGATTGGTCTAGCCACGGCTCTATTCTGTGCAATTAGTTTATGTGTTGGTTATTTTGTTCCTCGCCTACTCGGCATTAGCTCATTTCAAGCACGTGCTTGTGCTTTTGAAATTGGTATCCATAACAGTACGCTGGCAATGACGATTGCGCTTACGGTGATGGCTAGTACCACCATTGCAATGCCTGCCGCGGTTTACTCTATTTTTATGTATATCTTTGCGACTATTTTTGGAATCTGGGTTACTCGCTTTGGTCCGAAAGATGAATTAAATAATTAGTTTTCAACGCTTATCTGGATATAGTGTATGATCCATACACTATATCTTTCTATGATTAATCACGTTTCCAAGGTTATTAGCTTATTCTTAAGCGCTTGAGCTGACCAAGCAATTGGGGTTGAGTTACTTTCTGCTTGTTTGATTAATTGAACCAACATTTCATTGATTGGTGCTTGTCGCTTCAGTTGTTTTGCTAAATTTAGTACTTCACCATTGATCCAATCGACCTCAGTTTTTCTACCCGCAATCAGATCATCTGCCATAGATGAACGTGCAAGCGGATCAATTGCCAACATTTTCTTACTAACAATCTTAAAAACTGTATTCGGTAATTTTAATATTGTAGGAATAAATTGTGCTGGAATCGGTGTCAGTTGTGCTGGTTTAATCTTTGCTTTTTTAAGTAAGTTCAGTGCTTCAATTTGTGCCATTGCTAAACATTGGCGATATTCTCGGATAGAAAGTTGCTGTTTCAGTGGCAATTGGGATAAGGCATTAATAGCGTTATTTAAATTCAACAATAATTTTGCCCATTGAACAGCCTGCATATCTTGTTCTTGCTTGATTTGAAGATTTGCTTTTTGAAATGCGTTGACTAATTCTGTTAATCCTTCATGTTTTTTTACGTGCAAAGCCCCATCCGTACCTTGATGAAATACGCCATTTTCCAAAGCTACTACATTAAAAGGTACCATTCCTTCAAGAATAATATGATTGCTTAGAATTTGTTTTAAAATCCCAACATTGCTTAATCCATTTTGGAAACTAATAATGATGGTCTTTTTCTTTAGAATATCTTTTAACTCGTAAGCAACTTGTTCGGTAGATGCAGATTTTACGCAAACCAAAATAATATTGGCTTGAGCAGCTTCTTTGGGATCATCCTTCATTTGAAGTTTGTTTGCAGCGATTGTCTTCTTAAATCCTTGGTAATCTGAAACTGTTAAACCGTATGTTTGAAGTTGCTTTTTAATTTTAGGACGAACAATGAAATCTATATCATAGCCAGCAACAGCCAATCTTGCGCCAAGATAACATCCGATACTGCCCGCACCATAAATACATATTTTCATTCATCATCTCTAAATATTTAATATTTCAATTTTACCCTTTTAACTTAATCAATATTTGCAAAATCATTTGTCAGCTATCTTACACATTTTAAATTTTTTCAAAGAAAAAGCCCAATACGAAGATTGGGCTTTAGAGAACAAATTAAAATTATGTGGTAAGACTTGGATCGGCTAATAAAGTTTCAGCAGCAAGTTTGCCTAAATTATTCGAAACTAATGGGCTATCACCTGTTAAGAGTTTTCGATCTTTGTGGGCTTGCCCTGTAGCTCCTTTATTTAGGATTTCCACACCAAGCTTCTCTAGGTTTTCACCAACTAAATTGGGACCTTTATCCAATAATAGGGCTGTGAGTGTTTGATCATTCATCATGTTTCATCTGATGATTTGGAATTTGATTTTTATTATTAAATAGCAAATGGATAAGAACTGTTAGTTTTATGCAGAATTAGGCATAAGAAAAAGAGTTTTAATAAATATTAATTTCCAAATCATGATAAATAAAGCCCAATTATCTATTACAAAATTTTCTTCAACTCATAAGCTACTTGATCCTCATCGTACATATATTTTTCACCACTAGGAACATAAAAAGCTAACAGTAAAATAGTATTATCCACTAATTCCTGTTCCAAATTTAAACTTTCAAGCAAACATTCAATTTTATTAGCATTCTTTATAGATATATCCGTCTTATCTATAAATTGTTTAATACTGTAAGTTAATTCATTTTTAAGCATTCGTAATCCAGAATTCATCACTCAATAAAACTGACTCGAATCCAACATTTGCAACGTAATCTTTTTCACTTCGTCACGGCTTTGCATAATATGCACTTCAATCGCCTGAATTGCCTCATCTACTTTTCGATTAAAAATAAAACCCAGTATTTTTTGATGTTCCTGATAAGTCGCTTCAACACGATAATCTTTGGAAAAATCCAAACGTCGGATAATACGAATTCGCTCACTCAAGTCTCGATGAATCCTTGCCATTTCATTATTACCAGAAGCGCGAACTAAAGCACAATGAAAGTCCTCATCTTGTTGTGAGAGTTGTTTGATATCTTTTAAATATTGGTTCGGCTCAACCATCCATAAGTCTTTTAGAACGGACAGTTCTACTGAGTTTTGATGATCTATTTGACAAAGTTTACGAATCGAATCTTTTTCTAACACGATCCGCACATCGTAAAGTTCTTCATAATAGCGAAAATTAAGCGGTCGGATTTGCCAACCGCTACGAAAACTCACATCCACATAGCCCTCTTGCTGTAAACGGTACAATGCTTGTCGGATTGGGGTACGACTTACATCATAGGCTTTTGCAACCTCGGACTCTGTAAAACGTTCACCGGGCATTAATTTGAAATCAAAAATATCATTCTTGATGCGTTGGTAAACCAGCTCAGACAAATTGTCTGAGCTTTTTGTTGTTTTTATTTTGGTTTCTTTCATGCAAGCCTTGCCCTATTCCATATATACCAGTGGCTCGCCACTATGTACCGTTTGCCCTGCTCTACAAATAATGGCTTTCACAATGCCATCTTCTTCTGCATAAACAGGTAACTCCATTTTCATTGCTTCAATAATAGCAATAGTTTCACCTTTTTTAACCTCTTGCCCACTTTCGACAAAGATTTTCCAGATATTTCCTGTCATAGATGCATTTAATGACGAAAGATGGCTGTAATCCACATGATTGCATCGTTCAATTTGTTCCTCTGGTTGAGCTGCAAATTCCTCTTTCCAACGACTCACTTCAGTGGTAAAAGCTTGCTGTTGCTTAGCTCTAAACTCAGCAATGCTTTCCGCTTCATTTTCCAAGAATTTCACATAATCTGCATAATCAAACTCGGTTTCTTCAATCTGAATTTGGGCACGACCATTTTCAAAATCTGCACGCCATTGGTTCAGTTCTTCCTCAGAAACTGGGAAATACTTAATTTGATCGAAGAATTTTAAGAACCATTGTTTGTCACCAAACTGTTTATTTTTCTTAAACTTATTCCAAATGGGCAAAGTACGACCAATGAGCTGATAGCCCCCTGGTGAATCCATGCCATAAATGCACATATACATGCCACCAATCCCCACCGTTCCCTCTGCGGTAAAAGTACGTGCTGGATTGTATTTAGAACTGAGTAAGCGATGACGTGGATCAATTGGAACAGCGCACGGTGCAGTGAGATAAACATCGCCTAAACCAAGAATTAAATAATTGGCATTGAAAATAATATCTTTGACTTCATCACGATGCGCTAGACCATTAATGCGTTGAATAAAATCGACGTTATTCGGCAACCACGGTGCTTTGGCACAAACACTTTCTTGATAGCGTTCAACTGCGCCCAACGTTGCACTATCTTCAAATGCCATTGGTAAATGCACAATACGAGATGGGATTTTCAACTGACTTAAATCACCCATTTCTTCTTCCAGTTTCAGCAATTGAGTGATCAGTTCTGATTGTGGAATGATGAGGCCATCATATTTTATCTGTAATGAACGGACACCGGGCGAAAGCTCTAATACGCCTGCAATCTTCGTATCACGAATCATTTGAATCAGTTTATGTACACGTAAACGTAAAGCCAAATCTAAAACGTTTTCACCATACTCTAGGAGAATATAGCTATCACCTGCCTGACGGTAAACAGTTTTTGGTGACAAGTCAGTTGGTTCACGTTGAGCTAAAATAGTAGTGAGCACTTCTTGTGCAGGTTCAATGGTTTCAACCACGTTCTCAGCATCTGCAAAGTTTTGGATATTGTCGATTTGTTTCCGTTCTAATTCATTGGCTTGTTCAACGCTGATTGGATAAAAACGAATTTTATCATCGGCTTTCAGTTGTCCAACTTTCCAAAGTTCAGCTTTAGCAATGGTCACAGGACATACGAAACCACCTAAACTTGGACCATCTTTTGCCAAAATGACTGGGAAATCACCTGTAAAGTTGATTGCACCAATTGCATATTCACAATCATGCACATTGGATGGATGCAAGCCAGCTTCACCACCATTTTCCCGTGCCCAGCTTGGTGTTGGACCAGATAAACGTACCCCTAAACGGTTGGAGTTAAAGTGTACCGTCCATTCAGAAGCAAAAAATTCTTCGACATATTCAGGTTTAAAGAAATCAGGTGCACCGTGTGGACCATACAGCACCGCAATTTCCCATTCATTGCCATATTCAGGAATCAGATCAGTGGATAGTGTTTGAGGTATCTCGTTTGCAAGTGGCAATTCAGCACTGGCGAATGCTGGATCGACCATTTTGATCATGTCACCTACACGTAAAGTACGCCCGGCATGACCACCAAAGTTACCGAGCGCAAAAGTAGCTCGGCTGCCAAGATATACAGGCACATCTAAACCGTTTCGTACCGCTAAATAAGTACGGCAACCTGATTCAACCTGACCAATTTTGAGGTTTTGTCCTGCCTTAACTTCAATAGGTTGCCAAAAATCAATTTTCTTATCATCTAACAGTGCTGTACAACTCGCACCAGCCAAAGCAACGGTGGTATCCGCATGGAACTTTAAGGTTGGTCCAACCAAAGTAAACTCAAAACCTGCGGCTTTAGCATCATTCCCGACAATACGATTGGCAAGTTGAAATGCATAATCATCCATTGGACCTGATGGTGGCACACCAATATCCCAATAGCCTGTACGCCCCGGATAATCCTGAATTGAACTCAATGTTCCAGCTTGAACCACTTCAATCACGTTTGGCGTATAGTTGAAATCATCCAGCATCCGTGTCCAGATTTGCATGGATTCAAAACGCTCATCAGAGATAATGGCACGCGCATAATCCAAGTTGGTACTGATACCATTTAAACGAGTTTCTGCCAGTACATTTTTTAGTTTTTCAATCGCCGCTTCACGGTCATCTGCATGGACAATGATCTTGGCAATCATTGGGTCAAAGTATTGTGAAATTTCTGTGCCTGTTTTCACCCATGTATCGACACGGCTACCCTCTGGAAAACTTACTTCTGTCAACACGCCTGGACTTGGCTGGAAATTTTTTACAGGATCTTCAGCATAAACACGTACTTCAATCGCTGCACCTTTAGGCTGAATATTGCTGAGATATGCCCAATCCAATTCATCATCCGCAGCAACTTTTAGCATGCATTCGATCAAATCCAAGCCCGTTACCATTTCAGTGACTGGATGTTCAACCTGTAAACGGGTATTTACTTCAAGGAAATAGAATTCATCCCGATTGGCATCGTAAATAAATTCAACCGTTCCTGCACTGCGATAGTTGACCGATTGCCCTAATTGAACCGCAGCTTGATGCAGCTTTTTACGGGTCGCTTCTGGCAAATTCGCAGCGGGTGTTTCCTCAACCACTTTCTGATTACGACGTTGCAATGAACAATCTCGCTCCCCAAAGGCCACTACTTGCCCTTTGCCATCACCAAAAATTTGTACTTCGACATGGCGAGCCTTATCAATAAAGCATTCAATAAAGACACCCGCATCTTTAAAAAACTGCTCACCTAAGCGTTTGACACTTTCATAGGCATCCGTCAATGCTTGCGGTGTATCACAACGGGTCAAGCCAATACCACCACCACCAGCGGTACTTTTCAGCATGATGGGATAGCCAATCCGATCAGCAGCAGTGAGTGCTTCTTCCAGACTATCCAGTAAACCTGTACCCGGTGTCATCGGAACATTGGCAGCAGCAGCCAATTCACGAGCACGATGCTTTAAACCGAATTCTAAAATCTGTTCCGCTGTTGGTCCCATAAAGGCAATGTTATTTTCTTCACAGGCACGGGAAAAATCAGCACTTTCAGAAAGGAAACCATAACCCGGGAAAATGGCTTCAGCCCCTGTTTCCTTAGCAGCCTGAATGAGCTTCTCAATACTTAAATAAGTATCGGCTGGTTTTAATCCATCTAATGCAATCGCAATATCTGCATCTTCAACGTGCTGCGCATAACGATCACTATCTGAATACACAGCAACACTGGTCACGCCTAATTTTTTCAATGTGCGAATCGCTCGAACAGCAATTTCACCACGGTTTGCAATAAGTACTGTCTTAAACATGATGCTTTCCCCCAATTAATTTGCTGTGTTTGCTGTTTGATGATTCGCTTGACCGTTACGATGCTGGATATAGGCTCTCCATCCACCAAAATGACTAATATTCTCTGCATCATCTATGCCATAAGGCTCACAAATAAAGCCTTTGACCCAACGGCCATCTTCCAATTCAACATTACCGATGCCCAAAGGCGTTGGAATCTCTGCCACAAATTCACCAAATCGAGCAGTTGGCACATCCCAGAGTTCAACAATGATGCTTTGACCTTCTTGCTGACGAGCTAAACCCGGTTTTGGTGGAATCGTGCCGTTTAAGGCATATAACGCATAATTTTTAGAGGTTTTTGTGGTTTCGATATGCACGGCATCACGCGTGGTCAATTGAAAATTCAGTGGCATGCCTGTCAGATGCGCTCCCACCACCGCAACACGAATATGATGTGGAGAAGCAAGCGTTGCAGGACTTACAGGCAAGCTCTTATCTAAAGCACCCAGTTTAAGTGCCAAGTAGTTTTGCCATGCTTTACCAAAATGAACCAATGCAGCATCATGCCAAGCTGGTGCAATTAAGGTAATGCCAAACGGTAAATGATCCGCTCTAAAACCTGCTGGTACGGCAAGCGCACTAAGATCGGCTAAATTGGTAAAGTTGGTATATATCCCAAAATGCGCGTTATATTCAATGGGATGCTGCTGAACCTGCTCAATGGTGTAAATCGTTGGCGTAGTTGGTACGATTAGGGCATCAAACTCAGTCAATTTCTCCTGAATTTTGCGGGCTAAATCCTGTTTTAAATATTCAGCATTGTAGGCATCGACTGCCGAATATTTTTCACCTTGTTTGATGATTTCTAAAACCGTTGGATCAAAATCTTCCACATTGGTTTTAAGTAATTCTTCAACAGCAGCCGTGCGTTCTGCCACCCACGAACCTTGATACAATTGCGCTGCCAATTTCTCAAAGTCTGAAAAATCAATTTTGGTAATTTCAGCATTTAAACTTTCTAATAATTGAACGGTTTGTTGAAATGCTTTTTCAGCTTGTACATCCCCAAAAAAGTTAAGCTGACTAGGAATGGCAAATTTGAGTTTGCTGGAGAAACGTGCTGGAACATTTTGAGAATGCTTACGAGAATAGCTATCTAAAGGATCAAAAGCTTCAATTTGATGAGCAACCAGATCTGCATCTACCACCGTTAATGCAAAGATAGAAATACAATCGATACTCTTACAAGCAGGTAATAAACCGCGATTTGAAAAACGCCCTTTGGTTGGTTTTAATCCCACAATATTATTGAATCCCGCAGGCACACGTCCTGAACCCGCTGTATCAGTACCCAATGCAAATGGGACTAATCCACGAGCTACTACACTTGCTGAACCCGAACTTGAACCACCACTCACATACTCAGGCTTAAAAGTATTTGGCACTGCACCAAATGGTGAACGTGTCCCGACTAAGCCAGTCGCAAATTGATCAAGGTTGGTTTTACCAATCACAATCGCACCAGCCTGTTTGAGTAAACGAACCGTTTCTGCATCTTGTTCTGCAATTACGGTTAAAGCTTTACATGCCGCTGTTGTGACAAAGCCTGCAACATCAATATTGTCTTTAACCGCAAATGGAATACCGTAGAGTGGAAATTGTTTAGATAGATCATCAGCATCTTGAGTTAAGCTATTCAATGCTTGGATTTGCTGTTCAATTTGCTCTGTACTCGCAACCGAAATCCAAGCACGATCCTGAGAATCAATTGATACAACCAATTCTTTTAAATGATCGAGTTGAATCTCATTTTTTAAATACGCCGTTTGCCATTCAGAAATTGTCCAGCCTAAAGTTTTTATCTCGCTCACTTTATGAATCCTATCTTGTATACAAGTTTGGATAGATAAAAGCAGAAAGCATGCCAACCCTATTTTTATTAAATAAATTAATAGTTTATATATCTTATTTGATGAGTGTTTTTTAAAATTGTTTATTGATGGTGCTAAAAAGGCTTCGGTTTATGGCAAATGCTCCATAACTCAGCACACTTAAATCACATCTAAAATGCTCATACCAGTAATGAAGTTCTTTAAATCTAAACTCAAGTCAATATTTGCTATCTTGGAGGTGGCATGGATGCCGCCCGTTGTGCTGTTGATAATTTATTTATAATAATTGGTATAAAATTAATTTTGGAGAAATAGATTATCTTTTTAATTTTAGATAGTGCGCAATATCTTCGAAATCTGCTTCTAATGCAATCTTTGCTTTTTGTTCCATGACTCTAAATTTTTTCAATATCACTTGCCCAAAATCAGTGACAACTGCACCACCACCATGCGTTCCACCTGTTTGTGTTTCCACAAGATTAGAATGGAAACATTGATTCATGGTATCCACCAATTGCCATGCACGACGATAGCTCATATTCATTGATTTAGCTGCTTGCGAAATCGAACCTGTACGCTGTATTGCTTCAAGTAACTCTGCTTTACCGGGACCAAAAGCAATCTGTTCTTCAGATAATATGCGGACGTGTAATTTTAAACGTGGTTTTGACATGAATAAATACCCAAAGATTTGATGATGCAGGACACACCATCAAATCTAGATTTTAACAATTAAAAATGAATAACGGTACGAATTGACTTGCCTTCATGCATTAAATCAAAGGCTTCATTAATATCTTCAAGCGGCATGGTATGCGTCACAAAAGGTTCAAGCTGAATTTCACCTTTCATCGCATCTTCTACCATTTTTGGTAATTGTGAACGACCTTTCACGCCACCAAACGCTGTGCCCATCCACTTACGTCCTGTGACCAGTTGGAACGGACGAGTTGAGATTTCTTGACCTGCGCCTGCAACGCCAATAATCACCGATTGTCCCCAACCACGATGTGCACATTCCAAAGCAGAACGCATCACATTGGTATTGCCAATACATTCAAAAGAATGATCAACGCCCCAACCTGTCATTTCTACAATCACTTGTTGAATTGGCTGCTCATAATCTTTTGGATTTAAGAAGTCGGTTGCACCAAACTGTTTTGCCAGTTCAAACTTATCAGGATTGGTATCGACTACAATGATTCGACCAGCTTTGGCTTGACGTGCGCCTTGTACCACAGCCAAACCAATACCACCTAAACCAAACACGGCAACACTATCACCCTCTTGTACTTTCGCCGTGTTATGTACTGCACCAATCCCTGTGGTTACGCCACAGCCCAACAAACATACTTGTTCATGGTTGGCTTCAGGATTGATTTTTGCCAAAGACACTTCCGCAACAACAGTATATTCACTAAAGGTTGAACAACCCATATAGTGATAAATCGGTTGACCATTATAAGAGAAACGAGTTGTACCATCTGGCATCACACCTTTACCTTGCGTTGCACGAACCGCAACACATAAATTGGTTTTACCCGATTTACAGAATAAACATTCCTTACATTCTGCGGTATATAGTGGAATCACATGATCGCCTACAGCAACACTGGTCACACCCTCACCAACTTGCACCACAACCCCAGCCCCTTCATGCCCTAATACCGCAGGAAACACACCTTCAGGATCATCGCCAGACAAAGTGAAAGCATCAGTATGGCACACACCTGTATGCGTAATTTTAATGAGGACTTCACCTGCTTTAGGTGGCTCAACATCAAGTTCTACGATTTGTAATGGTTCGCCTGCGGCAAAAGCAACGGCTGCACGAGATTTAATCACAATGACTCTCCTTAATTTTACTTTAAATAAGATTTAAGAATTTTACTGACTTGAATCAGCTCTTGACTGCGTTGCAACTCAGAAGATTCACCGACGACTAAAGTATCTTTTAAGTGAATTTCGAGAAGTTCAGTCATCAAACCATTTAATGCACCACGGACTGCACAGATTTGCTGCAAAATATCTGCACATTCTGTGTCATTTTCCAAAGCACGTTCAACGCTCTGAACTTGACCTTGGATTCGTCTTACACGTGTGAGAATCTTTTTTTTATCCTCTAACTGTTTAGGCATAATGTCGACCACATTAAATCTAAAAATATACTATACACCAGTATAGTAATTTAGCTCAATATTTATTGATTTAAAATTCTATAAAGCGGTGTTTATCGGGATTTACTTATATAAAAGGAAAGATAAACAAGGAAATAAATGATTGATTATATTGATAATTACATTTAACCCTTGGAACAAAAAAGCATTTAGATATATAAGAAAATCAATCATCTACCAATTACTGTTGGACTCGCACGCTTGATCAATAAAATGATAAACAATTCATACCATTTCAAGATAACGACACTAGTTATCATGTTAGGAATGAGTGGCTGTTCTTTGCCACTCAATCAGAACCATGATCGGAGTAATCCCTTGCAAACAAAAACAAAGTGGATAAATGACCCACAATCCGATCTTAATATTGAAAATGGTTTAACTGCATTTTTAGCTTTAGATGATGCTTTTTTAAGTATTGCATCTCGTATCCATTTAATCAGGAATGCGAAATACCATCTAGATTTACAATATTACATTTGGAATGATGATCCTATTGGGAACTTGATGCTTTATGAATTGCTCAATGCTGCTGATAGAGGTGTAAAAATCAGATTAATCATTGATGACCAAAATGGAATCAAACTTGATAAAACCCTCAAAGCGCTGTCTCAGCATCCAAATTTAGAAATTCGAATCTTTAATCCCTACAAATTTAGACACTTGAGATTTATTGATTATATTTTTAGGTTAAATCAAATTAATCATCGTATGCACAATAAACTCACCATTGCTGACGCATCAATTGCTGTCACAGGCGGTAGAAATATTAGTAGTGAATACTTTGACGCAAGTGATCAATTTCAATTTAGTGACATGGACATCTTATTTTATGGAGCATCTGTCGATCATGCCGTTGAGGTTTTCGATGAGTTTTGGAATAGTGACTTAAGTTATTCCACCGAACAGTTGCTCGGTCAAGGCACACAGCAAAAACTTGAAAGTATCAGGCAAAGCTATAAGGCTTTTGATGAAGAAAACACGCTCACTGAAAAGAAACTCGAAGCGGCACAAGACTACTTAAAAATACGTTTGCAAAACTACCCTGTTCAATGGGCAAAAGCGCACTTTGTTGCGGATCGTCCAAATAAAGCTTTGGGACAAGCCAAAGAACAAGAACTGCTTTATTCGCAAGTCTTAAAAATTATGGGGAAGCCTGAGCAGCACATGGAATTGGTTTCAGCCTATTTTGTACCAACTCAACGTGGAGCAGAATATTTAAGCCAATTATCCAATAATGGCATCAAAGTTCGCGTACTTACCAATAGTCTAGTCGCCAATGATGTCGCCGTGGTTCATTCATTTTATAGCCAATATCGTAAACCGCTTCTACAAAATGGCGTACAACTTTATGAGTTCAAACCGAATATTGAACGTAAAAAACGGACGTGGTATGAGATTGCTACGGGTAGCGTGATTCCTGTGAAAGGTAAGAATCGCTCTAGTTTGCATGCGAAATTTTTTGATGTAGATGGAAAAGTCTTCATTGGCTCGTTTAACTTCGACCCTCGTTCAGCTCATTTAAATACTGAAGTTGGTTTGGTGGTTGAATCAGATCATTTGCAAGATCAGATTACAGCGATGCTTGACCAACATTTACTTCAAGTCGCTTATCAGCTCAAACTTGATTCAGATGGAAATATTATTTGGTATGAGCATAAGGAGAATGGTCAGGTGATTGAGCATCACCATGACCCTGAGAGCACAAAATTTCAAAGATTGAGCATGAATATTGTCTCTTATTTTCCAGTTGAATGGATGATGTAAAGACTTATTCCATTATCATCTCAAATAAACATAATCCCTCAATTTTTAAAGGCATCTTAATACTTTCAATAGATGCCTGTTCTAAAGCATCATCATAATTTCTTAAGTCAATTGGACTGGGTATATCCTTCATTGAATCCCCTTATTTTTATAAATAAGCTCACTTTTCTTTAAGCATCTGCTTTTCTATAAATCTATTTTTAGAAGATATAAAAAGATGATGGTCGTAAAATACCATCATCACAGCATATTCAGTTTAAATCTTTGCATGAGCCCCATATTTATCAATCATAATAGAACTGGCTTCATTTAAACCACGTACTATCACATTTGTACCATTCTTTTGGAATTTATTGATAACAGAATCAAGCATCGCAACTGAGGTGACATCCCAAATATGAGCGTGAGTTAAATCAATAATGACCTCTTTCACATCTTCTTTAAAGTCAAAACCTTGTATAAATTTCTCTGAAGAACTAAAGAAAATTTGACCTCGTAAATCATATAAACGGGCTGTTCCCTCAAAGGAGGCTTTGACCTGAATATCATTTTCCAGTTTATTGGCAAGGAACAGTGCAGAAAGCAATACACCTGTCAGCACACCCAAAGCTAAATTATGTGTAGCGACCACTACAATCACCGTGGCAACCATGACCACATTGCTACTCTTAGGATTACTTTTGAATGTTTTTAGCGAATGCCACTCAAAGGTACTAATTGATACCATAAGCATGACAGCAACCAAAGCCGCCATTGGAATGACTTTAAGCCAATCACTGATAAATACGACCAAAATAAGCAGGAAAATACCCGCAGAAAATGTTGATAATCGTGTCAAACCACCAGATTTTACATTAATCATAGATTGGCCAATCATGGCACAGCCTGCCATTCCCCCCATAAATCCTGATGCAATATTTGCTATCCCCTGACCTTTACATTCCTGAAACTTATCACTTGGAGTATCCGTCATTTCATCAACAATCGTTGCCGTCATCATTGATTCAAGTAAACCAACAGCAGCTAGTGCAACTGAATAAGGCAAAATAATTATTAAGGTTTCGAGGTTTAAAGGAATATCTGGGATTAAAAACACTGGCAATGTATTCGGTAATGCTCCCATATCACCAACTGTTCGTACATCTACCCCGAAAGAAACGGCAAGTAATGTAATCACAACAATACATACCAGAGGTGATGGAATGAATTGACCTAATCTAGGAATAAGTGGGAACAGGTAAATAATTGCCAAACCCAAAGCAACAAAAGCATACACAGACCAAGTAACATTGATCAGTTCGGGCAATTGTGCCATAAAAATCAGTATGGCTAAGGCATTCACAAAACCAATCACAACAGATTTGGATACAAAACGCATAAGCTTGGCCAATTTTACATAGCCTGCAAATATTTGAATAACACCAGTCAAAATCGTTGCAGCAAGTAAATATTCGAGGCCATGTTCCTTGACCAACGTAACCATAAGTAAAGCCATCGCACCGGTGGCTGCTGAAATCATTGCAGGACGCCCTCCTACAAACGAAATGACCACAGCAATACAAAACGAAGCATATAGCCCAACTTTAGGATCTACACCAGCAATAATTGAAAATGCAATTGCTTCAGGAATTAATGCAAGCCCGACAACAAGTCCTGCTAGAACATCGCCACGAATGTTAGAGAACCATTGTGCTCTGATATGAGATAACATTGAAATAGCCTAATTTGGAATTTTTAGATAGGCTAGTGATGTGATATATAAACACACAAGCGACTACACCACATCACTAGACAGTGATGAGTTATTTACGATTAGAAAGGTAAATAAATTAAGGTGGAGTCAGAATCATAAGTGCGAAAATAGAATGAATATAAAATTTGAGTGTGTATTGTAGATCAGTTTAATTAAAAATTCACTTGATTTACCAATCGCCACTCAAATGATTGAAGTTTTGCTTTATTAAACCAAACCAATTTCCTTAAAAAAATATCGGTAAGCATCTGCCTTCTTTTCCAGTGCTAAAGGATATGCTCTTGAAGATGATGGTAGGCGATATAAGTTCAGCTCACGATTTTCATAGCTGACTTGGACAGATTGCCCAATTATTGGCTTAATTATCTGTTCAGGAAAATGCTGCATCAAAGTATCGGTTGCTTTATCCCCTGTCGTCATGATGGTATGACACATTGGAATTTGCTCAAGTAATTTGGATAAATCAGTTGGCGTGACGATCTCTAAAAACTTATCCGAAGCATTGCCTTGCAATCTTTTAACTTGATATGCCGTATCAAATATTCCAACACCAATTTCTGTTAAAAAATCACGTATCAGTTGTTCTTTAAAATTTTTATTCGGCAAGTCTAAAAAATAATCCTTGTCTTGAAAAAAAATCAGACCAAATATCCGCCACATGTCATTCTGATAATTTGGATAATAGAAATCCATCTTCCATCGAGTTTGAGGTGGAGGAAAACTTCCTAGCATGAGCAACTTTGCTTGAGCAGGTAAAAATGGCGTTAAAGGATGAGTTTCAATTTCGATATCAATCATTTAGGAAAAACCAAGACATTAAAAGCACCTTTTTTCATAAAGACTACACTTCAACAAAGACCATTCAAAACAACCTACAGACAGAAAGCCCTACCAAGGGCTTTCCAATCTACTTTTAAGCGTGAAATTCTGGTGTGCTCATCTCACCTAAATAACAAATAGATAGCGCAAATAAGTTCTCAGGAATGGCTGAAGGATCATTCTTTTTGATCCACTCTAGACCAATGACACCAAGCTCATTTAATTTTGATTGAGAAACGGGTGGTAAAAAGGTTTCCAAAGGCAGTTGGATACTAAAATTTCGAGTATTACCGCTATCATTCTTATCATTAAAAGTATAACCAATTAAATACCAATGATATTTTTTTTCAGACATTTCTTATTCTCAAGTTGAATTGTTGAGATATTTTTATACCACAGAAATCCAAGAAGCCCACGCTAAACTGGTGTAGCTGTCTATTTTTTGTCATATTGTTGATAGATTCACAAGAGTTTAAGCATTCATAAGCAAGCATTGCCTTTTCACAGGATTTAGTAGATGAGTTCTCTAAATTACAACCAAGTTAACAAATCTGGATTTTTAGATTTGATAAATTGATGTTCATTGACACTCAATAACTGCGGCTCACCATTGACTAACTTCAATGTGGTCACACTGGTGTTCGCAATAGACCAGCTCAGAGCGAAAGTCCGTTGTACACTCAATTCAAGTAATTTACCTACGACAACAGAGATCACTCCACCAGAAGTAAAAACCACAGCTTCTTGTGGTTGTTTATCCGCCAATTCAGTACATAAATTTTGTAATGCGCTTTCTACACGCATTTTAAAAGTGATCCAAGATTCATCATATTCATGATGAAATTCCTCATTTGTCCAACGGGCAATCGCCTGATCGAAAATCTGAAATAAATAAGCCCTTGGATCGACTTCTTGAAAAATATCTTGTTTCAATGCTTCTGGTTGAGCAAATCTAGGTTCATACAACGAAAATACTTGATGATGATTAAACTCATTCCATAACCCATCAATTTTATAGTCCGCTTGAGGAAAACATTCATTCAATGAAATTTGCGTGGTTTGCTGATGACGTTTCATGCTGCCCGAAATGATATAAGGCGGTTCAGTAAAAAGATGTTTAAAATATTGCCCTAAGAGCTTTGCCTGCGCTTCACCATTTTCAGATAGCTCATCGTAATTACTTTTACCAAATGAAGCCTGACCATGTCTGACTAAATAAATGGTGGTCATTTAAACACCTTAATTTCAGCAAGTTTTAAAATGAATTGTAGTTTTATCATAGCGTTGACCGAATGTACAAAATATTTATTTTGATATATCAACGGTAGTGAATCAAATTATTAAATTCACTTAGGCTATTCTAAGTGTATATAACAGTATTGGCATTTAGCGAAGCCTAACTCAGGTTGTTTACTGATTAAAGTAATTTAAAGGTAGCTTTAAATAACGTATGCCGTTGGACTCAGGTTCAGGAAAACGCCCAGCATCCATATTAATTTGGATAGATGGCAGAATGAGTTTCGGCATAGATAAAGTCGCATCACGTGCCTGCCTCATTCGAACAAAATCTTGTTTGCGAGCTTTAGCATCTATATGAATATTCGTTTGCTTTTGTGTACTGATACTTGTTTCATAAACATATTCATCTCGTCCCTCTGGCTTGTAGTCATGACAAAGGAAAACTCTTGTTTGCTCAGGAAGCTGATATAGTTTTTGTACTGAATCAAATAATTGGTCCGCACTTCCTTTCGGAAAGTCACAACGTGCCGTACCGTAGTCAGGCATAAATAGCGTATCTCCTATAAATACAGCATCGCCAATCACATAGCTCAAACATGCAGGCGTATGCCCTGGTGTTGGAATGTTATAGGCATCTAATTTACCAATACTAAAATGCTCATTGTCTTTAAATAAATAATCAAAGCTTTGATATGTATTAAAATACTTGATATCAATGCCGTATATCGTACTGAAAGTTTCTTGAACAATGCTAATCTTCTGACTCATGGCAACTTTGCCACCCAATTTTGATTTTAAGTATTGAGAAGCGGTTAGATGATCTGCATGTACATGCGTTTCCAATATCCATTCAACTTTTAATTGATGATCTTCAATGTATTGAACGATTTGATCTGCACTTTCAGTCGAGGTTGAAGCTGATGCAGGGTCATAATTCAATACACTATCAATTACAGCACAACAATTTGTCTGAGGATCTTTTAAGACATAGCTAAATGTATTGGTATCTTGATCAAAAAAAGCTTTAACTTGAGGATGTAGCATTTTAGTTCTCCTACCGCTCAGCCCATAAATAATGAATAAACATACCAAATAGCATTGCCGTAATAAAATACCAAATTTGAGAATACCCCAATCCAATCAATGTAATTGCAGGTGCAGGACAAACACCAGCAATTCCCCAACCAATACCAAATAATATGGCTCCGATCACCAGCTTTTTATCAATCTGAGTATTTGTGGGTAACGTAATTTCTTCTCCAAATAATGTTTTTGGATGACGAATTGCTTTTTGGAAAGGAATAATTGCAACAGCAATTGCTCCGATCATCACAAACATTAAGCTGATATCCCATTGGCCAAAAATATCGAGGAAACCTAAGACTTTTTCTGGATTCGACATCCCCGAAATCATCAGACCCAGCGCAAATAAGCTACCAAATAAAAAAGCGAAAATATTTTTCATAACATCGCTCCGAATAAATGGCGTGCAATATATACCGTTACAATCCCAGCAAACATGAATATCATCGTTGCAACGATTGAACGTATCGATAAGCGACTTATTCCACAAATACCATGTCCACTGGTACATCCTGAGCCTAGACGTGTACCAAAACCGACCAACACCCCAGCAATAATTAGGGCTATCGGAGATGACTGCAATAGAATTTCAGGTTGAATAAAAAATTGATAAATAAATGGTGTGATAAGCAAACCTAATAAAAACCATAATGCTGAACTTTTAAACAATGATCTTGGTTGGAGTAGCTGGGCGATCAAACCACTAATTCCTGCGATACGACCATTGATATATAAATAACCAATCACTGCTAACCCAATAAGAACACCGCCTAGCAGCGCCATCAACATACTATTCATATTCCACCTCAAATATTATGTATTTTTATAATATATTAAAATAAATATTGATTATCTAGATTCAATGTAATGATTTATTTTATCTGAGTTTATTCCTCAAATTTACATCCAGCGATTAGGTTCTATCCCTATCATATTGATACAAAATCATTACTCTAGCACTATATTGTGCATTTTGCACAATTAAACTATAATAAGTGCATATACAACATGAGGGTTTCATCATGAGTGCATTATTAAAACAACCCGCAGACAAAAAAGTTGTACTCGCTAAAGCAGTACTGAATGCGGCCGAACAGCTTGATTTAAAACAGGTACAACTTGCAGCTATTCTTGGCGTACATCGTACAGCGATTAGCCGATTGAAAAGCAATCCTGAATTAGATCCTGCTTCTAAACAAGGTGAACTGGCGCTATTACTTATTCGTCTATCACGGGCATTATACGCATTGACTGGTGGAGATACCGACTGGATGCGTCATTTTCTGAATACACCGAATCGCGTTACAGGTGGTATCCCCGTTAAACAGCTTGAGAGTGTGAGTGGATTGGTTTCTGTTCTGCAATTTGTCGATGCAATTCGAGGTAAAGTATGACCGCCATTGAACAAGATCTATGGCAAAGTTGTGAGGGAAAAAAACATATCGTGCCTTTATCGGGTACGTTATATCGCCTAGTAGAGAGCCAAGAACAAATTGCAACACGACAATTAGTTGATACATTAGAAGAACAAGCATTATTGGAGGATATGCTGGAATTAGTTAAACCGCCCTATCCTCAAAACTCAGACCACTTACATTATCTACTTAAAACGCCTTTTCGCTACCCACCACTAAAATGGGGTTCACGTTTTGGTCGAACATTTGAACCGAGTATTTTTTATGGCGGATGTAGTATCGCTGTTACGCTGGCTGAATCAGCTTATTATCGCTTTATATTTTGGCATTCAATGAATGGACAACCTAAGAAAAAGACCATCCGTACCGAGCATACACTATTTTCAGTAGGCTACCATTGTAATAAAGGAATCCGCTTACAATCTCCACCCTTTGACCAGTATCTTGCTCTCATCGCGCACCCAACAAATTATAGCTACGCACAACAATTGGGCACATCTATGAGAAATGCAGACATAGAGATATTTGAATATCCATCTGCCCGTGAAAATGAGCATGCGGCTTGTGTTGGACTATTCACGGCCGAACACTTTAGCCAAAATAGCCCCATAGATAGAGAGCAATGGTTTTGTGATATTGGTGCAGATGAAGTGATATTTAAAGCTGTGGAAGATTCAAGCATTGTTCGTTTTGAATTATCACAATTTTTACAACAAGGTGTATTTCCAATGCCTGCATAAAGCACCTTCTCCCATATATAAAAATGCCCCGATATTTCTCGGGGCAATTAAATAATTCTATTTAACTCACTAAATCTTCAACCCCAATGAGCTTAGGTAATTTTTCAATCAGTTTGTTTAACTCCGCATTTGCTGGAGAAATACAGCCCATATAATGACTTAAATTAGTCACAGTACCATCTGGACGTGACCATGAGAAATATGCACTCTGTTGATCTGTTGCGGTCTGCTCACACCCTGTGGTTTTTACACTTGTAGCTGTTTCTGGGCGATAAATTTTCAGTTCTTGTTGGAGCTTCTTATAAATAGAAGGGTCAACTGTTAGATTTTGAGTTCCTGTCACTTTAGTATATTGCTTACCATCAAAATGAACATTCCCAGAAGGAGAAATCTCAACAGAATAAATCGGACATGTACCAAAACAAGGACTCGTTGAGTAGCGAATCGTTTCCTGTACGGTATCTTGAGGCTGTTGTGTTGTTGTAGCACAACCAACTAGAGAAAAACTAAAAAGGCCTGCAAGTAATAATTTTTTCATTTATTGATCCATTATCAAGATTGTTGTTTAAATTTAACAAATTGTGAAATACTTGTCATTTATGTTAACAAGGAAATGATAAATTTCATCTAATTTACTTAGGCTATTTCACATTAAAAAAGATATGCCTAAATTTCAGCCGAATTTACTTGAGACAGAAAAACTAAACGTGCAAGTTCTAAATCATCCATATAAGTAATTTTAATATTATCTGAACGTCCCTGTACAACTTGCACAGGTTCATTGATATATTCCAATGCACTTGCTTCATCTGTAATATTTATTTGGGCAGCTAATGCAGTTTCAATCGCATGTTTTAAGGTTTTTAATCTTGCCATTTGTGGTGTTTGCGCTTGCCATAAGTGTTCACGGCTGACTGTCTTTTCGATTTGATGGTTGGATTGCACATGTTTTAAGGTATCCCGAACTGGAATCGCTAAAATAGAACTTTGATTCGCTTGTACTGATGACCGTACCAATTTCTCTAAACAGTTCGCTGTCACACATGGACGTGCAGCATCATGCACCAGAACCCAATCATTTTCATCTGCAATATCAGATAGATAAATTAAAGCATTAAGAACCGAATGGACGCGCTCTGTACCGCCAGCACAGAAGTGCAATTTATCTGGATATTGAAACGGAAGTGTTTGAGCAAAGTTATCTTGCTCACCGATCGCAAGCACACATCCAGCCAAATCCAATGTATTTAAACGATTGACCGTATGTTCAAGCACAGTTTGATTTTGGATATATTGATATTGTTTCAGTTCTGTTTTGGAAAAGCGACTGCCCGAACCTGCTGCTGGAACAACTGCCCACAACTTAGTTTTCATTGGTTGCGGTATCTACGTCAGCATTTGGATCAATATAAATGGGTTTGTAATGGGTACTAATCGTACTCATTTGCACAAAGGTTTCATGCGGTTTAACTAAACCCAAATCTAGGCGTGCGTGTTCTTCTATCGCTTCACTGCCATTTTTTAAATCAAAAACTTCGGCTGCTAGAATACGATTACGCTCTTTTAATTCGGTATTAATTTCAGCTTGTTGCTGAATTTGATGGGTTAAAGCCTGATGAGGAACGTATCCTCCCTCACCAAGCCAAAACCGATACTGCAAACTTGCAATCAAAACGACTGCAAGTAACAGAATCAACTTACTCGACGTAGATCTAAAAATCTCTAACATAAAAAACTCCCTATATCCCTCTTTAAAGGAAGATCAGTCACGAATTCTATAGGATTCTGAATTCGTGAAGTTTCTCTCTTTTGTAAAGAAAGAGGGCCAGGAGAATTCAACATAGCTGAGATTGACCTTAATTTAGACCTTTAAACTCAGCTTTACCGCGGTAAGCTGCTTGAGTTAATTCTTCAATACGAAGCAATTGGTTATATTTTGCAACACGGTCAGAACGGCAAAGTGAACCCGTCTTGATTTGGCCTGCTGCTGTACCAACGGCTAAGTCAGCAATGGTCGAATCTTCTGTTTCACCTGAGCGATGTGAAATAACAGTACTATAACCATTTGCTTTTGCAAGGTAAATTGCATCTAGAGTTTCAGTCAAAGTACCAATTTGGTTATATTTGATCAGAATAGAGTTACCTACTTTCTCATCAATACCACGTTGTAAAATCTTAGGATTTGTTACGAATAAATCGTCACCAACCAATTGAATCTTATCGCCAAGGATTGAGGTTAAGTAGCTCCAACCTTCCCAATCAGACTCATCTAAACCATCTTCGATTGAGATAATTGGATACTGGTTTACAAGACCTGCCAAATAATCAGCAAATTGATTGCTGGTAAATGCTTTATTGCCTTCGCCTGCAAGAATATATTGACCATTTTTGTAGAATTCTGATGATGCACAATCAAGCGCAAGCATAATGTCAGAACCTGCTTTATAGCCAGTTTTTTCAATTGACTCAAGAATAACAGTGATTGCTTCTTCATTAGAACGAAGGTTTGGCGCAAAACCACCTTCATCACCAACGGCTGTGTTTAGGCCTTGTTTCTTTAAAACTGATTTTAAAGAATGGAAAATTTCAGCACCCGCACGTAGCGCTTCAGAGAATGAAGTGAAACCAACGGGTTCAATCATGAACTCTTGAATATCTACATTATTATCCGCATGTGAACCACCATTGATGATGTTCATCATTGGAACAGGCATCGTCAAAATCGTTTGACCACGAAGATCTGCGATGTATTGGAAAAGCGGTGTTTTCTTTTCATCAGCAGCAGCGCGTGCAACAGCTAAAGATACAGCTAGCGTTGCGTTAGCACCTAATTTTTCTTTGTTTTCAGTACCATCAAGCGCGATCATTGTATTATCAATGTCTTTTTGCTCAAAAACTGATTTACCCAACAAAGCATCACGAATCAGTGTGTTAACGTTATTAACTGCTGTACGAACACCTTTACCTAAGTAACGCGCTTTATCACCGTCACGAAGTTCTAAAGCTTCACGAGAACCAGTTGAAGCACCAGATGGTGCACATGCACGACCAACAACCCCAGATTCTAAAATTACGTCTGCTTCGATGGTTGGGTTACCACGAGAGTCCAAAATTTCGCGCGCACGAATATCAACGATTTGGCTCATGAACAATTCCTCTGTTGAATGAATAGTAAATTAAACTTTTGCCCCCTTAACGTCCCCCTTTTATAGAGGAACTCAAAGGGGTAAGGTAAGTTTAATGTGTATCTAACTTTTTGAATCCTTTAATCAAAGTATCCAATTCTTTTAATTGCGCCAAAAATGGCTCAAGCTGAGATAAACGCAATGCACAAGGTCCATCACATTTTGCATTTTCAGGGTCTGGATGTGCTTCCAAGAACAGACCAGCTAAACCTGTTGCCATACCAGCACGTGCTAAAGTCGTGATTTGCGCACGGCGACCACCAGCAGAATCTGAACGACCACCCGGTGTTTGCAATGCATGAGTCACATCAAAGAAAACAGGGACATTCATTTCTTTCATCGTGTCAAAACCCAGCATATCAACAACCAAGTTGTTATAACCAAATGCTGAACCACGTTCGCAAAGAATCAGTTTGTCATTTCCAGCTTCTAAACATTTATGCAGAATATGACGCATTTCATGTGGTGCTAAAAATTGTGCTTTCTTGATATTGATAATAGCTTGTGTCTTTGCCATTGCTTCAACAAGATCAGTCTGACGACTTAAAAATGCTGGCAGTTGGATAATGTCTGCAACTTCCGCAACTGGTGCAGCCTGATAAGGTTCATGCACATCAGTAATAATAGGCACATTGAACTGTTTTTTAATGTCTGCAAGCCATTCCAGTCCTTTTTCCAAACCTGGACCACGGAATGAATTTAAGCTTGAGCGATTCGCTTTATCAAAGCTTGCTTTGAACACATAAGGAATATCTAAGCGCTTGCAAATATCAACATAAGTTTCAGCAATTTCAAAGGCTAAATCTTTTGATTCGAGTACGTTCATTCCGCCAAACAATACAAATGGCAAATGATTTGCCATTTGTATATCGCCTAAACGTACAACTTCTTGTGGTTTTAATTGTGACATCTAAACTTTCCCAGTTTATTTAAAGCCTACATTATTTACTTTTGGTGCTGTTTTTTTGCAGCATCAATAAAACTAGCAAATAACGGATGTCCATCACGTGGTGAACTTGTAAATTCCGGGTGGAATTGTACAGCAATAAACCAAGGATGTTCAGGAATTTCTACAGTTTCAACTAAATGTTGTACTGATGAATAACCAGAAACCTTCATGCCAGCTTGTTCTAGTGTTGGAATAAAACGGTCATTCATTTCATAACGATGGCGATGACGCTCAATAATTTCAGCTTGACCATAGATGCTACGAATTTTTGCACCTTCAACCAATTCTGATTTTTGTGCACCTAAACGCATCGTACCGCCTAAGTCTGACTCAAGACTACGATGTTGTAATTCGCCACGTTCATCTAGCCATTCTGTAATTAAGCCAATCAATGGATATTTGGTTGAACGATTAAATTCAGTTGAGGTTGCCTCAGGCACTCCAGCTACATTGCGTGCATACTCAATCACTGCCAACTGCATACCCAAACAGATACCTAAAAATGGCACGCCATTTTCACGTGCATATTGAATTGCACGCATTTTACCTTCAGTACCGCGCTCACCGAATCCACCGGGTACCAAGATCGCATCCGCAGTCTCAAGAACAGAAATATCCTGACCTTCTAAAGATTCAGCATCAACATAATCAATTTGTACTTTAACGCGGTTTTGAATACCTGCATGTAAAAGTGCTTCATTTACAGATTTATAAGCATCTGGCAATTCTACATATTTACCGACCATTGCAACACGTACGATGTATTCTGGGTTGAGTAAGGCATCAACCACATTGTCCCAGTCTTCAAGATTTGCTTCTGGAAGATCGTTATAACCAAAACGTTCACAGATTAAGTCATCCACGTTTTGTTCAGAGAAATTACGTGGAATTTGATAAATTGTTTTTGCATCTTTACAGACAACAACTGCACGTGCTTCTACATTGGTAAACAATGCAATTTTACGCTTAGTATCCGCATCAACATCGTATTCGGTACGGCAGATAAGAATATCTGGTTGAATACCAATCGAAAGAAGCTCTTTCACAGAGTGCTGAGTTGGCTTGGTTTTAAGTTCAGCAGCCGACTTGATGTATGGCAATAAAGTTAAATGCATCAACATGGTACGTTTATGACCCAGCTCAACCATAAGCTGACGCACTGACTCCATAAATGGAAGTGATTCGATATCACCCACTGTACCGCCGATCTCTACGATCGCGACATCGTAACCTTCACCAGCACGTAATACACGTTCTTTAATATTATCGGTAATATGTGGAATAACTTGGACTGTACCACCAAGGTAGTCACCACGGCGCTCTTTGTTTAGAACGTCTTGATAGACACGTCCACTGGTAAAGTTATTCAACTTCGTCATTTTTGCACGACGTAGGAAACGTTCGTAATATCCCAAATCTAAGTCAGTTTCAGCACCATCCTCTGTGACAAAAACTTCACCGTGCTGAAATGGGCTCATGGTACCTGGATCGACATTGATATATGGATCCATTTTTACCATCGTGACTTTTAAGCCACGAGCTTCCAAAAGTGCGGCAACAGAAGCAGCAGAAATACCTTTACCTAGTGATGAAACCACACCACCAGTGACAAAAATAAAATGGGTCATTAAGTTTCTCGTACAATCAAGCCGAAATCGGCCTACAATGTTGGGCAATTTTACTGTACTCTGCCCCTATAAAGCAAAGTCAAACCGCTTCAATTCAAAGAACTATAAACAACTGGCTATTCTATCAGCATTTTCGATAAAATTTTATGGGATTTATGGAGATTTCATACATAAATTGTTTTTAACAAATCAAAAACACCACTTCGATAGGGAAAATCCCCTTTCAGCATCACTGCTTACTCACTTTAAAACAACGACCTGCATGCAAGCATTTATAAAACATCAACAAACTCGATAAATCCTAGTGCTTTTTTCAGTTAAGTTTGCTGTTATAATCCTCATCGTCCTTATTTGATATGTTGTTTTAGCGATGGCGAATAATAAACTTTTAATTTGTGCAGCACTTGCGGCGGGTCTTTTACTTACAGCTTGTGTGAAAAAAGAAGAACCGAAAAACGAAGAGCAGCCAGAACAGGCAACTGAAACACAAGTGCCTGAACAACAGCCTGAACCAGTGCAAACTCAAGTGTTTGAGTCTTTAGAAAGCGTCAATACAGAAGAAGCTCCCGCTCCTGAAATTGAAACGATTCATGAAGAAACTGAAAATACAACAACCGAAATTCGTCGTGAAACTCGACCTGCTCAGCCCCAAAGCACAACCAATACTGCTGCTCAAACCGAGTCTTCTCGTACTGAACAACCAAGAGCAACTCAAACTGAACAGCCTAAACCACCTAAATCAAATGTTTCTGGTCAAAGTGAAGAAGATGCTGTCGCTGCTGCAATCGCTGCCGCAACACCAGCATTAAGCAATTAATACATTAAAATCAGTATTAAAAAAGCCAGTTAAATTCAACTGGCTTTTTTGTGTATGGAATATTAACAAGGTCTAATAACTCTTAAAGAAATCTGCCATCAAACGAGATGCCCAAGATTTCACAGTTAGACTTTCATAGAAGCCACAATGGCTGCCCTTTTTCGTTGTAATAACCACAATATTATCCATCTGTTGTATTTTGTCTTTATAAGGCTCTAAATTCTTGATTGAACAAACGGGATCATCCTCTGCATTCAAAATCATCAACGGTATTTTGATATTTTCAAACACATAAATGGGATTTATGGCTTTGCAATAACTTTGATAATCCTGATAGCCAGCCATTTCAAAATATGCTTTTTCAAATTCTTCTAAGCTTGTTGTCGCCAAAACCTTTTCAAGAGAAGCAACTCGACTCCATATATTTTGATAAGGATAAATAAAATGTTTGAATAACTTTTTGGTCATCAATTTACTATAGAAAGGATGAACATTTTTGAAGCCAATTTCTGTGTCATAACCGGGACACATCGCGAAAGCTGCTTTAAATGGCGTATCTTCACCTTGTTCTCCCAAATAACGTACCAATAACCCTGTTCCCGCAGAAGATCCCACTGCATATAAATCAGAGTTTGGAAATAATTGTTGGATATGATTCAGTTGTTCTTTTAGATCACGAGTAAAACCAAATAATGAAATTTGTGGTACAGGCATCGGTAAACCTGCATGGCCACGGCGCAAACAAAGTGCGATTCTCCAACCTGTATACTGATGTAAATCTTTGACCAACTCTCGCATACTTTCAGGCGTACCTGTAATGGTATGCATGATCACCACTGTCGGTGTATTGATTGGAAGATGATAACCATACCAAGCAATTGCAGTAACGCCACCATCTTGCATGGTAAGCTGATCAATACGATCATATTCTAGCTTGATTGTTTTCTTTCTAATGATATCAAAATATAAAAGATGGATATGCGTATTACTCAACCACGGTGTTGGGCGATACTTTTGCTTTAATTGCGGTAACTTCTCCAGAACATCTTTAATTTTACCTTTTGGGTGATAATACATTTTTGGTGGTTCGGCACCGAGCGCCAAATCAAATAGATTTAAACCTAAAACTTTAAGTTTATTTAGAGTGAATATACCCATACTTCATTCCTCCCTCTACCTAGGGTTTAAACGACTGTCGCACTAAATCCGCGACTTGTTTCCCCCAAACTGCATAAACTTCTTTACTTGGATGAAAACCATCCCTTGCCATCGGCAAATTTAACGCCTGAAAAGCTTCGATATCGTATGCAATAAATCTAAATTGGTCTTGTGAAGCGAGCCATTGTTGTAATGTTTTATTCATTTGTTCTGCATACTTTCCAAACAACCAAGCCAATGGTTGGGGCAATGCTGGAAAATGCTGCATCGGTGGTACTCCTGATACAATAACCAATTTTGGCTGAAAGTGGTGCTGTATTTGGGTAAATAATTGTTTTTGTTGTTTTATCCAAGATTTCGCTGAAATAAGTTTCGTGACATCATTAACACCGATCGACGTCACCACAACATCATATTGTTGTTGATCTAAGCCCTGTACCGCTTGCAAGACTTGCTTGGTTGTATCACCTGTTTTCGCGTGCAGTTTCCATTGCAAAGCATACTGAGTTTTTAATTCTGAAATAATCACTCCTGATAAAGCATCTTGTTGTGTTTCAACACCAACACCTGCCGCAGCAGAATCACCTAGAATCAGAACTGAAAGAGGTTGACCTTGACCAATTCTCCCTTCTCGATCACCACTAGGCTCAGACAAACGTGGCGTATTCTTGCGAACTCGTGTTCCTTGTACAATCAGCACAGGCAATAAAACAAGGGTTGAAAGTTTTAGCCACATTTTAATGATCCCAGCTTATTGAGTTACTTAGGCTATTTATAAAAATGAACAAGAATTAATTCGGTTGATATTGAGCCAATCTTGCACCCATTTGCTCAGCCAATGCTGCTAAACCACTCATCGGGCGAATCATGACCTCAAAATCAGTAATTTTGCCTTGCTCATTGAAACGAATCATATCAATGCCTTTCAATGATTTACCGCTTACATTGGCACTAAATTCGAGTACGACGCTTTCGCCATCCTCAGTATAAAACTCACGATGATAAGTAAAGTCTTGGAAAACTTGGATAACATTACTCAAGATAAAGAAAACAACCTGCTTTCCTTCATAAGGCTTATATGCGACTGGTGAACGAAATACCACCTCATCAGAAAGCAAATCACTTAAAATAGATAAATCGCCTGTTTTAATCATCTGATGCCAAAGTTGCACAGCTTGTCTTGTTGTTTCAATCGTCATTGTTATATTTCCTTTTGATTGATACCTATCAAACTTTGGACATTTCCTCCTACGAGAAAATGTCCAAAATATTCATTTATAGAACCGCAGCCAATTCAGCACCTTGGCGAATCGCACGTTTCGCATCCAATTCACCCGCTTCTTTCGCCCCACCAATTAGATGGACATTCTTACCATCCGCTTTAAGTTGATCGAACATTGCCGTATAAGACTCTTGACCAGCACAGATCACCACATTGTCTACTTCAAGAACCGTGGTTTGACCATTTACCGTAATATGTAAACCTTGATCATCAACTTTGTCATAGCTTGCGCCTGCAATCATTTTGACATCACGATGTTTTAAGCCTGTACGGTGAATCCAACCTGTGGTTTTACCTAAACTAGAGCCAACAGCCGCACTCTTACGTTGTAATAAGTAAATTTCACGCTCAGACTTTTCTAGTTCAGGTTGTTTTAAGCCACCAACATGCGCATAAGTGGTATCAATACCCCATTCTGCATAGAATTTTTCAGGATTTAAGCTACCACTCTCACCTTCATGGGTTAAATACTCTGCTGTATCAAAGCCAATACCACCAGCACCAATAATCGCGACACGTTTACCAACAGGCATACGCTCTTTTAAAACTTGGATGTAACTTAATACTTTTGGATGATCAATCCCTTCAATCTGTAATTGGCGTGGTGTAACCCCAGTTGCAATCACAATATCATCATAATCTGCTTGGCTAAGCTCTTCATAGGTCACGGTATGATTCAGGGCTAGCTCAATATTCG
Source organism: Acinetobacter sp. NIPH 2699 (assembly GCF_022549355.1). Taxonomy (GTDB): domain Bacteria; phylum Pseudomonadota; class Gammaproteobacteria; order Pseudomonadales; family Moraxellaceae; genus Acinetobacter. The sequence continues at coordinate 248,308 of NZ_JAKZGL010000001.1, forward strand.
GTTGTAATTCAATTTGACGTTTGAAGTAACGCAAAGTTTCATAGAATTCTTCTTTGCCTGGAATAGTTTTGGCAATATTGAACTGACCACCAATTTGATTACTTGCATCAAAGACTTTTACGTTATGGCCACGACTTGCAGCATATACCGCAAAACTCAAACCTGCTGGCCCTGCGCCAATCACTGCAATATTTTTGGTCGCACTGGTTTCTTTGAAAATTAACTCAGTTTCATAACATGCACGTGGATTCACTAAACACGTTGCAATACTCATTGAGAAAATATGATCTAAACAGGCTTGGTTACAACCAATGCAGGTATTAATTTCATCACTACGACCTTCACTTGCCTTTAATACAAACTCAGCATCCGCCAGCATTGGACGTGCCATAGAGATCATATCAGCGTGGCCAGAAGCGAGTACATGCTCTGCCATTTCTGGCGTATTGATACGGTTAGATGTAATCAGTGGCACAGAGACTGTACCTTTGAGCTTTTCAGTTACCCAAGTAAATGCAGCTCTAGGCACTTTGGTTGCAATCGTTGGAATACGTGCTTCATGCCAACCAATACCTGTATTAATAATAGTTGCACCAGCTTTTTCGATTTCTTTGGCGAGTTGAACCACTTCTTCTAGCGTTGAACCACCCTCAACCAAATCAAGCATGGACAAACGGTAGATAATAATGAAATTTTCACCCACAGATGCTCTGGTACGTTTTACGATTTCGATTGGGAAACGAATACGATTTTCATAACTCCCGCCCCATTCATCATCACGGTGGTTGGTGCGAGCAGCAATAAACTCATTAATGAGATAACCTTCAGAACCCATGATCTCAACACCATCATATCCTGCATATTGAGCCAGCTTGGCACAGTTTGCAAAGTCATCAATGGTTTGCTGAACTTCAGCAGAAGATAAGGCTTTCGGTTTAATTGGATTGATGGGTGCTTGAATTGCAGATGGCGCAACATTATCCGCTTGATAGGAATAACGACCTGTGTGCAAAATTTGCATCGCAATTTTACCACCAGCATCATGTACAGCCTGAGTAATGACTTTATGCTTTTCGGCTTCTTCTCGTGTATCTAATTTAGTTCCATGTGCAAATACCACACCATCATCATTTGGAGAGACACCACCAGTCACAATTAATCCAACATCACCTTTGGCACGTTCAGCATAAAATGCTGCCATACGTTCATAACCTTGCGGTGCTTCTTCCAAACCAATATGCATAGATCCCATCAATACACGGTTTTTCAATGTAGTGAAACCTAGGTCAAGTGGTTCTAATAAATGCGGATAAGCTGACATGTGTTCTCCTTTGGCTAGCAATCTGCTTGCTGATGCAACTTGTTGCATAAACTTATAAACAAGATTTGATTTTTATGCAACATTTTGCATAATCTAAAGAGTCACTTTTTATTTCTTGGATGGTTATGTCACTTGCCCATGTTTTATTGACCAGCTTATTAGAAAAACCAAGCACAGGTTTTGAATTAGCTCGTCGTTTTGATCGCTCAATGGGCTTTTTTTGGAATGCGACGCATCAGCAAATTTATCGCGAACTCAATGGCATGCTAAAAAAAGGCTGGATCTCCACCTTAGAAGAGCAAGCAGCCAATAGTCGAAAAAAAACCTATCAAATCGAACAACTCGGAAGAATACAACTCGCTGCATGGATTGAACAACAAAGCGAACCAGCGCAACTACGTGATGACCTCATGGTCAGATTAAGAGCCGAAGCACAATTGGGCGGAAATAACATCCTACCTGAACTGGAGCGGCATCTAGAACTACACAAAGAAAAATTAAATCTTTATCAGGCAATCCATGATAAAGATTTTAAAAATAGTGAACCGACCAATCGCGTTTTGTTTATCCATAAAATGATTCTGGAACTTGGTATCATTAAAGAAAATGAATGGATAAAATGGTTAGAACGAATGATTCCTCAACTGAGGAAGTTTGATGAACTAAACCAAGGAGAAAAATAATGCCGTTTTATACCATGCCTGATCAAGAAAAATTATTTGTACGACGCGTTGGTGAAGGAGAACCTGTGCTCGTTCTATCTGGGCTTGGTATGCAAAGCTGGCAATGGCTCCCGTTCTTATTTGCGAATCGCAAGCAATATGAATTTATTATTCCCGATTGGCGTGGTTTTGGTGGCTCTAAGCATTGTGCAATTCCTGAGACTGATGCGATTTCTAGTCATTGGAATGATATTGATCATCTGATTAAACAATTAAAATTAGATCAGTTTATCTTGATGGGCTACTCTATGGGCGCAACGACAGCGATGCATGGCATGAAACATGGTGGTTTAGCAGAAAAACTCAAAGCTTATCTCCATATAGACCAAACCCCTAAGATTGCAGTAGATGACTCTTGGCACTATGGCTTATTTGGGCAAAAGCATTCTCAATTTAAAAGTTTACTGCTCGATATTCAAACCCTTTTATTAGATTATAAACATGCCCAGAAACTTGAAGACCTACCAAGTGATGTCCGTTATAAACTGGTAAGCTTATGGGCCGCTTTCATCGAACTACAAAGCAGCAACACTTATAGCCCCAAAATCGTTAAACTCGCACTGAACCGTCCTTTCCTACAAAAATACTTACTGCCGATTCAACGCTTAGATTACTTACTTTGGTATGTTGAAAATTATTTGAATCACAATGAAGATTATCGAGAAGCGATTCGCCAAGTGAGTTGCCCAACAACATTCTTCATTGGACGTGAGTCTAGTCTTTATCCTGAAACTGGACAGACGCTTGTTGCCAAAAGCCTGACAAATGCTAAAACAGTTTATTTTGAGCGTTCAGGACATACCCCCCTGATTACAGAACCTAGAAAGTTTAGCCAAGAGATTGGTCATTTCCTTGCCGCACAGTCTATATAAGCTGTTTGAGGGTATTCTAAAATATAAAAAGCCAATCTGATTAAGATTGGCTTTTTAAGAAAGATTATTTTTTATGTCTCATTTGCTCAGCAACATCTAACAAGACTTGTTCAGTTTTATCCCAACCTAAACAGCCATCTGTTACTGATTGACCATAAGTCATATCGCAAGAAATCTTTTGATTCCCATCAAGCAAATGGCTTTCAAGCATAACACCACGCACTTTCGATTCAGCACGTTCATCAATAATTTGCTGCAAAACCTGTGGCTGTAGCAAAGGATCTTTGCCACTATTACCATGACTACAATCAATCACCAATGCAGGTAAATGCTTATGTTTAAAATGCAAAGCTTGAATTGATGCTAAATCGTAGTTTGTGCCATGATTCGAACCACGTAAAATTAAATGTGGTAATGGATTACCTTCACTATGCAGAATTGCAGGCAAACCTTGTTGCGTCATTCCTAAAAATTGATGGCCATGCAGCGCGGATTGGATTGCATCTAAAGCAATTTGAATCGAACCATCCGTACCATTCTTGAAGCCAATGCTGTATGGCATATGACTGGCAATCTCACGGTGAATTTGAGACTCACTGGTACGTGCACCGATTGCCCCCCAAGCAAGTAAATCATCAAAATAACCTGTTGCCATTGGACTTAGAATTTCACTCGCTATTGGCAGGCCCTTTTCAATCAGCTGTAAATAAAGCGCACGAGATTTTTCTAAACCCAATTGTAAATCCGATGATCCATCTAAATTTGGATCATATAAAAAACCTTTCCAACCCACTGTTGTCCGTGGTTTTTCGATATATGCACGCATTACAAGGAATATCTGATCTTTGACTTGTTCTTGTAGTTGTTGTAGACGATCAGCGTATTCTAGGACAGCGATAGGATCATGAATCGAACAAGGTCCTGTAATCACCATTAAACGATGATCTTGTCCTGATAATATATTCTGAATCGTTTGACGATGTTTTGAAATTTGCTGCGCTAAAGTAGCAGACAAGGGATACTGCGCTTTAAGTTGTGATGGCAAGCTGAGCATTGTTTCTTTTGTATGAGTTTGTGATTGTGTCAAAGCAGTATTTAAAGCGTTCATTGGCATTTCCTTTGGACTATCGTACAGTCCGAATATTTATTTGAGCAAGTGTGATCTAAGCGATGTTGATTTCTTTGCAAAGTAAAACCAAGAAGTCTTGCTAAAATATGAAACGTTCAATGTGTACATGGTATTTCTCCTAAAGTGATGAATATTAAAGCATAAAAAAACCTGATCGGGGTTGCCGATCAGGTATTAACTGGTTGGGCAACCTTTTGTTGCCCGAAACGCTTCAGGCAACTAAATATATTGCCAAAAATAAAAGTAAGCGTTTGTGTTTACAGTATGCTTTAACATCATTATTTCAAATATCTAAAAAACTGTTCTTCCTTATTAAACTACGCACTATTAGGGCATTTGACAAGTTTTTTTTGTCTTTTTTTAAACACGGCTCTAAAAGAAGGTTTAGCACTCCCACTTGCGGGAGAAGTGCACTCACCCCCTTAGCAACTTTGAGTGGTGTCGAACGCTTAAAAGTGGCATTGCTTGCATTGAAACAACAAACTGTAGAGCTATTACTGTTGGATGAACCTGAAAACCATCTCGATATCGAATCTCGTGAACTATTAGCCCAAGCGATTCGTTCTTTTAATGGTGCTGTGATACTGGTGTCACATGATGACGATTTTGTCGAAGAATGTGGAATCTCAGAAGTTTATGTATTGAAGTAGTATTTTTTTCTTATCTTTCGAAATAAGCATGACGACATTAATTGTTGTCATGCTTAAAATTTAACGCACCAGCCCTTGAGGCTGTAAAATAATCAGGCTTGCACCACATAGAACAATGAGCCCACCCAAGACATCCCACCGAGTAAGCATGACTTGATCGACATAACGCAACCACATCAACGCAGTGAAAATATAAATCCCGCCATACGCTGCATAAATACGACCTGATGCTGCGGGATGTAATGTAAGTAACCACACAAACACAGCTAAACTCAATGCTGTAGGTATCCATAACCAATGAGACCTGCCTTGATTCAAAATCAGATATGGAAAATAGCAACCCAAAATCTCAGCAATGGCTGTGAGTAAAAACAATCCAAATACTTTAAATACTTGCCCAATTGAAAAAGACAGTTCAAACATAAGTAAGCAACCTAAAACTTCAATCAGCATTATAAATAAAAATAACCCAAATACTTTAAGCATTTGGGTTATTGATCAAAACCATTCAGAGATTAGGCAGGTTCAGCGCTCGGATTGATATGGTCTTCAAATACTTCCAATTTCAACCCCACCTCTTTGCCATCTTCATGCTTAACAGAAACAGCAACGTTACCGCCATGCTCAGCCAACTCACCAAATAAAATCATCTCAGCAAGTGGTTTTTTCAAATGCTCTTGAATCAGACGTTGCATTGGACGAGCCCCCATAAGGCGGTCATACCCATTGGTAGATAACCAGTCACGTGCGCTTTGATCAACATCAAGCACAACTTGTTTTTCATCCAACTGAGCCTGTAATTCAGTTAAGAACTTATCAACCACAGATTCAATGACTGTTGTTGGTAACGATTTAAATTGAATCACACCATCTAAACGGTTACGGAACTCAGGTGAGAATGCACGTTTCATCGCATCTTGGTTATCAGCGCTATGGTCTTGCTCTGTAAAACCAATACTTGCACGAGAAATACTTTCCGCACCCACATTGGTTGTTAATACAATAATCACATTTCTGAAATCAGACTTGCGACCATTGTTATCTGTTAAAGCCCCATGATCCATGACTTGTAATAATAAATTGAATACATCTGGATGGGCCTTTTCAATTTCATCAAGTAATAAGACACAGTGTGGGTTCTTGTGAATCGCATCGGTCAACAAACCGCCTTGATCATAACCAACATAACCTGGAGGTGCACCAATCAAACGTGAAACCGCGTGACGCTCCATATATTCAGACATATCGAAACGAACAAACTCTACACCCAACAATTTTGCCAGTTGTTTAGTGACTTCTGTTTTACCCACACCTGTAGGCCCAGCAAATACAAAACTTCCAACAGGTTTGTCTGGTGCTTTCAACCCTGCACGAGAGAGCTTAATTGCTGAAGATAATGCAGTAATCGCCTCATCTTGACCAAATACCACACGTTTTAAATCGCGCTCTAGATTTTCCAACACAGTCTTGTCATCTTTAGAAACTGTTTTTGGTGGAATACGCGCAATTTTAGACACGATGTCTTCAATATTTTCGACAGAAATCGTTGAACCATCTACTTCCGCTTTTAAGCGACGTCCAGCACCAGCTTCATCAATCACATCAATCGCCTTATCTGGTAAGAAGCGGTCATTGATGAATTTTGCAGAAAGCTCTACGGCAGCCACAAGTGCTTTGTCATCGTATTCAACATGATGGAAATCTTCGAATTTGCTTTTCAGCCCACGTAAGATCTCGATCGTTTCCCCAATACTTGGTTCACTTACATCAACCTTTTGGAAACGGCGAGATAATGCATGATCCTTTTCAAACACTTGACGATATTCTTGGAAAGTGGTTGAACCGATACAGCGGAGACTACCATTGGCTAAAGCGGGTTTAATTAAATTTGATGCATCCATTGTGCTACCCATACTTGAGCCAGCACCAATAATCATATGAATCTCATCAATAAATAGGATTGCATTTGGATTCTTTTTTAAAGCATTTAACAATTGTTTTAAACGCTTTTCAAAGTCACCGCGATATTTCGTTCCTGCAACTAATGCACCAATATCTAAACTATACACCTCAGCATTCGCCAATGGTTTCGGTGCTTTGCCATTCACAATTAACCATGCCAAGCCTTCAGCAATCGAAGTTTTTCCGACGCCTGGATCTCCCACTAAAAGCGGATTGTTTTTGCGACGGCGACATAAAATTTGTGCCGCACGTTCAATTTCTTTCTCACGACCAATTAAAGGATCAGTTTTACCCTTTTGCGCTTCAGTGTTGAGATTTAGCGTGTATTGCTCTAAAGGTCCTGCATTTGCAGAAGCCGCACTTTCTCCATCAATATCTTCAACTTCCTCTTCAACCTGAATCTCTTCTTTACGTGTTCCGTGAGATAAATACTGAGTCAAAGTTAAACGATTAATTTGATGGCGTTTCAATAAATAAACAGCGAAAGAATCTCGTTCTGAATACATCGCAACTAAAACGTCTGCGCCTTCAACGGTACGATCGCCACCGCTTGATTGAACATGAAAAATTGCACGCTGCAAAATTCGGTCAAAACTTTCCGTTGGATGTGGTGCTTGTTCGCTATTATCACCAAGCTTTGGGGTGTGTTGCTCTACATATTCCTCTAACTCTTTACGTAAAGTAACGATATCAGCACCACACGCTTTTAGTGCGTTCACAGCTGAATCATTATCAAGCAAAGCGAGCAATAGATGTTCAACTGTCAGAAACTCATGCCTCTTTTGACGAGCCATGCTTACAGCCAAACGTAACGATACTTCTAATTGACGACTGAGCATGTAACCCCCTTATATTTTGGGCTCTATCAAAAAAAGACGTATCTTTAACTGAAAAAGCCAATTATGGACTAATCCGCGTGAGTATCTGCAATCGCTATCTAACGTACGTTTACAAGTCTCTTTGCTTCATAGTCTACTGTTAGCATTAGTTGAGTGTATTGGTCAAGATTCAAAACAAAGTATTGTTGTAAAAATTTAATTACAAAGAGAATATGGGTTATCCAATTGTTCAAAAATCAGACAAACCTGTTATTTATTTAAATAATAACAGGGTAATGTTAAATTCAGATAAACATACAACAGCGTTGCTCGTCTTAAACACAAGGAATATATTTCGTAAGTGATTCTCTTTTCTTAACTTGCTACTCGGGCATAGCTCTCTTCTTGCGCTCGGACAAAGCGTTGCTTTGTTTTATCCTCGCTCAGGTTCGATCTGGCAGAGTAATGGATGTCCTTGTGCACGAGCATAATTATTAACTTGATTTGCCTTGGTCTCAGCAATATCTCTAGGATAAATACCCGCGGTACCTTTCCCTTCATAATGGACTGTGAGCATCACTTGACTCGCTTGATCCAAGTCCATTGAGAAATAACTTTGTAGTACATCTATCACAAAATCCATTGGCGTATAATCGTCGTTTAATAAAACAACGGCATACAATGGCGGTCGCTGCACTGCTGGTGGAGCGGTTTGCACAACCAGCTCACCATCATGATCCTCTTGCGAATCACTTAAACGAGGATTTAAGTGCCAGTCAACATAACCTGATTGATGAAAAGAGTTTTTCACTTCACTTAAATTCATTTGACGTTGGTATCTTCGCATATTGGGTTCTTAATCTATAAATTTACTGAGCATTTGCTTCAGCTTGAGGAATTTCTGACACAAAGGCAGAATTTAAATCAACGGGTTGACCACGTTGCCAGCTAAAACGCTTAATCACTGGTGTACCAGCACCAGATAAACGGACTTCGATAAATTGTGGCGTGAATCCTTTTGGCATTGTCCAACGCCCAGTTAAACGCTCAAAATCATCAAAATTAAAGCTTTTATCTTCTAATGGTACATCTAAAATTTCAGTATTTCGAATTAAACGCAATTCAACCGATCCCGCTGCACGACGTTTATTCGGGCTAACTTGAACAAGATCAATTTGATATTCAAAAGCATTTTCAGGTAAAGCCTTGATCGCCAAATTCTGAATCGTCAAACTCACGCCACCGCGTTGTTTTAAGATATCTCGATAAATGGCGTTCATACCCTCAAACTGGATTTTATCAGCATTGGCTTGATTAATCGCTTTGAATAGATCATCAGCATTACCTACTGCCATATCACGCTCTTGAACAGCGGCATTCAAGCTTTTGTTAATAGAATCTAATGCAGCCTTTTGCTTTTGCACAACATCGACCAGTTGTTCAGCATCGGCATCATAACCCACAACGGTTAATCCTTGACGGTGTCCAACTGTGTAACCAATCATAAAACTACTACCAATCAGAATAGTTGCAGCAATAAGTAAAGGTAAATTCGTTTTTAAGAATTTGTTTTTCTCAACCGAACTTTCTGGTGAAGTCGTTGGTTCAACGTTATCCATCATTATCTCTATCGTTACGATCTACATCAAAGCACACATTTAAATCCAATTTTAAATGTGTGTGAAGTAAAAAAGCGTTTTTTATGGTAATAAACCAATACCTTCTAAACCTGCGGCCTCATCAAAATCAAACATTAAGTTCATATTTTGAACCGCTTGACCTGCTGCACCTTTAACGAGGTTATCTTGTGCAACGAGTACAATTAATTTATTTGGTTGAGGCTGATGTATCGCAATACGTAGTTCATTTGCACCGCGAACACTACGTGTCTCAGGCGAACTATTGGCTGGCATTACATCAACAAAGCGTTCATTTTGATAGAAGCTTTCATACAATGCTTGTATATCTGTTTGTTGGCCTTGCGCTGTTAAATCAACATAAATCGTACTTAACATACCACGGATCATTGGAACCAAATGCGGTACAAAAATGAGTTGATCAAATTGACCTTTTTGTCCTGAAATATTCTCTAGAGCTTCAACGATTTCTGGATGATGACGATGTCCCGCTACGCCATAAGCTTTAAAATTATCCGCATTTTCACTGTAAATCATACCGAGACTGGCTTTACGCCCTGCACCTGACACGCCTGATTTCGCATCAACAATAATACTTTGCGTATTAATCAAATGGTTTTTTAATAATGGCGCTAGACCAAGCTGAACTGTGGTTGGATAACAGCCGGGATTACCGATCACATTCGCTTGTTTAATTTTTTCACGATTCAATTCGGTCAAACCGTATACTGATTCTTTGAGTACAGTTGGGCAATGATGTTGCATGCCATACCATTTCTCAAATTGAGCTAAATTCTGTAAACGAAAATCAGCAGCAAGGTCAATCACTTTAGTACCCGCAGCAACCAAGGCCTCTGCATGCTGCATTGCCACGCCATGTGGTGTAGCAAAAAAAACAACATCACATTGTTTAAGCTGATCCAAATCGAGATCAGAAAACTTTAATTCAGTATGTCCTCGTAAACTTGGGAACATATCTGCAACACGCTTTCCAGCTTCAGTACGCGAAGTGAGAATACTGACCTGAACTTGCGAATGTCTTAACAATAGACGTAGTAGTTCAACCCCTGTGTATCCAGTTCCACCAACAATACCAACAGAAATCACGTGTCACACCTCTAGCTTTCATTTAGGCAAATAGTATGGCAGTTTGGCTTGTTTTACACAATCTTCAAGTCTCTAACTTATAAGAAAATAAAACTGACATGAATCGTCAAATTAACATGAATAAATTGGCTTATATTGTAAAAATCGGATATATAGATAGAAAAGGCATTCTTTTATTCTGGGCTGATTTTACCATTGGTCAAGAAAGACTATTGAATCAGTATAAGATTCGCATAGAATAAAATGCTGCGGTAATAAAAATTTCATGGATGCAAAATTTTTGGAGAGCTGGAATGCCTTCTTTGATGTCAGAACAAAGATTACATCATCATATTTGCTTAGGGTTGAGTACACTTTTACTTAGTTCAGCTTTGATTGGTTGTGGTAGTGGTGAGAGTGAAGCACGTAAGGATACGCCAACAGAAGAAGTTGCTGTTCCAAAACCGAAAAACTTCAATATTAAAGTGCCTGTAGAAATACGTAATGTTGTGGTTAAGGTCTTTGATAACACTGATGACCGATTAGTTTTAGAACAAAATTTTAGTACAACAACTGATCTAGCTATTACATTACCTGAGATCCTAAATAAAAACCGTTTATATCGAGTTGAATTAACCACCACTCCTGATTCTTTGGTATACGACTTCCTTAGTCATCAATATAAAAACATTGATCTGACATTGCGAAGTTTAGTCAAAGTTGATGTCAGCGATTTAACACAAACGATACTGATCAATCCCAGCACTGAGGCGATTTATCAGCGTGCATTAGTTCGTTCAGGCCAGTTGCCAAGTGATAAAAACAACTATGCAATGAAAATTACGGCAGAACAGCTAGATCGGGCGACATCAGATATTGAAATAGCGCTGTTAAGTGCCTTTAAATATCTCAACATTACCAATGTGTACCCTTCCAATGTACTACATATATTTTCGCCACAAAGCACCAATGTAAATTCTGGATTATATTTAAATACCTACCTGAGTTTTGGTTATCTACAACAATGGGCAAATATATATCCTGATACCTCTTTCGCTGAATTCTCTAAAAATTTAGCCATTGATTTAAGAGATGGCTATCTCGATGCAAAAAAAATTCGTGGTGATCAAGAAGCCTTGACCTCTCTGGTACTTACAACTCCAGATAATATTGACCCCGCTAAAAACAACATCATCAGTATTGCGACCAACCAAAAAAATACCAGAGAACAATATGCTGCTTCATTAAAACAAGCAGCGTTGCAACTCGCAGACACTTATGACCAAAAAAACTCTAACCCTATCCATTATGCCCAATTGCAACAACGAAGCTATGCAGGTGTTGTACCAACAGTCAATCCACCGACATCGCACAATGTCCGCATCAATGGTGCAGGCGATTACCGTCGCGCTGTAGGTTTTTCCGATACAAGCGCAAGCTGTAATGGTTCAATCTATCCTTGTAAACAAGGGATTAAAGGGATAAATAACAACGACCATAGCGTACCTTCTATTGAATATTTAATTGGTCACTATCAAGATATTGATCAAGATTGCCAACTTAATATACGTGCCGATGGATGGGTTGAATTAACCAAGAGTAATCAGAACTTTCGATCAAAATTAGATGGTAAAAGTACAGACACTCTATTACAAGTTGATAAAGAAAATCATGAATACCTATTAAATAGTAGTTCACTAGAACCAAGTCATAGCGATTTACAATATCGATTTGTGCAAGTAAACATCAAAGCCAATCAAGTATTGAGTGCCAGTGCTGGTTTTGATTCTCGTCAAGCACCTGATCAATTACAGAACACTCAACTTCAATGTCAATTTAATTAGGGTCAGTTGACAGACAACAGCATGTAATCGGTGTTGTTGTCTGTTCATATGGTCATTTGTTTAATTGAAAAATAAAAAAGAGAAATTGAGATTAATATTGCAATAACATAAAAAGATTAAGGTCTATTGACATTTTATCGTTGAAAAAATTACATTTCAGACATAATTTGTATAAAGAACATACTATTGAAAGAAAACTGTCATCAAAGTTTAACTCAACATTCACATTTCACAATTAGTGTAATTATCAACTAATTTGTTGAGTCGGAATTTTGAACGCTAAGCCTTTACTACTCCCTATTCTTATCTCTTTATTAACTGCCTGCGGTGGAGATAGTGACAATAATGATCATTCATCAATCACTCAGCCTCCTGAAAAACCTGAACCGCCTGTTACAACACCTCATCCAATGGGAGAACTCTTGGAAGCTGGCGCGAACGGAGACATTCGTCAGTTTGGTGGCGCAACTCGCTTAAAAAAAGAACGTACCCAAGCAGTAAAAGAATCATTAAGTGATAAAACAGTTAAACATGTCATTCTCTTTATCGGTGATGGTACCAGTGATTCTGAGATCACAGCAGCGCGTAATTATGCAGAGGGTGCCGCAGGTTATTTTAAAGGAATTGATGTACTCCCTTTTACTGGGAGTTATACGACGTATGCCTTAGATAAAATGGGAGCTATTGATTATGTTACTGACTCAGCTGCATCTGCGACAGCGTGGGCTTCTGGCATTAAAACTTATAATAATGCCCTCGGTTTAGATATTTATGGCAAACATCACGCAACTTTATTAGAACTGGCTAAAAAAGCGGGTTATGCAACAGGAAATGTCACAACGACTGAACTACAAGATGCGACCCCAGCGGCACAGATTTCACACATTAGCGCTCGTAGTTGCTATGGTCCGAATGAAACCTCAGCAAAATGCCCAGAAAGTGCGCTTGAAAATGGTGGACAAGGTTCAATTACTGAACAACTTTTAGCTACTCGCGCTGATGTGAGCCTAGGTGGAGGTAAAAAAACATTCTATCAAACAGCCAAAGCAGGTCCTTATCAAGGAAAAACTTTACTTCAACAAGCGGAACAAAAAGGCTATCAAATCGTTGAAGACCTAAATTCCTTGCAGAACATTCAAATTGCGAATCAGAACCAGCCCTTATTAGGTTTATTTGCTGAAGGTAATCTCCCTGTAATCTGGAGTGGTCCTAGAACGCAACTCAATGGTCATAAAAAAGCGGCTGAAAGTTGTATAGAAAATACAGCCTTTAGCGCATCTACTCCGCGTTTGGCCCAAATGACGGAAAAAGCAATCCAATTACTCAGTCCGAATACAAAAGGCTTCTTCTTACAAGTTGAAAGTGGCTCAATTGACAAACGGAATCATGCAGCCGACCCATGTGGTCAAATTGGCGAAACCGTACAACTTGATGAAGCTATTCAAGTCGCGCTCAAATTTGCAAAAGAAAACGGCGATACCTTGATCGTAGTTACAGGTGATCATGCGCATACCAGCCAAATCATTCCAATCAATGGAGATAGTCCTGGTCAAACAGCAGCACTCAAAACCAAAGACGGAGTTGCAATGGCAATTAACTACGGCACTGCTCCAGAAGGGTCAAGTCAACATCATACAGGCGCTCAGGTACGTATCGCAGCGTATGGACCGCGGGCGGCCAATGTATCAGGCTTACTTGATCAAACAGATTTGTTCTTTATCATTCGTGATGCTTTAGGCATTGCACAAAACGCCTCTAGATAAGCATAATCCTCACATACATATTAATTGAAAATTACCGCAATATATTTAAATTTAAGTGTATTGCGGTCACTTTTTCTGTACGCTCTACGGAGCATGCACACCTCATTTATTCAGATGCTATACTTTCAAAATTATTCTGATTAATCTTAATACAGCATGCCTATAACACATAAAATCCCAGAATTTCTTATATACACTAGATTAATTTTCGGCTTTCTAATTCTTGCCATCACCTTATTACAACCAACGTTTTATCCACTTTATACCGTGATTCTATTAACACTTGGGCTATTGAGCGATATTTTTGATGGCATGATTGCAAGACGTTTAGGTATATCCAATCAAAGATTGCGTCGATTGGATTCAAATATTGATCAGATCTTTTTTATTTGTGTGATCACTGCGGTCTACTTGCAACAACCAGAATTCTTTAAACAGCAGTTAACCCCTATTATTATTCTAATTATTTTTGAAACAATGACGTATGTCGTAAGTTACATCAAATTCAAGAAAGAAATCGCAACCCATAGCATCGGTGCCAAGATATGGACTTTATTTCTATTTGCCTTATTGGTACAGGTGACGCTCACTGGTCACGCTCAGCTATTATTGAGTATCGTTTTTTGGTTGGGAGTCATAACTCGCGCGGAAATTATCGCAATTATCTTGGTTTTAAAACACTGGCAAAACGATGTACCCAATCTGAAACAAGCTTGGCGTATTCGCAAAGGATTAACAGTACAACACAATCGTTTCTTTAATGGCTGAATCATTGCAATCCATAGCTTAGATCTTTTTATAGTACCAACTTGGCAATTGCATCTGTTTTAATTGCCTGCGATGTTCGAGATAATTTTCATCATGTTTAGCCACTTCATTCCAAAAAGCGGCACTATGATCAAAATGTTTGGTATGCGCCAATTCATGTACGCAAACAGCACGCACATTATGTTCAGGCATCAACACCAGCGCGGCATTTAACATGATGTCATGTTTTGAACTACAACTTCCCCATCGCGTTTTCGGTTTTCGTATACTGCATTGTTGGAATGGCAAACCAACGTCTTGACTCACCTGAGCTAAATATTCTGGTAAAAACTGTTTTGCATATGCCAATACCGCTGCTTGCAAAGCACCCTCAGGCTGTTCATTTCGTATCAGTAAAAGCTGTTGTTCCCAATCAAACTTAAAAATATGACGCTGTTGCTGTTGAATAATTTTAAACGGTTGCGAATGGCGAAATAACCTGAGTTCATCAGGAAACGTTGTTGTTTGATTTAACTGTTGTTGCTGTTTTGACCACGTATCAATCAGCCATTGTTCGGATTGATTTAAAAATTGTTGAATTTGCCTTTTACTACAAAATGCTGGAACAGTTAAACGGATACCTGTAGGCTCAACACGCAAACGTAAATTTCTCGCCCTTGCATGTCGAACCATTTTAATTTCAGGTAATAGTGTTTCCAATGAAACTGTTGCCATTACTGCGCTGTACGTTCTTCGATACCATGATCAGTTGCGACAATCGCAATGCTTGCTGCATTTAAAGCAAAAATACCGTTTGTTACTACGCCAGGAATGTTATTAATGGTTTTTTCTACATCAATGGCATTTAAGATATTTAAATTGAATACATCCAAAATCACATTACCATTATCAGTCACCACACCTTCACGGTAAGCGGGATCGCCTCCTAAAGCAACAATCTTACGCGCGACTGCTGAACGTGCCATTGGAATGACCTCGATTGGCAATGGAAAATCACGTCCTAACTGATCAACCCATTTTGAATCATCAACAATACATACAAATTTCTTTGCAATAGAGGCAACAATTTTTTCACGTGTCAATGCAGCACCACCGCCTTTAATCATATGCATGTGACGGTCAATCTCATCTGCCCCATCAACATAAGCATCTAATCCCCCGACTGAGTTCATATCAACCACTTCAATACCTAATTTTTTCAATCGTTCTGCCGTGGCATTCGAACTCGCAACAGCGGCTTCGAGTTGCAGTTCAGGCAATAAATCAATTAAAAAATTAACCGTACTTCCAGTTCCTACGCCTAAAATGCCGCCTTTAGGTAAATGTTTTAAAGCTGCTTTTGCTGCAGCTTGTTTTTTTTCATCTTGGGTTGCATATAGACTCATGACTTCACTCAACTATTTTGACATTTGCCGCAAGAAAACAGCGCAAATGTACAGGGGTTTGCTACAATGTTCCCCTATTTTAAACTGTTATAGGGAAGATGAACATGCTGTCTCGTGTGGTACGACAAATTTTACAAGCAACGGTTTATGATGTTGCGATTGAAACACCGCTTGAAGCAGCTCCCCGAATTAGTCAAAAAATTAATAATCACATTCGCTTTAAACGTGAAGATTTACAACCTGTTTTCTCTTTTAAATTACGTGGTGCTTATAACCGCATCAGCCAACTTCCAAAAGATCAATTGGACCGTGGTGTCATCTGTGCCTCTGCGGGTAACCATGCTCAAGGCGTAGCATTGTCTGGGAAAAAACTGGGTATTCCTGCCATTATTGTGATGCCGAGTACTACACCTGATATTAAAGTCCAAGCGGTTAGAAACTTAGGCGGTCAGGTTGTGTTACACGGCGATAGTTTTGACGTTGCCAACAAATATGCAAAACAACGTGCTGAAACTGAAGGTCTGGTTTTTGTTCCGCCTTATGACGATGAACTCGTTATTGCGGGGCAAGGTACCATTGCCAATGAATTACTTCGTCAATGGCGTGATGTTGAGTATGTCTTTGTTGCCGTTGGTGGTGGTGGTTTAATCGCTGGTGTTGCAGCCTATCTCGGAGAAGTTGCACCACACGTCAAAGTTATTGGTGTTGAATACGAAGAATCGGCTTGTTTAAAAGCCGCGCTTGAATCAAATGAACGTGTGATTTTACCACATGTCGGTTTATTTGCCGATGGTACAGCCGTTGCTCAGATTGGTGAGCTCCCTTTTGAAATGGTCAAACTGCGTAAATCTGACAACTCAGGTCCTATTGTTGAACCCGATGTTGTGACCGTCGATACAGACGAAATCTGTGCAGCGATCAAAGATACTTATGACGAAAACCGTAGTATCGTGGAGCCTTCTGGCGCAATGGCATTGGCAGGCATTAAGAAATATGTCGCTCAACATCAATTGACTGATAAAAATATGGTGTCGATTGTTTGTGGTGCCAACATGAATTTTGATCGCCTACGCTATATTGCCGAACGTACTGAGTTGGGTGAGCGTAAAGAAGCCATTTATGCAGTCACCATCCCTGAACAAAAAGGCGCATTTTTACAATTCTGCCGCGCTTTACAAGGCCGTAATATTACCGAGTTTAACTATCGTGCCAGCGAGAGTGGTCAAGCGCAGGTATTTGTTGGGATTAGCTTAAAAGGTGGCGAAACTGAACGCCATGAGATTCATGAGTTACTCAAACAACAATATGAAGTAGATGATTTATCTGACGATGAAGTCGCGAAACTACATATTCGTTATCTAATCGGTGGACATGCAAATCTTGAAAATGAACGTTTATTCCGTGTGGAATTCCCAGAGCGTCCAGGTGCTCTACTGATGTTCCTTGAACGTTTAGGCCCAACACATAACATTACACTGTTCCACTATCGTAATCATGGCGCTGCTGAAGGTCGAGTTCTTGTTGGCTTACAAGCAACCGATGCCAAGCAAAATCCTGATGGTTTGATTGAAACATTGGAGCAAATTACTTATCCATATGCAGAGATCAGTGACAATATTGGATATAAACGCTTCCTCAAATAAAATTCTAAATCGTATAAAGCCGACTCAATGTCGGCTTTATTTTTGTACAATGATCTCTAGTTATCTGGATACGACAACACAAAATCATTACAAACAGAAAAATTATTCCATCTTAAAATGGATAAAAAGATATTTTTATCATTTAGTTAAGGACAGTTATGGCACAGTTTGCAGTCATTGGTTTAGGTAGTTTTGGAGCAACTGTTGCCTTAGAACTCACCAAACTCAATCATGATGTCATTGGCATTGATACCATTAAACGCAATGTTGAAAATATATCGGATCTGATCACACATGCCGTTATCGCGGATGCAACCGATGAGCATGTTTTAGATGAACTGAATATCCAAAATTGTGATGCTGTCGTTGTTGCAATTGGCGAAGATATTGAAGCAAGCATTTTATGTGTCTTAAATTTAAAGAATTTAGGCGTAGAAAAAATCTTGGTCAAAGCCAAGACCAAAGCACACCATACCATTCTCTCTCATTTAGACATCACAAAGATTATTCATCCTGAAGAAGATATGGGAGTTCGTGTTGCTCAAGCCCTGAATTATCCAATGGTCAGTCGATATATGGCTTTGGATGATGACCATTACATCGTCAAAGTGCCAGTACATGACAAACTGAACAATGTAAACTTGTCAGGAATACTGAAACAAGAACCCAATATCAAACTTTTATTACTCAAACGAGATCAACAAATCCTCTACGAAACCGATGCAAACTTTACCTTACAGACGGATGATGTCCTGATTTTAGAAGGTTCACTCAGCCATCTCAAAAAACTTTCAGGATGTTTCCTATAAAATGCCAATAAAAATAAACTCCCAGAAAATTTTTAACCTGAGTCCGCCCTCATTACTGGCAATCGGTTTTCTCAGTTTTATTGTGATTGGAACAATATTACTTAAGCTTCCTTTTAGCAATAACGGTAATGTCAGTTGGATGGATGCATTATTTACTGCAACATCTGCAGTGACAATCACAGGTTTATCGGTGGTGAATCTGAGTGAATCATTCAATCATCTGGGACAGTTTATTATTTTATTATTGATTCAGTCTGGCGGTTTAGGTTTTATGACCTTTGCCATTTTGGCGGCATTAAGTCTTGCCCCAAAACTGGGTTTAAAACAACAAATGATGGCTCAAGACAGCTTAGGCCAAACTAGCCTATCCAAAGTCACCTTTGTGGCAAAAGGCGTTGTATTGTATACGCTGTTCTTTGAACTCATTGGTGTGATTATATTAACCGCATCATTTGCCCCAATGTACGGTTTTGCACGTGGGCTTTATTATGCTGTGTTCTATAGTGTTTCTGCTTTTAATAATGCAGGATTTTCGCTATTTGGCAGCAGTCTCATCAATTTTCAAAGCCATTATTTAATTTGTTTAACCATTAGCATGTTATACATTATTGGAGGTATTGGCTTTTTGGTTCTCATTGATGTGAAACAAAATAAACGCTGGAGCAAGCTGACACCCAACAGTAAACTGATACTCAGTACCATTGCGATTTTAAATTTAGTCGCTTTCGTCCTGATCTGGTTATTAGAATCAAATAATCCACTGACATTAGGTGCAATGAATCTGGGTGAACAAGCCATGAATGCTTGGTTTCAAGCAACTGTTCCGCGTTCTTCTGGATTTAATACCATTGATACTGGTTCGATGGAACATAGTACAGCACTCCTTACAATGTTACTGATGTTCATTGGTGGAGGTTCTCTCAGTACCGCAGGTGGTATTAAAGTCGGTACTTTTGTGATCTTGGTTTTATGCGTGATTTCTTTTTTAAGACGCAATGAAGAAATCCGTATTTTTAATCATTCTGTCTCACATGAAACAACCTATAAAGCACTTGCAGTAACAGCGATTACTGGAATGCTGATCTTCACAGGTTGCTTTGTCATCTTTCTTTTGGAACCAAAACTAGACGCACTCGATTTGATGTTTGAAGTCGTTTCGGCAGCATGTACGGTGGGTTTGTCGCGTGGTGTAACCAGTGAACTTCATGATGGAAGTTTATTTGTATTAAGTCTACTCATGTATACAGGCCGTCTAGGACCATTGACCCTTGCCTACTTAATTGCGACCCCGAAGAAGAGTCGCTTAAAACATGCCAATGCCAATATTCAGATTGGATAATGGTCTAGCGGCTGTTCAATCACAATCACTTGTCTACAGATCCCATCAGCTTGACGCTGTTGCTCAAATACAGCTTGGGACATCACTTCAAAATGATCACAGAAACTAATTTCTTGTTCATCTATTGAATAAATCAGGGATTGGTTTCCCATACCTTGTAATGTGTCATAAAACACAATAACAAATTTACCCGCTTCAAAAGCTCGTTGAATCTCTGAATAAGTTAAAGCAGCCTGAATTGGAATCTGGAGACGTTGTGCATCGAGATAACTTTGCTGTTCTTTTTCATCAATATTGAGGTCAGGAGCAGTATAAAACGATACTTCAAAACCTAATTTTTTCAGCGCCACAGCCAAAGCAATGGTAAAAGTTCCATCTTTTTGATCATGGTCACATAATTGAATAAGGTCAGCAATATCAATATGGGTATGATATTGCTTTAAGATGACCCAGATCGCGAACACACCACAGTTTGCTTCAAGCTGTAATAATGATTCTGGAATATTCAAACTCATTTAATATAAATTCATCAAGGACACGCCCACACCCACATAAGTCGCGCGATGATTATAATCAATCAAGCTCTCGCCATAACCATCAAAGATTTGAAAATGCCCACGCAGCTTATCTTTGATTGGAAATGCCCAGTCAAACTGCACCGCACCATTGGAACGATCACCACCTTTGAGTGAATGACGTAACATCAAAGAAAAATCATTTTGCTTATGTCGATAAAAAGCGGTTAAATCACCACGCCCAATATAATCCTTAATATCTGGATTATTATCATCTTTGGCATCCTCCTCAACGCGGTACCAAGGACGGAGCATCAATGCAAAGTTATCTTTCTCAAATCCTAGATTAAAAATCACACGATTCCAACTACGCGATAACGGATCAGAACGGCCATTTGATTGGTGATTTAAAGTCACACCAAGTAAACGCGCATTTAAACCTAAAATTTCATAATTGGTTCTAAACATTAGACTTGCTTCAGGCTCGTAATTGGTCTCACGGAACGGTCTAGACTCCTCAGAGTTATAAACCTGCCAACGTGAAGACTGAGTATAACCCACCCAAAGATCACCATTATTACCAAAAATATTTTCCCAAGCCTTGGTCTTCAATGAAATTTGAAACTTAGCCTCTGCCGAAGTCAAATCCTGTTTATCTTTCACAGTATTGACTGGATTTGGGCTACTTGGAAATTCGTTTTTATTACTGGTCCAAAAAACTGGCAGTAAATAGACAGGTTGATAGGCACGGATATTCCAAACGCCCAGTTTACTTTCTTCAGAAAGTTCCCAACGACGATCTAATAAAGAAACATTTGGATCAAACTTTGGCGCAGCACCTAAGATATGCAAGTCGCTCACCTTTTGCACCACCTTATCTTTCAAAGATTCAGGTTTGGCCTGTTCACTCGACTCGACCACAGGCATAGTCGCCGCAACCACAGGCACAGGTTCAACCACCTCTGCTTGTGATTGGATAACGACAGGTGCTTTAAAAAGACTATCGTAACACGCCAAACGATCGGCATTAGAAGCTAAAGCAACACAGGCTTCAGCCGTTGCAGGACTTGCAGGTGCAGCCGTTTGAGCATGGGCTAGCGACGTACTTAAAACACCCAGTATGCTCAGCATACTGAGTTCCAAGTGCGTACGTTCAAAAGATCTGAACGCCATAGATTTCTCCGATTTTTCTTTTAATTAACTTGTTGAATATTAAATCCAAGTTTCTGCAATTCTTCACGTTTCGCAAACGGTGCAACAACTGCTTTCACAGGTTTTTGCTCCAATAAATATTGTTTTGCGACACGTTGTAAATCATCTAAGCTCACATTGAGTAAACGTTCGCGTAGCATTTTACGGAATTTTGGAGTTCTCGCATGTAACCATGAATAACATGCAGTAATGGCTTCCCCTGCTGGTGAGCCTGGTTTATCCATGCCTGCAACCAATCCAAGAATGGCTTCTTCAAGCTGATGTGGCTGCTGTTCAGTATTGAATAACCATTGAACGCTTGCTTCAAAATCATTAAATGTTTCAGCTAAACGTGGGTCACGATAGCTATAGAAACGGAATGAACATGCATTGCCATCATAACTCGAGCCACCGCCATATGCGCCACCTTTTTCACGAATGGCACTGTGCAAGAAACCATTACGCAAATACGCTGCCAAGACCATCAATGGTGCCGCATCAGCATGTGCCACATCCACTGCTTGATAAGCTGAGGCACAGAACTGTACATTGGCTTGAATCAACCAAGCTTCATCAGTATTGGTATTGACCTGTTCAATCTGAGTAAGCGTGACTGGTGTCTGATCAACCTCTAACTTATCCCAAACATTTTGAATTTCTTCAACCAAACGATCAGACTGATGTTCTTCACAAACCAACAAGAATTGTTTAGGTGCTTGTAATAAATTACGGTGAATGGCTTTTAATTCTTCAATCAACGCATTATAAGCGTCATCATCCTGATCAATCTTACTCACTAGATCACTCAGCCAATTTAACGCGCCCAGACCTGTATTGTGATAGTCACGGCGAGCCAAAGCACTCATTTGACGCGATGCAATTTGCATTGCATAACTGTGACCAGAACCCGACAAACGTGACTGCCAACGGGTTTTACGTTGTTGTAATAGCTCAATAATCCGATCTTTCTCATCGAAACGTAGTTTTTCAAATGCCAGCTTTAATAACTGAATCGTATCTAATTTTTGAGTGAGCGATTTAGTAGTTAAAGTCAACCAAGCACTGATACGATCTTTATCATCGACTTTGCTGCGCAAAGACGCGCCCATACCTAAACCACCGCTAACCGCAGTTTGGATTTGTTGGAATTCAAGATAATCGTATTCACCAGCACCCACTTCACCCATCAAAATAGAGAGCAGGTTGAAATAAGGTGATTGCACGATTTCATCAGGAATTTGAATCAAGACCTGTTGATAATAAATTCCGTTGGTTCCTGCATGGTATAGATTTAACGGCGTATCTAAACGATTACAGATAATCTCACGTAATTGACCTTGTACAATCTGTAAATCAGCTGGGATATCTTCCAAACCAACTTTTGGCAATAAATCCAAATTATCGGGTGTATCTTGACGCTCTTTCAGTGCTTCGGTTTTTTCTTGAATCTCAATTTTTTCAGCAGCAGTTAAGTTCGCAGTGATCTCAGCTAAACGTGCTTGTTCAGCTTGTTGCTCTTTTACTGATTTGGTTGCATCAGGCACAAGTGTCATTTGTACGCGATGTGGATTATCTAACAAATGTGTTTGAATCAAGTTGGATAACCACATTGGGTCTTTCAACTCTTCCTTCACTTGTTCTATCGCAGCATCCACATCCCAGACATGAATCGGATCAGTGTGATGAATCGCACTACCCAAACCATTCAAAATCAGACTTAGACCATAAGGCGTACCATCACCGTTGATTTCACGTTGATGCAATTCAATTTGATGAAGAATGGCATCAACCAAATCTGTATCAATCGGTTTAGACGCAACATCTTTGAGAATGTTTAATACACCATTCTTAAATGTTTCAGTATGTTCAGCATTTGAACCTTGAACGCCACAATAGAAGGTCATTTCAAAGTTGCTATCATCCACGCCCATAATTGGACCTGTTGATTGTGCATAACCACAGGTTTCTAAATAGTGACGTAAAGGTGAAGCTGAGTTTTCTAATAAAATCCCTTCAACCAAACGCATGCCTAAACGAAGTTTGATATCACTGGTTTCAGGCAGTAACCATGACATGACATGATAGGTTTTATCTTTGAGATCTTCACTATCCACCGCATAGCTTTCAGTCACTTCAACTGGCGCAGCTAAGCGTTGCTCAGGCGTTGAATATAAGGTCGTTCCCTGAGAAAACTTATGCAATGCTAATTTTTCAAACTGCTCTTGTAAATCATAGGCACTTTGATTACCAAAAGTCATAAAGACCGCATTACTTGGGTGATAATGGGTTTTATAGAAATCGACCAACTGTTCATAGCTTAGATCAGGAATATCTTTCGGATCACCACCAGAGTTGTAGTGATAAGTCGTTTTTGGGAATAAATGATGTGCCAGTTGATGATAGAGCTGATCTGTAGGAGAACTCATTGCCCCTTTCATTTCATTAAACACCACACCTTTATAAACGGCTTGATCATTTTCAAGCTCTATACGAATGCCTTCTTGAGCAAAATCTAAAGGATTCAAATTCGCGGCAAAGGCAGCATCTAAATACACCGACAATAAGTTTTGAAAATCTTTTTTGTTCTGGGTCGCAAATGGGTACGCTGTCCAATCTGCTGCGGTAAACGCATTCATAAAGGTATTCAATGAACGGCGAATCATTAAAAAGAATGGATCACGTACAGGAAACTTTTCAGAGCCACATAAAGCAGTGTGTTCTAAAATATGCGCTGCACCTTTTGAATCCATAGGCTGTGTTCTAAAAGCAACCAAGAATACATTTTCATCATGGTCCGTCGCCAAATGGTAATGAACGGCACCTGTCACTTTATGCTTATATTCTGAAACTTGAATATCAAGTGCTTCTACATGGTGTTGACGTAATAGCTGAAACGCAGGATGAATAGTTTGAGTAATGCTTTCAGAAACATCTACAGTCATGTGATCTCCAATTTATCTATTTAAATAACGACGATTGATAGTAGAGAGTCTACCTAAGAATACCTATGGATATCCATGTAAATTACTCTGTTTTTGTAGAAAAATGCAGCGGGTGGCTAGCTTGTGATTCAATCTTCTGTTTATGACAGCCAATTCAATACCTGAATTTTTTTCAACAAACTACTGTAATCCTGAGCATTCGTGTAAACTTTAGTTTTTGATTTTTACTGTGATGACAAACATGGCGACTGTTGATCTTTTTGCAATTGGAAATGCACTCATTGACCAAGAATTTAAAGTTTCAAATGAGTTTTTAACTCAACAAGCATTGCAAAAAGGTACGATGCAGTTGGCTGATGGTAACGCCCAAGCGGCTTTATATCAAAAATTACAAGATACACAGACCTATAAAGGTCAAGCCAGTGGTGGTTCAGCCGCCAATACAACCGTTGCATTCAGTGCATTAGGCGCGACTGCTTTTTATGGGTGTCGCGTTGGGAACGATGAACTTGGTTCAATTTACCTCAATGGTTTAAATGATGCTGGCATCAAAACAACCACGCAATCCATTAGTGAAGGCGTAACAGGCACATGTATGGTACTGATCAGCCCTGATTCAGAACGCACCATGCACACCTATCTCGGAATTACCGCTGAATTAACGGCTGAACAAATCGACTTTGAACCCTTAAAAACAGCAAAATGGCTCTACATTGAGGGTTATTTATCGACAAGTGACACTGCTCGTCAAGCAGTAAAACAAGCACGCCAACTTGCTAGAGCACATGGGGTAAAAATTGCACTTTCACTTTCTGATCCAGCAATGGTGCAATATGCTCGTCAAGGTCTAGAAGAATTATTGGATGATGGTGTTGACTTATTGTTCTGTAATGAACAAGAAGCATTGATGTTTACTAATACAGAAAATCTTGACGCTGCAATTGAAGTTTTAAAATTAAACAATCAACATATCGTCATCACTCAAGGTGCAAACGGTGCAATGATTATTGATCCGGCACAACAGTTCCATGTCGCTGGTCGTCGTGTCGAAGCTGTGGATACAAATGGTGCTGGTGATGCCTTTTCAGGTGCATTTTTATATGCGATTAATGCTGGTTTAAGCTTAGAAGCTGCCGCTCAACTCGCTATCTTAATTTCAAGTGAGGTTGTTGCCCAATTTGGACCTCGTTTAGCCGTCGAAAATTACGCTAAACTATTTGAGCAATTTAAAACATCGCAACAGGAATGTGCTTAACATGGAAAAGATTTGCATGACTGAGGAAGTCCCTGAACGTGAGTCTCGTGCATACGATACTTTAAAAGGAACGACCATTTTCGTGACTCAAAAAGATGGCAACTTTTATGCCTATCAAAATGTTTGTCCACATTTGCAAACAGAGCTTGAGTATTTAGAAAATCAGTTTTTAGATCAAGATCGTGAATATATTCAATGTTCTACTCACGGCGCTTTGTTTTCGGTAGAAACGGGCGAATGTATTTCTGGGCCATGTCTGGGCGACTTCCTTGAAAAAGTAAATTTGGAAGTCCACTCCGATGGTGGTATTTATATTATTGATTGATACCTAAGTTAGAATTCTGCGATGACTGAGTTTTTTTTTAATTACTACCTAATGCCATTTCACATGAGTGTGGTTGCTTTAGTTTTGCTCAGCATTGCAGAAACGATCGGAATTTTTATTGGTTTACGACCAAGTTCTTTAGTTAAAAAATTTACACCTGAATGGATTTTAAACTCGCCTTTATTAGATGTTAAGTTTTCTAAATACTTAATCGTGGTATTTTTACTGATTAATTTTAGTTTTGCGGGTTATTTTCTCGAACTTTCTTTCTTTGCTATCCAACATTATTTCATCTCCCCTTACTATCTTTTTATTCCAGCATTAATCATTGATATATTTTTTACGGTATTTATGATCCATTGCTTAGATCAAGTGATTAAGCCAAAAGTCAATCACACGCATGCCAATCTCGTTGGTCGTTTAGCCACGATTTCGACGGGCAATGCACGTCCTGGTTTCTCGGCACAGGCACGTGTACGTGATGAGTTTGGGCAATTGTATTATGTTCAAGTTGAACCTGAGTATGGTGAATTAGAACTACAATCCCAAGTGCTTCTCATTAGCCAAAAATCAAATGCATATTATCTAGCAAAAAAAATCTCAATCTCAAACAAACTCTTTACTCCTGATTAATTTTTTAGTTTATATTGGGTTTTTACAAAAAATTACAATAAAATCACCTAAAAATAGTACACCCACCTTCTCGTTTAATCTTCAAATTTGATAGCAACACCAAAACCAAAATGCATCCCATTTACATTTAAAAAATCATACTAAAACACTTGGTTCTAATGAGAATTTAATCTGAATCTTTTTTATTTAAACCAATAAAGCTACAACCATATGTAAATATTATGTATTTTAAATCCATACCATTTTAATAGGGTTTTAAAATAACAATTTAAAAATAAAACCCACCATTTTAATTGGATTTTGCTATTTAAATATAAGCAATTTATTCGGATTTAAAACACAGAAAACAAAGCATTCTAGTTGGTTAATACAACCCAACAGGAAAAATAAAAACAAACAATTGATATTAAATACAATTAATTTAAAAAATACATAAAAACCCTATAAATTTTATTTTAAATTCATTTTATTTCATAATAAAACAATCTCCTATTTAATATGAAATGTAGTTCTATGAAGCTAATTTCTAAAGATCAAAATCGGCGATTAATTCGAGAAATCACGATTATTCTTATTATTAAAGTAGTTCTTCTCTTGGTCATTAAACACATTTGGTTTGATGCACCAACGATTCCAAAAGATTTTAACAATCAAGTTGCCGAGCGTATTGCTGGCAACCTATCTAACACTCAGGAGACACGTTGATGATTTCTGAAAGCGTGGTCGATCTTTCGCGGTTCCAGTTTGCAATGACTGCGATGTATCACTTTCTTTTCGTTCCGCTGACTTTAGGTCTTGCATTTATTCTAGCCATCATGGAAACCACCTATGTGATTTCAGGCAAAGAAATTTATAAAGACATGACCAAGTTTTGGGGAAAACTCTTTGGGATTAACTTCGCTTTGGGTGTCACCACTGGTTTAACCATGGAATTCCAGTTTGGTACGAACTGGGCTTATTATTCACATTATGTCGGTGATATCTTTGGTGCACCACTTGCCATTGAAGGCCTCATGGCATTCTTCCTTGAATCAACCTTTATTGGTTTGTTCTTCTTCGGCTGGGATCGACTCTCTAAATTTCAGCATTTAGGTGTGACTTGGCTAGTGGCCATTGGTTCAAACATGTCTGCCTTGTGGATTCTGATTGCCAATGGTTGGATGCAAAACCCAGTCGGTGCAGCATTTAACTACGAAACCATGCGAATGGAATTGGTTGATTTCGGGGCGTTGATTTTCAACCCTGTTGCACAAGTTAAATTTGTGCATACCGTTTCCGCTGGTTACGTCACTGGTGCAATCTTTGTCCTTGCAATCTCAAGTTATTACCTATTAAAGAAACGTGACCTACCCTTTGCACGTCGTTCTTTTGCGATCGCTGCAATCTTTGGCTTAGCTTCGACTTTATGCGTCATTTTACTGGGTGATGAGTCTGGTTATGAACTGGGTGATGTTCAAAAAACCAAGCTTGCTGCAATTGAAGCTGAATGGCATACGGAACCTGCTCCAGCCGCATTTACCCTATTTGGTATCCCCAACCAACAAGAGATGCGTACCGACTATGCAATTAAAATTCCTTATGCAATGGGGCTGATCGCAACCCGCTCTACAGACAAACAAGTCACAGGTATACATGACTTGATGAAAGAGCACGAAGTCCGTATTCGTAATGGTATGGTGGCTTATAGTGAATTAGAAAAACTTCGTGCTGGCGACCGCTCTCCTGAATTACTTGCTTCATTTGAGAAAAATCAAAAAGACTTAGGTTATGGTCTGTTATTGAAAAAATATTCTCCAAATGTGGTTGATGCCACTGAACAGCATATCCAAGCTGCGACAAAGGATACCATTCCAAACGTAGCGGCACTGTTCTTCTCTTTCCGTGCGATGGTGGCTTCTGGCTTCCTGATGTTATTGCTGTTTCTTTTAGCGACTTGGGCTGTTGCCAAACGCAATGCTGAAGATAAGCCGTGGTTACTCAAATTTGCTTTGTTTGCTCTCCCTCTCCCATGGATTGCAGCTCAAACAGGTTGGTATGTCGCTGAAGGTGGCCGTCAACCTTGGTCTATTGGTGAAATCTTACCAACCCATTTATCAGCTTCAAGTGTCAGTGCTGGTGATGTGTGGGGTTCAATCATTGCGCTTGCAGCGTTCTATACTGTACTGCTCATTATTGAAATGTACTTAATGATCAAATTTGCACGCCTAGGTCCAAGTTCTTTACATACTGGTAAATATCACTTCGAAAAACTCGAAGCAAAAACAGTGGAGGCGCAATCATGATCGAATATGAACTGCTAAAAATTATTTGGTGGGTATTGGTTGGTGTTTTATTGATTGGTTTTGCCCTCACTGATGGTTTTGACATGGGCTCAATGGCACTAATGCCATTTGTAGGTAAAACTGATTCTGAACGGCGTGCTGCAATCAATACGATTGCCCCTCACTGGGATGGTAACCAAGTTTGGTTTATTACTGCTGGTGGTGCACTGTTTGCTGCATGGCCAATGGTTTACGCAGTTGCCTTCTCTGGAATGTATTGGGCGTTATTGCTAGTACTGTTTGCCCTGTTCCTACGGCCCGTTGGATTCGACTATCGTTCCAAATTAGAAAACACCCAATGGCGTAATTCATGGGATTGGGGCTTGTGTATTGGCGGTGCTGTTCCTGCATTGGTCTTTGGTGTGGCATTCGGTAACTTATTCTTAGGCTTACCATTTGGTTTAGACAACACATTACGCTCACAATACACAGGTAGCTTCTTTGCCTTATTGAATCCATTTGCACTCATCTGCGGTGTTGTCAGTTTGTCAATGTTATGTGCGCATGGCGGTGCATGGTTAATGTTACGTACTGATGGTTCTTTGCATCATCGTTCTGCGAAAGCAACGCAAATGATGGCTATCATCTTCCTTGTATGCTTCTTAGCGGCCGGTGCTTGGTTATTGTTTGGCAATATTGCTGGCTATAGCTATGCAACTGCAATTGACCCAAATGCAGCATTAAACCCGCTTGCTAAAGAAGTTGTAACCAATGCAAACCATGGTTGGCTGAATAACTATACGACTTATCCAATCACCATGGCTGCACCCATTGCTGCAATCCTAGGTGCGTTATTGGTGATTCTCAGTGCCACTAAACATAAAGCTACTGCAAGTTTCACGGGTACAAGCTTAATGATTGTCGGTGCAATCTTAACTGCTGGCTTTGCATTATTCCCATTCTTATTACCATCAAGCCTCGATGCGGCTTCCAGCCTAACCATGTGGGATGCTGTTTCTAGTCACAAAACACTGGGTGTGATGACTGTTGCTGCATGTATTTTCGTTCCTCTCATTTTGATCTATACCTCTTGGTCTTATTACAAAATGTGGGGTGTCATCACCAACAAACATATTGAAGAAAACTCACATAGTTTGTACTGATCGAGGAAAGATGAAATGTGGTATTTTGCGTGGATTCTAGGCATTTTGATGGCATGTTTCGCTGGTGTACTCAGTGCACTGTATATCGAACATCATCAAAATTTAGATGAGGAATAATAAAATGGCTAAAGCAATGGCGACACCGAAAAATAGTAAAGCTCAAGTGCTTGCAATGACCGTTTCGTTTTTGTTGGCATTGCCGCTTGCTGCTATTTTATTGGTACATCCTGCACTGATGTTAGATTCTAACGGACACTACAATCATAGCTTGCTTATGCTGGTGATGATTGGTATCTCTGGAGGTTTCATCCATGGAGTTGGGTTTATACCTAGGTTTTGGTTATGGAAAGGATTATTTAGTCCTTATATTGCATGGCCTTTAATGATTTTGGGTTACTTTATTTGGATAGGTCAGTAATCTATTATTGATATCGATCTTCTTAAAAAAAGCTGTCATGTCTGACAGCTTTTTTTACTTTCTAACTCGCTTAACACCTTAAATTCATTCAGTATATAAAAACTGTATCCGTATAATCTTAATGTTTAAACGAACCTATACTGTTCTACTATAACTAGAATTTAAAGTTTAAAGACGCTGTCACACTGCGTGCAGTCCCCCACGTGTTAACAGCATTTGCTTTATATTCTTTATCAAATAAATTATTTACATTAACACCAAACGCCATATCATTGGTTACTTGATAACGCCCCATCAAATTCACTAAGTAATAACTTTCCTGACGATTGAGTTTAGCAGCCAAACCACCCGCTTTTGCTGAAGCTGAATCATAGATTTCACTTTGCCAATTGATACCACCACCCACAGTCAATTGTTCCCATTTATAAGTGGTAAAAAGCTTAAATGTATCTTCAGGTAAGATGCTGTTTAAAGTATTGCCTGTCTGGTCTTTGGCATCGGTATGCGTGTATCCACCTTGTACATTCCAGTTAGGTAAAATTTCTCCACCAATGCTTAACTCATATCCTTTAACTTCTGCACCATCTACACCAATATAAGCTTGCCCACCCTCTGGTGTCAGATTTTTACCATCAGCAACCGCATAATTATCTTGCTGCATAGAAAAATAAGCCGCACTCGCATTTAAGCGACCATCATAAAAAGCGGCTTTCAAACCCACTTCAAAACTATTGCCATCTTCAGGATCTAGATAATCACCATTAACATCTTTACGTGAAGATGGATTAAAGATCGTGGTATAACTCGTATAAGCAGATAAATCCTCGGTAATATCAAAAATTAAACCTGCATAAGGTGTAAATACACCATTTTGCTTTTGCTCATTCTTGGTCACCTTCCGCTCCCAATTACTTAAGCGGCCGCCCACAACCAATTTCAATGGATCCAAAAGCTGTAACTTAGCAGCCACAAATGCACCGAGTTGTTGTTCATCTACGATCGTACGCCCTGTAACTTTTATATCAGGTCTTGCAACATTACCATTCCATCCTGCAATTGGCACTGCAACATAATAACGTCCATAAGCTGGGTCATCCGATTGAATGCTGTAACCATTCAAACCAAAACTGGCACTATGTTCATGACCCAACGCTTGAAACTTACCAGATGCATAAATATCTAAAGAATGGACATCTGGACTACTTTCAAATCTCCCAGAAGTAACCACCATTTCACCTGGCTCTAAAGCAAAATCTATCTGACCCTGCCATTCTGAAACATAAGGCTGGTCATAAGTAATACCGCCTGAACCAGCGACACCATATTCACGTTTATTATTGGCTTTGGTAAAAACATAATTCGCTATTGCTTGCCAGTTATCATTAAACTGATGCTCTAAACCTAAAAAGATACTTACTTTCTCTGTATCACTGAAAGTAAAATTTGCTGCTGGATTATCATCACGTCCAAAAGTCACTTGTTCCTTTCCATCATGAGTAATAAATGGAAAGCCATGCGCCGTTGCACCATCAATTTTAACTTGCTGTGCAGTTAATGCTGTAGTTAATGTCGTTTTATCGGTGAGATCAAAATCCAATGCCCCATATATGACTGCATTTTGACGATGGTAACGATCTTGTTGGCTACCACCTTGCTCATAGACGGCAACTGTACGTCCACGAATTGAATTGTCCTGATTTAATCCACCACTGACATCAATTTGGCTGCGATATTTCCCCCAATTCCCTGCTTGTACATTGACCGAACCTTGTAAGTCAGCCGTTGGACGTTTACGTACATAATTAATACTTGCACTTGGATTACCAGAACCACTGGTTAAACCCGTTGAACCTTTGGTCACTTCGATACGATCATATATCGCTGAATCCTCAATACCAAACATATCTGAACCGCCAAAAGAGGCTGTCGTCGTTGGCATTCCATCACGCTGAACACTCGTAATTGCAAAACCACGAGAGTAATAGGTGTTGTACCCTGCACCAACCTGCCCATACTGCACCATAGTCACACCAGCCGTTTGAGCCAACACATCATTGGTACTGGTGAGATTTTGATCCTCAATTTGTTGTGCTGTAAATACAGTCACACTTTGTGGCGTTTCTTTAAGGGATAAATCTAATTTCGTCGCAGATTTTGATTTTTTAACAGTATATGCCGATGCATCCTGCCCAGCTTTTAAATAAATTGTTGGTAAAATATTTGAATGATCTGAATCTTCTATCTCAGCCCAAACTAAAGTCGTTGGACTCCCCACAAAAATCAGCATAATTGCTGTATATAAATGATGATGTTTCATTATCACCCCTACAAAGTAACATTCCCTTACATTCTACACAAATGATAACAATTATCAATAGCATTTAAATTTATGTATTTCGCATATGACAGAACAAGTTTTTGAATTTTAGCTTTAATTATCCTTAAATTTAAATAATAATTATTATCATTAATATTTACTGGTTTTATCTATGTCTTTAAAATTATTAGGGATCATGATTTCACTGTTCTCTTGTATGAGTCTTTATCTCAGTCATCCCAATCAAATTTTGCTGAAATCCAGCCTTCCCAAAACATGTCTTTATATGGGCAGCATTGGACTGGTTACAGGTTTAATTATTCTACTATTTTCCATTCCGACATTAGTTGCAGTCTTTATTTGGCTTGCTGCGATCACACTAGTTTGGTCATTTATTCCTTTCCTGAATTTGTTGAAAAGGTCCAATACCTAATGAATCTATCTAAACAAAAAATCCAACCAGACTGGTGGACAAAAACCTTGGTTGGCTTATTTTTGGGATTAAGTTTCGCTATTGCGATCGGCGCATTGGTTTTCTTATTGACACTCCCGAATCTTGAACGTTCTCTACCCGCACAACTGGCAATGTGGACGATTCCTTGGGTATGGCTATTTGTCTTTTTTATTGCCTATTTCATTCCAAAGGGTTGGCAAAGTCTGGTGATCTATAGCATTGCCAATGTGGTTGCTTATGCATTGGTATTTGGGTTAAGGGGTTAAAATGAAAGTTCGCGCAGATATCGTCAAACTGGGGAAGAACCTACATACATGGGTAGGCATTAGTGCAGGCATTTTATTGTTTATCTGCTTTTTTGCAGGTGGGCTTACCATGTTCCAGCATCATTTGAGTCAATGGGCATCCCCTCCTGTACAAAGACTCGCTCCGATTGAAAAGCATCAATATAACCAGTTGATCAATGAGGTACAGGCACAATACCCTGAAACACAGAAAGGCTTTACACTGAGTTTTTCATCATTAGAGGCCCATAATGCACCCATCCAATGGGAAGCGGCACATGATGAGGAAGATGACCACCATCATATTGATATCGCCCAAACCACCATAATGGCAACACTAGATCCAAATGGGGAATTGGTCGTACAACAGGAAAATGTCTCTAAACTCGGTTGGTTAATTGAACAATTACACGAAACAGCGGGCATTCCTGGCATGATTGGACACCATACCGCAGGTGTTATGGTCATGGGTGTCGTTGCTGTATTGTATTTTCTTGCCATCATGTCTGGTTTGATTGTACTGCTACCGACCTTGGTCAGTGATTATTTTGCTGTACGAAAAGGCAAAAATAAAAAACGTTTTTGGTTAGATACACATAATGTCATTGGTATAACTAGCTTACCATTCCACATTATTATTAGTGTGACCGTGGTGGTATTTGCGTTCCATGATATTTTTTACAGTACTTTAGCCCAGCTAACCCAAAAGCCCTTATTCGAGCGGCCTGCGCCTACACAAATTGTTGAACCAGCACCTAAACTGGATGTAGAACAAATTTTTGCCAATATTCAAAAAGTTGCGCCTGAATATCGTATTGATGCGATTCGTTTTGGTCAGTTAGACAACCCTCAACGTGCTTCTGCATTTGTCGCGCTATATCATCCAGATCGTCTGTTACGCGGTGACAATTTTGACTATATGAATTTCAATCCATATCAAACCGCACCATATCCAACTCAAACCTTGTCAACAGAAGAAAGCTCTGCTGCATCATTAGTTCGTTCTATGTTTGGCCTGCATTTTGGTAACTATGGTGGCGATCCAATTCGCTGGATTTATGTGATCTTTGGCTTAGGTGGTGCATATTTATTTTATTCAGGCAATATTTTGTGGATTGAAACCCGTTTACGTAAACAGAAAAATCCAAATCTACCGCCACCACAGCAACGTAAAGATGTAATGTTTATTGCCAATCTAACCATTGGTGCATGCCTAGGCTGTATGCTGGCGATCTTTAGCAGTATGTTGATAGGTCGTTGGGGCTATGTCATTACATCTCAATTACAAAGTCATAACCATGTGTTTATGTATAGCTATTATTTGGTCTTTATCGCCAGCCTCATCTACAGTTTTGTTATCGGTGCTGCCCGAGCATTACCGCACTTATTCCTTGCGATTGCTATCATATTACTCTTAATTCCGATTACATCGATTGTTGCATATCTATTCCCAATCCAAGGATTATGGTATTCAACAGGCCAGTTGATTTGGATTGATGTGATTGCGGTGTTATTCGCTGTATTATTTATACGCTTCTATCAACAAGCCAATGATCGTGCACGATCTGCACCTGTTGGATCCATTTGGTCTATACAGAAATCTGATAAAACTTGAAGCTTGATCCCCACAACAGAAAATTAAACTTGAAGTTCATCTCATTGCCATGACTTATAAATATAAGTTATGGCTTTTAATGCTGACTATTTTGAATAGTTTTTCTCATTTCAATCAATTGCGTTGGTACAAGTGGTTGGCCCACATCTGCGCCGATCGGGTATGATTCAATGTGACCAGTCACTTGATATCCTCGTCGTTCATAATATGCGATTAACTCAGTGCGAATATCTAAAACATACATGATCAGGTTCGTAACTATTGGGTAATTATTAGTTATGTACTCTTCAATAGAATCAAGCACTTTACGCCCATATCCTAAGTTTTGAACACTGGGATCAATTGCAAACGTCCCTATTTCAACACAATCTTTTTGATAGGTTAGTCCTATACATGCAAGTAATTGGTCTTGCTCTGCTTCACCGACAAATAATTCAAAATTCGACTGCTGTAATGCTCCCAACAATTGATCGCTAGTAATACGATGACCCACGATAAAATCCCTTTCTGTTGTCCAACTCCGACCTGACTGGGTACGATAAGCGGCATTAATCAATTTAACCAGTTGTTCTAAATCATCAATTTTTGCTTTTCTAATGTTTAAGGACATTTCTATTCATATATTCAATAAAAAAGCCGATGATAACATCGGCTTTGGGAATAGCTAAATAGTTTAGTTGCTTTGACCTGCCAACCAAGCCATAAACTTTTGACGCTCCGCTTTAGAAGCTTTCTGCCACAGCTCTACTAATTGCTGATCTTTAGTTTGCACATCGCCAATTGCAGCAGTAGTTGTTACAGCAACAGGTACTGCTGCAACTGCCGTTTGTGTAACTGGTGCTGGTTGATTTGCTGTATTGTTCTTATTCCTTTGAGTAAGATCTAAAGTGCGGCTTAATAAACCACTCCCTGTAAACCAAGGTTTTGCTTCATTATTCGCACCTGTTTGCTGTACCACAAGTTGTTTATTTTGGTCATACAACGCAACTGTTGGTTGTTCAGCATACTTTTTTGCTGTTTCAAAATCTTTTGGTGCATTGACCAAACCTAAGCGATAGCTTTGATTATCTTTTAAATTTTGGGCTTGAATAGTGACCACACCCGACCTGACGATGTCATGCTCACCAGTTAGATGTTCGAAATATTCACGATAACGGACATTAACGGTTAAATCGCCCGCATCAACTTGATAATTATTTTTACTTGAAGGAAGTAATCCTGAATTCACTTCTTGGCCATTTACAGCAAGAATCACGATTTCTTCAGGTGCAGTGATGGTAACCGCTGAAAAAACTGAACCACTGAATAATAACCCGAAAGCCGCAATACCAACTCTTAAAGACATTAGACTCTTCTCGATATAAACTATTTATGAAATCGTATGCACTATGCAATGTGATTATGACTATTTTATGACAATAAGACGAACTGTCTATCCCAACGATTCAACTTATATATGATATATACATCATTTTTCACACTAAAGGCTATACTGCTTTTGACGAATATTTTTATTTTGTAGAAATGAAAAAAGAGCACATCAAAGTGCTCTTCTATCAAAATACGATTGAATATTTAGTTAAACGCTTTAAATCGTGCAGCATCATCCATATAGGTTTTTTCGCCTGCTGGAGCTTCAATCGAACCAAATACAAGCTGTGCACGTAGTTTCCAGTTTGCTGGAATCTCAAAAGTTTCAGCAACTTGAGCATCAACGATTGGATTATAGTGTTGTAATGAAGCGCCTACACCGATTTCAGCCAATGCCGTCCACGTTGCAAACTGAGCAATCGCACTTGAATGTTCAGACCAAACTGGGAAATTATCAGCGTACAATGCAAATTGCTCTTGTAAACTTTTTACAACGTCTTGATCTTCATAAAATAATGCAGTACCAAAACCAGCTACAAAACTATCAATTTTTGCATTCGTACTATCAAACGCTTCTGCTGGTACGATTTTACGTAAAGTTTCGCGCACAATTTCCCAAAATTTAGTATGAGACTCGCCATATAAAGTCACAACACGTGAGGTTTGTGAGTTAAATGAAGATGGACTTTGTTTCACTGCTTCGCGAATTGTTTCCTCAATTGTTGATTGATCAACTGAAAGATTTTTACCAATTGCATAAATTGTACGGCGTGCTTTAATGCTATTTAAAAAGTTACTCATGTTGTTATTCCTACCTATACCTGAAGAGAGTTATCTTGGATTGAGGTCAGTGTATAACGCTACATTTTTTAGGAATAGCCCTAAAAATATGACATATCGTTCTATTTTTGAGACAAGTCTATTTTTTAGATCAAAAAAAACTCCACCTCATCATGAAATGGAGTTTTCGAAATCACTCAGAACTTATTTTTCAGTTTCAAACAAAGCTGCAACAAATGATTTCGCTGAGAAAGGACGTAAATCATCAATCTTCTCACCTACACCGATATAACGGATTGGCACATGTGTACGACTCGCGATATTGAATAACACACCACCTTTCGCTGTACCGTCCAACTTGGTAATCGTAATACCCGTCAAACCGACTGCTTCATCAAACAACTGTACTTGATTAATTGCATTTTGACCTGTGCCTGCATCCACGATCAACATGATTTCATGTGGAGCAGTTGCATCAATCTTTTGCATCACACGCTTCACTTTTTTAAGCTCTTCCATTAAGTGCGATTTATTTTGCAAACGACCTGCTGTATCCGCAATTAAAACATCTATTCCTTTGGCGCGTGCACTTTCAAAGGCATCAAAAATAACCGATGCGCTGTCTGCACCATTCCCTTGAGCGACTACAGGAATATCATTACGCTCACCCCAAATTTGTAATTGCTCAGTGGCTGCTGCACGGAAGGTATCGCCTGCCGCAAGCATGACTTTTTTGCCTTCGCCCTGTAAACGTTTTGCAAGTTTACCAATGGTTGTGGTTTTACCCACGCCATTTACACCCACCATTAAAATCACATAAGGTGATTTATTTGGATCGATATGCAACGGTTTTACACGTGGCGCAAGTAAAGCAACCAATTCTTCTTGTAAGGCTTTATACAACGCATTTGAATAGATCAAATCACCACGTGCGGTTCTTTCGGTTAGGTTGGCAATAATGGTTTTTGTTGCCTCAACACCGATATCCGCAACAAGTAATTGTTCTTCAACTTCTTCTAATAACTCATCATCAATTTCTTTGCCACCAATCAGAATATTGACCATACCATCAGTAAAACTACGACGGGTTTTGGTCAAACCATCTTTCATACGACCAAAGAAACCACCTACTTTTTGTTGGTCTTCATTCTCAGATTCTGATGCTGAGATTTCAACAACTGGTGGTGTTTCTACTTGAGTTTGTGGCGCACTCGGTTCAATAATTGGAACATCGACAGCAGGTAAACTCGGCAACGTGACATCATCATCGCCTATATCAGCATTTATCAAGAATTTATTTTGCATATTCGATTGCTGTTGCATGTCGATTCCTTGAGAAAAAAGCAGCTTTTTAAGAAGTAATAGGGTCTATTGATATTTCAACCATGCCTTGCGTTATCAGCTAAAACAACTCAAACAAGGCATGAAATGCAGACAATGGTGATCCCCTTGTCAAGTTTCATAACGAAGTTTGGGGCAGTTTTAGCCATAACCCTTCGGGACAGGGACATTTTTTGCTACTACTACGTTATGCCTTACTGATTTAGAATAGCTAAATTGCGTAAGTCATGCCTTGTACTAGCTAAAAAATGCCTTCTGTCGCAAGCATCTGTGAAATATTACTAGACCCTACGAGTCTAGCATAAAATCCTATTTTTTTCTGACCAAGGCCAAGCATTCATGTATAAATGAAAATCAATAAGCTAAAACTTATTCATCTTCTTTGGCCATTGCGGGGTACTGTCGAATACGGTTTGATTCAAATTGATAAGCATTTAAAAGCTTTAGATATTCTACACGGCGAACTTGATGTTGTTGCAATACATTCTCAGCCATACCTTGGGTCTTTGGATGGCTTGCTTGTTGTGAAAGTTGAATGATTTGCTGATATTGAAATGTATTAATTGGCCGCTGCAACGCCATATAAGCAAGTATAGAAATAGACAATAAAATGAGGCTAACCAAAATATTGTAAAATTGGTCTAATTTAAATCCAAACTTGGATTGCAAGACTTTATGTTTAGAAATGATAGACAACATAACCTACCTCAAAGTTATGAAGTAGTGTATGTCTCTGATTCGCTCAGAACAAGTATCAAGTTTAGTGATCTTTCACAAATGATTGCGTCATAGGCTGTTTTTCGACCAATAACGCAACTCTCATATAGCGATCACAGAACCTTAAGCCATGAGTGTTCTAACAAAAGCAAAATATAGAATCATTGCAATAATGGCCAAGCTAATAAATATTGCAAACATCCCTACACCATTTTCAGCATCTGCTGGATGTAATTCATCGTCGTCAGCAATACGCATCAACTCTCCATTGTAAATCTCATAAAAACGATCTTTTTGCTCAGGCGTTAAACGAATTGCAAAATCATAAACACGTTTACGCTGAGCGAGACAATAGTCTCCTAAATGAACTTCTTGATGAAATACTGCTTCATCAAGCAACTTACGATGATAATGAGCCAGAGCAATAATTTGGTTTTCAGATGGCGGGGTGTCAAAGCTTAAACCATCTATGATAATTGACATGTTATTCTCCTTTTCTTTTATTTTCACTTTGATTTTACTTAAAATTACTTGTTGAGAGTGTTTAATCGTGTAAGCTCTATTTAAAGCAAATAAAGTTACATGAACTCACCATCGTTATTTGACAATTCCATTAATTTTGTCATAATAACTTCACAATACAATGTTAAAGTAGCTTAGATTCAGAGCAATGTAGCTTTGAATAGAATTTGCAGTAATCATAATTAAAATAAGGAGTTATATATGATTCAACATTTTACACAACATGAACTAGAGCATGTTTATGCAAATGCGGTAAATACAATCCAATCGCAAAAAAACTTTCTAGATGCCGTGAAAGAGCTTGAACAAGTTGCACAAGCAGGTCACGGAAAAGCAGCATTATTTTTAGCAGAATTGTATTATCAAGGTTTCCGAGTAGAACGCGATTCATTGAAAGCACAATATTGGCAAAAGATGGCAACCTTACAAGCATAAAAAAACGTCCTTGCGCTACATCAAAGCTTTAATCGCTTTGATCTGCTCAGGTGGCGTTTTTTTATGTCTGAATAAAAGTATTCATTAAACATCAACTACACACTTCTTTTGTCTTGCACTACGCCAAAACTACAAGCGCTTTGACTTAATCAGGTGGCGTTTTTTTATGTCTGAATAAAAGTATTCATTAAACATCAACTACACACTTCTTTTGTCTTGCGCTACGCCAAAACTACAAGCGCTTTGACTTAATCAGGTGGCGTTTTTTTATGTCTGAATAAAAGTATTCATTAAACATCAGCTACGCACTTCTCTTGTCTTGCGCTACGCCAAAACTACAAGCGCTTTGACTTATTTCAGGTGGTGTTTTTAGTACTTAGAATATTTGCTTACGATTTTAATGAATAGTTTAAACATAAATGCCATCTAAATTTCTTATAATAAAACATAAGTTTAAATAATATTAGTTTAAGAATATGTATCGGTTCAATCATTTTCAACCTGTCTCACGTGAGTTGATGATCAAAATCTCAATTCTCAAAACAATGATGTATTGTGGGGTACTTTGGGGGCTCTATCATCAAGGCTGGGCAATCAAGTCCGATCAAGATGGAACTGTCTTCCCTTTTTGGCTCAATGGCGTGCAAGCACATCGTTATGCACAATCAAATTGGAAACACTACACACCTCGCAAAATCACACCAAAAGATTTCCACGAATCACTACTTCCGTTATTAACCCGTTTGCAAGTTGAACCAGCACTATTTAACTCATCACATTGCAAATTTAAACTTTCCACACAGCAAATGCAGCATTTCTTCTTCATGCCACAGCGAGCTACGATGATCGTTTAAAAGATTAAGCAGCCACTCCAATGATAACTTTTATTCATAAATGTCTAAAAAGTCATC
This sequence comes from Acinetobacter sp. NIPH 2699, assembly GCF_022549355.1. GTDB lineage: Bacteria > Pseudomonadota > Gammaproteobacteria > Pseudomonadales > Moraxellaceae > Acinetobacter. The sequence continues at coordinate 289,506 of NZ_JAKZGL010000001.1, forward strand.
ATTGACATTAAATTAGGGCTTTGCAATTAAAAAAAATACCGTTAAGTTAAATGAAAATGACAATACAACACAGGTGGATAAACAATGACAATCGTTGCTCAAGTCATCAAAAACAAAGCTGTACAATCAATTTTTACAATTTCACCAAATGCAACTGTACTTGACGCAATTAAAATTATGGCTGACAAAGGTGTGGGTGCTTTGGTCGTTGCTGAAGATGAAAAGGTCATCGGTATTTTTTCTGAACGTGACTATACTCGTAAGATTGCATTGATGGAGCGCTCATCAAACAACACGCTTGTTGCAGACATTATGACGTCAAAAGTTATTTCTGTAGGACTCAATAACACTGTAGAAGAGTGTTTACAGTTAATGACCGATCGCCATTTACGCCACCTACCTGTACTTGATCAAGAAAAACTTGTGGGTTTTATTTCAATTGGAGACTTGGTTAAAGCTGCAATGGATGATCAACGCATTCTTATTGAACAGCTTCAACAATATATTTCTGGCTGATTTAGCCTCTCTATAAAAAAATGGGCAATTCTGAATTGCCCATTTTTTATAACTATTACTTCAAAATTATGTGGTTAAAAAACCTTGAATTGCAGGAATAAGACGCTTAAGCAATTCATCTGCCTGCTGTTGTGTCATATTTAAAGGCGGTAATAAACGTACCACTGAACCTGCTGTGACGTTAATAATTAATTGATATTGATCCCGCGCAATCGTAACCAGTTCAGCACAGTCTTTTGGCAATTGAATCCCGATCATCATTCCAAAACCACGCACTTGCACATGATGCTCATTCAGTTGCTCACGTAACTTTTCAACAATATACGCACCAACTTTTGCCGAATTTTCGACCGCATTTTCCTGTTGAAGTGTATCAATTACGGTATAGACCACACGAGAACCAAGCACAGTACCACCATACGTCGAACCATGACTCCCAGCACCCAAGATACCAACTGCTTTACCTTGTGTCATTACAGCACCAACAGGAAAGCCATTGCCCAAGCCTTTTGCTGTGGTCATGACATCAGGAATAATATTGGTGTGTTGATATGCAAAGTATTTGCCCGTACGCCCATTCCCCGTTTGAATTTCATCTAGCATCATCAACCAGTTATGCTGATTACATAAAGCGCGTACTTCTTCCAAGTAACTAAAACCTTGAGGTGCAGTGTTGACTCCACCCTCACCTTGAATCGGTTCAATTAAGATCGCAACAATATCAGGATGATGAATAGCGGCTTCTTGGATTGCCTCGATATCACCAAATGGAACACGAACAAAACCTTCAACCAGCGGCGCAAAACCTTCCTGAACTTTTTTATTTCCTGTCGCAGATAGCGTTGCTAAGGTACGACCATGAAAAGATTGCTCAGCAACGATAATTTTCGGATGAGCAATACCTTGTTGCGCACCAAATTTACGCGCAATTTTAATTGCCCCTTCATTTGATTCTGCACCGCTATTTGAGAAAAAGATTTCTTCCATCCCTGAAACTTCTGCAAGTTTCTGCGCTGCTGCCGTTTGCCAAGGAATTTCAAATAGATTACTGGTATGGACTAATGTCGCTGCTTGTTCCGCAATGGCTTCTGCAATAACAGGGTGTGCATGACCTAAGCCACATACAGCAATACCCGTTAAAGCATCTAAATATTCTGTGCCATCTGCTGTATATAAATACGCCCCTCGTCCGCGCACAAAACTGATCGCTTGGCGACCATAGGTTGCCATAATATGTGATGGTTGATCAGGTTGCACAGGCGCAAGAGTAATATTTGTCATAACAAACTCAATCTATCATTAGTTGTGGTGAAAAAAGTTATATAAGCAAAAACTTGCCGAGATTGAAAGCGTAAACTCACATTTATATAAGAAAAATCTTGAGTAATCCCCCGCGAAGCGATTTTTTTAGGTATATAATGTGGATATATCTATAAAGATAGCAAAAACTCTCAATCTATTGTTTTCAATAATATTTTAGCAGATTTAAAAAACTGACTGCAAAATTACTGCAAAATAAAAGCAAAACTATTAAATGTCATTCTGCATGAATTGACCATTCTGACATCTTGTATTTTGTCATAATTACATTGATTTGAAAGGAAATAGTGTTTCCACATTGAATATTTTTTATGAATGTATACTTTTAATACGACAACTTTGGACTTGTCCTTGTTTATCCACAATCATTTAAATTTGAATTTAACTTGATTCGCAATTATCCTTACTTGATTACGTAACATAATCAAGAGATAAAAATGGGTATTAAGTCATTCGCTTTTGAGCAACAAGAGTTTCCATCCGATGACTTCCAACAAGAGTCATATGATGATCTATCGCAAGATGTTAGCTCTGATTTTTGTCAAGATTCTGATTTTGATTAATTTGCGCAGTATGAAGCCTCTGAAGTGATAAAACCTCAGAAGAAGCGGTGAAGATATGAGACTACACTATCTTAAAAAAGGTAATCTTTACCTGCACATTCAAACCGATCTGTTTGAAGAGTTTCAAGATTATTCAGATGTTAGCGGTATGTACAATCAAAATTATGTCTTTTCAGAAAAGAAAGAAGGTGCAATGCAATTCTCAAATGGAGATGATGCTGATCGATATTTGATACTGAATAAAAAGAAATTGAAAGGTTTTGTAGTTGTAATGGAGTAAGTCTCATCTTTTGCAATTTGAATACATAAAAGTCAGTACATACTTTAAGCACTTTGCTACCATGTTTCCAAAATAAAATATGCGAGAGGGTTCATTTTGGCGACAGCTTATATTGTAGTTGGATGTCCCACAACAGGTGGCGGTAATGTCATTACAGGAAGTAGCTTTTTTCTGATTGAGGGTATTCCTATCGCCTGTGTTGGTGATAAAGCAACCTGCCCTAAACACCAAACTGTTGCAACGATTATCACTGGTGATCCACACATGCAAGTGATGGGTAAAATGGCTGCACGTGTTAATGATTCATTATCTTGTGGTTGTAAGCTTCTGCCGAAACAAAATCTAGTTGTTCAGGATAATGGCGGTGGTAATTCAAGTGCATCCTCAGCAACATCTTCTAAAGACAACCATAGTAGCTTCCTAAACCCAGAAAGCTTCGGTCATAGATTCCAATTAAAGGATCAATTAACAGGAAATCCTCTAAGTAATATCTGTTATGAAATTGAGAAAAACGGCGAAATTATTCATGGTACGACTGATGATCAAGGTTTTACGGAGCTAGTTACGAATAAGAGTGCAGAAGAAGTAACTATTAGCATTATTTATGAGGAGCATCAGCATGGATAAGAATCCATTAAGTCAATCAGCCAAAATAATAGTAGCTAATGCAAGTGCAAAACTATCTAAGCTAAAAAATACCCAATCTCCCCCAACAACAGAAATAAAAATTGAAACCAAAAGGAAATTAACTTCTGGTGAAATTAAAATGTGTCAGTTGGTATTCAAAGATGCTATTGATTACTCAAAAGTATGGCTTCATATCGGTGGATTTATTCATAGTGCTACAGGTAATGCCATGACGCCTGAGGGAGAAATAATGTTACCTCGCTCAGAATATTTAAAAATACCAGATTTCAGTCTAGCAAATGGAGAAAATCGACATTGGTTTATACATGAAATGACTCATGTCTGGCAGTATCAAATGGGCACTTCTGTAGGCTGGCTAGGTTTAAAGCAATTATGCAAAGGTGGTTATACAGCGATGGTGCAATCAGCAGATTCTGGTGGAGAGCTCAAAGCATACGACACTGACATACTTGGCAGAGATTCTAGTAAAAAGTTTAATGAGTTTAATTTTGAACAACAAGGACGCTTAATTGAGTTTTGGTTTGATGCGTGCTACCTCCAAAATGTAAATCCTTCCCGACCTCATCATAGACAAAGTTTAAAGCTTTTAGGGTATGTTGAAAGAATCTTGAGGGATTTTATTCTAAATCCACATGATAAATCATTGTTACCGAGTAGCTAAAGATGACAAGAAAGAGCTTAGAATTTAGCCTTATATTGACTATTGGTATTTTATTAAATGCATGTAGCCAAGGTCCACGTCCACTAGAGATAACCGTTAAACAAGATAATCTATGTGCATTTACGAACAATACTAAAACTTATTATGGTGTTGATAATTCATTTTTAATTTACTTGGGTAAGATTGACTATACTAAAGAGTTCAAAAGTACTTATGAAAAATTGTATTCAAAGGCCACTCTCCCGATAGATGAAAAAAATTGTGTTCTAATACCTATCAATGAAATCGAAAAAAATGTTGCTTATGATATTGTTTTAAGTACAAATAAAAGCTTTCAAGCAAGTGTTTGCTTAATTGATCGTAACAATAACTTATCGATTAAATACGTTGATCCTGGTAAATCTACCTGTGATTAATCCATGTACAATCTAAAGCCCTCATCAGAGGGCTTTCACACAAACTCCAACATGAACATTGCTATTGACCGTATGGGCTGAACATCCTGACAGTAAGCACAATACAAAAACGCTCACAATCAATGTAGATCGTGAGCGTTTGCATTTAACACGAACTACTCCGTCATCCATGCATCACCTAATCTTTGGACATCAATCGCGTGTCCATCAGCTGCTGATGCCATTTTTCTATATTCTGCTGTGCAACTTTCGAGTAGTTCACCGCTGGTAATTGTGTAGTTAATGACGGTTTCTCTATTAGCTGTGGACAAACGCCTGCTTGCTTCCCTGATTCGGCTGAATAACACCAGTGACATCACGATTATTCATCATGATTTTCCAAGATAATAAGGTATCTTGTGGTGCAATTCGCTTTGCATCACGATCTGGATTATGGAATAAAATCGTTATGGTTTGCCCATCTTCAAAATCATAAGAAACGGCGATATTCAGCACTTTTTTATGACGAAACGGTTTTTCACTTTGTTCCACTTTTAAGACTTTGACACCACCTTTAGATGCTGTTTGCATGGCTTTATGCAACATACTCATCAATTTATCAAGATAGCGGTACTCAACAATAATTGAATCAAAATCTGCATATTCAGCATCAATAGATTCAAGTAATAGAGCCAATCCATCAAAACTGGATAGCAAACCAGAATGATCATCATGACGCTGCATATCTAAAAGCAGGTTTGCAGTTTTTCCATCGTGGGTGATGAGTTCAATACCATCCCAACCTGGTACAACACCACAAGGGATATCTTGCAAATAAACCAAATGATTTCGGTGAGTCAATTGTTTGTTTTTATGATATTGAGGTGTTGATAGATGACGAATAAGTCCTTGTGTACTCGTTTCAATGACATCATCTTCAACCGCGTCAAACATGCGCCCAAACTGCAATTGAGCCAAAGCACTCGCATGATCATTATCCACAGCACCTAAAACGGCTATGGAATCAAATGCAGGTACTTGATTAATTTTTCCCTTGAGATTAACGATACGCCATTGATCATCGTCTGTCGCAGTTTCGGTCACAATAGCATTGAGATCACGATATTGCCCTTTAATAAAACCAATTGAACAAGGGCCACTATTAATAACTGAATCAAAGCCTTCTACAACACGGCTGACATGTGGAGCATAAAGCGGTTTGAAAATGTCGATATTACGCATTGAAAAATGCCTCAATTTTTTATGATTGAGGCAATTTTTGCATTTTAAAAATAATTAAAATCCAATAAGTTCCATTCACAAATAGAACGAATTAAGTAATATGATAAACCTCAAATTTTGCATTAGGACTACTAGCTGCTACATCGGCCATAGAGAAATTTTTTCTATCTGTAGTATGATAACTAACTAAAGTTTCAGAAAAACTGACTTGAGTAACCATCATCGCGTGGTCATAGATACCATCACCAGTCCAGTCAGCAAGAATAATATCTCCCACACGAATTTGGTTATTTAAATATTCAGGTCCTAAACCAGCAAAACTTTTACCTAATTTCGTAGTTCCAAGCTCATAACCATTTGCAACACGGTTTCTTAAACCATTTGCAGTAGACCATGTTTGAGCATAATTTGTTCCAGATTTATAAAACCAACTATGCATTTGTGTTGAGATTAAAGTTGCAGTGTCTTTCCATCCACCTGTCCTCAATGCTTGGCTAACAAAGTTAGTACAGTCATTAGTAAAGCTAATATAATTTGGATTTCTTGAAAGCGCCCATTGAAGTGCATAATTTGATGCTGACGAATAATTCCAAGGTGATTGTCTTGGCCCATCAGCAAGAAGTGAAGTACTTACTAATGAAAATGAGAAAAACGCTATCAATGATTTTTTTAACATTTGTTACTCCAATTAATTATAAATTAAGTTTAAAATTATTTATTAGTCCAAGTTTCACTTGGTAATGCATCTCCTGTATTTACATAAGATTTTGTGAATTCGTAATATTTATTCTTAATTCTTTCAATACTTTCTTTATAAGCAATTCCAGCACATTTATCAGAGAATTCTGTACCAGATAACGGATTGCTTAATAGATTCATGAATTCATTGATTTGATTCACTAAAGGTTGATTAATTTCTTTACGACCTGTTTTTTCGTCTACTATAAGAATATTTTCTATATCAAAATCTGTAGGTTGTAAGAGAATTGGAAGCTGATTTACAGGAATATTAGGATTTAATTTTTGCATTTCGTATCTATTGTAATTTTCACACTTATCTAGTACAGCTGGTAAATCCTCATCAGATAAGAAATTTAATAAATTTTCCTCAGTTTTTGGTGTCACGTAAGGAATTCCATCTTTTTCGCCCTTAGGTAAATACTCTTCAGGTGATAATGCTGTTTCAATTGGATTACCTTCACCAAACTTATAATGCAAATTTTTACCATTGATATTTAAGGTTTTATCTTTCCATATAGTTTTAGGTTCAAACTTATCAATCTTAATATTTTGTAAATTTGAATCATTAGACTGATTTGAAACAGTTGACGGAGTTTCAGGTAAAGATGATTTATCTAATGGAATTCCAACATTTTCTTTTGATTGAATTTTAGGAGCCAACCAATATATAAAAGTAATAAAAATACATATAAAAACGATCAATAAAATTAATTTACTGTTTTTATTCATTTTAAATCAAGTCTCATTTTACCAATTGATATAATATAAACATTTTATTGAACTTACAAATTATATTTTTTTATAAGTTATAAAATTGATTACTTCAAAAATGGGTTTATCTTAAAAACTTATTTATTCTCATGGTGTTAACATCGGAAACATCTTGATAAAATTTAATGTAACTATTCCAATTCCATTTCTATTCGTTGCATCAAGTGGAATGCTACCCGTTTGTAATGCCACTAGATGTTGTACCTCGAAAACACGAGTTGAATAACTGTGTCTGTCATATATGAATATCGTCATTCGCATTAAGTAGTCTTTCGGTAATGCTTGAGTACCCCCATGCTCTCCTTTGGGAAACATAATCTCTTTAATTGCCTTTGCACTATTCATAATTGCAGCATTTCGAGTCTCAATGAATGGGATTGAAATTTCTCCCGATCCATGTCCCGTTATATGGTTAAGCTGAAAAGCTCCAACATTTACACTGTCTGTTTGTGCATCTAATAACGAAAGATCGATGCTTTGGCAGAGCCAAGGAAGTTTATAAGTAGGATCAAACAATGGAATACCCACACCCGAATCTAGATGAGTAGCAATCTTACTTTCTGGATTAAATGGTTCTAGGTCTACTCCAAAATGTAAGGAGGTTAATACGCCAAGAGCATATAGTTGTTTGTAATGTTTTAATGCATCTGTTATTGGCATTCCAGACCAAACACCTTGAGCACTTTCACCTTTCGAAATATTCAAATGCAGTGCCATCACTTACTCTCCATCTGAATTTGATGCTTTACGTGATTTATAGATATCTGCTGCTACGGTATTCATTGATCATGCTTAAATTCCGATTGCGAACCAAGAAAAACCCCGAAGACTCCCATTACTATTTGAACTAAACCGCTGTAACGATACTTCCATCCCACTTTTGGTTTTTGTTGCTATTAATACCCCCCATCAGCATCGCTGGTATGCGCCGATGAGGTACTTCTTGTTGCAGTAACATTCAGACATTTAGTTGGGAATTCAATTGGAAAAATTACAGTTGAACTACCCTCATTTGGCGATGCATTAAGAATTACTTCACCCCACTGCATAAGAATCCCATTGGGTAAATAGCTATAACCATTTTCAGTGGCGCTGAATTCTGTACTCATTCCATTTGAAAATGTATCAAACATATCTTTCAGCTTTTTACCTTGAGCTGCCGTCAATGCCTCATCAGTCGCATTACTTGTTAAAGTATTATTTAGTTTTCCTTTGGGCATATATTGAGGATGTGGATTTTGGTTCGCTAAATGTTCATTCATCAATACGATAGAAAGCGGCGAATTGGGATCAATAGATAAGGTAATGTTTTCTTCTAAATCAGCAAGCCCAACACCTAATGTTATGACTGTTGAGATTCCATTTTCAAAACGCAACAATGGCGTATTATCAGTTGTACTTGCGACTGCAAATAAAGTCCCATTTTTTAGATATAAACCTACCTCAAACAATTCTGCTGATATAGCAGCACTTAAAACAACTGAAAAACGGATCGTATTTCCTTGTACACCACCGCCATTCAGTTGATAGCGCGATAATTCTGCAACCAATCCTGTCATTCATTGCTGCCGCATTTGTTTCAGCATTATATTTAGCTGTACCGACAGCTATCTGATCTAAAATAACTTTTACGCCCTGAGCACTCGCATCTAACGCTGCATTACGCCCCGCATTTGTTAAATAAAATTGAATAGCCATAGTTCACCCATTTGTCCACTATGGCTATTTTGGTATTTCAATAACTTGAGTTTTTTGATCAGTTCCAATCACTCAAGTGCTTTAGCTGCTTGTTTTAGTTGATCAAACCTTGATTTACGTTCGGCTTGTTCCTGAGCTTCTGGGCTATCATCAGCAATCACAACACTTTCGTATGCTTCGGTATAGAACACATTTTCTAAGAATAAGAATGCAAATGCGTCACCTAAATCGGGTGATTTAATTCCTATTCGTTTCATTTCGTCTTTGCTCAAAATTTTATAGCGACTGTGTTCGTCAAATGTATATGGGATTTTAATTATCTGATCTTGAATCTTCACTTTGAACTTTTTAGTTTTTATTTTAAAACGACCTTGAGAAATCGCACGACCAAGCCCCACGTATGCCAATGCACGCTTATTCACATACTCTTTTCGATTATCATTATTGAAGCAAGCACCACCCCAATAAACAGGCATATACCAGATACCATTTTTCTTTAAAAGTTGTCCTAAGCCTTTACCAGCACCGTTATCATCAACAACCAGAGTCGCGTTAGGATATTTCAAGATGCATTCATTAATCTTGGCAAATAGTTCTGTAATATCATCTCTGTTCTTACAAAGTGGTACATCAGCAACTTCTACACGACGAGCACGATCACCCCATTGTGCTTCGCCCCAAACTTTTGAAACTGCGATTACAGAATCATCGCGCCCAACACCACCGCCCACATCAACAGTGATGACATATCCAAAAATATGATCTTCAAAAATTGAAGAGCCAACATACATGTCATCCGCATTACGCTTGGTAATGAGGAATTCATCCGCCCGGTCAGGGAATTGTCCAAGTACGCGTATTTGATACTGCGGATCGTCACGACTACCGTATTTTTGACGTTGTTCTTCTAATGACTGTTTACTGACTAATGGAGATTCTTCACCATTGAACGTTAATGCAATCCAAATACCACCAGCCCGATGACTTAGCTTGTGATGTGTCTCATAGAATAGACCAGCATTCCGAGTTGGCTGTGAAGTTAAAACAGCTCTGTTGTCTTCATGAGTTAATGCACCAAGAACAACGTCCATTACCTCATCAGGAATACCACTTGCCTCATCACCCCAAAGCAAGTAATTATCTGCATGGTTCCCTGCTAGGTTTGTTGGTTGGTGTTTTGGTGCTGTTTTAGCAAAGACATACCACTTTTCCTTGTAGCCTTTGATATACACCAATTCAGATTGATAGCCGACATAATCAGCAAGCCAAGCCAGAGGCCCAGCTTTTAACCTTGACAGGTTTATACTGATTTCTTTCCAGACTTGTTTCTTTAGCTGCCCAATTTGAGGGGCAGTAAACATAGTGATTGATTCATCAAAGAATAAAAGATGCCATAGAGCAACAATACCCGCCGATGCAGTCTTACCAGTATTGTGATGAACCATGCCATCAGCGGTGAGAAATGTTGCATCACCATCCAGCACAAATCCGTAATAGTCACCTTCACCCAAAGCAGTGACATTATTGATTTTTACAGGCTGGAATTTTCTATGTTTTAACTCGTATGCAGCAAATTGACGTTTTGTTTCTTCGGGCCACTCAAGATATTTCGATACCAAAACTTCAATGGTATCGCCAGCTTTCCAGCCTTTTTTAGTTTCTAGTGAGACTAAGCAGAGAATATGTGATTTGTTATAGACATGCTTTGAGCCGTTTTCATATTCAAACTGATAAAGCTCTTGATACCCTTGGACTACTTTTATGACTTCACGTGGTGAAAAGCCATCAGTGCCCATCACAGCGTCATTTATTGTTATTTTTTCGACACGTTTCCACTTGCCATTGGCCAAGCGAATTTTTGTACCTTTACCAAAACAACCATGGCCTGAAGCTACAGATGTACGACTACCGTCAAGCCGGATACTGCATTATCAAATGTCTGCTGATAGTCATCACTGAAATCACCTGATAAGATGATTTCCTTACCATTTAATTCCGCTTTGAATACATCCGCACTGGCACGAGCATACAGTGTGAGTTCTTGTCCACCAGCAAATACGATAAAGACCGGTACAACACTTACACCGCCTTTACGTTGAACCTTTTTGACTTCAACGAGTGGAATAGTTTGGCCTGTTGCTTTCTCCAAAGCTGTTTTGATCTTCTTGATATACGGCGTATCGGGTTTTACTGCCGTTAAATTTAAAGTGCCCATGACATCAACCTGATAATTATTGATGTCATTTTGGGATAAATTCAGCTATACCAAATCATCAAGTTCCAAATAAAGCTACGGGGGACAATCCCCACCACGTTGCTTACGATTATGACAGTGGTACTCCCCAGTACTTCGAGTGTTATGACAACCGCATTTATCGGTATTACCGCTATGATTCAATTCAGGCATATATGCAATACTGGAAGTTGATAGTCCCCCTATCACGATTAAACAAAGGGAAGCTAATATTGTTCTGATTTTCATTTTCAAAAGGCTATTTCCAACTCGGTTTTCCCGCCCTATTCAAATCATTATGTTTACCTCTAATATAATTACCAAGCTCAGGACGTTTATTAAATGCGAGCCATGCTCCCATTCTTTCCTGCATTTCTTCATCAAATTTTTCTTTGCCAGTTAACCCCATCCCTTTAATTACATCAGGCATAGTATCCCTAATAATTTGGAATTTACCTGCTGCATTTATCTTCCTGCTTTCTTGCATAGCCTTAACTTGAGCAACAGTCATTAATGTTAGATCTTTCTTACTTGCTTTATAACCGTATTTTTCACCAAGATTCACAGAATTATAATCCCCCTCACTTTGACCAATAAAACTTGAAAGTGACTTATTCGACACCGCCCCAAATGGCGTTGATTGCGCATCATCTTTACGCACAACATCGCCGTTTATAGTGTCTTTCCATGCCAACTTCATAGTATCAATAACTGTTTTCTTAGCTTCTTTACCTAGATCGAGTGCTTTTTTCCCGCCCTTCATCAGAGCTTTTCCTGCAAACCAACCTGCAACCGCGGCACCTACAGTCGCAGCAATAATAGGGGCTGCCGCTGTAAATCCTGCGGCAATTACCCCACCAATACCAGCAATCGCAGATAATACGATGGGTAGGAATCTCAATAATCCTAGTAAGCTACCGCCGCCACTTTTGTTATCTGCAATCTTATCAAGTGCCTTAATCTGCTTTTTATTATGATCAGCTTGTTCCTTCGGTATAGGCTCATTGCGCTTACGTGACTTCATGAACCCAGTCAACGGACGCAGCATAAAACTAGCAGCGCGTTTCACTGGTGATAATGCTGTTGCCACTTCACTAATTGCATCTACAGTAGGGTCTATACTTTGCGGTGTAGCATTCACGGTTGACTGAATCGCCGTGCTAATCACTTGAGCTGCATTGTTTAAAGATGTCTTACTTTCAGCCCCACCTTCACCTATAAATCGTCCATTGGCATCACGTTCTCTATTTTTACTAAACTCACGGACTACACTTTCTGGTGAATCAATCTCTATAGCACGTCGAGATATTTTAGCTTTTGGTTTTGATTCAGGATTATGTGTACTTGCCTCATCGATCAAATCTTCAATCGTTTTAGCTGCGCGGTCTAATGCCAACGTTGACTTAACAATAGGGTTTGCTTGATCTTTGATTAAGTCAGAAACATCAACAGGTTTGATTTGTGCATTAATTAGTGCCTGCTCTAATGCACTCAGCTTAGGTTTTGGATGTGAGTAGTTGGCCAACAGGCTACGTTCCAAGTCTTGTTTTAAACTCAACAAAACAGCGTGGATTGCTTCAACGTTTTTATCAATTTTTGAAACGTCACGGCCTGTTTGTTTAAGACCGATTAAAAAGCCTAGCTCATCATACTGAAGACCACTTTCTGTATTTGACATAAAAAATCACCCTATTTACATAGGGTGATTTTGGCATTATGTAGTGTGCGCTTTAGCGATTGTTCCAAATGATCATAGCTAAATCAATTAAATGACATCATACGCGACCCAAAGAACTGGAGGATGTCAAATAAAAATACTAAAAAATATAATAAAAAATGGAGCTAATATCGTTAAAATGAAACCACTAAAAATAGCAATTTGTACATCAAGCTGGGAACAATTATTCTTTATAAAAGGCAGTGTCGAATCCATTGCTGTTGCACCACATACACCAATTACAGGATTAGGATAGTTTTTCCCAAGAAGATACAACAATCCTATTGCGTAAAACTCTCTAATTAAATCAGTAAGTAGAGCAAATGTTCCCTGCTCAGCTCCTAATGTTTTACCGATAAGTGGACCTGAGAGAGAGAACCAACCGAATCCACTGCCTAAAACAATAAGTTCTGGAAAAGATTTATCTAAAACAAACGTTGTCAAATATGCAGCTATAAAAAGTGCGCATATTGTAACCAATGGAACTTTAAAATGATTAATTGTCAACGATTGTATTTTAATTATAGATAAATCCACTCCAACTAAAAATATTAAAATATATAGTAGTAAACTACTAACGGCTTCACCATTCCAATCACTAGGTAAAATAAGATATAAAATCATACCTATTAATACCATTAATATTGCTACCACACACTCCAATATAGGTTTCAAAATCTCATAAATTGATTTTTTATGAGTACTAGTATTTTTCACCTTTTTAAATAAGAGAATAAAAGTAATGAAAGTAATAATTGTTGAGTAGAGAAAAGACTCAAAAATTATCGTACGTCCTAATTGCTTATCAAAAAGGATACTACCAAATTGAAATCCTATAGAAATTAAAAGCAGCCAAACTAAAAAAGTTATATAGCCTACTAGAATATCCCTAGTTTTTTTGTTTGCAACTCGTCCTGCTCCCCATCCTGCTATAAGAGAAAGCAAGATAGGGAACAAAGAAAATATAAGGTTATTTATCATATTTTTTGCTTTGTTAAAGAGTAATCAATCAATATCATCCATCTTTCACCAGGTAAATCTAATTCAATGCTATTAATTTTTTGAATTGGAGATACATAATGACAAACTGATGGGTCATGGACAGCAAAGCTATCAGATATATTTTTTAATGTGAATTGACTGTAGATATTTCCTACATTGACATCACTTAAACGCTTATTTCGTTCACTAGGATGGGCTATGAAATTTTCTCCACCAATAATATTATTACTTCGATAAAAAAGATGAGCAAATGTGAATGGTTCACCATCCTGATGGAAACAATTAGGAGAGCTGATTCCTAAGTGTTGGCTCGATGAAGAAGTTAATTTAACAAAATGTACGCCTACATAAATAGGTAAGTAGTATTCATTCAATCCGAATGTTAAGTCATAGTCTTCAACAATCAATTGATTCAAGTACTTGGTCTGTTTAACATTATCACTTAAAGCATTAAAATATCTAATTGAACCATGTTCTGGATTATTATCACCTTGATCATATCCTGATAGTTGTGTGCCATCTTCTCGCTCTGTTGTCGGTAACCAAATTGGCTTTATTTCCTTTTCCCATGGAAGAATTAAGGCATTTCCATAACGTCTAAAACGCTGTGTATTTGTTGGAGCAAAAGGGTCTTTTTCTAAGACCTTGAACTCTCTGGATATAGATATCTTAGATTCAATATCAACTTCCAATGCTTGGTATTGTAAAAAACCATTCTTCTGAAATTGTTTTTTCAATTCTGAATTGCCATAACCACGGTTCATAGCATGTTCATAGTTTTCACTTGGTTTCTTATCTTTTAGATTCTCAATCAACATAAACCACCCTTCTATTTTTTAATGTTTGGTAAATATTGACAAGATATTATTTCAAAACTATTAAAATAATAAGAAATTTAATTTCATAATTATACACTTAAATATAATATTTGTTAAAGTCTTGTTATATCTTTGATATTACAACTGTCAGAGTTATCATTGAAATAGAAATTAGCTTGCAAGATAATGCACTTTCCCTACACCTGTCTCGGGTGCCACTCGATGAGGTTTCTTACGGTCAGCCAAAAAGTCTGAACGACTGGTTTTAGCTTCTAATAAAATGGTCCCCACATCATATCCGTGGCCATGGCGAATCCCGAAAACATCTGGATTTTCGCCGTAACATGAAGGTTCAACAATTGAGAAGTGACAACCATGGCCATTCGCAGACTCTGGCTTTCTGAGTAAAGACGCACCTACTTCACATATTTCACGATGTGTTAATTTAATCTGAGTCATGCGATAGCCTCTTGTTCTTCATCTTGTTCATGATCACCTGCTTCAATCATTGCCAATTTGCGAGTAAAGGCAGCTTTTTTATCGGTTGCCATTTTCTCTTTAGCAGCCTTCATACGCTCTTCAGAGTTGGCGATAACTGCTGAGCGTTTCGATTGAATCTCAGACTGATCTTTGAGTTCTTCAAGCTCAAAGCCCCAAAATAAAGCTTCGGATTTAGCGATATTGGCTAAAGTAATACTTTGTTTAACATTCAGGTCTACGATCTGGCTAATCAGGCCCATTTTGAATTTCAAGCCATTAATGACCTTTAGAGATTCTTCATCTTCCGCATTCAGATTAGTTATATCGAGCTGTAAAACTTCATCTCTGATATGAATAACACTGGTTATCGTGTCACCAGCCAATTGCCCCAAATCAGCCAAGCGATAGCGATTCTGTTGAATAATTTGTGCTGATGTAAGTCGATTTAAATCAGCCTTGCTAAACCCATTTTCAGCCTTAGATTTTTGACCCCAAATATCGACAATATTTGACGGTTTTTTGACATTATTTTGACTAGTAGTTTCCTCTTTATTTTCAGTAGATTGTGAACTTTCTTGACTAGTCTTTTTACTAGTCAATTTTTTTATTTCATTATTCAGTTCACGTGCAGTTTTTTTGACTAGATTTTTCGTGCATTTTTTCCACTTTTCAGTGATTGCTTTACGGCGCACAACAGAGGGAGAAGGCATATCACAGCCTAACTCCTCTCCTACCTGGTCAACTAATTTTTGCCATGTAATCTTTGGGGATGACTCATAAACTGTTTTGAGTCGATTCCATATTTCCTGTGAATAAGATTGAACCGCCATGATTAACTACCCAAAGCATCGCCAGCGAAAAAGTCAAACTGTGATTCTAGTTTTTCCTCTAATGGTAAGGTTGTTTGGGTGAATCGTGTTTTGCGTTGGCTTTTCAGGTCCTGAATTAATTTCTCTTGAATTTCATCCTCATCACGATATGTAATATCCTCTAAACCCTTGGCCAGATTAGTGAACTGAATTGCACGATCTTTTTCACACTCTTGGATAGTTTGCATAAGATCAATCATTTCTGGTTGAAGCTTTTCTTGTTGCTCTCTGTCCAAGTTAATAAACTTTTTGGCTAATGCCTTTGATTGTTCTAATAATCGTACCTGTAGAGCTGGTGGATAAGAGGCAATATGTTTTGCACATAACAAAGCCATTTGTGAAGTCACTGCATTTAAATTTTCGGCTAATAAATCACCTAGGCCATTAAATAAAATGCCTGCTACTGATTCCGTTTCATTTAATTCAGGGTTGATTGTAAAACCTAATACCCAATCTACAGAGCAATGGTAAATACCACACATGACTTGCAATAACTCAGCGTCAGGTAAGGTCTTGCCGTTTTCCATCTCACTAATACGATTCTTTTGCTCAACACCAAATAACTGAATCGCAACCTCATCTTGTCTTAAACCTGTGCGTTCTCTTGCCAGTGCTAATTTACGTCCAATCATGACGCGTTTTTCTAAATCTGTTCTTTTAGCCATTACGCAACTCTCCCAGCAAGCCAGTCAAAGTTCACTTTTTTATCAAGCCAATTTGTCTCATTGATAAAGACACATGAAAGCCATACACAGCCGTCTTCAATTGGCTCAGCAAATTCTATTTTTTCACTTACAAATATGTTGTCGTCTTTATAAAGAAGCTCTGCACCTTTGAGAGCATCGATTAGAAGTTTTGGATAGTTATCAATATCAAAACGCGGATATGTAGATGCGCTATAACTACGAACTTTTCGTGGTGGCTGAATAACCAATCTGATTTCACATTGTTGTGATATCGCCTTCCACTTCATTGCTTTGAATATCGGCGCGTAAATTTCGTGTACACGACGTTTAAATTTCTTTGCACCTAATGACAGACTGTTACGCTGTTTGCCGGTGTTCTCATCTATTGAAAAAGAAAGAGAGGCGTTTGAAGCCACACAAAATACTAAAATTCTGTTTGAAAAAATTGAATATATTGCAGGTATTAATGCCTATATGCCTAAACATGAATTTGCAAACCATTTAATAATTATGCAGTCAGCAGCCCGAATGATGATTTTGATGTGCTAGAGGGTGCTGGATATGTTCGAATTAAAGTTGATGCGGAACTTCAAAAAGTATTAGAGCGGTGTAAATCAGATAAAGTTATCAGTCCTTTTATCATACATCGAGTACCTTTGAACAAGCGCGGGAGAAAAACCAAATATCTCAAAGAGCATTGGACTCAAATTGATAGACAATACTTAACGTTGGCTTTCAAGGAGGCACTTATAAAGTCAAATGCCTATCCAGGTTACGCATCAAAACAGATGCCAACTTTTCATGAGATACGTGCTTTAGCAATATTTCTCCATAAAAAAGCTGGTCGAAGTGCACAGGCATTAGCTGGTCACACGACTGCTGCCATGACCGAGAAATATGCCAGTGGACATGAAGTAATCTGGAATGATGTCGATATTGGAATTGTATTGCCATTTGCCTAATTGACATGAATACTTACTGCAAAACTCTGTGGTAAGTATTTGTTTTCATTAATTTCAATATGTTCGATTTGCTCTTTAAAATTAGCTTAATTTTAACCATTAAAGCATTTACAAATCAACTAGATACATCACCTTAAAAAGTATATAATGTGGGGAGTTTAGTTGAGGATCTATCTAATGACGGAACAAGCGCGTGATACAGTAGCGTTAATTCGTGATCAAATTGCGAAACACCCTGTTTTACTTTACATGAAAGGCACCCCACAATTCCCGCAATGTGGTTTTTCTGCTCGTGCAGTTGAAGCACTAAGCCAAATTGGTCGTCCATTTGCCTATGTAAATATCTTGGAAAATCAAGATATTCGTGCAACTTTACCTCAAATTGCAAACTGGCCAACCTTCCCACAGCTTTGGGTCAATGGTGAACTTGTTGGTGGTAGCGATATCATGCTTGAAATGTTCCAAAATGGTGAGTTAAAACCATTAGTTGAACAATACAGCGCGGCTCCTGAAGCCTAAGTTGTAAAACAGAAGCCAATCAAATGATTGGCTTTTTTATTGGGGCAGCTTTAATTTTTGCTAAAACCAACATAGCGATACATCCCTTCCACACCCAAATCTGCCTTATAAATCTGCAATTCAGGATAATTTACTTGCGCTACGCTCGCAAAAATATTCATATTTGGATCTTCATGAATTTCATCAACTGACTGTGGTAAAGCCTCTTCAAAACGATCAGCAATAAACTCAAAACCTAAATCCATTGCCATAAACAAAGTATGTTCACACGGCTGAATATATTGTTCTTGCTCCCAATCTAAAACTGCATGATGGCAATATGGGCATAAAATGTTTTGAGTCGCATCGACGAGGTTGGTAAGCTGATATGGCATAATAATTAGGGAGTAAAAAATTTCATTCAGTTTAAAAGAATATGACTCGCTAATCTATCTTGAATCGGAGGATTTAGCTTATGGCAACCCTTGAACAGGCCATCGCATTCGCGGCAAAACAACATGCAGGTCAAGTCGATAAAGCAAACGCCCCCTATATTTTGCATCCATTAAGAATCATGCTGAAAGTTCCAAGTATTGAACACAAAATCATCGCCGTTTTACATGATGTCTTAGAGGATACAGAGACCACTGTCGAAGATTTATACCACTTAGGCTTCCAAAGCCATATCATCGAAGCCATTGTTGCACTGACCAAACAATCAGGTGAATCGCGAATCGAAGCTGCACAACGAACGGTACAAAACCCTTTAGCACGTGTTGTTAAATTAGCCGATATCACTGACAATATGGACTTATCTCGGATTCAATCGCCAACAAAAAGAGATTTTGAGCGATTAAAAGAATATCAACAAGTTCGAGATATTTTATTAGCCCAAAATGATTGATAATAAGAGACCCTTCTGGTTCAACTTGACCACAATAAACTGGAGTTTATGGCGTAATGCTAACGGATTTAGATGACTTTTATTGCTTTGCTTTGGTTGTAGAGCACGGTGGCTTTAGTGCTGCTGAACGTGCGACCGACATTCCTAAATCAAAACTAAGCCGCAGGGTTTATAATCTTGAAGAACAATTAGGCGTACGTCTCATTCAGCGTAGTTCACGTCATTTCGCTGTCACTGACATTGGAATGGATGTTTATCGACATGCTCAAGTCATGATGAATGCAGCCCAAGCAGCACATGATGCAGTCAATCATCTGAGTAGTGAACCTCGTGGTGTCGTAAAAATCAGCGTTCCTGTGGATATTGCTCAAAATCAAATGGCAAAAATCCTCCCAACTTTTTTAAAGAAATATCCAGAAGTTCGAGTACAAATGATGGTGAGCAACCGTCGTATTGATGTGATCAACGAGGGGGTAGATATTGCCTTACGTGTTCGTACCAAACTAGATGATGATCCAAACTTAGTTCTACGAGAGTTTGAAGCCATAGAACAACGCCTCTTTGCCAGCCAAGCCTATTTAAATGAATTTGGGCATTTAACCACACCAGAGCAACTGACTAATCATCGTATTATCAGTATGGCAGAAGACCATCTCGATCAACATTTCTTACTCACAGACCCAAACAAACAGCAGAAAAAAATCAAAGTAAATCCCGTAATTA
This sequence comes from Acinetobacter sp. NIPH 2699, assembly GCF_022549355.1. Taxonomy (GTDB): domain Bacteria; phylum Pseudomonadota; class Gammaproteobacteria; order Pseudomonadales; family Moraxellaceae; genus Acinetobacter. The sequence goes on from NZ_JAKZGL010000001.1 coordinate 309,233, forward strand.
TGGGTTCAAACTTATTAATGTTGGCTGAATTGGCCAGCCAAAATTGTGGCATTGCTTTGCTACCTGACAGTATCGCTCAGGACTTCGTTCAATCAGGTCAATTGGTTAAGGTATTACCCGAATGGACTGCACCACATGGTATTTTCCATGCCGTTTATCCATCACGTAGAGGATTACTACCAGCAGTACGGGTATTCATCGACTATTTGGTTGAACAACTGGCTCAATGCCCAACGAAAAAGGTTCGATAGTAAAATATCGAACCTTTGCTTTAACTCACAACATTTCTGACTAAATTGCAGGATAGTGACCTGTTCCATTTGGCCAAGGGGTCAATAATTCAAAGCCATCATCGGTCACAGCAACCATGTGTTCCCATTGAGCGGATAGCGATTTATCCTGCGTAACCACCGTCCAACCATCACTTAACTCTTTAATCTGCGGTTTTCCAGCATTCACCATAGGCTCAATCGTAAATACCATCCCTTTTTTCAATACCATGCCTTGGCCTTTTTTACCATAATGCAAGATATTCGGTTGTTCATGATAAACACGTCCAATCCCATGGCCACAATATTCACGAACAATACTATAACCTTCACGTTGCGCAACCGATTGAATTGCGTGCCCAATATCGCCCAATGTCGCACCAGGCTTAACAGTATGAATCCCCGCTAACATCGCCTCATATGTCGTTTCGACCAGTTTTTTGGCTTCAGGACTCACTTCACCCACAAAATACATACGACTGGTATCACCGAAATAGCCATCTTTAATCACGGCAACATCAATATTGAGAATATCACCATCTTGCAAAATTCGTTTGGCAGAAGGAATTGCGTGACAGACTTCCTCATTGACCGAAATACAAGTGGTTTTGGTGAAACCGTGATAACCCACATTGGCAGGAATAACTTGCAAGGTATTTACGATATAATCGTTACAGATATCATCTAAATATTCAGTTGAAACACCAGACTTGATATAAGGGCCAATCATTTCCAATACTTGTGCCGCCAAACGTCCAGAGATACGTAGTCTCTCGATATCTTGTTCTGTTTTAATGGTTACAGTAGAAGCTCTCATCTGAGATATTCCTTATTAAAAAACAAATTAATTTAAAAAATGCAGATCAAGTATTGCATTGAGTATTTCAGATAGTTGTACGCTTCAACGATCAAATCTTCAATCATTTTATGACTAAAACATCATTTTTATTTTACATTTAATTTCAATGATTAGCACAGGAAAAAATGATAGATCACTTGATGCTGGTAAAGGCGTTTAATCAATTTAATGAACCAATATCACGGCGAAGCTCCAATAGCGTCTTTTTAGCCAAAAATAAACCAACTTTCACATAAATTAGTTTCAAATGAACGCATTTATGCTCTAAAATCCGCACTTTTATTTTAAACTCCCCTTTTTTTTATGAACCAACTCCGTACAGGAGATATTATTGCCTTAGGGTTTATGACCTTTGCACTGTTTATTGGTGCTGGCAATATTATTTTCCCTCCCATTGTTGCCCAGCAAGCTGGTGAACACGTTTGGCTTGCTGCTTTTGGCTTCTTAATCACCGCAGTCGGTCTACCCGTGATTACCATCATGGCCTTGTCTCGCACGCAAGGCTCAATCGAGAACATCAGCTCACCATTAGGACGTTTTGCCAGTTTATTGCTCACAATCGTCTGTTATTTAACTGTAGGGCCATTATTTGCAACCCCTCGTACCGCGACTGTTTCTTATGAGATTGGTTTTGCACCGTACTTTGGAACATCAAATAGTAGCCTTTTTATTTATAGCGTCATTTATTTTGCTTTTGTCACGGCTGTTTCACTTTATCCAAACAAATTACTGGATACAGTCGGTCACGTACTTGCACCTTTAAAAATCATTGCCCTTGCAATACTCGGTATCGCTGCATTTGCCATACCGACAGGTTTGATCTCACCCGCCATCAATAACTATGTTACAAGTCCAGTATCTGAAGGTTTCGTCAGTGGTTACTTAACCATGGATACGTTAGGTGCTTTGGTCTTTGGTATTGTGATCATTCAAGCGATTCAGTCTCGTGGTGTCACCGACGCTAAGCTCATTACTAAGTATGCCATCATCGCTAGCTTGATTGCAGGTGTAGGGCTTACCCTTGTTTATGTCAGCTTATTTAAACTGGGTTTAGGCAGTCATGAAGTCGCTGCAAATGCAGACAATGGTGCCATTATTTTGCATGCTTATGTACAACATGCATTTGGGGACTACGGATCATATTTCTTAACCTGCTTGATTTTCCTTGCATGTATGGTCACTGCAATTGGTTTAACCTGCGCATGTGCTGAGTATTTCACTGAGTTAACAGGCTTACCGTATAAGTTATTGGTCTTCATTCTCACTGGTTTTTCACTGTTAATTTCTAACTTAGGTTTAACCAAACTGATCGCTTTCTCAATTCCAGTTTTGAGTGCGATTTATCCACCTGCAATTGTCGTGATTATGCTGAGCTTTTTCTGGAAATACTGGAATAAACCATCATTAATCGTTGGTTCTGTCACCGCTATTGCTTTCCTTTTCGGTATTATTGAAGCGATTAAAGCAGCAGGCTTTGGCACTCATTTACCTGCATTTATTGAGCAATTGCCATTAAGTGAACAAAATCTTGCGTGGTTACTCCCATCACTGATCGTACTTGTAATTGCAATGATCGTTGATCGAGTATTAGCAACCAAAAATTAAGATGATTTGTCGTTAAAATAATGTTTTACCCAAACATGATTTTAGTTATACAAAAAATTTTCCTTTACCCAACGGATGTTTTTTGTTTACGACAAATTATTCTCTCTCCAATATCGCTATTCAGCATAAAATATGGCGTTTTTCGCGACAAAATCGGCAAATAACACATCTTGATAAGATGGCTAAATTTTTCAAAATGTAAAAAAATGAACTTGATATTTAACAAAAAATACCAAAGATGCACATTATAAATACTAAAAAACCATGAAAATCAACCTGCTTATAACCTTATGTGGAAAAAATATAGATTTACCTATTGAATTAATCACAAAATAGCAGTACAACTTGAATAACAATTCCGACGAAACTACATGGTTTTGTCACCACAAAAAGGAGGGATGGAGATGTTATCAACACATTTCAACAAGCAAGTCTTCATTAACACTCTGAAGACCAATGATTCAGTTATTTATGCCATTACCACGCTTGCACTAATGGCAACACTCTTATTTCAAGGTGCCATTAAAGGCAACTTGAAACCTGAATATTTTGCTTATGCATTAATTGTCTCATTGGCTTTTTGTGTATGGGCGGTCGTTGACCAAAAGTTTCGACAGCTCAGCTTCGTACGTAAGATAAAATCTTTAAGGAAAGTGGATGAGTGATCATCCATTTTTTATTACAAAAATTTAGCAATTGTTCCGAATACTAATACCGCTGTTGCCCCCAACTCAACAATAATCAAACTCAACATCATTAAACTCATTGACCAAGCAGGAAGCGTCCATCGCCCTAATTGATGCGGTTGTTTAAATTGATTGGTGGTGTCTTTTAAAAATCCATGAATGATATAGGTCAAAATCGACATCGCAAAAAAGAATAAATTGGCAACGACACAAAACAAAGCGATAGTCGCTGATAAAACAGTAAAATAACTTAAAACAGCAAGGATTAAACTTGCAGCAGCATAAAGTAAGCTACTACGATGAGCAATATCCACATAATAGTGTGCCCTTGCTTGTTCTGTTTTTCTAATTTGATAATACTTCCACACGCCTGTCAGCATACCGACCCATAGAAAAATTCCACTAAACACAATCGCAAGTTGTGTAGCGCTATTCAAATCATACATCGCATTTCCCCAATATAAATATGACTCATTATGCGGGCCTATATTACCTAAAAATTGACTTTATAGTCATTTTTTAGTCGAGTTTCTTTTTGGAACTCATGTAAAGTAAAAGCATGCAATTACAAGAGTATTTTCAAATGAATACCTATGAATCATGCTGGATCAATTGTAAAGATGGTTATCAACTTGCCGCTCAATTTTATCCAGCACAAGGCGACACTAAGAATTATCCGATTTTGATTTGCCCTGCAACTGGCATCACAAAAACGTTCTATCATTCTTTCGCTGAGTGGTTAAGCCAACAAGGCTATAGCGTCCTAAGTTTTGATTTTAGAGGAATCGGAGAATCATTACATGGTGAACTAAAAGACTCTACCGCCAGTATCAACGATTGGGGAATATTAGACATTCCAGCAGCAGTTGAAACGTTGTTGCATCAGACACAAGCAGAAAAAGTAATCATCATTGGGCATAGTGCTGGTGGACAATTGCTTGGTATTACCCCCAACTATAATAAAGTCGCTAAAGTACTCGCGATCGCAGGTTCGACAGGACATGTAAAAGGATTAAAGGGTAAGACCAAGTTTTTAGCACCCGTTATGTTCAATATTATTTTTCCTGTATCTGGCTTTTTCAAAGGTTACGGCGCAACTCGATTTATCGGTATGGGTGAGAATTTACCTAAAAATGTGGCTAAGCAATGGGCAGAATTTTGCAGCAAACCCGGTTATGTCATGAATGCGGTTGGTAAAAGCATATTTGAAGATTATCATCAAGAAATTCAATGCCCTATTACCTCATTTTGGGCAACTGATGATGAGATTGCCACCCAAGCAAACGTCAAAGAGCTATTAGGTTTATATCCAAATGCCAAGACCAAATTAATTGAGCTCAAACCTCAACAACATGGCTATAAACAGATTGGACACATGTTGATGTTTAAAAAATCCCATCAAAAATTATGGCCCATTATTGAAAATGAATTAACGATCTAATCATACCCCCTCCTTTAGATTTGCACTTTCCGCATCTAAACTCGTAATCCAGTTTAGATGCGTCTTTTTATTATGGGGTTGATCAGACTCAACGCCTAAATATCGTTTTTTGATTTTCTTTGATATCTATTAATTCTTCTTATCTAGCAACAGAATTGATTAGAAAATATTAACAACAACTGCTTTTTAAGCGGTAAATCTCAGTGTTCTCACTTATAAGTGTGATAAAGCATGTATTTATTCAACTGTTCTTGAATCCACTTAATCACGATATTTTAACCAAATGATTAAAACAAACACCTGTATTTTTTGTATTTTTAATGACTATTTATTTTATAAATATAATGATTTCGTATTTTTATGACATTTTAGACAGAATTTTTTATAAAAAAGTCACGTCAAAATATGTATTTTTTTCCTACAATACGATTATTCTACAAATGAGCATAAAAGCAAAATTGTAGGAATATCACTGAAATAACATGATTGAGAAAATACATGATTCATTACAAATTTATGTGAATTTTGTGATAATTCTCTTAATCATTTATAAAGATAATTCCATAATTATCTTTGGGTAGATTTGCTATAAGTGAAATGATAAAAAAATCAGGAAAGGTTTTTTTAGCAGATAATTGTAGACACTTCATGGAATCTAAGAGCGACGCTATATTGCTCGATATACAAGCATGGGAAAGAAGTAAATGACAAAGAAATATGCGCGTTTTTTACCTACAGCCGATTCATTTAAGCTAGAAGATTTTCCATACTATTGGATTTCTCAAGTCAATTCTCAGTACGTTCAAAATATTGACAACGTACTCAAGAAATATGGTTTAGACAACTCTCGCCGTCGTATTTTAATTGCATTGGACGTTAAGCCTCATGCAAGTGTGTCTGAACTTTCGGACATGGTCATTTCAAAAATGTCGACTACAACCAAAATCGTTTATCGTTTGAAAGATGAAGGTTATATCGAAACCTATTCTTGTAAAGATGATGGGCGTATTACCCGCGTTTATCTAACAGATAAAGGGAACGAAATGGTTGTAAAAATCAATGATCTCACCTCTGTTATTTTGGAACAGTCTTTTGATGGTTTAACCCCACTTCAAATTGAAAAAACCATGGAAATTCTAAAGCATATGTTTAAAAATCTTGCGCGTTGATTTTTACTGAACAAGAAAGGCTTCGAAATGAAGCCTTTTTATTTGGATCACATTCTAGAATAAATCAAACATATTTAACTGGGGCGTAATTTTCGCTATCTTTGTTTTAGGCACATGTGAACATTCAAATTCTTCTACAGGGAAACCTTGCATAAAATCGAAGAGTTGGTTTGGTTGTTTTAAACTCAGCCATGCATCTAAACCATCATGCGGAATAACAACAACTGATCGTTTTACATCACCCGGCTCGTGAAAATCTTTCATCATTGGATGGTCAATTGCATCCATCGTCAACATGGTTGCAGAACGAATAATCTCATCATTTAATTTTCGAATCTCATACAGCGCCGCGATAAAAAAAGCTTTGCCATCTTTACGGCGAACGCCCCATCTTTGGGATTTATTATCAATATATTTACTTTCATAAAACTCTGAAACGGGAATAACGCCAAACTTGCATTTATAAGCCGCATCTTGAAAGCTCGGTTTTTGAAAAATTGTTTCGTGTCGCGCATTATAAGTATGCTTAGCGATATTAATATCTTCAGACCATTTAGGCACCAATCCAAACAATACCTCACGCCACTCCAAACCTTGTTCCGATTTAAACAACAAAGGTGATTTATAGCTAGGATAGACCTCATCTGCATATTCAAATGGGACAAGAGGTAATTCCAGTTGCTTGGCTTGTTCAATAGTTAAAGCTTTATAATTGGCACACATAACTTCGCTTAATAATACATCTCTTAAAATATGATATTAAAAAAAGGCGCTTTACTCACCTCCTCGCTTTTTAAAATTATTTAAATAACTTTTTCCATATTAAAAAGAGCCTCCGTAGAGGCCCTTTTTAAATTAGATGAAATTAATCACCTGTATAACCTTTAAGCTTTAAACGCGCAGCATGTAACAATGGCTCTGTGTAACCAGATGGTTGCTCTGCACCTTTAAAGATCAAGTCAGAAGCGGCTTGGAAAGCAATACCATCAAAATTTGGTGCCATTGGCGTATAAAACACATCATTTGTATTTTGCTGATCAACAATAACAGCCATACGTTTCAGTACTTCTTCAACTTGCTCACGCGTTACGATACCGTGACGTAACCAGTTTGCAACATGCTGAGAAGAAATACGTAATGTTGCACGATCTTCCATTAAACCAACGTTGTTGATATCTGGAACTTTAGAACAACCAACACCTAGATCAACCCAACGAACCACATAACCTAAAATACCCTGACAGTTATTTTCAAGTTCATTGTTCAGTTCTTCCGCAGTCCAATTTGTTTCTGGCGCAAACGGCGGTGTTAATAAATCATCCAAAGACAACATGTTTTCAGCAGCCAACTCATCTTGACGTGCTTTTACATTGATTTGATGGTAGTGCATTGCATGCAATACAGCACCTGTTGGTGAAGGAACCCATGCACAAGTTGCGCCTGCATTTGGATGTGCAGTCTTGGTTGCTAACATGTCTTTCATACTGTCTGGTTTCGGCCACATGCCTTTACCAATTTGGGCTTTACCTTGTAAACCACACGCTAAACCAATTGCGACGTTACGGTTTTCGTAAGATGCAATCCATTTTTGTGTTTTAACGGCTTCTTTGCGAACCATTGGTGCAGCTTCCATAGAGGTATGGATTTCATCACCTGTACGGTCCATAAAACCAGTATTAATGAAAATCGTACGATCTTTTGCAGCAGCGATACAGTTCTTCAAATTAACAGAGGTACGGCGTTCTTCGTCCATAATCCCGATTTTGAGTGTTTTTGCTGGCAAGCCAATTGCTTGCTCTGCGCGCTCAAATAATTCAACCGCAAACGCAACTTCGTCTGGACCATGCATTTTCGGTTTAACGATATACATCGAACCTTTACGAGAGTTTTTATTCTCGTTTTGACCACGAATATCTGCAATTGAAAGTAATGGCGTCACCAATGCATCCAAGATACCTTCAAAAACTTCTTCGCCTTCGACCAAGATCGCTGGATTTGTCATTAAATGACCAACGTTACGTAGAAGCATGAGTGAACGACCATGTAAGGTTGTCGTGCCACCAATTAAGTTTTGAACGGTACGATCTTTATTCAATGTACGAGTAACCGTTTTACCATTCTTCTCGATTGATTCTTGAAGATCACCCTTCATAAGACCTAACCAGTTACGGTAGCCTTCCACTTTTTCTTCAGCATCCACTGCCGCAACAGAATCTTCTAAATCTTGAATCGTTGTAATCGCGGCTTCAAGTGTTAGATCTTTAACACCCGCTGCATCAGTTTTACCCACTGGGCTATTTGCATCAATATCAATGATGACATGTAGGCCATTATTTAATAAAACGATTTCAGTTGGGTTTGCCGCTTCACCATTAAAACCAACAAATTGAGACTCATGCTCTAAAGATGTTGTAGAACCATCTTTCAACGTTACCACTAAACGATTGTGATCAATCGCATATTGAGTTGCATCAGCATGTGAACCTTGTGCTAATGGGAAAGTCTGGTTTAAGAAATCCTTAGCAAATGCAATTACCTTATCGCCACGAACTGGATTATAGCCCTTACCTTTTTCCGCACCGTCTTCTTCAGAAATTACATCTGTACCGTAAAGCGCATCATATAAAGAACCCCAACGCGCATTTGCAGCGTTTAAGCAATAACGTGCATTACGTACAGGCACAACCAATTGTGGACCCGCTAATAAAGCAATTTCTTCATCTACATTTTCAGTTGTAACGTTGAAATCTGCAACTTCAGGGGCTAAGTAACCAATTTCAGTCAAAAACGCTTTATATGCATTTAGTTCAAATTTATTGTTACGATGCCATTCATCAATCTTCGCTTGGAGCTCTTCACGCTTAGCCAATAATGCTTTGTTCTTTGGGCTAAGATCGACAACGACTTGCTCGAAGTTCTTCCAATAAGTTTCACTGTCTAAACCAGAACCTGGTAAAGCTTCATTTTCGATGAAATCGTAAAGTTCTTTAGCAATCGCTAGCTTGCCTTTTTGAATACGTGCAGTCATTGTCTTTCCTGATGGTGCTAACTTTTTATAACAAGAAACCTAGTATACCGATTTATACTAGCCTGAATAGTAATATCACATTCCTAAATAGTAAGCATTTTCCGAACAGAAAGTATTGACAAATATCAACTTATAGCTTATTAGGAAAATTAAATGTATAACACACCTACTGTTTCAGTTTGCAATAAACTCAATTCTAAAACCTATCTAGTTATAGCAAAATTCAAGCAAGAATAAAGCCTTCTCTAACCTAAATTTATAAAAAAAGACATTCCGAAGAATGCCTTTTAAATTTATGATGTTTTAGCAATTTGAATTTGCCGATGTTCTGAATTTAAATATTCATCCGATTGCATTTCTAACAATCTTGATCGTGTCCGCTCAATTTCAAAAGCCAATCGTTCACCTTTATAAAGTTCAATAATTGAATCTTCAGACGTCAGTAACAACTTCACACCACGATCATAAAATTCATCAACTAAATAAATGAAGCGGCGCGTTCCCTCGGATAAGAAATCAGTCAGATGCGGAACACCACTTACCAATACCGTATTATAAATATTGGCAATCTCAATAAAATCAGCAGGACTACGCGGCTTGAAACATAATTCCGAGAACTCACACCACAACACATCTTCAGTGTGTCCCAACGTCTCAACCACTCGATTATTAATCATGATAGGAGAGTTAGACTGTACTTGAGTTTGTGTTAAAGCATGGAAACGCTCTGACATCCATGATTGCACATCATGACCAAGAGGATGTTTAAACAACTGTGCTTGTTTTAATACTCGTAAACGATAGTCAATACCTGCATCTACATTCAAAACTGTACAGTTTTTCTGTACTAGCTCAATTGTAGGCAAGAAGCGATCTCGATGAATACCATTTTTATATAAGCCCTCTGGTGCAATGTTTGAGGTTGCAATCAGGGTCACGCCACGTTCGAATAATTTTTGGAATAAATCACTTAAAATCATTGCATCGGTCACGTTTGATACAAAAAACTCATCAAAACAGATCACCACCGCATTTTTATAAATTTGATCGGCAACTGCATCTAGTGGATTACGCTGTCCTGAAAGCTTATTCAACTCTTTATGTACATGTTGCATAAAGTGATGAAAATGCATCCGTATTTTGCGACGGAATGGAACAGATTCATAGAATTGATCCATGAGCCATGTTTTTCCACGACCGACTCCCCCCCACATATAAACACCTTTCGGATAGGTTTGACGACGGAAACGTCGAAACGCTTTCTTAGAAGCCTTATAGCGAGTAAGTAACTCTTTCCATACTCGATCTAACTCTTGCACTGCCTGAGCCTGAGCTTCATCAGGCATGAATTGTCCTGACTCAATTGCGTGAGCATAACGCTCAGCAGGTGATGTTGGAGTATATGCAGTGCTATGTGAGTCTGGTTTAGAATTTGACATAAGGTGTTATTGCAATTTTAATTGAAGAAAATTATATCGAACATTGAGTTCAAAGACATTAGATTTTAGGCTTATTTATCATCATGTTTAAACATCATAATGTACCATTTTTAATCATTTAATGATTTCGATTATATTGGCGAGGACTGTGCCCAAACCATCTTTTAAACGCATGATTGAAAGCTGCTGGTTCAGAATAACCCAACATTTCCGCAATTTGTTCGATTGAATATGAGCTACCTTCTATAAATTTTATTGCTTTTTGTTTAATTAGTCTTTCACGAATTTCTTTATAGCTGGTCTGCATTTGCTGCAATTGATGCCTTAAAGTCCGCTCAGGAATCTTCAATGCACATGCCGTTTCAGTCATGGTTGGTATGACCCCATTTTGCAATTCCAAATAATCCTCAACGTATTCCACGATCGTCACTTTGGAATGAGAAACCTTTTCTAATTGCTCGATATCACGTAGGCATTTTTCTTCATACAGTCTATAAGTCAATGCATCAGCAGAAGGGATTGCAACATCCAAAATTTGAGTATTATCTAAAATAAATACCGCTTGTTTACATCCAAATTTGACATTTTGACCATAATATTGCTGATATGCTGCAATTAATTGCACATCTGTTGGTCTATTAAATGGCAATTCAATCTGAATATTGGGTGTTTCAAGTCCCATCATTTTAAAAATATCTTGTAGAAACTTATAGGTTCCTGAGATTTCACATTGCGCTCTAAACTGTCCTAAATGGGTATCTAGATCAATGGGTTGATAGAATAAATAAATAGCGTTATTTTTAATTTCGAGCTGTAAAGAACCAAACAAATGGGTGAGCTGCTGAAAACGTACACCATTCAACAATGCGTGATGTAAAGTGTCACTGGTGACAATCAACATTAGAAATGGGCCATATCCAGCCAAAGCATAGTGCTGTCCAATGAACAGGCCTTGTTCAGGTGAAATGTCCTGACTGATATGTTGCAAAATATCCCATTCAATTGCATCAGGTATAATTGAACTTGGATCTAAAGCATCGGCCTGTATCCCCATATTCGCTAAACGTGCATCCACATCAATACCGACATGACGCATGCCTTGAATCAAATACATTAATCCGAGGATAGATCTCTTCATATTTCTGAATACAATTCTCAAAACTTTAATGTTTTACTATAAAAGCATCTATAAATGAATTGCCGAAATGATCAAGTTTTACGTCTATACAATCATATTTAATCTCGATAAAACCTTTAAACTGACACAAAATTTAGCGGTATAGGGCGTGGGCTATGCGTGATGTAAACCAAAATGCAATTCAAAAAACTAAAGTTGCAATTATTGGTGCAGGTTTTGGTGGTTTAGCAATGGCTATTCGACTATTACAAAGCCAAATTGAAGATTTTGTAATTTTAGAAAAAACCGATGATGTTGGTGGTACATGGCGTGAAAACCAATATCCTGGCGCAGCCTGTGATGTGCAATCACACATGTACTCCCTTTCCTTTGCACCAAAAACCGATTGGTCAAAGCGCTATGCTGAAGCAGATGAAATCTTTGATTATATTCAGGATATTACTCAGCAATATAAATTGAAAGATTTTTGCAGATTTAATCACGAAGTCACTCATGCCAAATTTGATGAGCATCGTAATCTCTGGACGGTAGAGTTTAAAGATCAGCCTACGCTTGAAGCTCAATTTGTTATTTTCGCTTCAGGTCCACTCCATGTTCCTCAAGTTCCACACCTAAAAGGGATTGAGAAATTTAAAGGTAAGGTTTTCCATTCTTCGCAATGGGATCATGATTATGATCTAAATGGTAAATCTGTTGCCTCTATTGGTACGGGTGGTAGTGCAATTCAATACATTCCTGAAATTGCACCAGAAGTGAAACAACTCTATGTATTCCAACGTACAGCCGCGTGGGTAATTCCTCGTGATGAACGCAAATACTCACAACTCAGCAAGACTTTATTCAAAGCATCCAATCTTTATCGCCAAATTCACCGGACGCGTTTGTATTGGACCAATGAATCTCGTGTTGTACCCATTGTACAACCTCAAATCATGAAATATGGTCAAAAACTTGCTGAAGCATTTATTCGCTTCCAAGTAAAAGATAAAGAACTTGCAAAAAAACTGACCCCAGACTTTGTTATGGGTTGTAAGCGTATTTTGATTTCAAATAAATACTTCCCGACTTTCAACCGTAAAAATGTTGAATTAATTACGGATGGTGTTCAAGAAATTACTGAAAATGGCATCATTACCAAAGATGGCAAAGAACGCCCAATCGATTGCTTGATCTATGGTACTGGCTTTATTACTGATCCACGTATCTACTTAAAGCATTTTGATTGTGTTGGACGCAATGGAATTGAACTTAAACAAGCGTGGAAAAATGGTGCAGAAAGCTACTATGGTATCAGCACCAAAAACTTCCCTAACCTATTCCAGTTATTGGGACCAAATACCATTCTTGGTCATAACTCTGTGATCTTTATGATCGAGTCACAAGTGAATTACATTTTACAGCTTATCCAAACCGTAGATAAAACGGGTACACAAGCAGTAGAAATTAAGCATGAAGTACAAGATCAGTTTAATGAACGTGTACAAGAACAGCTTAAAGGTACAGTATGGCAAGCAGGTGGTTGTAGCAGTTGGTATCAAGCTGCGGATGGTAAAAACTTCTCTTTATGGCCAACCTATACTTGGAAATTCTGGTTAGAAACACGTAAAGTGAATGTTGCAGACTATAATTTCAGTAGCGATGCGACAAATACAAAAAGCAATGCAGCCTAAACAATAATTCTTCATAATAAGCAGGTTATTCGTAACCTGCTTTTTTTATGCAATCCATTATTCTGATTTCCCAAATTTTTATTGCAATAAGCTTAGGCTATTTTGTAGCCCCACATCTTTCACAAACTATCAAACAATTTGTATTTAAAATATTGCCTTATTTCTCCTATGTTTTATTGATCAGTGTTGCATTCGAACTTACTCAGGCTTTAAACCATATTCAAAATCCAGTTGCTATTTTACCACCCGCGTTATTAATCGCATTTACAACCTCCATCGGCTCATTTTTCATCTGCTTAATTACATATAAACTGATTGATCGACAAAGCGTACAAGGAAAAATTTCATTACATCTGTTTATAAATGCTTTAAAAAATATCGCTAAAGCATTTTTAGCATTGGGTGTCGGCATTCTGCTTGGAATCCTTGTCAATGCATCAAGTTTTCATATCGCATTTAACAGTTGGTATTTATTACTGGTCTTTATTTTGTTGATTGGCATTGAGCTTGCTTTTACTCAATTTGATCGTAGCTGGTTAAGCTGGAGAATTTTACTCGTCCCTATTGCCGCTTTTATTGGCTCATGTGTGGCTTCAATTTTCAGCTACTTCATTTTATCGAATAATTATAGCTTGAATGAAGTGATGGCTTTAGCTCAAGGCTATGGTTGGTATTCGATGTCAGGAATTTTATTTACCGAATTACACTCAGCCCAATTAGGTAGTATTGCCTTATTGACTGACTTATTTAGAGAAATTTTTGCGATTCTATTGATGTATTGTCTCGGTTGGCGCTTTCCGCGTTCAGCTATTTCAAGTGCTGGCGCAACCTCAATGGATGTAACTCTTGCAATGGTCAAACAATCATGTGGCACGCATTACGTACCACATGCCATGATGAGCGGCTTAATTCTGTCCTTACTTGCGCCGTTATTGATTACTCTGTTTTTAAATCTGAAATTTTAATTGCTATTTTTAACAGACTCTCCGCATCATTTACTATCGTGTTGGCGGCATAAATGCCGCCCGTTTAGCTGCCTTGCGGAGTGCACTCCTCACCTGTGAAAAGTAAGGCATTGCCTATACAAAAAGTATCAGACTCTGTACCACTTTTGAGGCTATGTTAAAATTAATGACTTAAATCGAAGCCAAAATAGACTTTAACATCTCAGTTGGATTTTCTGCCTTGGTAATTGGACGACCAATCACCAAATGAGTTGAACCATCCAACATTGCTTGTTTTGGTGTCACAATACGTTTTTGATCATCAGCATTTGAACCTTCAGGGCGAATACCCGGGGTAACTAATGCAAAATCCTGTCCTAACATATCGCGTAAGATTTTAGCTTCTTGTGCTGAACACACCACACCATCCAAACCACTTTCTTGAGTGAGTTTCGCTAAACGCTTTACTTGCTCAACAGGTTCAATATCTAAACCAATATCGCGCAAATCTTCACGACCCATTGAAGTCAAAACCGTAACGGCAATCAACTGAGTTTGATAATGACCTGCTTTGAGACGCTCCACACAGGTTTCCATCATCTTGCGACCACCAGATGCATGCACATTGACCATCCAGACACCTAAGTCAGCAGCAGCACACACTGCTTGAGCAGTGGTATTTGGAATATCATGAAATTTTAAATCAAGAAAAACCTCAAAACCTTTGTCTTGTAAGTTTTTGACAATCGATGGACCTTCATGAGTAAAAAGCTCTTTGCCCACTTTTACACGACATAGTGACGGATCAAGCTGATCGACAATTGTTAGGGCGTCATATTGGCTTTTTGCATCTAAGGCAACAATAATACTCACGAATCTAGTTCCATCACGTAAAAATCGGTTCATTATAAGGTGATTAATAAAATGAACAAAGTAAGAAAACATGCACAATGAAAAAAAGCTTTCTCACTGACTGAATTAAGCTATTTTTGCTCAGAAATTAATATCGTCTTCTAGCACTTCAAAAAATATGCGCTTGATCAGCAGGATAACATTTGCTTGGAAAAAGTATTCTCTTATTATTATTCGAATGGCTATGATGACCACCGCTATCTCAAGATACCTTGACTTTCCTTGAGGTAAAAAAATAGCCCTTTAATCAAATAAAGGGCTACTTTTTGTAGCTATAAAATCCAGAAGATTTTATAGCATTTGAAATATCTTAATTATAGCGGATTACGAGGTTGGCTTTCTGAATGAATATCCATCACCGTTTTCTCATGTCTCACACTTGCTGCAACTTCTGCGGCAGCTTGCTGAGCAAGTTGAATCTGCTCTTTGCGAAGATGATCGATATCTTTACGTAATCGCTTAATTTCCCAACTGGTTTGGAAAACGCGAAAAACTTGAACCGCCAGCAACAACCCGACCACAACCCCTAATGCTAAAGTCAATAAAAGCAAAAGACCTAAACGCATCGCAGGTACTTGAGTAAATAATAAATCTACTGGCAGCTCTGTTGGGTTTTGAAGCACTAAAGCAAGCGAATAACCAAAAATCACAACGAGTAATGCAATTAGTATATAACGCATATACACCTCAACTCTTAATCAGCGGTTTCGTTTACTGCATCACGAAGTGCTTTACCTGGTTTAAAATGAGGAACAGCTTTTGCAGCAACGTCAACAGATTTACCCGTTTTAGGATTTCGACCTAAACGTGGCTCACGGTGATGCAAAGCAAAGCTACCAAAACCACGAATCTCGATCCGATCACCCGTTGAAAGTGCTTCAATCATTTGATCGATCATAATCTTAACAGCGTCTTCCACCAAAGGCTCAGCCAAGTGTGGATTTTTAAGTGCAATCCGTTCAATTAAATCAGATTTATTAAGTGCTTCAGTAGTCATTGATGACCTCTTTAATTATTGCTACTTCTCAGTATTTTAATAATAACCTGTTTAAATACAAAACGGTAGCGTAGTACATCAATACTACGCTACCGTTTACAGTATTTTTGTATAAAAAAGTACGTATCTGTTACAAGAAACGTACCTTTTAACAAATTACTTCATTTGTGCTTTAATTAAATCACCAATGGTTTTAGGACCATTGCTTTCTGCAGTTTGAGTTGCAGCAGCTTGACGAACAGTATTCACAGCTTCTTTCTCTTCAGCTTCGTCTTTCGCTTTGATAGACAAGTTGATAGAGCGAGATTTACGATCAACGTTAATGATCTTAGCTTCAACTTCTTGACCAACTTCTAAGAACTTAGTCGCATCTTCAACGCGGTCGCGATTGATTTCAGATGCTTTAAGTGTAGCTTCGATGTCATCAGCAAGTTTAACTGTTGCGCCTTTAGCATCAACTGCAGTCACAGTACCTTTAACTAAAGCACCACGTTCATTCGCAGCCAAGAAGTCATTGAATGGATCGCTGTTTAATTGCTTGATACCAAGGCTGATACGGTTGCCTTCAGCGTCTACAGATAAGATAACTGCTTCAACTGTGTCACCTTTCTTGTAACGACGAATAGCTTCTTCGCCTTGTTCGTTCCAAGAAATATCAGACAAATGTACTAAACCGTCGATTCCACCAGATAAACCAATGAAGATACCGAAATCAGTGATTGACTTGATCGTACCAGAAACTTTTTCGCCTTTTTCATTTGCTTTAGCAAACTCTTCCCATGGGTTAGCACGAGTTTGTTTGATACCCAATGAAATACGACGACGTTCTTCATCAACTTCAAGAACCATAACATCAACTTCATCACCAATCTGAACAACTTTAGATGGGTGGATGTTTTTGTTAGTGTGATCCATTTCTGAAACGTGTACTAAGCCTTCAACGCCTTCAGCGATTTCAGCAAAACAACCGTAGTCAGTTAAGTTAGTTACACGTGCTTTAACGATAGAACCTTTAGGATAACGGTTCATGATCGCTAACCATGGATCTTCGCCTAATTGCTTAAGACCTAAAGATACGCGGTTACGCTCACGGTCAAACTTAAGTACTTTAACTGTAACTTCTTGACCAACTTCAACAACTTCTGAAGGGTGTTTGATGCGTTTCCAAGCCATATCTGTGATATGAAGAAGACCATCAATACCGCCAAGATCAACGAATGCGCCGTAATCAGTAAGGTTCTTGATTGTACCTGTAACTGTTTGACCTTCTTCGAGTTGAGCAAGTAATGCTTCACGGTCAGCTGAAGATTCAGCTTCCATAACTGCACGACGAGATACAACAACGTTGTTACGTTTAGCATCAAGCTTGATTACTTTGAACTCTAACTCTTTACCTTCAAGGTGAGTTGTATCACGGATAGGACGCGTGTCAACTAAAGAACCCGGTAAGAATGCACGAACAGGACCGATGTCAACAGTGAAACCGCCTTTAACCTTACCAGAGATAACACCAGTAACGATTTCGCCGTCTTCAAAGATTTTCTCAAGTTTAGTCCAAGTTTCAGCACGTTTCGCTTTTTCACGCGATAAAACTGTTTGACCCATACCGTTGTCAAGTGCTTCAACCACTACGTCAACAGTATCACCAACTTGAACTTCAAGTTCACGTTGTTCATTTAAAAATTCAGCACGATCAACAACGCCTTCAGATTTAAGGCCAGTGTCAACAGTAACCCAGTCAGAATCGATACTAACAACAGTACCTTGGATGACTGCACCCTTTTCAACGTTGAGGTTTAATTCACTGGCTTCGAAGAGGGCTGCAAAAGATTCGGTCATGATATACCTGATAAAGTCCGCGGTCTTGGATCAGACAAGGCCGGTTTAGTTAAGTTGTTACATTGTCCAAAAAATCTGATCAAGCAATGCTTCAACTGATAAAAATTGTGTATCTATTTTACACGGCTATTGATATAGTCAACCATCAACTGAAACACTTCATTGATACCTATTGTAGAACTATCAATGATATACGCATCTTCAGCGGGCTTGAGCGGAGCAACTGTACGCTCCATATCTCTTTTATCTCTAGCCTGTATGTTAGATAAAATGTCGCTTATTTTAGCATCAAGCCCCATGCCCTGCAACTGTTTTACGCGACGCTCAGCACGAGACTCAGCCGATGCTGTTAAATAAATTTTAGCTTGAGCTTCTGGAAAGATCGATGTCGCCATATCACGACCATCGGCCACTAAGCCTGGTGCTTGGATAAATGCACGTTGACGTTCAAATAATGCTTTTCTTAACTCAGGTACTGTTGCTACTTTAGAAGCATACTCCCCAACCTGTTCAGTTCGGATCGTATTTGTAACATCTACGCCATCTAGATAAATGAGTATCCCTGTTTCTGTCGATTTAAATTCAATATCTAAATTGACCGCACAGTCAATACACTGCTCTAGTTTTGAATCAATTTGATCAAGCAAATCTTGTTGAAATAATGACAATCCAAGTAAACGATATAACGCGCCTGAATCTAATAAATTGAAATCATAATGCGCTGCAATTTTTGCTGCCAGCGTGCCTTTACCAGAACCACTTGGACCATCAATCGTAATAATATGAACTGTCATTCTCATCTCTTATGAAGCAACAGACTTCGCTAATTTTGAAAATCCTAGTGTAATCGCTGCTTTGAGTTGTGCAAGAACTAATTTACTGACAAAAGGTGCTTTTGCTGTAAATTCAATCTTATAAGTCACCAAAGTGATATAAGGTGTAATTTCTTTAAAATCAATTTGTCCTAAATGGTGCTTGACTAAAGGATTATTAATCAATTTATATTCAATACGCTTGTTTTCATCCAACAAGGTAATTTCTTCTTGCAATGGTTTAATTGGACCAAAACCCATACGACGAATTGAACCAATGCCATCAGGACGTTCAGGATCAGCAGAGTCTTTCGCGCGCACTACTTGTAAAGGTGCAAATGCCTTATTATAAGTCGCGTGTTTTGACAACAAGTCAAAAACCTCAGAGATCGGTGCATTGAATTCTTTTTTTATGGTGATTGCATTACGCATAGTTTCGCCTTTTTGATTAAGCCAAAATCATCGGAGGCTTAGTTTGCCACAACAGCGAAGACATTTTGAATCATTTAAGGACGTTTTTTGATAAACGGTTTTTCTTCTTTTCACTTCTTCTTTGCTTAAAAAAATCACTCAATTGGGTTGAACATTGTGCTTGCAAACAACCTTGTGCAAAGATAAATTTATGATTGTAATAGCCATTTTCAAGTAATTGACGAGCACTTACTAACGAACCAGCCTTAGGCTCAGTCGTAGCAAATACAACACGTTGAACACGCGCATGAATTAAAGCACCGACGCACATCGTACAAGGTTCAAGCGTGACATAAAGCGTGGCGTCATCAGGAAGTCGGTAATTATTAATAGATTGGCAAGCCATACGCAATGCTTGGATTTCAGCATGTGCCGTCGGATCCGAAAGCTTGATTGGCGCATTATAACCTACCCCAATAATTTCACCTTGACTGACTATAACAGCCCCCACAGGGATCTCACCCTGTGCAGCAGCTAATGCAGCCTGCTCATAAGCAAACTGCATCCAAAACTCATCAGTACTACTATTTTCAGTCATATGCCTTAAACAATAATACCGTATTGTTTTAATAAGGCATTCCAACTATCAATATTGGTTACTGGTGGACAATCAGACAAAATATCTTTTAAGGTGATGTTCTCTGTTGCTTTCCATTCTGGAGAAAGATCCTTATCCACTAAGCGAGCACGAACCCCTTCCACAAAGTCAGGATGACGAATCTTCCAATCAGAAATCTGAGCCTCAAGTGCAAAAACCTCATCCCAAGCATGTCCCTGTTTGCCCCACTGCCAAAGCAACCAAGTGATCGCTGCTGTGCTTGGTGAACCTTTTTGCAAATTCTCACTTGCTTGGCGTAACCAATCACTACTTGCTTCGCTCAGCCCAATGATCGCCTGATAATCAAACTCAAAGTTTTGACCACGACAAACACTGTGAATAACGTCAATAGAGTTTTGTAAAGGACCAGCTGCAACTGGACGATGAAGACTATTTAAAGTGTCGTCAATAGCACGGAAGGCACCTGCTGGGTAATGATTCCAGTCTACATTTAAGACTTTTTGCAATACATTATCACGTTGCGCTTCACAAATATGAGTTGCCCAACCGATGCTAAATGCACCTGCTGCAGTCATAATTGAACCAGTTAAACCCGTAAATAATCCAATTTGCCCTCGATCTGCAAGGAATCGACTGCCGCCAACATCTGGATATAAACCAATATTGATTTCTGGCATTGCTAAACGCGAGTAAGGCGTGACTAAGCGAAATGGTGCAGCCATAAATAAGCCAAGCCCACCACCCATCACATAACCCTCTCCCCAAACCACAATTGGTTTAGCATAGTTATGAAGTAATAGGTCTAATGCGTATTCTTGCTCAAAAAATTTATTTGCCGTGTCAACTTCATTATTTACAACCAATTGACGAAGTTTACGCACATCACCGCCAGCACAAAACGCTTTCGGTGTGGTGGAGTCTAACCAAATTGCTTTAACACTTTCATCATGATGAAAATGCTCAAACACTCGAAAAAGTGCACTTACAATAGATTCATCTAATGCATGTAAAGATTTCGGTCGGTTAAGACGAATGACTCGCCAACCATTTTTTTCTTGCTCAATAACCAAATCAGGATGATAGCTATTTAAATCAGGAGAAGTCATTATGCGTCCAATTGCCAGTCTATAGGCTCAATGCCATGTTGTTTCAAATAATGATTGCTTTTAGAAAATACTTTACAGCCAAAAAAACCACCACGGTTTGCCGCTAATGGCGATGGATGAGCTGCACTTAATACAAGATGTCTGTTGCGATCAATACGCTGTCCTTTACGTTGTGCATAAGCACCCCACAAAATAAAGACCACATGCTCGCGCTGCTCATTTAATACATCAATCACCGCATCAGTAAAATCTTCCCAGCCTTGTTTTTGATGCGACGTTGGTTGCCCTGCCTCTACGGTCAGTACACTATTTAACAACAACACACCTTGCGCTGCCCACTTGCTCAGATCACCATGTCGAGAAATAGGCACAGCCAAATCACTATGCAATTCATGGAAAATATTACGTAAAGAAGGCGGTAATGCAACCCCTCTTTGTACAGAAAAACTTAGACCATTTGCTTGATTTGGACCGTGATATGGGTCTTGACCTAAAATCACCACCTTTACAGCACTTAAAGGCGTTGTATTTAATGCATTAAAAATATGTTTGCTTGGTGGATAAATCGTTTTCTCTGCAAGTCTTTGCTGTTGCAAGAATTCACGTAAATGATCCATTTTCTGACCGAGCAAAAATTCGGATAATGAGGTTTTCCATGAGTCATCCAGCTGAACTTTTCTTAGCTTATCTTGTTGTTGTTCAGTAAATTGCATCAATGTTCCTTGAAATAAAGTCACTCCCTTGAGTGAGTCTGTACTTAAATATTAACTTGTAATTCTACATGCGGGTTTTGAAATCTCGTTCCTTTTTTCAAACGCTGATACATTTCAGGATCACTCCACTCAGCCTGAACCTGCTCTGAAAAAACGATTTGATCTAGGCTCAATACACCCATTTGCTCATTTTCAATATCTTCTTGAAAGCTCTGTGCATAGCCAGTATCTGTTTCATGAACAATCACAGAATACACTTCAACATCACCTTCACCATTTTGGGTAACCGTTGAATTCAATACTTGTTGCGCTAGAAAAAAGAAAATACGCGAAAACTGTTCTGCTGATGGTGAGACAGGCAAAGCCACCCATCGTGCACTAAATGTTTTGCATGCATCAATATATGCTGGATCATCTTTTTGCCAATAACAAATCGCATGATCAAAACTATCAAATAACTCTTTAATCACGCCTTTTAACAGCCCAAAATCATAAACCATTTGCCCATGATCCAACTTTGACGCTTTGAGTAATAATTCAACTTTATAGCTATGCCCATGAATCGAACGCTTACAGCGATCCGACGTACAATTCCGTACGATATGAGCGTTTTCAAACTTAAATAATTTACGAATTAACATGCACCAAGCTAATCTTTTTCAGCAAATGAACTTTATTATAAAGCAAAAAAACAAGCATTGGGATCGAATTTAAATCTTGTGACTATTCAATAATCCAATCCACCCACTAAAAAGGGGCAAGACTTCTTGAATAGACTATGACTTGTTTATCCTTTCGATGCATTGAGCTAACAAATTGACGCTTCCGCTCACTTAAAACCACTTCGATCTGTGCGGTAAAATAAGAGGATTTACTGTCTAACCAAGTCGCTGCGTCTGCTTTATTTTGCTGCTCTATTCCAGAGAAAGCATTGAGTTGCCATAAATCCTCAACATTGCTGAAATGAGATAAATCCACCTGTTTTGCTTTTAATTCTTGCTCTACAGCATTTACATCAACTCTAGGATCAATACTGGCCAACAATAATGCAGGTGCTGTGTTCATATTTATTTTTGTGGGTTCAGGCAATGCCGTAATATATGGCTTGATTAAATCAAAGTTTTTCCCTTCAAATCCGCGGACCAACTTTAACTCTTCAATACTATGAAATTTGGTATTCGGAGCTAAATAAGACGGATCTAATCCTTGATAATAATTACTCTCAGCGCCCATCGCACCTGTTGTTTCATCGTCAGTGTCTTGCCAATCAATCACAGCCTGACTGAGTTCTGCTGGTAAGCCTACACGCTGTAATAGTTTTTCAAACCAACGTCGAGCTAAATCATCAACCTCAGCACCATCGGCTTTTACCAAATTATTTAAGTTGAATTTTCCAGATTCATCTATTAAACGACCTTGAACCGAACCACCATCAACAGGAAACGATGGCATAGGCTTAGCCCAATTTTCCTGTAAATGATCAACACTGTTCCCATTATCACTATCTTGAACCAATAATTCCGAAAAAAATGCCTCGGCACTTTTTGCATAAAGTAAGGACTGGTTTTGACGCATTAAATAGCCCGTATTCTCAGCACTATTACTTTGTCGTTTTGCAATCGTTGCTGCAAGAATCGTCGCCAGTGCAACCATAACCAAGATGGTGAGTAATGCGATGCCACGTTGAGGCGCACAAGTATTCATAGGAATCACTGACCACTCTGATTGGTACTGACCAGACTATATACCCACTCATAATCTGTGCCTGCAACAGTAAGTTGTATTTTAAAACCTAATGGTAATTTTTTTAATTCATTCACATTATTTGGATCGCTGATATTTTCTGGCCACTCAGACAACTCCTGCGGATTTAACACCATTACTTTAAACTGATCTACATTTTCCAACAAAGTACTTGAGATTGGCTGCACACGATTTGGGATATTTAAATTTGCATACTTCAAACGATAAACTTTTTTTTGTGTTTCATCAAAACGATATTCAATACGCTCGTACGGCGATAAACCTTGTTTCAAAGGATCGGTCACACCAGCCTTACTAAACATAAAACTTTGATCATTCAACACCAAAGCAGCTTGGAGTTGCCGACCATCATTGGCAGTTAAAGGAATAATTTGCAAGCTATCTCTTAAGACCTGTTGATAAGCATCCTGTAATGCAAATAAATGCATTTCATGTTCCGCATTACGATCTTTGACTTTCAGCAAATAGTCAAAGACTTTCCATCCCAACATAGAAAGCACAGCAAAAATTGCAATCGCAACCAGCAATTCCACCAAAGTAAATCCTGAGTGAGGATTAGTGAAACAACGTTTCACCCGAGCGCAAGACGGAGAGCTTTGCTCGAAGTGAATACGGTTACGTCGAGCAAAGCTCGGTCCTGCTGCAAGACGAGAAGCTATGCTTCGAGTACGAGGGTTGGCGCTCGACCTGAGAAGCACTGCTTTGCAAGAAGACGGAGAAATTGCGAAATGGTCGTTGTTCTTGTTATTGTCCATACGATTTAACTTTCTGTTGGATGATTAAAAAACACAATGTTGCTAATACCTGCTTCAACTTTATCCTGTTCAACATTAAATAAACTGATCTGTAGCTCAATACGTTGTATTTTTGGACTAATTGTAGGTTCGGATTTTTTATCAATTTGCCACGTTTCACCCTGTGAAGAAACTTGTTTTGATTGAGTTCCATCTAACCACTCTTTACTCATTTCCATCATTGCCACTTCATTCATTGCAACGAATTGAGCTTTGGTCCGCAAAATCGCATTTGAGGTTGCTTGGGTGTATTGCATTGCAATTTTAGTCAATGCAATCGCTGCCACAGCAAAGATCGCAAGTGCGACCATAACTTC
This sequence comes from Acinetobacter sp. NIPH 2699, assembly GCF_022549355.1. Taxonomy (GTDB): domain Bacteria; phylum Pseudomonadota; class Gammaproteobacteria; order Pseudomonadales; family Moraxellaceae; genus Acinetobacter. The sequence continues at coordinate 333,765 of NZ_JAKZGL010000001.1, forward strand.
AAGTAAGGTAAATGCCTTATTCTTCTTCATTCACTTTACCCAAATGATCCAGCGACAGCTCATGTCCAATCGGCCGTTGCTCATAATAGAATTGAATCCGAACAGGTTTAACCTCGCCATTGCCAAACCAAATAAGTTGCGGAGCTCTTCCTCCCAACAAATCATCATTTTGTGCCTTTGTATAGTTTTGTGTATCTATACTTTGGACGCTAAAAGATACATTTGTCGGTAGTTGACGAGGTTTGAACTCTTGATAAACCTGCCAAATACGATCAGCTTGTTGGATACGCTCATGACTTTGATCATGATATTCAAACAGGTTATAACTAAAAGGTGAAACATCTGTTGCATTCTGAGTATTTAATGCAAAAACTTTTGCTTGATCAGTAGATTCCTTATTGATTTTCTTTAAATCAAGAATAAACATTTCTCTGGCTTGCATCGCTCTGCGTTGATCAACACCACCGATATTTAAGACCACTAACGATGTCATGATGGTCATAATGACAATCACCACCATGATCTCAATCAACGTAAATCCTGAGGCAGGGTTACGTCGAGTAACGCTCGACCCTGCTGCAAGACGAGAAGCTATGCTTCGAGTAGTAGGATTAACAAAGTGAAACTTTGTCCTGAGAGGCACCGCCTCGCAAGAAGATGTAGAGCTATGCTCGAAGTTAACACGATTAAATCGAGCAGCGCTCGATCTGAGAGGCACAGCCTCACTAGAAGACTGAGAGCGTTGTTCGGAGCGGCTCGTAGATAATTTCATTTTAATTATCAATTATGATGCGACTTGTTCAAGCTTCTTAGGCATGGCCAGAGCTTGCTCAATATAAGCGACTCGCAATGTATCTCTAGAACCTAAATAACGCTGATAAAAACTTGAATTCAGGATAACGGCTGCGCCATAGGTCAAAGACCAAATCGATGCTAAATAATCACGGGTTGTCATACTACTCTGAATATCAAGTAGATAACTCTCTGTCATTCGAATAATAATACGTAAGCGTTGACGACGGATCTTATACAACTCACTAAATAACTGCTGAATACCTTGTGCAGTCGTCGATAAACGCTCTTCAATTTGATGAAATAATGCCGTACGTTCAGGATGGTGTAAATGATGCAACATAAAAAAAGCTAAATGTTCAGGAAAGCTTTTTTCCACATCTTGAATCATTTCGAGCAACATTCGCTCATTGCGAATAATCAATAACATATATAATTCATCTTTACTCTGAAAGTGTTTATATAAGGTACCTTTCGCAAGATCCAATTCAGCCGCCAAAGCATCAAGGGTCATGCCAGCTTCACCATTTTCTAATAGGAGTTGCTCAGCGATTTGAAAAATTAATACTTCTCGTGCCCGAAACTGAGCTTGACGATCCATTTTCACGTGATAACTCTCTTTCCTAATACAACAAAAACCGTTTATTTAAAATTTAAAAGATTCTCAAAATTCTGTGTTGTAATCACACCAATTTCTTCAACTGATTTATGATATACATCAGCCAACGCTTTTGCTACATATGGCACATATTTAGGTTCGTTGGTTTTTCCTCGATAAGGCATCGGTGCCAAATAAGGACTATCCGTTTCAATCAGTACACGATCTAATGGAACTTGTTTCGCAACATCACGTAAATCTTGTGCATTTTTAAATGAGATAATGCCAGAAAACGAAATATAGTAACCACAATCTAAAACTGCTTTTGCCGTTTCCCAGTCTTCAGTAAAACAATGCAATATGCCGTGGGTAGATTGTTCAGCCCGAATAATATCAACTGTATCGTGCTTAGCAGAGCGTGTATGCACAACCACAGGTTTCTTTACAATTTTTGATGCTTGAATATGTCGAGCAAAACACTGTTTTTGCTCAGCTACAAAATTTGTACTGTGATAATAATCTAAGCCTGTTTCGCCCAAAGCCCAGACCTTTTCGGATTGAGCCAATTCCACCAAATAGTCCGTTGTCGCCCGTGCCATAATATGATCATCCTCACAGGGATGCACACCGACTGTATAGCCCACATCATCATGACGGGAAGCAATTTCTGCCAGTTTAATATGATCATCAAGATCAACCGAGATTCCCATAAATTTTGAAACACCTGCAAGTCGAGCTTGTGCAAGTGCTTGATCTAAATCCCCATCATAAGGACTTAGATCTAACAGGGTTAAATGGCAATGCGTATCAACAAACACTCTTTCTTCCTATTCATTACGCTTACATCGTATAACTTGGACGATCCATACTCTTAGAACCTGCCAATAATTTCTCAGCTTCGTTCTTATAATACACACCTTTTTCACCAGCCAACTGAATCGCAAAACCCTGAGGCTTGAAATGTGTTTGTTTGTGTGAAATCCAAATGACTTTACCAGTGAGCGGAATCTTTTGAGATTGCTCTGGTAGTGTAGCCAAAATAAATACTTCCTGCCCCATTTTTACAGCTTGTTTAGTGGGAACAAATAATCCGCCCCCTTGTACAAAAGGCATATAGCTCGATTGCAGGGTTGCCTTATCAGGAATATTGACCTGTATAATTCCACCCATCATTTGATGTTGCATAACCTTCCCCTGTTAAATACACAAAATTATCAACATCGTTTTAACATTGATAAACTTATAAAAATATCAATTCTCTTTGATATGTTTTCTAAAACTTCCTTTGAATGACCGTCAACTTAGTATCTATACATGATTTATCATTTGATTATAGAAAACAATCCTAGAAACAACAAATGCTGTTTCAGCAAAATGTCGTGAAAACACTCAAAATGGCTTTTATTTAGATAGATAAGTGATTTACAAAGATCCTGTCTCATAAAATATTAGACAAAGCTTTCAAATAAAGTTCATTACAAAAACGAAAAACCGCCCATCAGCAAACTACATGATGAGCGATTCAATTGATTTTAAAAAAGTTTATTTTTCAGTGCACTTATAATCGAAATTTAGTTTACTGATCGCTTGATCTGTATGTCGTGTCACAACAGCGACCTGTCGTGCCCCAGCCTCAATATAAAGCTTACCATTGAACTGATTCACGCTAGCATTTTGTTGAGTATGATTAAACGAATAGCTATACACACACTCATAAGATTGTGAACCATGATTAGACGCATTGATCAGAATAGATGAACCATCAATATTTGACTCAAACTTGGGTTCAGCTATCGCAATAGCGGGTATAATGACAAGTAATAATGCAACAGCTATAGATCTTATTTTCATCATCATATTCCTTATTTTTTAATATTATTGTGAAGTAACTCACATTTTATATATTTTTAATGAGGAAGATGAGATAAAAAAACAATTTAAATACAAAATTTACAAAACATCATAAAATGTAGCTAACCCTTAAATTTCTATGCGCTTAGCCACAAAAAAGAAGCGATTACCTTATTATTGCGAAAATCCAAGCTCAACATTCATTAACTGAATAAACAATTCATCGACAACCAATTGCGTTTGTACATTCTGTGCCACCATCAACTTCTTTTGCTGTACGTCAGCATAAATCGTGAATAAGCGCTCTAAATGATATCGTTCAGCTAAATCATGGAAATCCAAATCATCATTTCTTAATGATTGATTCAACTTAAAACTGATTAAATCACCCAATAAATACTCAAACATGGTCATAAACTCTGTAAAACTTAGCTCTTTCGACCATTTGTTGGCATAGTGCAGCGGCATATTTTTTTCAGCAACCAACTTTAGCCAATCACTTAAAAAAGAAGTACGCTTTTGCAGCCAACCGCTTTGCTCTATTTCAATCGCAGTCAAAGGCATGCCATTTGCCAGATTTAGCAATAATGAAATATGCTCAGTCGTAATGTCTGGAACTTGCTGTTGCACAAATGACTGTGCATCTTCCACACTCAACCGATCTAAAGCGAAACGTTGCAAACGACTGCGAATCGTTGCAGGCAATTTTAAGTAATGATCCGCAAGTAAAATCAAAATGACTTTCTCACCTGGTTCTTCTAGTGTTTTAAGTAATGCATTTGCAGAAGCCATGTTTAAAGCTTCCGCAGGCTCTATGACGATAACTCGCCAACCCTCTCCAGTTTGCTGAACAAAAGGAAGTAAATCACGTATTTTTTCTATTTTAATTTTTGCATTTTGTTTTTTATTGTCTTCGTCTGTCGTGATATGCACATAATTAGGATGCGTATCTGATTTTAACCATTGGCAGCTTGCACATTCACCACAAGCCGCTTGGGGCTGTTTATTTGCACATAATATCCAAGCAACAAAGCGCTCAGCAAACGCTTTTTTTGCACAACCTTGCTTCCCATAGAATAATAAACCATGTCCAATTTCTGGGAAGCGCGTTGTCAGCAGCTCCCAAGTTTGTTCATGCCAAGAATAAGTCATTTGAGGTTGGATATTGACGATCATATTATTCAAATGCACTCACAGGCATTGCATTAAGTCGATCTAAATCAGCTTGAGTATCGACACCTGGTGGGAGATTGGCTTCTGCAACTGCAATCGCAATACGATGGCCATTTTCCAGCACACGTAATTGCTCCAGACTCTCCAGTTTTTCCAGATTGCCCTGTTGCCAAGTCACATACTCTTGTAGCAATTTGACACGATAAGCATATAAACCTAGATGGCGGAATGCCTGATCATGCAACTTAACCTCAGCTTGCTTCACACCATCACGATCATATGGAATCGTTGCACGACTAAAATAGAGCGCTTCATTCCGATTAGACATGACGACTTTAACAATACTATCGCGTTGAAATTCGTCTAAATGATCAATCTGCTCGCATAACGTAGACATTGAACATTGCGGATTATCCACAAGAAGTTGTGCTACTTGTTTAACCAGTTGTGCAGGAAGTAAAGGTTCATCACCTTGAACATTGACAATAATATCGTCTTCTGCCCAACCTTTAAGGCGAGCAACTTCACTCAAACGATCTGTCCCAGATGGATGATCCGCACTGGTTAAAACCACATCCACACCTTCGGCACGGCAAACATCAGCAATTCGAGGATCATCCGTCGCTACGCATAAATCATCAAAACCATCGACCTTTCTCGCCTGATCCACGACACGTAATATCATCGGACGACCATGAATCAATAAAAGTGGTTTTGCTGGCAAACGCGAACTCGCAAAACGAGCAGGTATAACGATATGTTTCATGGTGATTCTCTAAGAAAATTGAATACCAACTTGTTGTAACTGCTGTCTCAACAAGTCATAACAATCAGATGACAAAACGGCCTCAACGGGTACGACCCAAATTGGGATATTAAATTCGGGATGCTGTTGCAACAAACGCTTAAATTTTACAGCATCTTTCTCAGTTGTAATAATTGCATCTTGCGAATCGAAGATTAAATCTGAAATCTCATAATCATGGTGATCAGGAAATTCATGCGCTTGATATTGACTCACACCCAGCTTGCTCAGGGTTTGATAAAAGCGCCGTGGAAAGCCAATACCAACGACCGCATTAAAATATTGGTTTGCGTCGAACCAACTTAACTCCAAATCCGTCTTGAGAAGATAAGGCTGTCCAATATCCAAATACATATTGTTTTGTGGCTTTGCAACTTTAGTATGTTCGATGACTGTGCTGCTTTTTAATCTTGATTTTGGTTCTCGCAAATACCCTTCAGGTAATAGCTTTTCATTGCCTAAACCACGGTTTTGATCCAATACAATCCACTCGATCTGACGAGCTAAGGCCCAGTGTTGAAGACCATCATCACTAATAATCAAATCAAGATCATCAGCAGTTTGCAATAACAACTCTATAGAAGCTTGTCGATTAGGCCCAACAGCCATTGGAACATTGGTTGATTGAACAATCAAACAAGGCTCATCACCTGCAACTGTAGGTTCTGAATGCGGATTCACTAAAAGCGGGAACGGGCCTTCACCACCATAACCACGACTAATCACTCCGACACGAACGCCTTGCTGCTGTAGATATTTAACCAGTTGAATCAATAGCGGTGTTTTACCACTTCCACCCACCGTAATATTGCCAATCACCATCACTGGTACAGGAGCGTGGTAAACCATCTTGACCCCAACCTTATACAAACTCTGATTCAGACAAAAGCCGAACCGATATAACCATGACAATGGGCGCAATACGATTAACCATGAAGCTTGCTCATTCCAAGCATCTTGTATACGTTGCGCCATCGACATAATTAATCTTCCTCAAAGTTACGCTGATGCAACTGATAGTACATACCGTGTTTAGCAAGTAATTCGGCGTGCGTACCCTGCTCTACAATTTTACCTTTATCCATCACCACAATAAGGTTAGCATTTTCTACTGTTGATAAACGGTGTGCGATAACGATCGTTGTACGACCTTGCATTGCCTCATCAAAAGCTCTTTGAATAAAGAACTCCGACTCATTATCAAGCGCACTGGTTGCTTCATCTAAAATTAGGATCGGAGAATCTTTCAAAATCGCTCTTGCAATAGCAATACGCTGGCGTTGACCACCGGATAGATTCAAGCCTTGTGCGCCCAGAACGGTGTCGTATCCATGCGGCAATTCCATAATAAAGTCATGCGCATAAGCGGCTTTTGCAGCAGCAATAATTTGCTCATCACTTGAATCTTGCAATTGACCATAAGCGATATTGTCACGTACGGTACGATTAAAGAGTACCACTTGTTGATTGACCATGGCAATTTGCGAACGCAAACTGAGTAATTCAATCTCTCGAACGGGAATGTCATCAAAATAAATCTGACCACGACTCAGCTCTTGGAAACGTGGCAACATATTGACTAAAGAGGTTTTACCCGCTCCTGAACGCCCAACCAATGCAATGGTTTGCCCAGCCTTGATATCTAACGAGAAATCTTTAATCGCATGGGTACCATCACTATATTGCAAATTGGCTTGGTCAAATCGGATATTGCCCTTTAACGCTGGTTTAAGTTGTCCATTATTCTCTTCTTCTGGCAAATCTAACAACTCAAAAACAGAATGTGCGGCGGCTAAACCACGTTGTAGTTTTTCATTAATATCCGTTAAGTTCTTCACGGGTCTTGAAATCAAACCTGCGGCGGTAATATAAGCGACAAATTCACCAGCAGATGTATCACCAAATACTTGTGGTCTCAATGCTAACCAGAGGATCAGCGCCATTGCACAAGACAAAATCAACTGAACAACAGGACTATTAATGTTTTGAACCACAACCATTTTTAAACCGCGGCGAAGGTTCTCTACTGATGACTTATAAAAACGCTGCTGTTCAAAAGCCTCACCTGTGAAACTTTTAACCACTGAATTACCATTGATGGTTTCTTGAACCACGTGATTCACATCACCCATGGTATTTTGTACTTGTAGCGAAAGTTTACGCATCCGTTTCGCGGCAACTCGAACCAATACACCAATCACAGGCATAAACACAATGATGCAGAGCGTTAAACGCCAGTTGGTATAAAATAAATAGCTGAGCAAGCCAATAACAATCAAACCATCTTTAACTAAAGTCTGCAGTGAATCAGAAGATGCTGCTGTCAACTGCTGTACGTTATACATCAGCTTAGAACTAATATGACCTGAAGTATTATCAAGATAGTATTGGGATGGCAATCGTAGCAGCTTTGCGTATACTTCTTGGCGAATACTAAACACTAATCTTCTTGAGATCACCGCTGTAAAATATCCCCCAAGGAATAAGCCAATACCACGAAAGAACATGAGCAAAATGATTAAGACTGGAAACCAGTTTAAGTCTTCTCGACTACCGTTCTGAATCGCATCAATAATATATTTAAGTAATTTAGCTACCGAAACTTCTGTTGCAGCATTGATACTGAAACCAATCAATACCAATAAGGCGACACCCCAATAAGATTTTAAATAAGCTAAAAGACGCAAATAGACTTTAAAATCTTGATTCACTCAGTAAAACCTCTAGTTGGAACTTTAGTGCTGATGTTGACATTTACAAAGCCAAGCTGTCCAGCCACATCCATCACACGAATCACATCTTGATGTGCAGCATTTGCATCAGCAGCAATGATAAACATAAAATCTCGACGATCCTGTGCAACTTGTTTAATTGCAGTGCTTAGGTCAGCAATCTCTTTACTTGATAATGCTTGGCCGTTCACAGAATAATACCCTTTTGAGTCTACCATGATTTCAATTTTGTGATCGAATTGTTTCGGCGGAACGCCTTGCGCGTCTGGCAGCGTAAGATTGATACGACTTTGCTGACTAAAAGTAGTTGAAAGTAATAAAAACACCAAAATAAATAACATACAGTCAATCATTGGCGTCAAATTGATATGAATATCTTCAACCTGAGAACGTTTAAATTTCATTATGACACCCTATGCTTAGCTTGCACGACGGTGTTCTTGTACATGTGGTGCTTTCTTATGGAAAAGCGCAGCATGAAACAATGTTGATTGTTGCTCTAACTCAGCGACATATTCATGAACCACGCGTTGAAAATAGCGATAGGCAATCATGGCGGGGATTGCAATTAACATCCCAACAGCAGTGGTAATTAATGCTTTTGAAATACCAGGCATCATCATACTGGCATTACCAGAAGAACCGATATCAATTACTAAAAATGCTTCAATGATCCCCAATACAGTTCCCAACAAACCCAGTAATGGCGCAATTGCACCCAAGGTACCTAAAAAGTTTATATTTTTTTCTAGATAATTGACTTCTTGTGAAGCAGTGGCTTCCATTTGAGCACAGGCAAATTGTTCACCTTGATCTTTATGCTCATAGCCAGCATTTAGGATACGCCCTAAAGGACTTTGTTTTGCCTCATCCTGCTCTAAATGCTCGATAACTGATTCAAAATTAGAACTATTTACCAACAAAGCTTGAGGTAATATTTGTGACCGTTTTAAACGAAGATATCGTTCAATTGTAATTGCAACCGTAAAAATTGATGAGAGAGTAAGCGGCAGCATTAACCAGCCACCCGCTTTCACAAGTTCCCACATATTATTCCCCAATAATATTTAAAATATAAAAGGACGTACCCTAAATATTAGTTTGGTAAACAAATATTTAAGATCCCATCCAACTCATCCAGTGAGTGATAATGAATAACCATTTTCCCTTTGCCTTTTTGATTATGGTCAATTTTCACATTTGCACCAAAACGTTCTGATAGTTTTTGGGTCAATTGCTCAATATCTGGAGAAACTTGGACCTTCTCCTTTTCGGATTTTGGTTCACTCCACTCACGCACTAATTGTTCAGTTTGGCGTACCGACAAACCTTTTTCAATGACGATTTTTGCTACTTCCATTTGGTCTTTGGCTTTCAAAGTCAAAATGGCACGAGCATGCCCCATATCAATTTGCCCTTGCTGCATAAAGTCTTTAATTGGGTCAGCCAAACTCAATAAACGCAATAAATTGCTCACCGTCGTACGGGCTTTACCCACTGTTTCAGCAATCTCTTGATGACTTAGACCAAACTCTTCATGGAAACGTTGTAAGGCTAGGGCTTGATCAATCGGGTTTAAGTCTTGACGTTGAATATTTTCAATCAATGCCAATGCAATCGCGACTTGATCATTTAACTCACGCACAATGGCAGGAATTTCAGTCAACCCAGCCATCTTTGCCGCACGCCAGCGACGCTCACCCGCAATAATTTCATAAGGATGCTGTTCGTCATCCACAGGACGAATCACGATCGGTTGCATCACACCATGTTTTTCAATCGAGGATGCAAGCTCTTGTAAGTCTTGCTCCTGAATAAAGCGACGTGGTTGATACTCGCCACGTTTCAATAAATTGACATCAATCTGCTTGAGTTGACCATGATCTAAGGCTTGTGCTTCTAGTTGCAATTTTTCTTTCTGAATTGAACCCAGTAGCGCATCTAAACCACGACCTTTAGCCAACCCGCGTTTTTTGATGCTCATACAGCAGTTCCTTTTTTCACTTTACTTTTCTTCAATATTTCTGCGGCTAAATTCAAATATGCAACCGCACCTTTTGAACTTTTTTCAAAATAGATCACAGGCAAACCATGTGCAGGTGCTTCAGCCAAGCGGATATTCCTCGGTACAACAGTATCATACAGTTTCTTACCGAAATATTGCTCCAACTCTGCTGAGACATCTCGTGTCAATGCATTACGAGCATCGTACATGGTACGTAATACCCCAACAATTTCCAAGTTTGGATTAAGGGCTTTTTGTATACGATCAATTGTTTGTGTTAAGTCAGCCAAACCTTCCAAAGCATAGTATTCACATTGCATAGGAATAATCACGCCATTGACAGCCGCCAAGGCATTGACCGTAATGAGACTTAAACTTGGTGCACAATCAACAATAATATAGTCATACGATGCAGCAACTTCCTGCAACGCATTTTTAAGAATAAACTCTCTACCTTCTTGCTCTGCAATTGCAAGTTCAACCCCTGCAAGCTCACGATTTGCACCAAGAACTTTATAACCGACTTCTGCCTTTTGAATTGCAGTCTCAATCGGAACTTCTCCCAAAAGGACGTCGGTTATTGAATAAAGTAAATCATTTTTTTGAACGCCAGACCCCATCGTGGCATTGCCCTGTGAGTCCATATCAACCAACAAGACACGTTTCTTTAAGATCGCCAAAGACGCAGCAAGATTTACTGCTGTCGTGGTTTTCCCTACACCACCTTTTTGGTTCGCAATCGCAATAATTTGAGCCATGATTACCCTTAATATTTTTTATTGAATACGTTGAAGTAAAAGTAAATGACGTTGTTCATCTAATCTTGGTACACGAAGTTCTATCACTTTACACGAATATTCATTTTCCAGCTGCTCAACCTCATCCGCTGGGATCAAGCCTTTCATCGCAGCAATAATACTTTGCTCATGCATATAGGGTTGTGCCGCATCTACAAAGTCCGACAATGATGCAAAAGCACGACTTGTAATGACATCGAAATGACCAAGCTCATCAATACTGTCTTCATTTTCAACACGTGTTTGCACTGCAATTACATTTTTTAGTTTCAAATCAGCAATAAATTGTTTTAGAAAACGAATCTTCTTCCCATTTGAATCTAATAGTACACAAGAACGTTCTGGTTGACATAATGCAATGATCATGCCTGGCATACCGCCACCTGTACCCACATCCAACAAACGCCCCTGTGGTAAATCATTTAAGATACTTAAACTATCTAATAAATGTTTAACCAACATTTCTTTAGGGTCACGAATGGCGGTTAGGTTATATGCCTTATTCCATAGCACCAAAGCATCTTGATATTTCAATAAGAGTGTTAGGGCTTCTTCACTTAGGTTGAGACCTAGAGCTTGACTACCTTGCTTTAATTCTTGAAAAAAAGGATGCATAACAGTGCGACATCTCGATAAACTTGCTGTGCAGTATACCGATTTCTGATACAAGGCACAGCAGGACTTGTTGAACGATTATGCAGTTAAACATTTACAAGCATGATAAACTGCACAATCCTTTAAGTTTTTGTCTTTTCTTATGCAAATCACAGATAGACAAAGCATTTTTTATTATGCAAAGACACCTTGCTTGATTTGTTGATCAAGCTGCTCCAAACGCTCTGGCGTACCAACATCCACCCAGATTGCTTGCATCTTTTCAGCAGAAACCTGTTGTTGTTGCATCGCCTGCTTGAGTAAGGGCGCCAATGGACGCTTGCCATTTTCCAAACCTGCAAACATTTGCGGAGACAATAGAGCAACACCACTATAAGTGAGTGCCTCACCCAATTGCTGTTGCTCAAAAGTATATGCCAAATCATTCGAAAGAATAAAATCGCCGTTTAAATGTTGCGGTGGGTTTTCTACCAATACTAAATGTGCTTGTTTATGATCAAGCTTAACATTCAATAATGAAGAAAAATCCATCGTTGTCCACACATCACCATTAACCAAGATAAATGGTTCATTACCCAACAATGGCAATGCATTGATGATTCCACCCGCTGTTTCCAAGCCTTCGCCCTCATGTGACCAAAGAATGGTTACGCCAAATTCAGAACCATCACCTAAAGCAGCAACAAGTTTTTCAGCTAACCAAGCCGTATTAATAACAATTTCAGTCACACCGATTTGTTGCAGCTTTTCAATATGCCAGACAATCAATGGCTTTCCACCAACATCTAATAAAGGCTTTGGTGTATGTAAGGTCAAGGGACGCATACGATTGCCAAGACCTGCCGCAAGAATCATCGCTTTCATTATGCTGCAACCTCGTAATCGCCATATTTAACAATAAACTTTGGCATGACCACATCACGAATAAATTGCATAAAATCATTTAACTCATCATAGCCTTGACTTTCTTCAAGCAAATACCACATGACTCGAGGTAAATCATTTAAATAGCCAGATTTGCCATCACGCTCAAATAAACGTACAAAAATCCCTAGAATTTTAAGATGACGTTGAATCGCCATCAGATCCGCATCGCGTTTGAATTGTTCAAAACTACGATTTTCTTTCGCAGAATCAGGTAACAAGCGATAAAACACGTCAAACCATTGATACACACGTTCAGCGTTCCATTGCACATAAGCATCACGTGTAATCGAGATCAGATCATAAGTATCCGCACCAATCACAGCATCTTGAAAGTCGATCACCCCTAAAGCCTGTTCATTTTCAATTTTCATTAAATTACGACTATGAAAATCACGATGAACAATCACTTGAGGCTGATTGGTCGCCTCAATCGCCAGAAAGTCGAATGCTTGCTCAATGGTTTCAAGCTGCTGCTCTGTAGGCTGGATCTTCAAAGAAGGTAACAGCCACTCCGTCAATAAACGCATTTCCGTCATTAACTTTTCATACGAATACGCAGGTAAATGATTTCGACCATCAATTTCCTGCAACTCAATCAACTGCTGAAAACTTTGTGCATAGTATTGATCAACCGTTTCATCATTGAGCAATGTTGACAATACAACATCACCAAAATCCTCTAACAGCAGCAAACCTTGCGCTAAGTCTTTTGCAATGATATGTGGCACTCGAACACCATGCTGATCAAAGAACTCATCAATACTCACAAATGGAATACAATCTTCTTTTTCAGGAGGCGCATCCATGAGCATATATGTTTTGTTTTGTAACTTGATTCGCGCATAGCGACGGAAGCTAGCATCACCTGCTAAAAAGCTGATCTCGAACTGATCAGATTGCAGTGTGGTATGCAGCCAAGTTTGTATCAATTGTTCACGTTGTGTATTCATTTGCAATAAAATCTAAAACTAGCTGAGATTTTGAAAGCTTAAGTGTAGCCACTTATCAACTTTTTCTCTATGATGCGACAATAATTAATTGTGAATTAGCGTATTGGTTAATGAGACAATGAAACATCAGTTTAAATATAATCCTTTAGCAACTGCTATTTTGACACTCTTGTGTGGCGGCTCGATTCAATCAAGTCTCGCAGCGGACAAACTTGTGCCGTTTACGTCTCATGCCTCTACGCTTGACAATACACAGCTCAAAGCCATTGCTCAGCAAGATCAAGAAACTTACGCTGGAGAAAAATTTTTCCAGCAATATTACGTTGACAAATCTGCGCCAGAAGCACAATTACGTAACAATCAATATTTAAGTTCATCTTTCTGTCAAGGCACTTGGATTACACCAATCAATCCAGTAACGAAAACTGCCGATCAAAATGCAACAACCTCAGTTATTACAGCAGATTATGGACATTATGATCCAAATGGTGATTCTGTTTTACAAGGTAATGTTGTGATTGATCAAGAAGGCCGAATGATTCGTGCGGATAAAGTCATCCTTGATTCCACGCAAACCCATGCCAATGCACAAGGGCGTGTTCAACTCGCACAAGCAGGTTTACTCACCCAAAGTGATCAGATCAACTATAATTTAAAAACTCAAACAGGTGATTTAAACAATAGTTTTTATATCACCGAACAACAACATGCACATGGTCATGCCAACCAAATTCGACGTCAAAATGAAAACTTAGTGATCTTAACGGATGCAAGTTACACTGCATGCCCACCTGGCCAGAAACCAGCATGGAAAATTCAAGCCAAGCAGATTGAACTGAATCAAGAGACTGGGCGTGGTGTTACACGTGGTACAAAACTCTATGTAAAAGATGTGCCTGTACTTGCTGTACCCTATTTTAACTTCCCCATAGATGACCGACGCACCACAGGTATTCTAAGCCCCAACTTCGGCTATAGTAACGATGGCGGTATCCAACTCTCCGTCCCCGTCTATCTCAACCTAGCACCGAACTACGACTTAACGCTGACACCTAGCTTTATGAGTGAGCGCGGCACTAAACTGGATGCTGATTTCGGCTATATGACAGAAAATTTTGGTGCTGGTCGAATTTGGGGTGGTTATTTACCAAGCGACAAAGAGTATGACAAAGAAAATCGCTCTGATTTACATTTTCTCCATAACTGGAAGATCAATGATCAGTGGTCGACCAACCTAGAATACAACTATGCTTCTGATAAGGACTATTTCTCCGATTTTGATACCAGTCCAAACTCTAAAACTGATTTAAACTTACGTCGTGCTTGGGAACTCAACTATCAAAATGGTATTCCTGGACTAAAAGCGCAATTAAAGGTCGAGGATTTCCAAACCTTGGATAAAACCATCGAGGATGCTGATCGACCTTATGCTCGACTTCCGCAATTTTTATTAAATTATGTTACTGGGAACCCACAAGGCCTACAGTATGAGTTTAATAATGATACGGCTTATTTCAAAAAATCCATTAGTGATGGCTCTGCCTTAGAATCCAGTGGTACGCGTATTTACAACCAGTTTGCTGTACGTTATAACCACATTACACCATCTTGGTTTTATGTCATTCCAGAAGTATCTGTACGCAGCATTAATACTTTTTATGACCGAGATTCCAAGGAAGGCCGTGGGCTTGCCGCTTCTGATGATTTAGAAAAATCTGTGGTTGTTCCACAATTCACTTTAGCAACTGGTCTTACTTTTGAAAAAGATGGTAAATACTTACAGAGCATTTCTCCACGTGCTTTTTATGCATATTCACCCTATAAGAAGCAAGACGATTATCCAAACTTTGACTCAACTTCAGCTTCGATCAGCTACGATCAGCTATTCAACCCTTACCGCTTTTATGGGCATGACCGCTTAGAAGATAATAACTTTTTATCTTTAGGGGTAACCTATAGTCTATTAGATACGGAAGGTTTAGAACGTATTCGTGCAAGTGTTGGTCAAAGTTATTATTTCAAAGATCGCCGTGTCAGCTTAAATGAAGAGCTAGATCAATTTGATACACAAAGCCGCACCGGACCAATTGTAAGTGTGTCTAGCCAACTGAATCAAAACTTTACCATTAACGCAAATTCAGCTTGGATGTCGAATGGAGAGAATGCTCAACGTGATGTCCAAGCTTATTACACAGGTGATAAAGGTAATCTATACAATCTAGGTTATTTCTACAGAAAAGATATTAAAGATCGACAAGATGCTTATGACCAAGTTGTTGCATCCTTTATACAACCTGTAAAAGATAATTGGCGTATTATGGGCCATGCTCAATACGACCTAGACAACAATCTGATGCGAGAATATTTACTTGGCGTAAATTACGAATCATGTTGTTGGGCTGTCTCAGTTTATGGTCGCTCTTACTATAACGATCTGGATGATCCAAACCTTCCAGACGTACGTAGAAAACGCGCTGTCATGGCTGAGTTCACCCTTAAAGGTCTAGGCGCTTTAAACAATAAACTCGCCTCTCTTCTTGAGAATAGAGTTTTAGGTTTTAACAAAATCAATCAATCTTGGACACAACGTTAATGAAGATAAAACCTTTTCAACATATCTTTAGAGCCACTGTTCTCGCTGCCCTAATTTCTTCATCAATGCAAAGCTTTGCTCAACCTACGGATGAGGTTGTTGCGATTGTGGATAATAGTGTCATTCTTAGAAGTGATTTAGAGCAAGGAATTGCCGAAACTGAACATCAATTAAAAGCGCAGAATAAGCCTGTTCCACCGCAACAATACTTACAAATGCAGGTTTTAGATCAACTTATTGTTCGTGAAGCTCAGCTAGAGCAAGTAAAACGGTATGGTATTAAAGCTGATGAAAACAGTTTAAATGCTGCTGTATTAAGAGTTGCAAACCAATCTGGAGCGAGCACGCTCTCTGCTTTCCAACAAAAGCTAGATGCGATTGCACCGGGCACTTATGAAAATTTACGTAACCGCATTGCGGAAGATCTCGCAATTGGTCGTCTACGTCAACAACAAGTCATGTCTCGTATCAAATTCAGCGACAATGATGTTGAGAATTTCTTAAACTCACCAGAAGGTCAAGCTGCACTTGGCACACAAGTTCATGTGATCCATATGCGTATTTCTGGTGAAAACACCGCTGACGTACAAAAAGTAGCTCAAGAAGTAAGAAAATCACTAACCACAAGTGATGATCCTAAAGCGATTAGTAGCAAGCTCTCGACTTCAACAGTTACCGTTGATGGTGCTGATATGGGCTTCCGCTCTTTATCAGATATTCCAACCGAGTTATCTGCTCGCATCACTCCATTAAAAGTCGGACAGACCACTGAACTGGTTAACGTTCGTGATGGTACACATGTATTGAAATTACTTGATCGCAAACAAAATGATCAAAAAGCCCTAATACCCCAATATCAAACACGCCATATTCTGATTCAATCCTCAGAGGTCGTCAGCCTCGATCGTGCCAAGCAAATGATTGATAGCCTCTATAATCGAGTCAAGGCTGGTGAAGATTTTGCGACACTGGCAGCAACTTTCTCTAATGATCCTGGTTCAGCTCGTGATGGAGGAAGTCTAGGTTGGGTGAGTCCAGGCGTAATGGTGCCAGAGTTTGACAAAGTTATGACTACCATACCAACTGGACAAATTAGCGAACCATTCCAGAGTCAATTCGGCTGGCATATTTTAGAAGTTACGGATACTCGTCAACAAGATATGACCAAAGAAGCTCAAGAGCGAATGGCTCGTCAAATCTTAGGTGAACGTCAATTTGATATGGAAGTTGATAGCTGGACGCGCGAACTTCGCGCGAACGCCTATGTTGAAATCAAAGATGTCGGCTTAGATGCAAAAGCACAATAAGTACCAACGCCTCCTACAAGAAAAATGCTAGCTTATCGCTAGCATTTTTTTATATTTCGGGTCATCAAAAAAATAGCGACAATGAATTGCCGCTGTTTTTTAATTCATCACAAATAGATTATTTGTAACGATCTACCATTTTCTCTAAAGAAATTGGACGAATCTTGTCTGCATTACCCGCAGTACCGAATGCTTCATAGCGTGCAACACAAATGTCTTTCATTGCTTCAACAGTTTCACCAAAGAATTTACGTGGGTCAAACTCACTTGGTTTCTCAGCCATCATGCGACGCATTGCACCAGTAGAAGCCAAACGCAAATCGGTATCAATATTAATCTTACGCACACCATGCTTAATCGCTTCTACAAGCTGCTCTACAGGCACACCATAAGTTTCTTTAATATCACCACCATATTGGTTAATCACAGCCAACCACTCTTGTGGAACAGAGCTTGAGCCATGCATAACAAGATGCGTGTTTGGCAAAGCAGTATGAATCTCTTTAATACGATCAATCGCCAAGATATCGCCTGTAGGTGGACGAGTAAACTTGTACGCACCATGCGAAGTACCTACAGCAATCGCCAAAGCATCAACATTGGTGTCAGCAACAAACTGAGTTGCTTCTTCAACAGATGTTAATAACTGAGAATGGTCAAGTACACCTTCAGCGCCTACACCATCTTCCTCACCTGCCAAACCAGTCTCAAGGCTACCTAAACAGCCAATCTCACCTTCAACAGAAACACCACATGCATGCGCCAATGCAACCACACGACGTGTTACATCAACATTATAATCATACGACGTAGGCGTTTTACCATCTACACCCAATGAACCATCCATCATGACTGAGCTAAAGCCCAACTGAATCGAACGCTGGCAAATATCAGGACTTGTACCATGATCTTGATGCATTACCACAGGAATATGTGGCCACTCTTCAATCGCCGCTAAAATAAGATGACGTAAGAAAGGTGCACCTGCATATTTACGCGCACCAGCCGAAGCTTGCACGATTACAGGTGAATTTGTCGCATCTGCAGCAAGCATAATTGCGCGCATTTGTTCTAAGTTGTTTACGTTAAACGCTGGTACGCCGTAGTTATGTTCTGCAGCGTGATCCAAGAGCTGGCGCATCGAGATTAGAGCCATAATATCCTCCCAGGTAATGCGCCATATTCTACATGCTGATCTATTTCAATTCAGCAACTAATCACAGGATTTCAAAAAAAAACCTGAATCTTTTGTGTAATTTGCGTATCAAGACACACTTGCCAATAAAAAAGACCAAATCACAAAATGATTTAGTCTCCCGCATATCTAATGTTTGGCTTTACAATCACCAAAACCCTCTATTTACCTAGATCTAGCAATAGCCTTCCAGTCGAGTTAAGGGCAATTTCTTACCAATCGCTTTTTCAATTTCAGGTAAATAAAATGCATCATCTTCTGATAGAAAGCTAATACTTACACCTTGTGCACCTGCACGACCAGTACGACCAATACGATGCACATAATCATCAGACTGTTCAGGCAAGGTGAAGTTAATCACATGTGAAACACCATCTACATGTATACCACGACCCGCAACATCCGTTGCAATCATAATATTATTCTTGCCATTCTTAAATTGATCTAGCATTTTCACACGTTTATCTTGTGCAATTTCACCCGATAGCATTCCAACCTTATACCCATCGCGCTTCAAATGATCATATAAACGACGCACTTGATCACGGCGGTTTGCAAAGATCATCACCTTATCAATCGGTTCGTCTCGAAGAATTTCTTGTAAAAGCTTATATTTATCTTGCTTCGCAACCATATAAACACGTTGCTCCACATCGCTATTGGTCTTTTGCTCTGGTTCGATTTCAACCGTTACAGGCTCAAATAACCACTGTCGTGCAAGATTTAAGACATCATAACTAAATGTTGCTGAAAATAATAATGTTTGACGTTGCTCTTTAGATGAAGAAAAACGCACAATTCGTTTTACCGATGGAATAAATCCCATATCCAGCAAACGGTCAGCTTCATCAATCACTAAAAACTCAATGCGATCCAACCAAACTTCTTTTTGTTCCACAAAATCAATTAAACGCCCCGGAGTCGCGACAATAATATCAACGAAGTTGCGATCCAACATTTTCTTTTGTTTATCAAAATCCACGCCACCCAACAAGGTCACAAGATGCAAATTTGAAAATTTTGTCAGTGCTTGAGCATCACTTTCGATTTGCAAAGCCAACTCACGGGTAGGTGCCAAAATTAACGCACGTGGCTCACCACGAAAACGCTGATCTTGAATCGGATTATTTAGTAGATCATTAATCACACTCACTAAAAAGGCAGCCGTTTTACCAGTACCCGTTTGTGCTCGACCAATGGCATCGTGCCCTGCTAGCGTATATTTCAAAACCTTTTGTTGAATTGGGGTCATTTGAGTAAAACCCAAAGCATCAATCGCTTTTTTCAACTGCGGATGTAAATTTAAGGTTTCAAAACCTGGTGTCATATATGCTCTCGAACCATCAATGACCAAAACAAAGTCGTTATTATAAACAAAAACGCCCCAAATAACATTGGAGCGTTTCATATTGCATTAAAGCAATAAAACAAATTAGTCTAAAGGCTGAACGTTTTCAGCTTGGAAACCTTTTTGTCCTTGAACTACGCTGAATTCAACGCGTTGGCCGTCACGTAAAGAACGGTGACCGTCGCCCATAATTGCGCGGAAATGAACAAATACGTCATCACCACCATTACGCTGAATAAAACCAAAGCCTTTAGTGTCGTTAAACCACTTTACTACGCCTTGTTCACGAGCTGTCATAAGTCAATCCTCAGATATTGAAAGATAAGGACCTTCCGGTGTTGCAAACAGCAGAGCCAACAAGGTTTTAAAATTTTTTATAATTTTAAAGCTTGTAATCATTCTGTAAAACTATCAACAATTTCCGGTTACATCCATTTGTTATAGGCTTTATTACAATAAAATTATAATAAACACTTCCTAAAACGCACCGAGCTTAACATGGGTTTATCACAATTAATAGATTTATTTTAGCTTATTTCCTCTGTTTCCATTGATTTCGTACGATTATTTGGTTAGGTTTTAAATAAAATTTTTCTCTATAACCTTATCAAAATTTGTTAAGATCATTTTGAATTAAGTTATCTAAATGATTATGACCTTTACTCTTTCTAGCTCGACAGAAATTATTGATGCTTTAGGACAACCTTGTCCGATGCCATTACTCTTACTCAAACGAGCTCTTAAAAAAGCAAATGATAAAAAACAATATTTATTAAAGTCATCTGATCCACATAGTGAAATTGATGTAACACGATATTGCAAAATTCAGCAACTCCAGTGTCAAGTTCAAAAAGTTTCAGAAAATGAATTCCACTATTTAATTGAATCTCTTTAGGGTTTTTCCAACTTACTTTTTTTGTTAAACTCTTGGTAAAGATAGATTTACATTTCTATACTCAAATTTCCTTAATGATGAAGCACATTCGCATTAAGATGAAATTGTTGACTCAATACCATCCTATAAGGAGACTCCATGACTACTGACAGCAGCAATCAATTGATGCCCCTGTCATTGTCTGCGCCTGGCGTAAACCTTGGTGCATATATCAGTACTGTCAATCAAATTCCAATCTTAACGGCCGAGCAAGAAAAAGAACTTGCTGATCGTTATTATTACGACCAAGATCTTGATGCTGCCAAATTATTGGTCATGTCACATTTACGCTTTGTGGTGCACATTGCGCGTAGCTACGCAGGTTACGGCTTACCACAAGGTGACTTAATCCAAGAAGGCAACCTTGGATTAATGAAAGCAGTAAAACGTTTCGATCCTAATATGGGTGTTCGTTTAGTCTCTTTTGCCGTGCATTGGATAAAAGCTGAAATTCATGAATATGTGATTCGCAACTGGCGTATCGTCAAAATTGCGACCACGAAAGCTCAACGCAAATTATTTTTTAATTTACGTAGTCTAAAAAAATCAAGCAAAAAACTGACGCTAGAAGAAGCAAAAGCCATCGCCCGTGATTTAAATGTTACGGCTGAACAAGTGATTGAAATGGAAGGTCGTTTGACCGCTTATGATGCTGCATTTGAAGCACAAGGCGATGATGACGATGATACTCCACATACTGCTCCTGCGCTTTATTTAGAAGACAGTCGTTACGACCCTGCTCGCTTGGTTGAAGAAGAAGACTATGAGCAACAAAGCACCGCTGCTTTGCATGATGCAATGGATCAGTTAGACGACCGCTCTCGTAATATTTTACAACGTCGTTGGTTAGATGATGATAAATCGACCTTGCATGAACTTGCTGCCGAATATAACGTTTCCGCTGAACGTATTCGCCAGCTCGAAAAGAATGCAATGGAGAAAATCAAGACTGCGATGTCTGCCAGTTAAAATTTAACACAAGGGCTTTATGCCCTTTTGTTGTATTTGGCTATGCTTAATTTCTCTAATATGATAACTTTGCTACTCAAATTTCTAGTTACATTGTAATTATGTGGATTGCAATTTCTGCGCTAAATCTAGCGCTTGCGGTAATGCTCGGTGCTTTTGGAGCACATGGACTAAAATCTTTTGCTACGCCTGAACAACTGGCTTGGTGGGCTACAGCAACACAGTATTTCTTTTATCATGCGATTGGTCTACTTATTTTAGCAGTATTAAATAAAACCACGCCCACTTTCCCAATAAAAATCCCCTTTATTTTGATTCAAATTGGTATCCTCTTTTTCTGCGCTTCGTTGTACATTATGGCGCTTGGTTTACCTAGAATATTAGGTGCAATCACACCCATTGGTGGTGCATTTATGATTGCAGGTTGGTTGCTACTGGCATGGCAAGCAATCAAGCATGCGAAATAAGGATTTATCATGCAAATCTTTTTAAATGGCGAGTTAACTGACACGTCTTGTGAAAATCTACAGCAACTGATTCAAGTTTTAGCCTTAGAGGGCAAACGCTTCGCTGTAGAAAAGAATCAACAGATCATTCCGAAAAGTAGACTTGAGCAAACTGTAATTGCTCCTGAAGATCGTATTGAAATTATTCAAGCTGTTGGTGGCGGCTAATCGGCTATAAATGGAGTAAGCCCATGCAAGATTCCCCTTTAATTATTGGTTCACGTACTTTTCAATCACGCTTATTGGTCGGAACTGGTAAATACAAAGATTTAAATGAAACTGATTTAGCCATCCAAGCCAGTGGCGCTGAAATTGTCACGGTTGCGATTCGTCGTGTAAATATTGGACAGCATCCAGATCAACCAAACTTGCTTTCAGTGATCCCACCTGAGAAATACACGATTTTGCCGAATACCGCAGGCTGTTTTGATGCCGATAGCGCAATTCGTACCTGTATGCTGGCACGCGAACTGCTTGACGGTCATAATCTGGTGAAATTGGAAGTGCTCGGTGATGAAAAAACTTTATATCCGAATGTGACCGCAACGCTGAAAGCAGCTCAAACCCTGATTGATGATGGTTTTGAAATCATGGTCTATACCTCAGATGACCCAATTGTTGCTCAAGAGCTTGAAAGTATGGGTTGTGTTGCGATTATGCCTTTAGGTAGCTTGATTGGTTCTGGTCTTGGTATTTTGAATCCACACACCATTTCAATCATCAAAGAAAATGCCAAAGTCCCTGTTCTAGTGGATGCAGGTGTAGGTACTGCCAGTGATGCAGCGATTGCAATGGAATTAGGCTGCGATGGCGTATTAATGAATACTGCGATTGCTGCTGCTCAAAATCCGATTTTAATGGCTTCTGCGATGAAGAAAGCCGTTGAAGCGGGTCGTGAAGCATTTTTAGCGGGTCGTATGCCGCGTAAGCGTATGGCCAATGCAAGCTCACCTGAAACGGGTTACTTCTTTAAGTAAGAAAAATATTAAAGGGGCTCAATGCCCCTTTTTATTTCAAATGTTATTTATCTTGATTCCAAATTAACGAGATGAATGATATTTTCCTGATGAGACAACAAAGCAAGTTTTTGCAAAACATCAGGCTTTAGATCTGCAATTTTTGTTTTTGCCATCCATGAGACAACCTGAGCCCCCCCTCACCGTCTAAATAAGATGCTTTAGTTTGAATCCGACCTTTATAAATATATAAGAACTCATGAAATTGTTCTTGAGACACAACATCGCAAAAGAAATTTTCAACAATTGCAAATAGTACAGGCGAAATAAAATCTTCACCCGTTTCCTCTAATACTTCACGCTGAATGCCTTCAAATGTTGTTTCTGCAAATTTTAATCGCCCACCAACCAAAGAAATTGTTCCATCGGGAAATGTCGACACTAAAATTTTATCTTCGTGTTCTATCCAAGCAGCCACGCGAATATTAAGCTTTCCCTCAGCTATTTCTAATGTTAAGTCTTTCACGACATACTCAATAATTTATTTAAGCTCTCTATTTTATTATATTTTTCTCATTGCCATTAAAACCCTCATATCTTTTATCGGGATAAGACTAAGCGTTAATAGCACTCTTTAAATTATTTTTTGCACTTTGCTCAAAATACTTTTGAAAATATTCAGTTTGATAAAGCGGTTCTGCCTGATAAAAATACGCTAAAACTTCTTTTCTTTTAATTGAGTAGATCTCAGGATCAACCCAAGCATATTCCTGCTGAATCTGCTGTTCGTATTCCTCGAAACGCTCTGGTGAAGCAGCCAAAATCGCCAAATCAATATCCAGTAAAAATTGCAAATCTAGCTCATTCGTCGCTTCATGCTTTTGCGTCGCAATAATCCATCGTTTTATCTTCTGAACATCATCTGCTGATAAATCGTGAGCTACATATTGATCAAATAGCTCTGCGCTTTTCAACTCGTTATCTTTCGCCTGTGGATCATAGACTACATCATGAAACCAGAGTGCCAAAGCAACCGCATACGCATCATTTAAATCAGCTCGAATAGATTCAAATAAAACCAAACATTCATACAAATGCTGAAGCGTATGATAAGCCCGCTGCTTTTCATTATAAGCAGCAATCAGCTTATTAAAAATTTTCTGTGGTTCAGAAAAATGGTAATGCTGATGTAACTCAAACCATGAGTGCTCTAATTTCGGTAAATATTGCTGCATAGTCAATCATCACTGAATTTCTTGATTCAACCACTTGGCTAATGATTCTGCATCTTTACGCTCAAGAAAGAGTTGGTATAAAGTACAGGAACCAAACTCATGTTTAAGTTCCTGTTGGCGAACAGGATGATTGCCAAAACGAAAGCGCCTTGTACCATCTGTATCTAAAGGCAACGCATAAACCCCATAACTACGAGGTTCGGTCAAATGCCCTTTTATACAAACTTGATCAGATGAAATCGCATGTTTCAATAAATATTCTTTGGTTAACATCTCACCCTGCCTAATGCAAACTTAAGATGCGTGTTGTTCATCCCGTTTAAATACAAGTTCTTTATTTGATGAACTTTCTGCATCAAAGTAATATCCTTCACTATTAAATGCTTTTAATTGTTCTGTTTGACTCAATTGGTTTTCAATCAAGTATCTCGCCATTAAGCCACGCGCTTTTTTCGCATAAAAACTAATGACTTTATATTTTCCATTTTTCTGATCCAAGAACACAGGCTTGATAATTTCTGCCTGAATGTTCTTTTCATTCACAGATTTATAATATTCGTCAGACGCTAAATTTACCAATACTTTCGCATCAATATTTGCTAAATCTTGGTTAATTTGATCGGTGATAATACTGCCCCAGAATTCATATAGATTATGACCACGCACATTCTTTAATTTAGTACCCATTTCCAAACGGTACGGCATCATCAGATCCAATGGACGTAACAAACCATATAAACCAGACAACATACGTAAATGTTGCTGTGCAAAATTGATATCTTGATCATTTAAATGGTAGGCATCCAATCCTGTATAAACATCGCCCTTAAAAGCAAACAATGCTTGGCGTGCATTGGAAAAATCAAAATCTGCATTCCAATCACGGAAACGATCTACATTTAAGTTCGCAATTTTTTCGCTCACGGTCATCAACGATGCAATTTCACTCGCAGAAAGCTTTCGACAAACATCAATCAATTGTTGTGATTGCGCCAACAAACGGGGTTGGGTATGTGTATCTGTAGGAAGTGCAGTGGTGTAATCGAGTGTTTTAGCAGGAGAAATTAAAGCAAGCATAATCAATCAAAATAAATTTATCTTGGTGAAACTATAACAGTTGATAATTTTTAATGCCAATTCGTGTTTTCATTCTTCATTATCGGTAAAATAGTGGATTCTTCCATTATCCATTGCGTATCTTATGTCTGAGCAATTATTCATCCAAGGTCCTGTTGGTCAAATTGAAATGTTTGTAGATCAGCCCAAAGGTGAAATCACAGGTTTTGCTGTTGTCTGCCATCCTCATCCTTTGCAAGGTGGTACACCTCATCACAAAGTTCCTGTTTTACTGGCTCAGATTTTCAATGAAATGGGTTGTGTCGTTTACCGCCCGAGCTTTCGTGGTTTAGCGGGCAGCGACGGCACACATGACCAAGGGCATGGTGAAACTGATGACATTATGGCTGTGATTGAATATGCACGTGAAAAGCATGCAGGCTTAACTTTCTATGCAGGTGGTTTTAGTTTCGGTTCTCATGTGCTCGCAAAATGTCAGGCACAACTCAGCAATGAGCTACGTCCAAAGCAATTAGTGTTATGTGGCTTGCCAACAGGTTCAGTGGTTGACTTACGTCATTACAAAACCCCTGCAATTGATGGTGATATTTTATTTGTGCATGGCGAACAAGATGATATTACCCTGCTCTCGGACATGATCGCTTGGGCAAAACCGCAAAAACACCCGATTACCATTATGCCCGGCGCGAATCACTTCTTTACAGGTTATCTAAAACAATTAAGACAAGTGATCGCTCGCTTTCTAAAATTGTAGGCTTAACAACAAATTATTAAGAAAAATATACTTCTTTTGAATCCGATGTCTGTTATATCAGTACAGATGAATAGGCATTAGGGTTCTGTAATGAAGTTAAATAAAAAACAGGGACTATTTTTAAAACACACCATTGAATATTGGCAGCAACAAGGAACGATTACACCTGAGGTTGCCAATGATTTAAATAATAGCTTCTCGATTCGATCTTTTGATTGGGAACGACTGGCAAAATATTCATTTTGGATTTCGATGATTTGTGCTGTCATTGCGATAGCGGCGATCACTCTAGATGAATGGTTAATGGCAATTCTTGAGCAATTATTTTTAAGTTCAAAGATTATCCCATGCCTTATCTTTGCTGCTGTTGCTGCAGCATTCTACGCTTTTGCTTATCATCGACGTAAGACTAAACCCTTGCATCAGTTTAGTAATGAAGCCATTATTTTTGCTGGTGTGCTTTCCACAGCAGCTTCCGTGGCTTATTTTGGACAAGCCATTGATACAGGTAGTGGACATTTCTCTTTATTATTTTTGCTCTCAACTGCCATTTATGCGGCTCTTGCCTTTTGGTTTCCGTCCAAACTGATCTGGGTCTTTTCACTACTTTCCCTTGGTTCATGGTTTGGCACTGAAACAGGCTATATGTCCGGCTGGGGTGCGTATTATTTAGGAATGAACTACCCTTTACGCTTTGTGTTGTTTGGTGGTGTCTTAATCGGACTCAGCCTGCTCTTTAAACATCACATCCGTTTCACAGATTTTGCACATTCAACCTATGTGATGGGTCTGCTATATCTGTTTATTGCCTTATGGATTCTATCAATCTTTGGTAATTATGGCGATTTGTATAGCTGGTACAACGTTAAGCAATATGAACTTTTGCATTGGGGTATTCTATTTGGCTTTATTGCCCTCATTGCGATCGTTTATGGTTTAAAACATGACGATGCCACTTCACGTGGTTTTGGTATTACCTTCTTGTTTATCAACCTTTATACCAAATATTTCGAGTTCTTTTGGGGTGGTATGCATAAAGCGATCTTCTTTATTTTGCTGGCTGTGTCTTTCTGGTGGATTGGTCGACATGCAGAGAAACTTTGGAACTTAGAGTTTCTGCCAGCTCAATCCCAAATGAAAAAAGATCATCCAGTTGAATGATTACTGAAAATTACCCCAACTTAAGCCAAACCGAGCCAAATACTTTTTGACTCGGTCGCTGTCATTGGTGGTATTGCGCTGCTGGCGTGAAGCAGCAAATAGCTGGCGTCCAGCATCAGCCATCGACTTGGCATTTTCACAGACTTGAAGTACACCACGCAGTTGAATCTGATCAAACTCATCAATTTCGCTCAACTGCGTTTGATCTAAATATTTGAGGAGAATATCCACGTCTTTAGATTGGTTTTGTATGGTTCTAATCGACCACAACTGCTTTAAACGCTGAATCTCCTTTTCCACCGTTTCTGAACGGATCAGCTCGCCACTAGATAATGTCGCTAACCGCGTCACACTTGCGGTTAAATCACGGAAATTCCCCTGCCATGATGCTTCTCGAGACTTGGCAAATTTCAAATACACATCGAGTGCATCACGCTGAAAACGCAATTGCCGTTGGTGATTTGTCGCAAAGCGTTGCAATTCAAACTCAACATTTGGGGCAATATCTTCGATTCGATCTTTAAGATTCGGCAAAAAGAAAGTCCATATATTCAGCCGCGCCCATAAATCCTCACGAAAACTCCCCGCTTGGACTTCGACTCTTAGATCTTTATTTGTCCCTACAATCAATTGAAAATCTGCCTGAACTTCCTTATCACTCCCAACAGGAAAAAAAGATTTGTCCTCAAGTGCCTTGAGCAACATCGCTTGCTCATCTAACCCAAGTTCGCCAATTTCATCCAAAAACAGAATACCCTGATCTGCACTTTTTAATAAACCTGTCCGTGAAGCCGCTGCACCTGTAAATGCGCCTTTGATATGTCCAAATAAACTAGACATAGCACTATCACCACGTAGCGTCGCACAGTTCACATCAATAAAGCGGCCACTCAAATGAAACTTGTCTTTCTTTAATTTAAAGATTTGTTTAGCTAAATGCGATTTTCCAACACCCGTTGCTCCCATAATCAGAATCGGCGCACAAGACCGGGTTGCTACCAGCTCAACCTCGGTGATCAGCTGATTAAATTCGTGGTTATAGGTTGAAATATTGGCTTTAAGCTGTTGCCAGTTTTGTTGTTGCTCATCTTCAAAGCGTTGCTTTAAAACATCATATCGAGACAAGTCCAGATCAATGATGCGATATTCACCTTCTGAGGTTTTCAATTGATTTGGCGCACTTTGAATCAATTTGGCAGGTAAATAATTGGCATCGACCAAAAGATACCAACAGATTTGAGCAACATGTGTGCCTGTGGTGATATGCAAAAGATAGTTATTGTTTTCAGTATCAAAAGTATAGCTTTTTACAAAGTCATATAGTACCCCATAAACCTCAGCAAAATCCCAAGGATCACGAATACTCACTCGATGACCCGACACTGTAGTCGATGGCGATACATCCTGAGCATCTTCAGCAATAAATTTGACTAAATTATGGTGTTTCCGATCATGCAATAGGACTAGCTCATCCACAATAAGGTCTTCATGCATCAAAAGGCTTAAGGTTGGACGCCAACGCTGCCATCGATCTGGACGCTTTCCTTGATCTAAGGTAGAACCGACAAAGCCAATCACGACGGTTTTTTTTGCATTCACCATAATTTCTATAATATTTTATATATGTCTATCATATACAATACGCAATTTGATGAAAAATTCCAACAATATGCTTCATTTTACTTTTTTAGGCACATCTTCAGGTGTACCTACACTAACAAAGAAGTTGAAACTTTCTATACAGGAAATTTCTACTTAGCCCATGATTTCGATCAATTTAGCTTAGATGAAACAGGTCGACTTTCAAAGATCGACAAATCCTTGTAGCTCCCTTGTTATGTAATCTATCCATAACACTTAAGATAGATTACATATCTTTTAAGATATTTTTATATTCAGTTAGATATATATTTTTCAAAAAATTAACACCATGTACTCTTCATAAAAAATATTTAAAATTTTATTTATATTATTTATCAATATCTTAAAAAATTTTAAATTAGATTTTTAAAAATTGGCACACTCGCTGCAATAGTATAAGCACACAGCATCATTGGGATCTTGTGAATATCACCTGCCTGCAAACGCTTGGCAGGCAGGCTTTGAAAGGAAAATGAAAATGTCTGTCGTTGAAAAAATCAATCAACAAGCTCAATTTGAACAAGAACAGCAACAACGTGCTTATCAAGTTCTACAAAATGAAAAAAGTATGCCTGTGAAAATGTGGACCAATGGCGTACTTGTTGATGACAACTCAAAACAACAATTACTACAAACAGCACAAATGCCCTTTATTTATAAATGGATGGCCGTGATGCCAGATGTACACTTTGGCTTAGGTGCAACGATTGGAAGTGTAATTCCAACCAAAGGTGCGATTATCCCTGCTGCAGTAGGTGTCGATATTGGATGTGGAATGATGGCGACTCGTACCAACTTAACCGCGTCAGATTTACCAGATAATTTACATGCTTTACGTACCGAACTTGAACGCTTGATTCCACATGGAATGACCAAACGTGGACGAGATCGTGGCTCTTGGGAAAATCCCCCTGAAATGGTGGATCAGGCTTGGGCTGATTTAGTTGCAGACTTTGAATTAATCTGTGCTAAACACCCTCGCCTAAAAAATACCAATAACCGAAAGCAGTTGGGAACTTTAGGAACAGGAAATCACTTCGTAGAAATCTGTTTGGATGAACATGATCACGTTTGGATTATGTTGCACTCAGGTTCTCGTGGTGTAGGAAATGCCATTGGTAATCATTTTATCGAGCTGGCACGTAAAGATATGCAAAAACATTTTATTAATTTACCGAATAAAGATTTAGCATATTTAGTCGAAGGAACTGAACATTTTGATGATTACTGGTTTGCTGTGGGTTGGGCACAACGCTTTGCCATGAAAAACCGTGAAATCATGATGCAATCCGCCATTAAAGCTTTAGCAATGATTATTCCAAAACCGTTCCAAGCACGTTTGGAAGCAGTAAACTGCCACCATAATTATGTGGAAAAGGAAGAGCATTACGGCGAAGAAGTGATGGTCACTCGTAAAGGCGCAGTTCGCGCACGCTTAGGAGAATATGGAATCATCCCCGGTTCAATGGGTGCCAAGTCTTTTATTGTCCGTGGGCTTGGAAATCAGGAATCTTTTTGCTCATGTTCGCATGGAGCAGGTCGTGTGATGAGCCGTGCCGAAGCAAAACGCCGATTCACTGTGGAGGATCAGATTGCGCAGACTGAAGGTGTGGAATGCCGTAAAGATGCTGCTGTGATTGATGAAATTCCATCAGCTTATAAACCAATTGAAGATGTGATGAAAGCGCAACAAGATTTGGTTGAAGTAATTTATACATTAAGACAAGTCGTTTGTGTTAAAGGGTAAAGTTATGGAAAAACATTGTCTGAATACTCGTAAGATTAAAGCAAATGAAGAAATTGCTTTAATCTTGCCTGAGCAACCTTATTACATCATCTTGATTGTCAATACTAATCAGGTTTTACCTGAATGGCGCAATCAGCTTTGTGAACGGATTGTCCATTCAAAAATGTGTATTCAAGCAATGGTTACAGGACATGAGTGCTCTAATTGGGATGATATTTTAGATGAAACATATCTAGGCTTTCATAACTATCAACCACCAATTAATCACTGCTTCATGACGACTTGGCATGAAAATGAAACTTTAGAAGATATTATTGAATGTGCAAAAGTTAGTATGCAATTGGAAGGTATTTCGAAATTAGTCATTGTACACATTGAATAGAAGGTAAATAAAATGAAACTCGCAGAAGCACTTTTACTGCGAAGCGATCAACAAAAAAAGCTCGCTTCATTAAAACAACGGATCAATGCCAATGTATTGGTACAAGATGGTGATGAACCTAGTGAAGATCCGAATGAACTGATCAAACAGGTATTTGCTTTAACCCAAGAAAGTAATCAGTTAATTTGTCGTATTCATTTGACCAATGCACAAGCAAAGCTGGAGGACGGCAAAATTCTGCTGTCATTATTAAGCTTACGTGATAGTTATGCTGAACAACATAAGATTCTCGTTGATGCGATTGCCAATACCCATCGTGAACCTGATCGTTATAGCTCACGTGAGATCAAATGGAAGAAGATTATCCCTGTTTCTAGCTTGCAAAAACAAGCCGATGATATCAGCGCGAAACTACGCGATTTAAATATCAAAATTCAAGCTGCAAATTGGCAGATTGATTTAGTTGAATAGGCAACAGATTTTGTGAATTTAGTTCACAATCACAGCTTGGACATACTGGGCGAGTACAAGATCCTGCGTTACTCCGATCTGAGGGATTGAAAATAATTCAGGCGGCTATGGCAGCATATGAGCCGTGCATCAATCTTCACCGATCAGGCTCAGCACCACGTACCTAGTAAACCTTTGCCAAAAGCAAAGTTACTCGTTACTTCGCATTACCATGTACTGACAGTATGTTCATTTAATTAGAAAATAAGGAAAATAGAAGTGAATAAAGCTTTGGCAAATATGCCAGCAACCATCCAGATTGATGGTTCACAAGGTGAAGGCGGTGGGCAAATTTTAAGAACGGCCCTTACCCTTTCGATGATTACAGGTCAAGCATTTGAATTAATAAACATTCGTGCTGGGCGTAAAAAACCAGGCTTAATGCGTCAACATTTGGTCTGTGTAGAAGCATCTCAACAGATTAGCCAAGCGTATGTAGAAGGTGCTGAGCTTCATAGCCAACGTCTGTACTTTGCACCGCAACATGTACAAAGTGGAAAATACCAATTCCAGATTGGTTCGGCAGGAAGCACAACACTGGTTTTGCAAACCCTATTACCTGCTTTGTTATTGCAAAATGAAGCCAGTGAACTCACAATTTCTGGTGGTACCCATAATCCACTTGCCCCAACAGCAGATTTTATCGAACATTGCTTTTTACCTACGCTCACAAAGATGGGAATAGAAAGCGAATTTAAGTTAAATAAAGCAGGCTTCTTTCCAATTGGCGCAGGTGAAATTCAAATCAAGATTCAGCCGTGGCAATATCGAAACAAGCTAAGTTTATTAGATTGTGGTGCTTTGCAAACTACTGGGGCTTTTGCAGCAGTATTAAATCTTTCAGAAGAAGCGCAAATCGCACAACGGGAATTAGCCACTTTAAAGAAAAGACTAAAGTTGGATACACAGCAGCAATTTCACTTAAATGGCATCAGCCAAGGGAATACAGTTTATGTCAAAGTTGAGCATCAGCATCATACTCAACTATTTACAGCATTGGGTGAAATGCGCAAAAGTGCAGAACAAATTGCCAATCATTTGGCGGAACAAGTGAAGCAATATATTAATTCTAAAGCTGTAGTGGATGAATATTTAGCGGATCAGTTGTTATTGCCTTTGGCATTGGGTCAGGGTGGCGAGTTCACCACACAATCTATCAGCGAACATACCCGCACTCAGGCAACCATGATTGAAAAATTTATCGATTGTGAAATTGAATTTATTGAGTTGGATAGAAATCTATTTCAAATTAATGTAAAGGTTTAAGAAGCTCATCCTTGAGCTTCTTCTCAATTATCTTTTTAAAATACAAACACTAACAATCACAATCAATAATTTCTACTTTCAGGAATTCCCCAATGATGTTTTTATTAAAAACCAATATATTAGTTTATATCCATATAAGCCTAAGCAATTAATTTTTCCACACAAACTGAGAAAAACTATGCTCTGCTTTTAGGCTATTTTCAACCGCTTGGGCAAGTTGACGAATAATACTTTGAGTTTCAATCTTTTCAAACCAAACTTGTTCTTGTTGTGGATTTGCAGAGATCTCACACAAAATATGTCCCTCTGTATCTTGGAGAGAACACAGTATAGAGAGAGGTAATTGATGATTGTCGATACAAACTTCAATTTTTTCATGTTCGTGACGAATATGTTGAGCATCAAAGCCATATTGTTCTAATTGTTTATACAGTAGTGCAGCCACATATTCTTGCGTGATATAGCATTCATTGGGTGGATGATCGACTACCCCATGCTTTGGGCAATCTGCTATAAATTGCAGCTTTTTCATGGTATTCCCTCTATTTTTATGTTTTTTAGCTCTGGATCACAGAGTAAAACCAACTCGTACGGTAAGAATTATTATATATACAATTGTCTTTCATTGATTAGCTGATTGTCTTAGTTCTTTTGCTAAATTGATAAATTTAGACCCAATTAGATATGTACATCTTCCAATGCTTCATTTTCGGTTTTTTAAGCGTTTATAAATTTAAACCGAACCAACGAATTGACTCAGTTTAATCTTATTCAGAAATGATTCCAAATTTAACTCAAGTTAAAGACCACGCCAATCGACTCGCGCATTACGCTCAGTGGCATAAATACGTTGAACATATTGCCCAATCGGTAGGTCTAATAAATAGTCATGATATTCTTTGAGTTCACCTGTAAATTGTTCAATATCATCATTTTCCAATTCCCACGGCGTACCTTTAATAAGCAATAAGGGCGCAAGTATTGAGCATACTGAAATATCAGCCAAACCAAGACGATCCCCAACCAAATAGCGTCCTTGATTATCAATTAATCTTTGATTTAGATCAGTAATCAACTCAGTCATACGCAGTTTGGATTGAGCCACTTTTTCAGGGTTTAACTTATAATTGGTTGAGACCAAACTTTTTAGAATGGGTTTAGAGATTTTTTCAAATTGACGTAAATACCCTTGCTCGCCCATCATAATTTCTAATGGATGATCTCCAATCGTGAGCGCTTGTGCTAAGGACCAACGACGAACATGAATACCCAGCTCACCTGACAGTTTGTCAATTTCCAAAGCTTGATCACGCAATTGCTCATCACGTCGTAAAAGCGCATGCTCAGGATAAGTCTCATCAAGGTACAAAGCAATTTGTGTTGAATCAGCAATCCAGCGTTTGTCATCTTTCAGCATTGGCAATAAATATTGCCCAGACTTTAAATAGGTAAACGCACGATGAACACCTGGAACCAAATTCTGTGCCACATAATCCAACTCTTTATGATCTAACAACCAACGCGCTTTTTCACAATAATGGGACAAAGGAAATTGATATAAAATCCGCATAAACATTCCTGAGTTATTTTTCTATTGGTTCAAACATAAGCTTTGCCCTACTTTAGAAGTAAAAGCTAATGAATACAATGTCCTTTTTTCTCTATCTTTTCTAATTTATGCGAGATCGCTTTATAAATATTCTTGGTGAGATTATTCATTTCTTTCATAGAAAAATGCTTTTTAGTACCGTTTGGTAAATTACAGATTACGCTAAGCACATGTTTTATATACCAATCACATATCTATTTTTATGTTATTTCTCTCATAAAAAATGCTTAAGATTTATTGTGATATATAAGCCATAACTGATGGTTTAATGGAAAAGTAAAACTTTTGTAAAGTGCCTCTTATCTATTAGAGGTACTATCATGTCCAGTCATCAATCAGTGATCCACCCCCAAGTACAACTGATTTCAAATGATCAGCAGGCAATCAATGCTGCCTATCAAGTTGCTGACTTTGCATTAGAAGAAAGAAATCACCGCGATCAAAATCGTATTTTACCAACGGAACAAATCATTGCGTTTAGCCAAAAAGGTTTAGGAGGCGTTCGTGTTCCGCAACAATATGGTGGTGCATTTGTATCGAATAAAACTTTGGCGCATGTGTTTCGCATTTTAAGTAAGGCCGATGCCAATGTCGGGCAAATTCCACAAAACCAATTCGGTCTATTAAATTTTATTAATATCACAGGTTCAGAAGCACAAAAACAGTTTATCTATTCAGAAATTCTTGCAGGCAAACGTATTGCCAATGGTGGTCCTGAGAAAAATTCCAGAGATACCAAAGCTATCCAAACCACTTTACGCCTTGAAAATGGCAAATATTTTTTAAACGGTGAGAAATTCTACTCTACTGGCACCAGCTTTGCGGACTGGTTAGCGATCCGAGCACAGCATCCAGAGGGTTATACCGTTTTGGCAATCATTGCTCGACATGCAAATGGTGTCGAAGTGATTAATGACTGGAATGGCTTTGGTCAACGTACCACTGCCAGTGGAACAGTCAGACTCACCCAAGTAGAGGTTGATCCAGCCTTATTTTTTGATGAGCGAATCATTGCCGATACCCCAAATGTTCGCGGTGCTTATTCTCAGCTTTTACAAGTTGCAATTGATGTCGGTATTGCTGAGGCAGCCTTTGACGACACCTTATCCAGTATCCGTAAAGCACGCCCGATTATCGACTCTGGCGTAGAAAAAGCCAGTGAAGAACATTACACCCTACATGAAGTTGGCAAACTGAATATCTTACTTGATGCAGCCATTTTATTACTGGATGACGCAGCCGAGTATTTGGATGAACTGGATCAAGTCACAGAGATTTCTGCTGAACAAGCGGCTAAAGCATCCATTCTGGTTGCCGAAGCAAAAATTTATGCCAATGATGCAGCACTACATATCTCTGAAAAACTACTTGAACTTGGTGGCAGCCGAGCGAGCTTGAGTCAACACAACCTAGACCAGCATTGGCGCAATGCCCGTGTGCATACCTTGCATGATCCTGTGCGTTGGAAGTTTCATGCGATTGGTGACTATTACCTCAATGGTACGCACCCCGCCCGCCATGCTTGGATTTAAGGAGTAAATGATCATGACCTCATATCAAGAGTTACAAGGCTTCGCCAAATCCAATTTTCAGCCTGCCCATGTGATTAAAACGGATGCAGAAGCTTTAGAAATCGCAACAGAATTGAGCCAACAATTCAAACAAAATGCGGTTGAACGTGATGCCAACCGAACACTACCTTTTACAGAAATCGAAGCATTTAGTCAGTCAGGCTTATGGGCAATCACAGTACCAAAACAATATGGCGGTGCTGAGGTTTCGAGCTTAACCGTTGCCAAAGTAATTGCATTATTCAGTGGGGCTGATGGCTCAATTGGTCAGATTCCGCAAAACCATTTTTATGCCTTAGAAGTTTTACGCAATACAGGCACAGAAGATCAAAAGCAGCGACTTTATCAAGAGGTGTTACAAGGTGCTCGCTTTGGTAATGCCCTTGCCGAGTTTAAAACACGTACCTCTGCGCATAAGCAAACAACCATTGAGGCAAGTGAAAAAGGCTATCTCATTCAGGGTGAAAAGTTTTATTGCACAGGCAGTTTATTTGCCCATCGTATTCCTACGCTGGTCGTTGATGAAACAGGACGTGAATTTCTGGCTTTCGTACAAAGAGACAGCCAAGGCTTAGAACTGATTGATGACTGGTCTGGCTTTGGTCAGCGAAATACGGGCAGTGGTACAGTTAAATTTAATCAAGTTTTTGTTCAAAAAGATGATGTGATTCCATTTGATACAGCATTTAAACAACTGTCTTTGGTTGGACCATTTGCGCAAATAATGCATGCCGCCATTGAAGTCGGGATTGCCCGTGCTGCCTTTGAAGAAACACTGCAACGTGTTCGTGTGGCTCGTCCATGGATTGATGCCAATATCGAATCCGCTACCCAAGATCCATTAACACTGTCTGAGTTGGGTCGTGTTGCAACCGATGTCAAAGCCAGCGAACTATTACTGAAACAAGCTGCCCGATCCATTGATGCCGCTAAAGAAAATCTGAATGCTGAAACTCTGGCAAAAGCCTCGATTGATGTGGCAAAAATTCGTGCGCATAGTACTGAAACCG
Organism: Acinetobacter sp. NIPH 2699; assembly: GCF_022549355.1. GTDB lineage: Bacteria > Pseudomonadota > Gammaproteobacteria > Pseudomonadales > Moraxellaceae > Acinetobacter. Next base: position 370,781 of record NZ_JAKZGL010000001.1, read on the forward strand.
CATTAAAAGCTGCATCTAAACTGATTGAACTGGCAGGTAGTCGCGGTAGCCAACGCTCAGATGGCTTAGATCGTTATTGGCGTAATGCTCGTGTGCATACCCTACATGATGCGGCACGCTGGAAATACTATTTTATTGGCAATTACGTCTTGAATGGCATTCTGCCACCACGTCGGGGGACTTTGTAATGAATCAAAGTGCCCCAAAACAAATCTTGCTGAATGCCTTTGATATGAACTGTGTGGGTCATATCAATCATGGGCTATGGACACATCCTCGAGATCAGTCACATCGTTTTAATGAACTGAATTATTGGACGGAACTGGCTCAGACCTTAGAACAAGGTTTATTTGATGGCTTGTTTCTGGCTGACATTACAGGAGTTTACGATGTCTATCAAAATGGCATTGACCTGACCTTAAAAGAGTCTATTCAACTGCCAAGCCATGACCCCTCTACCCTGATTTCAGCAATGGCGCTGGTGACTCAAAACCTGAGCTTTGGTGTGACCGTCAACCTCAGCTATGAACATCCTTATCAGTTTGCACGGCGTTTTGCCAGTCTCGATCACTTAACTCGTGGTCGTTTGGGCTGGAATATCGTCACTGGCTATTTAGACAGTGCTGAACGCTTAATTGGGCAGAAAGGCTTAAAAGACCATGATGCCCGTTATGATCAGGCAGAGGAGTTTTTACAGCTTTGTTATAAATACTGGGAAGGTTCTTGGGAAAATGACGCACTAAAGAAAGACAAACAACAGCGTATTTTTACTGATCCCAACAAAGTCCACTCGATTGATCACCAAGGGCAATATTATCAAAGTCAGGGCGTGTTTCAGGTTGCGCCATCTGTGCAACGTACCCCAACTTTATTTCAGGCAGGTGCTTCCCCGAAAGGCCTACAGTTTGCGACGCGTCATGCAGAATGTATTTTTATTGGCGGTGATCAACCTGAAAAGATTCGTCAGCAAGTCACTAAAATTCGGCAACAAGCCACACAACAAGGTCGTCATGAAGATGACATTAAAATCTTTGTCGGCATTACCGTTGTGGCCGCAGAAACCCATGATCTCGCCCAGCAAAAGCTCAATGAATACAGCCAATTTGCCAGCCCTGAAGCAGGCTTGGCACATTATGCAAGTTCAGTCGGTATTGATCTGGCGAAGTTTGCCGATGATGAAGCGATTCCTTATCAAAAGAGCAATAGCATTGCCTCAGTCAATGAAAAGTTTAAAGAGCAACGTATTAGCAAAAATGATCTAAAAGCACAGCATGTTTTAGGTGGCCGTTATCCCCTGATTGTGGGGAGTGGTGCTGAAGTTGCTGAATATCTAATTGATTTAATAGATCAAACAGGCATTGATGGTTTTAACCTGACCCGCACCGTTGCACCTGAATCACATCATGACTTTATTCGACTGGTGATTCCAGAATTACAGCAACGCGGACGTTATAAAACTGAATATGCAACAGGCTCTCTACGCAACAAACTTTTTGCTCAGGGCGATCATTTAGCGGCAAATCATCCTGTACATCAGTTCCGATGTCGCACACATACCCCTACAAATAACTTGAAAATAATTGAAGACATAAGCGCTTAACTTTTTAAAATATTGGAGAAAAACATGGCTCAAACAACTTCTAAAAGATGGCTTGGCATCGGTCTCGTCATTGCTGCCCTAATCATTGCTTTATTTATTTGGAATAAACAAAGACAAAGTAATAACAGTGAATTGGTGATTGGTATCAGTCCCTCTTTTGCTCATCCTTTGCAAGCTGCTGTGGACGAAGCCAAGCAACAAGGTTTGAATGTCAAGCTGGTGGAATTTTCTGACTGGAATACCCCAAACATCACCTTAAATCATGGCGACATTGATGCAAACTTTTTTCAGCATCAGCCCTTTTTAGATAATGCGATTAAGGAAACTAACTTTAAATTAAAATCCTTTGCTGCTGGTGCAGCTTCACATGTCGGATTATATTCAAAAAAATATAAAAGCTTTGATGAACTTCCAAATGGTGCAAACGTTGCCATTCCCAATGATCCTGTAAATCAAGGTCGTGCCTTACTGCTTTTGCAACAAGCTCAATTAATTGAACTACAAGACAGCAATAATCATCTCTCTGCTTTAAAAGATATTACTGCCAATCCTAAAAACTTAAAATTTGTTGAAGTCGAAGGTCCGCAAACTGCCCGTGCCATTGATGATGTCGATTTAGCCTTTGGCTATCCACATTATTTACGCCTTGCGAAAACGGCTGATCCTGAAAGTGCGTTATTGTTTGATGACAATACCAATAAACGTTATGCCATTTTATTTGTGGTTCGTGATGACTATCAGGACAAAGATCATAAATTACAAAAATTTGTCGATATTTATCAAAACTCAGCAAAAGTTAAAGCGGCTCTAGATGAGGACTTCGGCTCAAAACTTTGGTTTCCTGGTTGGAAATAAGGAGAACAATGATGGTGAGTTTTGGTTCACAGGTTGATTTTTCAGTCCCACATCTGAAAATACGGGGTTTAAATAAGTTTTATGATGTTCAGGGACAACGCTTACATGCATTAAAAGAAATCAATCTAGATATTCCTACAGGTCAGGTTGTCGGTATTATTGGGAAAAGTGGTGCAGGAAAATCGTCGCTATTACGCACACTGAATGGTTTAGAGTCGATTGATACAGGCAGTATTTTAATCCATCAACACAATATCGCTGAGCTGAGTCATGCGGAACTGATCAAAACTCGCCAAAAAATTGGCATGATTTTCCAGCACTTTAACCTCATGTCAGCGAAAACCGTCTCGGAAAATGTAGCACTTCCGCTGCGTATTGCAGGTTATGAAAAAGCTGCAATTGAGCAACGTGTCAATGAAGTGCTTAGTCTGGTTGGATTACAAGATAAATTGCATGATTACCCTGCTCAACTCTCTGGTGGTCAAAAACAACGTGTTGGCATCGCACGAGCGTTGGTGTCTCATCCTGAAATCTTACTCTGCGATGAAGCTACTTCGGCACTTGATCCTGAAAGTACCGCCAATATTCTGGCCTTATTGAAGCAAATTAATCGTGATTTGGGCTTAACCATTGTCTTGATTACCCATGAAATGCAGGTCATCCAAGAAATTTGTGATCAGGTGGTGGTCATTGATCAAGGTGAAATTGTGGAATCAGGTCAAGTTTGGTCAGTATTCTCAAATCCACAGCAACAGATCACACAGGAGTTACTCAATTTAGAACAGCTCAATCTACCATTTGAATTAAGTAAAACGATTGATCAACACAGTACCCATCAAATCTTAAAGCTAAAATATGTCAGTGAATCCAAATCTGTTCCTGACCTATACGAGTTGCTTAACTTCTTTAACAGTCCAGTTCAGGTCTATCACAGCCAAATTGGCACCATTCAACAACATACCATTGGGTCATTCGTCATCGGGATTTCTAATCTTGAATTGGATGTAAAAAACATAAGCACAAAACAACATCATGCAATTACGCAACTTGAGGTGATCGGTTATGCCAAACCAACTCATTGATCTGCTCCTGACAGGCACGACAGATACCTTAGTCATGGTGGGTGTCTCTGCTATTTTCGCTTTCTTGATTGGCTTACCCATCGCTTTAGTTCTGGTCAGTACCTCTGATTTTGGTATTTATCCATCCAAAAAAATTAATCAATCCTTGGGTTGGGTGATTAATATTACCCGTTCAGTTCCCTTTCTGATTTTAATGGTGGCAATGATTCCATTGACCCGCTGGATTGTCGGAACGAGCTATGGTGTATCAGCAGCAATCGTACCTTTAACCATTGCTGCGATTCCATTTTTTGCTCGAATTGCAGAAGTGAGTCTACGCGAAGTGGATCAAGGTTTAATTGAAGCAGCACAAGCTATGGGCTGTAACCGCAAACAGATTCTTTGGCATGTGCTGCTTCCTGAAGCTTTACCCGGCATTATCGCGGGTTTTACGGTGACCATTGTCACCATGATCAGTTCCTCTGCGATTGCAGGTGCCATTGGCGCAGGTGGTCTGGGTGATATTGCTTACCGTTATGGCTATCAACGTTTTGATATGCAAGTGATGTTGGCGGTGATTTTAGTGCTGATCGTGTTAGTCATGTTGATACAAAGCACAGGCGATCATATTGCCAAACAACTGGATAAACGCAAAGTTTAGCTCCAAATTGATAATCCACGCAGGGGTCTATTGACAATTCATAAATCGTTTGCGTTGTAAACTAAAATGGAGCAGACGAGGCATGAAATGAAGAGAATAGCGAGACTATTTTCAAGTTTCATAACGAAGTCTGAGATCATTTTAGTTACAACCCATCGGGACAAGCGAGTTTTTTGCCACTGCATTGTTGTGAGTCGCGCATTGAGAATGACTGAATTTTGCACCTCACGCCTGGCATCATCTAAAAAACACGCGTTGTCGCAAACATAGACGAAATGTCAATAGACCCCAACCATGACCTGACTTTGTCATGGCTTTCATGTAAAATCAGCAACAATTTTTAAATAACACATTTGTGAGTGGTTTCATGGGTTTTAATTGCGGTATTGTTGGTCTGCCAAACGTAGGTAAATCTACATTATTTAATGCATTAACAAAGGCAGCCATTGCTGCTGAAAACTTTCCGTTCTGTACCATTGAGCCCAATACAGGCATCGTTCCTGTACCCGATCCACGCTTAGATAAACTTGCTGCAATTGTAAAACCACAACGTATTCTGCCGACAACAATGGAATTTGTTGATATTGCAGGTTTAGTTGCTGGTGCATCTAAAGGTGAAGGCCTAGGTAACCAATTCCTTGCTAATATCCGTGAAACTGATGCAATTGCACACGTTGTTCGTTGTTTTGAAGATGAAAACGTGATTCACGTGAATGGTAAAATTGACCCATTAGACGACATCGCAACGATTAATACTGAACTTGCACTTGCAGACCTTGATACTGTTGCAAAAGCGCTCTTGCGTTTAACAAAATCAGCAAAAGGTGGCGATAAAGAAGCGATTGCCACCAAAGCAGTCTTAGAAAAAATCCAACCATTACTGGATGAAGGTAAACCAGCACGTGCGGCTGACCTTTCTGATGATGAACGTAAAGCTGTTCGTGGCTTTGGTTTAATGACGCTTAAACCAACCATGTATATTGCCAACGTGGCTGAAGATGGTTTTGAGAACAATCCACATCTTGAAGCTGTACAAAAATTGGCTGCTGAAGAAAATGCGATTGTTGTACCACTTTGCAACCAGATTGAAGCTGAGATTTCATTATTAGAAGATGAAGATCGTGCTGAGTTTTTAGAAGCCATGGGTATGGAAGAACCGGGCTTAAACGTGGTGATCCGTGCAGGTTATAAGTTACTTGGCTTACAAACTTACTTTACTGCGGGTGTACAAGAAGTACGTGCATGGACAGTAAAAGTCGGTGCTACAGCTCCTCAAGCGGCTGGTGTGATTCATACTGACTTTGAAAAAGGCTTTATCCGTGCAGAATGTGTCGCATACGATGACTTCATCCAATTCAACGGTGAAAATGGCGCGAAAGAAGCAGGTAAATGGCGTTTAGAAGGTAAAACATATATCGTTCAAGACGGCGATGTACTACATTTCCGTTTTAACGTATAAATCAGTTTTCTGATTTCCAAACCGCCAATACTGACCTGTTGGCGGTTTTTTTTATGCTTAAATTGGTAATAGACTTCTTTCATAAATCCCTATTTCTCCCTGTGGAAGAAATACAAAGAGAGTGTCAATAATAATGAAAGAGGTCTAATTTAAACAACCGTTTTGGCTTTCATATCCATTTCTGCACGTTTCGTCTGTGCTTCTTGCAAAATACGCTGATGTAATGCTTTGCGGAAACCGAGTAAGAACACAAACTCAGCCAAGACAAACAGTGGTCCAATCGCTAAACCAACCAAATCATCCACAAAAGCAGGTTTTTTCTTTTCAAAATAATGCCCAACAAATTGTAATAGCCAACCGACCACAAAAATACCAATACTTGCACCTAACCAGCTCCACATTGGTAAAGCTGCGATTTTTACAGCAAATGGATAAACCAATACAAATAAAATCAGCATGAGTATGCCAAACAACTTATCGAGTGAAATATAGTAAATCGTACTTAAAACAATAAGCAGCATAGCCAACGTTACTGAAAAACCTGATATATCTATGCCAGCACGAGCAGTTAAACATAAAATAGAGAAAACAATTAAAGGAATACCCACAAAATGGGTCACAATATTATTTCGGTCTAAATGATAAGCAGCATATTGACTGAGTAGACGTTCCAAATTTGTCATTTCTCATTCCTCACAAAATTCGTTTATGCTGTTAATCTATAAGGAATAGCGCCACGAAGTTGTCATGTAGCTGACAAATGGATTTATTATTAGTAAAGGAAATATTGTGTTAGACGCAATTTACATCAAGCATTTGCAGCAAAACGCGTGGTTTAAGCATCTAGCCGAACCATTTCATAATTTTATTGTTCAACAGGGCAAACAACATACGATAGAAAAAAATGCGGCAGTGTTTAGTGCCCAAGATAACTTTGATGGGGTCTATGGCGTACTCGAAGGCTCGATCAGTTTGGGCTATATCGATGTGAATGGCAATGAAGCCATTGCTGCCATTGTAGAGCCAATCATGTGGTTTGGTGAGATTTCACTGATTGATCAACAACCGCGCTCACATGATGCAATTGCACTGAAAAAAAGTGTGGTTTTACAAATACCCGCGCAACAGTTAAATCAACTCTTGGAACAAAATCCGTATTATTGGTATTACTTTGCCCTGCTCACCAGCCAAAAACTGCGCTATGTCTTTTTAGAGCAAATCGCTATTCAGACTCAAAGTATTACTCAACGCCTCGCTCAACGTTTACTCTTTATTCTAGAGGGCTATGGCAGCCGCTCCTCCATTCTGGACTTCAACATTCATATATCGCAAGATCAGCTCGCAAATATGTTAACAGTTTCAAGGCAGACGGTGAATCAAGAGCTAAACGTATTTGAGAAGCAAGGTGTCCTTCAACTTGGCTTTAAAAAGATTGAAGTCATTGATCTAGAAAAATTGAGAAAACTCGCTTCTGTTTGCGATTTAAAAACATAAAAAGTGGCTTCCTCGCACTTTTCTATTTAGGTGATGTATTCCCCAATGCTGGATTCTCAATGGCATCGTTACATTGCGCTTTATCACGTTCATAGCTTACTTGCTTTTGTGCGGCTGCATTTGCATTATCTCTCACATCTCTTGCCCAGCTATCCAAACTGGTCAGAGCTTTGCGACAAAGTGCATACTTGCCTTCGGTAACTGAGTCAGTCATTTTGACATTGATCCGCCAATCTGTGCTGAGTTGACGCAAAGGCTTTCTGACTTTGTCTTCGATATCATCAACTTGTTTATGGTAAACAATTGGATCGATTTCATTGATCAGTTGCCAAGCTGCATTCGCATAACTGGTTGCATCATTGGTTAGTTTCGGCGCAGGTTTAATCTCAACCTTTTTTTCAGTTTCGTTGTTCGAATTACCGCATGCAGCCAATAAAAAAGTGCTACACAACATCATTACCGCTACGCGAGTATTAAGATTAGACATATCAAATCGTCAATGAAACATTTAGGCTTTATGCTAGTCAATTTAAGCATAATTCTCAATCATTGTTATTCATATTCCACCTCAGCTATGGATCAATCTCTATATGTCACAAATAAAAATTTATGCTCTTCGCCAAACTTTAGATCAGTTTAAAATCCAACTGTCTGATGCAATTCATCACGCCTTAGTTAGCAGTTTAAATTATCCTGTAGAAAAGAAATTTCAGCGTTTTATTGCATTAGAACAAGCAGATTTTATTTACCCAAATGATCGTAGTAACCACTATATGATTATTGAAATTTCGATGTTCGAAGGTCGGACAACTGAAGCAAAGAAACAACTGATTCAAACAATATTTTCCAATATTCAACAACAATGCGGTATTTCTCCTCAAGATATCGAAATCACAATTTTTGAAACACCAAAATCTCACTGGGGCATACGTGGACAAAATGCTGATGAATTGCAACTCAATTATCAAGTGAATGTCTAAATAGAAAAGTACGGCTTTAAATCATATTTTTGTCTAACAAAAAGCATATTTTTTGTGTCAATTAGCACTTAATTCAACAAAAAGTTCTGCTATGCTTAAACACAAATTACTCAGGATAGGATTATTCGCATGAGCGTCACTCTTGGAACTCCACTTCAATCTTCTGCATTTAAGGTTTTACTGTTAGGTTCTGGGGAGCTAGGGAAAGAAGTCGTAATTTCTTTACAACGCTTAGGTGTCGAAGTCCATGCTGCGGATCGTTATGATCATGCACCTGCCATGCAAGTTGCACATTTTGCTTATACCTTGAATATGGCTGATCCAACTGAGCTAAAAAAACTGATTGAAAAAATCAAACCGAATTTAATCGTTCCTGAAATTGAAGCCATTGCGACTGAAGTTTTAGTTGAAATTGAACAAAGTCAAACTGCAACTGTGATTCCTTCGGCCAAAGCGGTCAACCTCACCATGAATCGTGAAGGGATTCGTCGCTTAGCTGCCGAAGAACTGGGCCTGCCAACCTCTGCTTATCGCTTTGCAAATACCTTAGAAAGCTTCCGTGCTGCTTGTGATGATATCGGTTATCCAAATTTTGTAAAACCAGTGATGTCTTCTTCTGGTAAAGGTCAATCTCGGGTAAAAAGTTTTGATGAGGTGGATGCTGCGTGGGAATATGCCTTACAAGGTGGCCGTGTCAATCAAGGTACAGTGATCGTTGAATCACAAATTGATTTTGATTTTGAAATTACCTTGTTAACTGTCCGCGCTAAAAATCCAGAAACAGGGGAAATCGAAACTCACTTCTGTGATCCGATTGGACATCGCCAAGATGCGGGTGACTATGTCGAAAGCTGGCAGCCTCAAGCCATGACTGCTGCTGCATTGCAAGAGTCAAAACGGATTGCCAATAAAGTAACAACTGCTTTAGGCGGCTGTGGTATTTTCGGGGTAGAGCTGTTTATTAAAGGTGATAAAGTTTGGTTCAGTGAAGTCTCACCTCGCCCACACGACACAGGTTTAGTCACTTTAGCATCACAATTCCAAAGTGAATTTGAGCTTCATGCACGTGCAATCTTAGGTTTACCTGTCAACACAGCCCGTCATAGCATTGCCGCGAGTGCAGTGATTTATGCAGGCGTCGATTCAAATAATCTAAGTTTTACTGGCTTGAATCTTGCTTTATCTAATCCAAATACGGACTTACGCTTATTTGCTAAGCCTGAAGGTTTTAAACGCCGCCGTATGGGGGTTGCCACTGCTCGTGCCGAAAGCACAGATTTAGCACGTGAACTCGCACAACAAGCGGCTGACCAAGTGAGCGTAAAAACAAACGCTTAACATTTCCTTGCATTGTTACAATCACAACTCACCCTCTTTGATAAAGAGGGACTTTGATAGAAGACCATTTTCATGATCAATACTTCTCCATTGTTGAACTACGTCACCAGTCATCATGATATTCAAGCCATTAATCAATGGCGAAAAGATGTAGAGAAGCAGTTACAAGAGAGTTATGAAAATGGCCAATCTATTCGTGACGTCATTAAAGCTCGTTCTAACTCCATTGACGAAGCCCTGATATTTCTGTGGAATCATGCGGGCCTCAATCAAACTGAATTAGGTTTATTTGCTGTCGGTGGCTATGGTCGCCGTGAGATGCTGCCTTATTCAGACACTGATATTATGATTTTGTCCGACGACGAGATCAGTGAAGAACAAGAAAAATTGATTTCTACTTTCATTTCATCGTTGTGGGATGTCGGTAATTTTAAACCTGGAATCAGCGTTCGCACCATTCAAAACTGTGTAGAACAAGCAACCAATGACTTAACCGTAGCAACCACCCTGATCGAAGCACGCTTAATTACTGGGAATGAACAACTGGCGAAATGGCCACGTCGTATTGTTGCGCAAACATGGACGGATCAAACCTTCTATGATGCAAAAATGGCAGAGCAAGCCAAACGCTATGCTCAACATAACAATACTGAAAGTAATTTAGAGCCAGATATCAAAAATGCACCGGGTGGTATTCGTGATATTAATCAAATCGGTTGGATTGCAAAACGTCACTTCCGTGTCAATCGTATTTATGATCTGGTGCATTTAGGTTTTATCACTGAGTTTGAACTTGCAGTGCTAGAAGAAGCCGAAAGCTTTTTATGGGAAATTCGCAACCATTTACACCGCCTAGCAAAACGTGATGAAAACCGCTTATTGTTTGATCATCAACGTGAAATTGCTGCTAAATTTGGTTATGTTCGTGAAGAAGGTCAGTCGGTGAATTTTGGCGTTGAACAGTTTATGAAACGCTATTATCGAACCGCCCAGCAAGTTTCTACGCTAAATGAAATGTTATTGGCATATTTCAATGAGTCTGTCATTACCCCACGCCTCGCTGAATATGAACGTCAAATTATCGAAATCAATGAGCGCTTTAAAATCGTTGATGGCAAACTCGCGGTACAACATCATAAAGTTTTTTCCGAAACACCAAGTGCAATTTTAGAATTGTTCTATTTACTGGCAAATCGCCCAGAAATTACAGGCATTCGTGCTCGCACCTTACGCCTACTTGTTCTTGCAGCAAAACGAATTGATCAACGCTTCCGAGATGATCCAGAACATCAAGCGCTATTTATGTCAATTATTCGTTCGCCCTATCGTTTATACGAAACGATGGTTGCAATGAAACGTTATGGTGTTTTAGGCAATTACATTCCTGCCTTTGGACAAATTACGGGATTGATGCAATACGACCTATTCCACATTTATACGGTTGATGCACATACGTTATTGCTCCTTCGCAATTTGAGCCGTTTTAAAGAACCTGAATTCGCCAAAGACTTCCCTGTGGTGAGTTCAGTTTTCCAACGGATTTCTAGACATGATATTGTCTACTTAGCTGCAATTTTCCATGATATTGCCAAAGGCCGTGGTGGTGATCATAGTGAACTCGGTGCAATTGATGCAATTAAGTTCTGCCGTACACATGGCTTTACCGAACGTGAATGCAAACTGGTTGCATGGTTGATTAACAACCATCTCCTCATGTCCCTCACCGCACAGAAAAAAGATATTTCCGATCCTGACGAAGTAAAAGAATTTGCTGAAAAAGTCGGTGATATGGAACATTTAGATTATCTCTATACTCTGACTGTTGCAGATATCAATGCCACCAATCCAAACTTATGGAACACTTGGCGGGCCTCACTGATGCGTCAACTGTATACCTACTCACGTGATGTGGTTCGTTCTGGTTTAGGGCGTCCAGTTGATTATCAAATGCTCATTGAAGACACGAAGTTCGCTGCCAGTGAACTGCTGGTCAATGACTTTTCTTTGGCTCAAGTTGAGAAGGTCTGGCAAGAACTTGGCGATGACTATTTTGTTAAAGAATCAGCAAACGAAATTGCATGGCATACGCAAGCAATTCTACAACATGGCGATAATCCTGAGCCTCTAGTTCTTTTACGTGCGCATCGTAATGCGGCTGAAGATGCGGTTCAACTCTTTATTTATACACGAGATCAGCCCAACCTGTTTGCAACCACGGTTGCGGTATTAGACCGAATGAATCTTGACGTTCAAGATGCTAAAATTATCACCGCGAGTACCGCATTTAGTTTAGATACTTATTTAGTTTTGGATCGCTTTGGTACTTTACTTACAGATCCTGAACGTGAACACAAAGTGAAAACCGCTTTGGTTGAAGCATTGAATCATTCAGATCAATATCCTGGCATCATGCAACGCCGTATTCCGCGTCATTTACGTCATTTCGATATACAGAATACCGTTGATATTGTGCTTAACCCCACCTTACAACAGCATATGGTAGAAATATCGACGCTTGACCAGCCGGGTTTACTGGCGCGTATTGGTGGATTGTTCATGCTGCAAGGTTTAGACATCCATTCTGCTAAAATCGCAACATTGGGCGAACGTGCCGAAGATATTTTCTTTGTCACCAAGAAAAATGGTGTATTACTAACGGATGAAGAGGTTACCGCTTTTTCAGAAATGCTCAAAGCAGCTTTGGATGAAGCATCAAATCAAATTTGTAATCCATCTTAATTTTAATTTCAATCAATAATTGGGCGTATACAATACGCCCCTACATTTGGTAACTGTTTAAATGAACTCAAGCTTGTCATTATTGCATCCCTATCCTTTTGAAAAGTTAACGCAACTTTTTAAAGATGTGCAACCTGCCAATTTACCTTTGATTCCTCTTTCAATTGGTGAACCTAAACACCCTGCTCCTGAGTTTGTTAAACAAGCTATTATTGATAATTTTGCCCATTTATCGACTTATCCAAACAGTAAGGGCTTACCTGAACTGCGCCAAAGTATTGCACAATGGCTAACTCGTCGTTTTAAATTGAATCAAATCAGTGCAGAAGATCATATCTTGCCAGTTTCAGGCACACGTGAAGGGATCTTCTCTTTTGTTCAAGCGTTGATTAAACGCGAAGAAGCACCTTATATCGTGATGCCAAATCCGTTTTATCAAATTTATGAAGGTGCAGCGTTACTCTCTGGTGCTCAACCTTATTTTATCAATTGCACCGAAGAAAATGGCTATTTAGGCGATTTTGACGCTGTACCCGCTGAAGTGTGGGAAAAAACGGCCCTGTTATTTGTCTGCACACCAGGCAATCCCACAGGTGCAGTACTCTCTAAAGAACAGTTTAAAAAGTTGATTGCTCTTTCAGATCAATACGATTTTGTAATTGCATCTGATGAATGTTATTCAGAACTTTGGTTTGATCAAGCACCAATTGGTCTGTTAGAAGTTTGTGCTGAAATGGGACGTGATGACTATAAGAACTGTATCGTGTTCCACTCACTCTCGAAACGTTCCAACTTACCCGGTATGCGCTCTGGATTTGTTGCAGGTGATGCAGCATTATTAAAACCGTATTTGCAATACCGCACCTATCATGGTGCTGCGATGCCAGTACAGAATCAATTGGCTTCAATTGCAGCATGGAATGATGAAGCACATGTTGAAGAAAATCGTCAACAATACCGTGCTAAGTTTGATTTATTCCAATCTGAATTGGGTCATTTATTGCCATTAAAAAAACCAGATGCAGGTTTCTATTACTGGTTAAAAGTGGATAACGATGAAACTTTTGCCAAAATACTTATGGAAAAAGCACATATCAAAGTTTTACCGGGTCGTTACTTATCTCGTGACACCGAACAAGGTAATCCGGGTGAAGGTCATGTCCGAATGGCACTGGTTGCTGATTTAGCACAGTGTGAAGAAGTGGTTAAACGACTCAAAGCAATTTTATAAATAAAAAGTCCCCGAATATTCGGGGACTTTTTCTAGGTAACTCGATTAGAAATCAAAACTGGCACTCAACATAAATGTACGTGGCAGACCTGCAACGACATAACCATTATTGGTATTTGCTGTACTATTGATATTGTCAGATAAACCAACAGAAGACCAATAATCTTTATTGAACACATTATTGACCTTTAAGTTGAAAGTCGTTGGTGTTTGTCCAAGCTGAGTTTTATAGTTTGCACCAATATCTAAAGTAGTCCAATCATTTACTTCTAGCTTGTTATCCAAACTTGCATAAGTCGAACCTGTATAGGTCAATTGCGCATTTAATGATACATCTTGAGGAATTGGCAATGCCCATTCAGCACCCAAATTTGCTTGAAACTTCGGTACACCAACTACATTATTGCCATCATATAATGTAGAACCTGTATTTTTTTGCTTTGCATGTAACCACGATGCACCACCCAATACGGTAATCGAATCAGTTAGCTTTCCATAGGTGTTAAGTTCGACCCCACGGTGTACATATTCACCAGCATCGCTAAATACGCCATCTTGTAAAATGCCACGTTGTTTATTGATATCAAATAAACTTACGCTTGCACCTAAAAGATCATTTTCATATTTAGCGCCAATTTCTTTTTGCTTCGCAACAAAAGGTTTCAGTGTGGTTGTCACATCTACCGTGGTATTACTCAAACCTTTCGCCAATGATTCGATATAGTTTGCATAAATCGAAAACTCTGGTGAAAGTTTATAAGTTACACCTAAAGCAGGTGTCCATTTAGCTTCACTATAAGTTGGATTGATTTTGCTTCCATCAGTCTGATAGTTATACGTTTCCTGCATGATCTTTTGATAACGCGCACCGAGCATTACAATCAACTTATCATCAAGTGCAGAAATATTATCTCCAATTGCAATACTTCTTAAACGAGTACGTGTCCCTAGCTTAGGATCATTTACGCGCTCTGGATTACCAATCGTTAATTCAGGTGCATCCGTATAATTCGGATCAAAGATATTGGTTAAGTTGCTGTCACTCATCGCCCAACCATTACGAGTATTTTGCTGGAATGCAGAACCTGAAAGCACAAGATTATGTTGTATAGAGCCTGTCTCTAATTTACCACGAACGCCAATTTCTCCCGTATTTACCATATCTACTCGACCATTATCGAAGCGGGAATACTTCGCTTCTCCATTGGTGATATTGGTTAAAGTTGGATTTGCAAGGCTGTTTTGTTCTTTTCCATGACGAAAGCCGTAAGCTGCATAAGCGGTGATCGCATCATTTAAATCATATTCTGCACGATAGCTACCAAACACATCTTCTTCATTGGAATAGGTCCATTTTTGTACGTAATTCTTGCTTGCCTTAATCGCAGCAGGCACTTCTGTTAAACCTGCAAGAGAAATATTGGCACGTGTTGCAGTTAAACGATTATTGCTATAACCCATATCCCCCGATAAACGTAAACGATCACCACGATAATCTAACCCAATAGAAGCTAAGCCCAATGAGTTCTTCTCATCATTAACACTGGTATTGCCACCATGATAGGCTGTGTTTAAACGCACACCAAACTCTTGGTCTTCACCAAAACGACGAGATACATCACTCGCAATCTGACCACCATTAAAATCAGTACCTACCGTCACACGATTTAATGGTTCATTGCCTGCACGTTTTGGTAACAGATTAATTGCTCCACCGATCCCGCCATTTCCAGGCATCGCACCATTTAAAAAAGATGAAGCGCCTTTGAGCACTTCTATCCGCTCAAATAACTCTGTTGGAATATATTGACGCGGTAAAATTGAATACAAACCATTATAAGCCGTATCATCCGAACCTAAATTAAAACCTCGGATATAATAAGATTCCTGAAAATTTCCAAAACCTCGCCCAACACGAACACTTGGATCAGCCTTTAGTACATCCCCCACACTTTTGGCTTGCTTGGACTGAATATATTCATTGGTATAGCTAGTAAGATTAAACGGCGTATCTAAGTTTTTTTGATTGCCAAATATCCCCACCCGTCCGCCACTGGCCACTTGACCACCAGCGAAAGACTCCATTAAACCATCTGCTGAAGCATCAGCACTCGCAGTAATACTGATCGTACCCAATTTCACTACCGCATTTGCTTGCTGACTCTCCCCTGTTTCATTTGCAAAAACAGTCGTCACGTTCAGTGAAGCACATGCCATCATCAATACTAATGGTTTAAGTTTTCTAGCCATGATCTCTATCAGCCAACTTTTAAAAACCGAATAATAAATGAGAATTAATACGTTTTGCACTACTTTTTATCAAGCTATTCCATATCAATTCATTCAAAAACTTGATGAAGTAAGTTTAATTAAAATTAACATTATGAATTCAATCAACATAAATATTAAACAATAAAACATAGCCAAAATATTTAATTTGAATCAAATCTGCCCAACAACCAGCATTAACGCGATCAGCACCATCAGTCCACCCGAAACACGACTAACAACGCGTACAGCAACAGGACGTGTTCTTAACAGTTTTTTTGCAGCCATCCCGACCAAGACATAGACCACAGCACAACTGAGTAAATGAATCATACCCAGTAAAATAATTTGTGTTGTTGGTGAAAACGCCATTTTCGGATGGATAAATGGAGGCAATAAAGCAAAAAATAGCAGTAGAACTTTAGGGTTTAATCCACTAATTCCCACTCCTTTAATCAACCATGATCTTGCCGAGTCAAGAGATAAAGTCTGGTTACTGTCATTTGAGATTGTGGCTGGGTGCATGAACAGATTTGCTCCCATCCATAATAAATAACAAGCCCCTACTATCGTCATAGTGCTTAGCAAAATTGGATAATGATGGACTAATGTCCCCACACCAGCGGCAACGCATAAAATAGCAAGAAGGTGGCCCAGTATGAGACCTGTAACAGCAGTGATTAAAAACTCACCTTTTATCCCTGCAAGAATGGCATAAGCCCAATCTGCGCCAGGCGTTAACACAAATAAGATCGAAACACACCAGAAGGCAAAAATAATATTCATTTCCATATTCAACACCTAATTCACAGCCGCCCAACAATTTTCAAGCACTTTCTGTTTTTCACCATTTGGTGAAGATAGGTTTGAGAGAATATGCTTTAATGGTTAAAATGTTATTCTAAATACTTCTACAAATTCAAAATTTAAAGGTAGATTCTTCCAAATGGATCGTATTGATAAGAAAATTATTGCTGAACTACAAGTAAATGGGCGATTATCCATCACAGAATTAGCTGAAAGAGTCGGCTTGAGCTTATCTCCTTGTCATCGTCGAGTAAAAGCCTTAGAAGAAACTGGCGTGATTAAAGGCTACCATGCGGATCTTGAAGCTTCACAAATTGGATTTAATTTCTCCGCCATTATTTTTGTGACTTTAAAAGATGGAGATAAACGCGCTTTATCAAGTTTTGAAGAAAAAGTCAGTGAGATTGCCAACGTCATTCAAGCCCAACGCTTGTTTGGTAATCCTGATTATTTATTACATGTTGTCACTAAAGATCTAGCGAGCTTCCAAAAACTTTATGATGATGGCCTTTCAGCATTGCCAAATGTGCAACGTCTCACCTCAACGATTGTCATGAAAAACGTTGTTTCTAATCGATTATTTCCGCTATAGAAGTCGCGGTTGAAAATATTTTACTTGAATTAATAATCTATAGACCGAATGAAATACATCCGTCTAAATCGATTTAAAAGCTATAGAGATATCGCTATTTATTCATTTTTTCATCCGTCAATTTACTATTGACCATCTGTTGAAATCTTGGTCTATACTTAGCCATCAATATTTGGTGAACGATGGAAAGATGGCTTCGCAAACTCCCCAGAAAATAAATAAAAAAGTTTGGCTCCTTTTAGCAATTATTATCGTACTTGTGATTATTTTAATCGCCATACGACAAATTGGAGCGGCTAAAAAGTCAACGGATACAGACCAAAACAAAGCAGAGACAATTGAGCAAAAAGCCGCCCTTACCGTTACCGTGGTTCAACCTTTACAGCAAAACTGGAAACAAACCTTTACTGCAAATGGTAACGTTGCTGCTTGGCAAGAAGTCGTGATTGGCAGTGAATTGTCAGGTCAACGTCTCACTCGAGTAAATGTTAATGTCGGCGATGAGGTTAGACGTGGTCAGGTTTTAGCAGAAATTAATAGCGATACCATTCGGGCTGATTTAGCTGCTGCAAAAGCCAGTTATGCTGAAGCCCAGGCCGTACTTAGCGATGCCACGACCAATCATAAACGTATTCAACAACTCAAAAATACTGGGGCAATTTCTGCTCAGGAATCCACCCAATATCAAACCTCTCAAGCCACTGCACAAGCTCGACTGGATGCCGCTAAAGCACAAATTCAAACGCATCAATTGCGTTTAGCGCAGACCCAAGTCATTGCACCTGACAATGGTGTTATTTCTACACGAAGTGCCACAGTCGGCTCCTTAGCACAAACAGGACAAGAGTTATTTCGTCTCATTCGTGATCACCGCCTAGAATGGCGTGCAGAAGTGACCATGACTGATCTATATAAATTAAAGCAAGGGATGACTGCTCGTATCTTTTCACCCGACCCAACTCAACCTGCAATATTGGGCAAAATCAGAATGATTGCGCCTGTGATTGACCCACAAACACGTTATGGTTTGGTCTATGTTGATTTACCAACAACCCAAGCCGTTCGTATGGGGATGTTTGTCAAAGGTGAATTTGATTTGGGTGAAAAATCCGCACTCACCATTCCACAAACAGCATTGTTATTACGTGATGGCTTTGCTTATGTTTTTATCGTTGATAATAACAACCGTGTGACACAACAAAAAGTGACCATCGGACGCCGTTTAGATAATCGTGTAGAAATCTTAGGTTTAGCAGCCAACCTAAAAGTCGTTTCTTCTGGTACTGGTTTCTTAACTGACGGGGATTTAGTGCATATTGCCAAGGAAATTCCTGATACTCCCCTGAGCAAACAACTTGTGACTACACAGGAGCATTAAGATGAATGTTTCTTCTTGGTCGATCCGTAATCCTATTCCCAGTATTCTATTATTCATTATGCTTGGCTTGGCGGGTTTGCTCTGTTTTCACTGGATGAAAATACAGCAATTTCCAGATATTGAATTGCCAATGGTCACGGTGACAGCCGCCTTACCCGGCGCAGCACCACCACAACTTGAAACTGAAGTAGCCCGTAAAATAGAAAACTCGATTGCAACCTTACAAGGTCTAAAAAATCAATATACCAATATTCAAGATGGTGTGGTGAGTGTTACCGCAGAGTTCCAATTGGAGAAGCCGCTTCAAGAGGCCGTTGACGATGTTCGTAATGCGGTATCACAGGTTCGCTCAGACTTACCTGCTGATTTAAGAGATCCGATTGTCAGTAAAATCAATCTATCGGGTTCGCCAATATTAACCTATGCCATTCAATCGCCCAAAATGGATGAAGAAGCACTGTCATGGTTTGTTGATTATGATATTGCGCGCGCCATGCTTCAAGTCAAAGGTGTCGGTGCTGTATCGCGTGTTGGTGGTGTCACACGTCAAATTGATGTTGAACTCGATCCTGAAAAACTATTGGCACTCAATGCAACTGCGACAGAAATTACCCGACAGCTTCGCTTAATCCAACAAGACGCTTCAGGCGGCGAAACTAAAATTGGCGGTAGTGAACAATCTATTCGTACCATTGCCACCGTCAAAACAGCGGCTGAAATTGGTGCGATGAACATTGCCTTAAGTGATGGTCGGCATATCCGCCTTGATCAAGTTGCAACCATACATGATGGAATAGCTGAGCGACGTTCTGCTGCACTTTTAAATGGTCAACCTGTTATTGGATTTGAAATCACCCGCAGTAAAGGTGCAAGTGAAGTTGATGTTGAAAAAGGTGTCATTATCGCTTTGGATAAACTCAAAGCCGCCCATCCTGACATTAAAATTACTGAGGCATTTAACTTTGTTAAGCCTGTTGAAGATAATTATAAAGGCTCAATGTCGCTGTTATATGAAGGCGCAATTTTAGCGGTACTTGTGGTTTGGTTATTTCTACGCGATTGGCGTGCAACCATCATTGCGGCTACTGCTCTGCCACTCTCAATTTTACCTGCCATCATCGGCATGTATTACCTCGGCTTCACCCTCAATATCGTCACGCTACTCGCCATGTCTTTGGTGGTCGGTATTTTAGTGGATGATGCAATTGTTGAAATTGAAAATATTATTCGGCATTTACGAATGGGGAAATCCCCGTATGAAGCCGCGATGGAAGCTGCGGATGAGATTGGTCTCGCGGTCATAGCCACAACCTTTACCTTAATAGCGGTGTTCTTACCTACCGCATTTATGAGTGGTATCGCAGGTAAATTCTTCGTTCAGTTTGGCTGGACAGCATCACTTGCGATTTTTGCCTCACTATTGGTTGCGCGTTTACTTACCCCAATGATGGCTGCTTATATTCTTAAGCCATGGGTTGGGAAAATAGACCATCCATTGCCAGCCTCTTCGATAGAAGATCAGGGTCAAAGAGGACTTGCAAAAGACCGTGAAAATGATAGTCGTGTCATGCGCGTGTATATGCGTTTAGTCACGTGGTGTTTAAACCATCGTTGGCTCACACTATTTGGCGCGATTGCTTTTTTTATTGGCTCGCTCATGCTCATTCCACTGCTGCCAACAGGTTTCGTTCCTCCCCCAGATACAGGACAGACACAAGTTCGCGTAGAATTAACACCAGGTTCACAATTTTCAGAAACTTTAAAAACAGCAGAGTACGCACGTAATCTGATTAAAGACCATCCTGAGGTTAAAAGTGTCTACACCACCATTGGGGGCGGTGCAGCAGGTACAGACCCATTTGCAGGTGGAGCATCTAGCGAACCTCGCAAAGCCACACTCACCATTCAAACCACTGAACGCTCGGATCGATCTGCCAGTCTGCAACAAATTGAAGATGAGATCAGACAACGTCTCGCCCCACTCCCAGGTGCAAGGATTCAAGTGGGCATCGCAGGAAATAACAGCCAATATCAACTGGCACTGTCTGGTGATGATCCTGAAGCATTGATGGAGACTGCACGTAAACTTGAACGTGAATTACGGACGATTCCGAATATTGGTAGTGTCAGCTCAAGTGCTGCACTGATTCGCCCTGAATTGGTTGTTCGTCCTGACTTTGCCAGAGCAGCAGATCTTGGTATCACAAGCTATGATATTGCTGAAACGTTAAGAATCGCAACCGCTGGTGACTTTGACCAGAACTTGTCTAAATTGAATTTATCGCAACGCCAAATACCAATCGTGATCAAGCTTCCTCTATCCGCCCGTCAAGATGAAGCGTTAATCAAACGCCTGATCATCAAAGGGAATCAAGGCCCTGTGATGTTGGGCAGCATTGCAGATGTCAATATTGAAAGTGGTCCTTCGCAGATTGACCGATTCAATCGTATGCGAAATATCAACCTGAATATTGAACTCAATAATCAACCTTTAGGCGATGTAACCGCACAAGTTGATCAACTACCGACCATGAAAAATTTACCACCAAGTGTGACACGTACTAATATTGGTGATGCTGAGGTCATGCAGGAGTTATTTTCAAGTTTTGGTTTAGCAATGCTCACAGGTGTGCTGTGTATTTATGTGGTACTGGTGCTTTTATTCAAAGACTTTTTACAACCGATTACCATCTTAGTCGCATTACCTTTATCACTTGGCGGCGCATTCGTTTTACTTCTTTTAGCAAAAAGTAGTTTCTCTATGCCAAGTTTGATTGGCTTAATTATGCTGATGGGGATTGCAAGTAAGAACTCGATTCTATTGGTCGATTACGCCATCATTGCAAGGAACGAGAAGCATTATTCGCGATTCAATGCCCTGTTGGATGCCTGCCATAAACGTGCCCGTCCGATTATTATGACCACATTGGCAATGGGGGCTGGTATGTTGCCAATCGCATTGGGCATCGGGACAGACCCGAGTTTCCGCTCTCCAATGGCAATTTCGGTGATTGGTGGTTTGATTACCAGTACCTTCTTGTCATTACTTGTTATCCCCGTGGTGTATACCTTTATTGATGATATCAACCGCAAACTGCATAGTTTTAGTAAAGGTAAATCAGTTGAATCAACATATACATAAATAATGGCAAAAAAAATAGGCATCGCATTGATGCCTATTTTTTATCTTAATATAGTCAACGATGTTGGCAATTAGGTGATGAACCTATACAGTTACCCACATTCATATCATAAATGGTCGAATGGCCTCTCTCTCCCTTAGGTGTTGGTACACCTTTGGGTACGAAAAATGTGACCGAATGAGCACCATACAAACCGGCTGGAATAGTCATTTCTTTTAATACCACATAAGCATTATGAAAATGTACATATTCCATACCAGTATCTGAACTAGATTCAGTTGCACCAATCACAGGCGGAGTGTGAATATTATTTGCCTTATTATACGCTGCTTTCCACCCATTAATATCTGCTTTATTGGCAGGGCGCAATAAGCCTTTAGCAACTGCATCACGAATTCCCGCTTCACCAGCTAAGGGCGCATTTTTATCAATAACATCATCTAAAGTTCGATCATTAGATGACCGCAAAGCACTAATCGAACGAATATTACCAATATTTGCCTGCCCATTTTGTGCTAGTACAATAGCCTTTATATCCTTCTGCACGACTTTCTGTGCCAATTGGTTGACCTGTGTCGCATTGCGATCTGAAACATAAGCATAACCACATTGTGAATTCTGGCTCGTTGTCTCAAGAATTGGAATTGATCTAGGTAGCCCTAAAACTTGCTGTTTATAATACCCAGTTGCAATCACACCAACAATTTTAGTCTGATCCTCCCATTTGAGTTTCCAAATCGTAGGCTCATAAGCTCCCAAGATCAGTACAATAGGACGGTCATGTTGTACTTGAATATCCATTTCTGTAGCTTGATGTCCACTATCATCAATCTGATAATTTGATTTGCGTCCAGAATAAGCTCCTGTTGCATAAACATCAAAGTCTTGAGGAAGTCTCGCTTTGAACTTAGTACACTCAGTTTCAATTGGAATTTGAGTATGCTGTCGCTGCATACTTGCAGGATAATCACCTAAATTATTATGACTATTACGGCGCTCTGAAAAGGAGGCACTGAATGCCTCTCTTAATAATTCAGTATTGCTTGGCGCTTCTTTTCTATAAAGACAATCTTTAGGTCGTAGATGATCTGGTAAATTAGAGAAACATTGCCAAGCTAATTCTTGATTATCTGTTTGGTATTGCGGTTGGTAAAAAAGTTGATAATGAGTTAGTGATTTAGGCGCTTGTTTTCCATCCAAACTTGCAACGAATTGTAGATGCTCAAACTTCAGTGTGATACCTGCTTTAACTTGTAGATTATCTACAATATCTTTTTGAATTTGTGAAATATTTCTATTCAAAATTAGAATTTTCTGTGCTGATTTTGTTTCATTATTAAAATATTGTTGATTCAATTGACTCACAAAGTTAGTTTTATATTGCTCAATTGCAGTCAAATAGCTTTTAGCTTGCTGTTGTTGATAAATATATCCCCCACCATATCCTAATCCTAAAACTGATAATGTTCCTACAACTCCAGAACAAACCCCTTTAATAAATAAATTTGATACTTGTTTTTTCATTTTTAATCTAATTTAACAATTAATTTTAAACTAAAATAAAATAGGTGTTTTTACCACACCTATTTTATTATTCAATAATTAAAGCCTTAAATAACGGTATTGTACCCACTATTTCTTCGCCAAAGCTTTTTCAATATCCGCTTCTAAAGCTTCTGGTTTTGTCGTCGGTGCATAACGTCCTAGAACTTCACCATTACGTCCAACCAAGAACTTGGTAAAATTCCATTTAATATTACGGCTCCCCAAAATACCTTTGGCCTCTCGTGTTAAAAAACGAAAAATTACATGCGCCTCTGGCCCTTTTACATCAACCTTAGCGAACATCGGAAAATCCACACCATAATTACGTTGGCAAAATGTCCCGATTTCCTTATTCGTGCCTGGGTCCTGCCCCCCAAACTGATTGCATGGAAAACCTAGAACTTCTAAACCTTGAGATTTATATTTTTCATAAAGTTTCTCAAGCCCTGCAAATTGAGGTGTAAAACCACACTTACTCGCTGTATTTACAATCAGCATGACCTTGCCTTTATAATCAGCGAGCGCTTTTATATCACCCTCTAACAATTCAGCTTCAAACTGATAAATATTACTCATGGATAAGTTTCCTCGTCATTCTTTTCTTGTGTTTTAAGTTGTAATGATGCCGAATTTACGCAATAACGTAACCCAGTCGGCTGTGGGCCATCCTCAAACACATGACCCAAATGTGCATCGCAATCATGGCAGACTATTTCCGTTCTGACCATACCGTGCGATAAATCTTCATGTTCTTCTATAGATACATTGTCGATTGGCTTAAAAAAACTTGGCCAACCACAGCCACTATCGTATTTCGTTTCCGAAGAGAATAATTCTGCACCGCAGCATCGACACACATAAACTCCGTGCTGTTTATTATTCCAATATTGCCCCGTAAATGCCGGTTCTGTGCCTTTTTGACGAGTAATGCGATATTCTTCTGGTGATAGCTCTCTTTGCCATTCTCTGTCAGTTTTATTCACTTTTCCCATGACCTGCACCTTTATATTCTGTTGTTAAAAATATCTTGATGATCAAGTTTTATATTTACGCCATTCACAACAAAAACTCTAGTCTCAGTTCGTACAATTTAATGAATTTTCAGCATTAAAAAACAAAATAGCAAAAAGCTAGCAAATTATTTTAACAAAAGTAAGCAATTTTCAAGGCATCTCTATTTGACGTAAGCAAACATAGTGTTATTCTTAGTGTGCGCGGTTGTCTAGGACAAAAAATGTCACAGAAAAAAAGTGTGGTTTTTAAAAATCTATTACCAACCATCAGACAATATCAACAATCAGGTTTTACCCATGAAAAAATTGTTGAATTACTGAGAGATCAACACGATCTAAATTTGGTTACAGTCGAAACCTTTAAAAGTTATTTATACCGATATGCAAAAGTGAATCCAGCTATGCCTAAAAATACTGCTACGCCCCAGTCTACTCAAGCAAACCGAGAAATTAAAAAATCATCTAAGCTTGAGCATGTTTGTTACGACATTCGTGGGCCAGTATTGCGAGCCGCCAATGAAATGGAGGAGCAAGGCCACAAGATCATTAAGCTCAATATCGGCAACCCTGCGCCTTTTGGTTTTGAAGCACCACAAGAAATCATTAATGATGTGGCTTTAAACCTCCCCAATGCAATTGGCTATACCGATTCAAAAGGTATTTTTCCTGCACGTAAAGCCATTTGCCAGTATTACCAGCAAAAAGGCATTTTTGATATGCATGTCAATGATGTGTATGTCGGAAATGGTGTCTCTGAACTTATTGTGATGGCCATGCAAGGCTTGCTCAATGATGGTGATGAGATGTTGGTGCCAATGCCTGACTATCCTTTATGGACAGCAGCAGTCAATCTGTCAGGCGGTACAGCCATTCACTATAAATGTGATGAAGAAAATTATTGGTACCCAGATATTGCAGATATGGAAAGCAAAATCACGCCAAACACGCGTGGTATTGTCATCATCAACCCAAATAATCCAACAGGTTCAGTTTATCCACGACACGTGTTAGAACAAATCGTCGCTTTAGCGAAGAAGCATGATTTAATTTTATTTGCTGACGAAATTTACGACAAGATTATTTATGACGGTATTGAGCATGTTGCTGTTGCCGCTTTGGCTGGTGATCAACTTTGTATCTCCTTCAATGGTTTATCAAAAGCCTATCGTATCGCGGGTTATCGTGCAGGTTGGATGGCAATTACAGGCAATAAAAATCGTGCAGCTGATTATATCGAAGGTTTAGATATGTTGGCATCAATGCGTTTGTGTGCCAACCATCAAGCTCAATATGCAATACAAACTGCTCTGGGTGGCTATCAGTCAATTAATGATTTGATTCGTCCCGGCGGTCGTTTATACGAACAACGTAATATTGCTTGGGAAATGCTCAATGAAATCCCCGGTGTCAGTTGTGTGAAACCTGACGGTGCCATGTATTGCTTCCCACGACTCGATCCTGAAGTTTATCCAGTTGAAGATGATGAACAATTGATGTTGGATTTATTGAAAGCAGAAAAAGTGTTATTGGTACAAGGTACGGGCTTTAATTGGCCTACGCCAGACCATTTCCGTGTGGTGTTTTTACCTGCGGAGAATGAACTGCGAGAAGCGATTAATCGTTTAGGCCGTTTCTTAGCCACTCGCCGTTAATTAAAAAATTAAAGCAATGTCTTTACTAGACATTGCTTTTTTATTTTTAGCCTAAATCATCCAAAATTACATGAAATTTCAACAGTATAATATAGTTTTATTCAGACCCTGCTAAAAACATCAAACAACTGAAATCATTCACCTTTAACTCCTCACCCGCCATACATACACATGACTTAGGTGATCAATCAAACTTAGTTTAGTCCATCTAAATAGATTCTAATAAAGAATAAATTGCCAATGATTTATATATTAAAAGTTCAAATAATAATCTTTGATGTCGTATAGGATATAAAGACATAACCCTTCAATGGAAAACTAAAAATACAGGATTGTAATTGATGATGAATAAAACGGTTAAATCATTTGGATTCGCATGCACACTACTTGCTGCTTCGGTTTCGTTGTATGCAAAAAATAATGTCGTCATTATGGCAACAGGCGGTACGATTGCTGGTGCAGGTGCAAGCTCGACCAATAGTGCAACCTACACAGCAGCAAAAGTTCCTGTAGATGCATTAATCAATGCTGTACCTCAAATCAAAGAATTAGCAAATGTTAGCGGCATACAAGCCTTACAAATTGCTTCAGAGAGTATTACCGACAAAGAGCTTTTATCTCTCGCACGTCAAGTGAATGATTTGGTCAAAAAACCATCGGTGAATGGCGTCGTCATTACACATGGCACTGATACGCTTGAAGAGACTGCGTTTTTTCTCAACCTTGTTATTCATACTGACAAGCCAATCGTTTTAGTTGGCTCAATGCGCCCATCTACAGCACTTTCTGCTGATGGTCCGCTTAATTTATATAGTGCGGTTGCCCTTGCGTCTTCAAATGAAGCGAAAAACAAAGGGGTGCTTGCGCTGATGAATGATTCCATTTTTGCGGCACGTGATGTGACCAAAGGAATCAATATTCATACCAATGCCTTTGGCAGCCAATGGGGCGCATTAGGTACGGTCGTTGAAGGAAAACCATATTGGTTTAGAAGTAGTATAAAAACCCATACCCAAGCATCTGAATTTAATATTGAGAATATTAAAGGTGAGCAACTTCCACTCGTTCAAATCGTCTATGGTTCTGACTCAATGATGCCTGATCCATATCTTGCTTATGCAAAAGCTGGGGTAAAAGCAATTATTCATGCCGGTACAGGGAATGGTTCTGTGGCAAACTATATTGTTCCAACATTAAAGCAACTGCATGATGCACAAGGCATACAGATCATTCGCTCTTCTCGCGTACCTCAAGGCTTTGTTTTACGTAACGCAGAACAACCTGATGATAAATATGGCTGGGTTGCAGCACATGATCTTAATCCACAAAAAGCACGTATTTTAGCGGCTCTCGCTCTAACCAAAACCAATGATGCAAAAGAAATTCAGCGCATGTTCTGGCAATATTAATTTTAGCTCATGATTTTCCAAACCGATGTATCTGCATCGGTTTTTCTTTTTATACTTACCGTTCGTCAACGGAATCTCGTCTTAGTTGCAAAAATATTAGACAACTGACAAAGACAGAGCATGTTAGAATAATCATTGATCGCGTTAAGGATAGATTCATGCATTTTGTTCATCTTGGTATTCATACAGAATTTTCGATTACAGAATCGATTGTGCGCATACCTGATTTGGTCAAAGTTGCAGTAAAAGATGAAATGCCTGCGCTGGCACTTACAGACTTATCCAATTTGCATGCTGCGGTAAAATTTTATGAGGCTTGTCTAAAAAAAGGCATTAAACCTATTCTTGGCAGCGTTATACGTTTAAATGATGCTGAACATAGAGCCACATTGTTAGCAATGAGTAATATTGGTTGGCGTAGTCTAACCGAAATCGTTTCTCGCGGTTTTATTGAAGGACAACAACTCAGCATCCCTTGTGTACAGAAAGACTGGGTGCTTGAGCAAGCAGAAGATCTCATCATCTTACTTGGTCAACATAGTGATGTGGGTAAAATGCTGAGTTCGTCTAACCCGCAAAAAGCTGAGCCATTATTAGAAGCGTGGATCGAAAAGTTTGGAAACCGCGTCTATTTAGCACTCACTCGGACGGAACGTGCTGGTGAAGAAGATTTTATTCAGCAGGCCCTAAAACTTGCAGAAAAGTATCAGATTGGTGTGGTTGCACACAATGATGTGCACTTCATCGAACAACATGATTATGATGCTCACGAAGCACGCGTCTGTATCGCCGATGGTTATGTATTGGGTGATAATAAACGCCCGAAAAATTATAGTACTGAACAATACTTTAAAACTGGCGAGCAAATGTCTGAACTATTTTCAGATATTCCAAGTGCTATCGCTAATAGCTACTACATTGCGCAACGTTGTAATGTCGCGTTGCAATTGGGTACTTATTTCTTACCCGACTTCCCTATTCCAGATGGCTATACCATTGATAGCTACTTCGAACATTTATCTCGTGAAGGTTTAGAAGAACGCCTCAATCACCTTTATCCAATTGACAAGCGCGATGAAGACTGGGCAGAAATTCGTCAACCCTATGATGAACGAATTAAATATGAAGTTGATATTATCCTGAAAATGGGCTTCCCAGGATACTTTCTGATCGTCATGGACTTTATTCAATGGGCCAAAAATAATGGCGTGCCTGTCGGTCCTGGTCGTGGTTCAGGTGCAGGTTCTTTGGTCGCTTATAGTTTAAAAATTACCGATCTTGACCCGCTACGTTATGATCTCCTCTTTGAACGTTTCTTAAACCCTGAACGTGTCTCAATGCCCGACTTCGACGTCGATTTCTGTATTGCAGGCCGTGACCGTGTCATTGAATATGTGGCTCAAAACTATGGTCGTGAAGCCGTTTCACAGATTGCCACTTTCGGTACGATGGCTGCAAAAGGCGCTATTCGAGATGTCGCGCGTGTATTGAGTAAATCATACGGTCTTGCAGATCGTATTTCAAAAATGGTGCCAACCAAACCGCTTGGTGTTGATTTGGTGACAGCCATTGACATGGAACCTCAACTTAAGGATATCGTTACTAATCCATCCAATCCAGATCATGACGACGCCGCTGAGATCTGGGAAATGGCACTCAAGCTAGAAGGTATCACGCGGAACACAGGTAAACACGCGGGTGGTGTTGTAATTGCACCAGGGAAAATTACCGACTATTCCGCAGTGCTTTGTGAAGCTGATGGTACAGGTCGTGTTGCACAATATGACAAAGATGATGTTGAAGCCGCGGGTCTCGTCAAGTTTGACTTCTTGGGTTTGCGTAACCTAACCGTAATCGAAGATGCCGTTCAGAATATTAATAAACGCATCAAGTCAGCAGTGCCTTTAAATATTGTTGATGTGCCATTGGATGATAAAGATGCCTATCTTGTGTTTGCCAATGCAAATACAACTGCGGTGTTCCAGTTTGAATCCGTCGGCATGAAAAAAATGCTCAAGGAAGCTCGACCAAGTAAATTCGAAGAAATTATTGCCTTCGTTTCCTTGTATCGTCCCGGTCCAATGGATCTTATTCCAGACTTTATCCATCGTATGCATGGCGGTGAGTTTGAATATCTGCATCCATTACTTGAAGGTGTGTTAGAGCCAACCTACGGTATTATGGTTTATCAAGAACAGGTGATGCAGGCAGCTCAGATCTGTGCAGGCTATACGCTTGGTGGTGCAGATTTACTTCGCCGTGCGATGGGTAAAAAGAAACCTGAAGAAATGGTGAAACAACGCCAGATCTTTACGGAAGGCGCTGGACAAAAAGGGATCGATGTCGCAACGGCCAACCATATCTTCGACTATATGGAAAAATTTGCGGGTTATGGTTTTAACAAATCCCATGCCGCAGCCTATGCTTTAGTTGCCTACCATACCGCTTGGTTAAAAGCACATTACCCTGCCGAGTTTATGGCAGCGGTACTGTCATCGGAAATGCAAAATACCGACAGTATCGTGTTTCTGATTGATGACTGTCGTAATAATAAGCTAGAAGTACTTCCACCTTCCGTAAATATGTCGCTGTATCATTTCCATGCCAGTGATGAACAAACCATTGTATATGGTCTAGGTGCGATTAAAGGTGTTGGCGAACAGGCAATGCAGTCTGTGATCGACTCTCGTACCAAAGAAGGTCCTTATAAAGATTTATTTGATTTCTGTCATCGTATCGATCTGAAAAAAATCAACAAACGTACCTTAGAAGCGTTGATCCGTGCAGGTGCACTGGATTGTTTAGGTATTGAACGTTCGAGCCTCATGGCACAATTACCAGAAGCGGTACAGGCTGCGGAGCAAGCCCGAAGTAATCGTGAAACAGGTATCATGGATTTATTTGGTGAAGTTGAGGAAGTTCAACGCAAGCCATCTAAACCTGTTAAACCATGGGCTGATGAAGTTCGCTTAAAAGGTGAAAAAGATACGCTTGGTTTGTACTTAACGGGTCATCCTATCGATGTCTACCGCCCTGAATTAAAATCATTTGTCTCTGCTAAACTCAATGAACTCACACCAACACGTCGTGGCGTTACCACTGTCTTTGCTGGATTGGTTGTCGATATTGCAAACTTCCCAAACCGTATCATGATCACTTTAGATGATGGTACTGCGCGTGTTGAAATCAGTTGCAATCATGAACGTTTCCAACGCTATAAAGAGGTCGTCCGTTTAGAACAAGTCGTGGTGATTGAGGGTGAAATTTACGAACGTGAAGGTTTCGACCGCCCGATGGCTCGGTTAAGCAAGGCATTTAGTTTAAATGAGATTCGCCAAAAACGCGCCCAAAGTATCCAAGTTCGTTTAAGCAACGATCTAATGACGAAATCATTGGCAAAAGATCTGCAAACATTGCTTTTACCCTATTGTAATATTGATATGTGCCAACATATTGGTCTACACCTGCAAATTGAACAAAGCTTTGCAACAGCAGAATTACACTTAGGCGCTCAATGGAAAGTTGTACCTTTAGATGAACTGCTAGCAAAGTTGCGTGATTATTTTGGTAAAGAGGCAATTTTCATTGAATATCAAGTGAAATCCAAAGCAGCAAAAGTAGCTGAAGCGCCGAAAGTCAGTGTGGTTGCCCCGCCACCTGAAAATATGTCAATGGATGAAGCCTTAGATCTTTACCAGTCTGAAATCTCTCAATATTCTTAAATTTGGATGATATATGAACCTGTTTGACTCAAACAACGTGTCCAAACATTTGGATCATGTGCGTATTGTCATGGTCAATACGACTTTACCTGCAAATATTGGTAGTGCGTTACGTGCCATGAAAACGATGGGTTTATCTAAACTTGTACTCGTTGCACCCAAAACTTATCCGCATCCAGATATTGATGCATTGGCCGCAGGCGCACAAGATTTAATCGAACAGATCGAGATTGTTGATACCTTAGAACAAGCGATTCAAGACTGTCATTTGGTTTTTGGCACCAGTGCACGTAGTCGTACCATTCCTTGGCCATTACTCGATGTTCGCCCTGCTGCAAAAGAAGCTTTACAAGCAGCAAACCAGCAACAGAATATTGCGATTGTGTTTGGCCGTGAAGATCGTGGTCTCACCAATGAAGAATTAGCTTTAGCAAACTATCATTTAACCATTCCAGTTGATCCTGAATATGGCGTGCTCAACGTTGCTCAAGCCATTCAGGTTGTTTGTTATGAGTTACGTATGGCTGCACTTGAACAAAATACTCAAGCGCTCGCCCTGCCTGATGATCACATGCAGC
Source organism: Acinetobacter sp. NIPH 2699 (assembly GCF_022549355.1). Taxonomy (GTDB): domain Bacteria; phylum Pseudomonadota; class Gammaproteobacteria; order Pseudomonadales; family Moraxellaceae; genus Acinetobacter. Next base: position 402,306 of record NZ_JAKZGL010000001.1, read on the forward strand.
TAAAACAACAACAAAGTATGCAATGGGACGAACCACTCGTAAACCAACAGCAAATGGAGGAGTTTTATCCTCATTTAGAAAAAATGCTGACAGAAATTGAGTTTTTAGACCCGAATAATCCCCGGTTACTTCCATTACGCTTGCGTCGTTTGTTTGGAAGGATACAATTAGATCGTATGGAGTACCATTTATTACGCGGGATATTTAGCCGTGTACAAGCACTCGCAAATGGTTCATGGAAACAAAACAGTAAGGAGGATCAGTCCAATGATTAAACAGCTCAAAGAAGATATCGAAGCTGTATTTGCACGTGATCCTGCTGCTCGCAATACACTCGAAGTCCTGACGACCTACCCAGGTATTCATGCGCTGATTATGCATCGCATGGCCCATGAGTTATGGAAAAAAGAATATAAAGGCTCTGCTCGACTGCTCTCTTCTTTTAGTCGCTTTGCCACAGGCATCGAAATCCATCCGGGCGCAAAAATAGGTAAACGTTTCTTTATCGATCATGGTATGGGCGTTGTGATTGGCGAAACCGCTGAGATAGGCGATGATGTCACCCTATATCATGGCGTCACCTTAGGGGGAACGACATGGAATAAAGGTAAACGCCATCCAACTTTAGAAGATGGGGTCGTGGTTGGCGCAGGTGCAAAAATTTTAGGGCCTTTTACTGTACACAAAGGTGCCAAAATAGGTTCCAATGCGGTGGTGACGAAAGAGGTACCTGCTGGTGTGACAGCCGTGGGGAGTCCAGCCCGTTATATTTTTAAAGAGTCCGTGACGATAGAGCAAACAGAACAAGAGGCACTACGTCGAGATTATGCAGAAAGTATTGGTTTTGAACCTTATGCAACAACTGAAGAACAAGCTGATCCTATTTTAGAAGGTATTCGTGTGTTACTGGATCGTATGCAAAAAAATGAAAAACGGATGAATACACTTTACCAAAGACTGTCTCTACTTGATCCAACGTTTAAAGGTCAAAATTCTAAAACTCAACCTTTTAGTAAAGAAGAGTTAAAAATTATTGAAGAAGTCCGACGTGAATGTGATGCACAAAGTATCCCATCAAAAACGGAGTAAATTATAAAAATACAACATGTCATCCATTGCAAGTTGGTTTCGCTTTTCCTAGACTAGCGAAATCAACCACTTTTATCACCTTACTAAAATTAATGGACGTAGATCATGAATTTTAAGCCTTTGGCATTACTCGTACTTTCAACCTCAGTTCTAACCGCATGCGGTATTGCTCCAACAAAAAAAGCAAATGTTGCTGAACCTTTTGTATTTAAAGAACCTGATCCTACGCCAGCTTTTTATGCTTTAAATCCAATCCAGTATGATGTGCCGCCAAGCTTTGAACTAGCGATTAAAGATGCCACAGCTCAGCCCGTGACTAAAATGGTCGTTTCATTACAAGGTGACCCATCAAAATCAACAACCTTAGATGTAAACAAACTCATCGTTCCAACAATTGATAGCAAACAACGTAGTATGAAATATGCTGTACTCGCTGGTGATAATGAAGTCGATGTCACTGAAATCGATGATTTTTTACAATTGGTTGAAGGTAAGGCACGTCATTACCCACCACGCTTCCCAGAACGTCAAGAGCGTAAAGGCTATGAAGTTAAGCTCAAAGAAATTACACATAAATTAGATGCTTTAGCAGAAAAACCAAATGCATCATTTGATGTATTAACACGTGCATTTAAAGCCAGTGTGATGGCGCGTAACTTAGATTTGGGTACATCTTATACCTCTAAATCTTTAAATTACGCACAACGTATTCTTGCAATCAGCCCAAATGATCCAGAAATCAATTTCTGGTTCGGTTTTGGTTTATCTGAAGGTGGTGGTCAACGTGAAGCGATTCCTTATTTAGATAAAGCAATCAAAGGTGGGGTTCAAGAAGCTTATCTTTCTGCTGCGAATAACTATCTTTGGTTAGAACAGAAGAAAAATGCGATTCAGACATTAAAGAACTATAAAATTAAATTTCCAGATGAAGCAGAAGTGGCTGATCGTTTAATTCGTGAAGTGGAATCTGGTAAACGCTGGAATGTTTGGCAAGTCATGAACTAATAGCTCTCTTTCATCATTATTGACATCCTCTTTGTATTTCTCCCATAGAGAGAATAAGGAACAATTGAAGTTCCGCAAGGGGATTTATGAAAGAAGTCTAATGTAATCTTAGCTTTCAATATAAATAGGCTGTCTGGTACAGCCTATTTTTTATTCATTGAAAAAACATCTAATTTCAGTATTATGACTATAATAATTCAAGCGACCTGTGCTGATCCATGATGCAAGCATTTACCCCGAATAAACGTCTATTTGTTATCAGTCTACTCAGTACCCTTATGTTCAGTGGCTGTCAGGTTGTCAGCCTAAAACAACAGGCATTGAATGTCACCATTGCCAACGAACGCAACAGTATTTTGACACAAAAGAAACTCAGTGAGGCCAGCCTCAATGTGCTTTCAATGTCTGGTAAAGCCGCTAAAATTTGCATGGAAACCCCCAATCAATGCGTAGCGGATTTACATGAAATCCCTCAAATTCTTGATGAACAATTACTATCAACAGCAAGTGAATTATATCTTGCTAAAGCAATGGCTTTATCAGAATCCTCTGAATGTAAAATCAGTAAACTAACCAAGCATAAAGCTGAAGAAGAACAAAAACTTATCCAAAAAGCGTATGAGCAATGTTTAGATCAAGAACTCGATGCTTTGGATAAAACGATTCGTTACAGCTATGCCTATTTATTTAAAACCACTCGCCAGCCACAAGAACGGCTATTTGATAACCGTCAGGTACAAATTCGGGATTTTTATAACCAAGCTTTAGCCAGACTCGTACATGTTCACAAAGTTCGATACCCTAAACAAGAATTTGAACCGACAATTAAAATCGGAAAAAGCACCTATTCACTTGATTTAAAAGAATATCAACGTTTAGAAAATGAGAGCCTAGAGCAGTTTGTATCTAGCTACAATATGAATTTTTCAGGCTTACGTGCACTTAACCGTCGTGATGGCTTCGGCTCAGATTTTGTTGCAGTCTTTGCCACATCAGAGAGTAAGTGGGATAATCAATATATTCTCGATCCATTAAATTATGACTACCCTAACGGAATAAATCCAAATATTCATCCAGCACGTTATTTAGCTTCTACCATCATTGCCCAACCTAAAAAACCTGCTGCGTCTGTTAAGGATGTGTTAACCAGTCCTGATTTTGAAATTAAAGCTTACGACCCGTATAACACTGAAAAAATCAATATTGCTGGTAAACCTTATTCGCTTGCAGCAAATTTCTCCGCACCTTATGGACTCTGGTTGGCAGAAAATAATTTAGGTGCAGCAGCATATTTAAGCTTGATTGATCGAGATCAACGTTTAACAATGCCGCATCTATATATGCTAGAACCCTATAATCCAAATAAAAAAATAATCGTGCTGGTCCATGGTCTTGCAAGTAGTCCTGAGGCTTGGATTGCAGTAACCAATGATATTATGGGTGATACGGTTTTACGTGAACAATATCAAGTATGGCAAGTTTTCTATTCAACCAATATGCCAATCTTAGAAAGCCGTTTTCAAATTTATGCATTATTAAAACAGGCATTTTCTTCATTAAATCCAAAAGATGCTGCGGCAAAAAATGCTGTTTTAATTGGTCATAGTATGGGCGGTATTATTAGCCGACTTCTAGTCAGTGATGTCGATGTGTCCAAACAAGCGTTACAAATGATGAGCAGTCGCCAGCAAACACAACTCAGAAAGCATCCTGCAATTAGTGAACGGCTTAGAATGAAACCGATTATGAACTTTGATCGTGCCATTTTCCTAGCTTCACCACATCGGGGAACTGATTATGCAGATCGTTGGTTTACCTTAGCTGCACGTAAAATTATTCGCTTACCCGCAACATTCTTAACCACTTTGGCGGATACATTAACCAGTGATGATATCGAGCTGAAAGACTTTGTAAAAACACTGACCAGTGATGTGATTCAAAATGGCCCAAGTGATTTAAGTAAAAAATCAAAATTCATGGAACTGACCGCTGATATTCCGCCAGAAAAAGGTTTAGTTTTCCATTCAATTATGGGAAATATTACCAAAAGCGATGACCCGAATATCATTACTGATGGCATCGTTCCATATAAAAGTGCACATTTAAATGGTGCAGTCTCTGAGAAAATTTTACATGGTGGTCATTCAATACAGGAAACTCCTGAAGCAATCTTAGAATTACGCCGAATTCTGCGTCAGCATTTAGTCGATCATGGCTTGTATAAACCCTAAACCAATAAAAAAATGCCCAAACTAACGTTTGGGCATTTTTTTGATTAATGAACGTTAAACACCAGAACGAATCATATAATCAAAAGCAGAGAGTGATGCTTTAGCACCTTCACCAGTGGCAATGATGATTTGCTTATAAGGCACAGTAGTACAGTCACCCGCAGCAAACACACCTTTGACATTGGTTTCATTACGATCATTCACCATAATCTCACCACGGTTGCTTAACTCAACTGTACTGTCTTTCAAGAAATCGGTGTTAGGCAATAAACCGATCTGCACAAAGATCCCAGCAAGCGCTACCGTATGTTCAAGCTCAGTCGCACGGTCTTTGTATTTTAACGCAGTCACTTGTGCACCATCACCAACCACTTCTGTACTTAAGGCATTTAGGATCACCGTGGTATTTGGTAAACTGTTTAACTTATCTTGTAACACTTGATCGGCACGAAGCTTGGTATCAAACTCAACCAAAGTGACATGCTCAACAATCCCTGCAAGGTCAAT
>NZ_JAKZGL010000002.1 GCF_022549355.1 Acinetobacter sp. NIPH 2699
AGCGGGAAGCCTACCTCAAGATAAGATTTCCCTAGGACTTTATGTCCTCTAAAGAGCCGTTCGAGACTAGGACGTTGATAGGTTGGATGTGGAAGCACGGTGACGTGTGAAGCTGACCAATACTAATTGCTCGTGAGGCTTGACTATACAACACCCAAGCAGTTGTATACAAAGCATCAATTCGATTCAAATCCAAACAGTCAGTGCAAATTAAACTGATTGAACTTGATTTAGTCCAATAGCTAGATATGAGCGAGGATAAGCAAAGATTAAGAATCTTTGCCCGAGCGCAAGGCATAAAGCTACGCTTTATGTTATACTTCAGACTTAACATACTAATCCGTTAATAACTCTTTGGTTCGTAAGTAAGGCATACATGAATATGTAATAAGACCCGAAAACACCACAACAGTTTGCTGGCGACAATAGCAAGAGTGAACCACCTGATCCCTTCCCGAACTCAGAAGTGAAACCTCTTCGCGCTGATGGTAGTGTGGCACTTGCCATGTGAGAGTAAGTCATCGCCAGCTTTTAAATCTAAACACCCCTTAACTAACGTTGAGGGGTGTTTTTTATTGCGCGAATGAAAAATAATGGATAAAAATAGCGTTTTATTCTGAATTTGAGTTTAAGTACCATATTAAACTTCATTAGCCCTTTATTGTAAGGCATAAATCAAATATAAATATTTGAATAGAACAATGTAAGTTATTTAAAAGTAGTACTCGCTTACTCTCTTAAAATTATAAAAAGGAAACTTTTGTGTTCAATGTCATTGTGCAGTTGATGGGTGGAATCGGCTTATTTCTTTTAGGCATGTCTTTAATGACAGATAGTCTAAAAGCAATTGCGGGTGAAGCACTGCGACAATGGTTGGTTAGATTTACAAATTCGCCGATGAAAGCTGTTTTATCAGGCATTGGTTTAACGGTTGTCGTGCAATCCTCAACAGCAACGACCTTGGCGACCATTGGTTTTGTGAGCGCGGGGGTGCTCAGTTTTAGCCATGCAATTGGTGTCATTATCGGTGCCAATATTGGCACAACGAGTACAGGCTGGATGGTTGCTTTACTCGGTTTGAAGTTTTCAATATCAAGTTTTGTATTACCACTGGTTGGAATTGGGGCATTACTGAAATTATTGGGTAAGGAAAAAGTTGCGTTTATTGGACTGACCTTGGCTGGTTTTGGATTACTGTTTTTTGGTATCCAGCTTTTACAAGATGCCATGAGTAGTGTCGCAGAACTGATTGACTTATCTCGTTGGGCTGAACCGACACTCCTCATGCGGCTGTTTCTCGTACTGGTGGGGATATTGATGACCATTGTATTACAGTCATCCAGTGCGGCGATTACCACAACTTTGGCAGCTTTATCTACTCAAGCCATTAATTTGGAACAAACTTTAGCTTTAGTCATTGGTCAAAATATTGGAACGGTGGCGACAGCAGTTTTAGCTTCAATTGGTGCAACCACAAGTGCCAAAAGAACGGCGGCGGTTCATGTCATTTTCAATGTTGTGACTGCCATTTTTGCATTTATTTTATTGTCACCAGTATTTGTATGGGCATATAACCATATTGAAGCTATTTATCAGTTAGGTCCAGTTCTGTTGGTCGCTGCATTTCATACCGCTTTTAGTTTATTAGGTGCATGTATTTTTATGCCACTTTTGCCTAAATTCGAGCAATTGATTGTTCATTTGCTCCCAGAAAAAGAATATTCCACTACGCGTTATCTAGATGAGTCATTGTATAGTGTTCCAGCGCTTGCCATTGCTGCTGTGGAACGAGTACTTTTAAAATCCATCGCTGATATATATGGCATTTTTATCCGTTGTATACGAGGACGGATGGTTGCAGGGTTAGTTAAAACAGCCGAGTTTGATCATGTTTTGTCGAAAGTTGAGCATTATCTTGATCAGATGGCTGTCCCTCAATCTTTAGCTGATCAACATCGTTTGATTATTTTATTGAGACTGGTGGTTTATGTACGTGTTCTCAAAAATGATTTAAGTGGTATGAGCTATATAGAAAGTATTCAAAATCAAAGGAATATTGATCAGTTTGCCAATCAGTTCGCAACAATTCTTGAGCAATTTATCCCACATTTATTGCATGAACCATTTGCTAAAATCCCCCAAACATTGGTGGAGGAGCTAGCCAACTTTGCCGCAGAGATGCAAGCACAACAAGATTTGGTGCGACAGAACATTATTGAGGATTCTTCATCTAAAACGATGTCGGCAATTTATACTTTGGAACAACTTGCTGCACAGCGTTGGTTAGAACATTTGATGATTCATTGTAGCCGCGTTGCAATTTTATTGGGTGATACTGAACAAGTATCAGTGAATGAAGAGTTAAGCGCAACGCAATCATCATAATGACAGTGTGTGGTTATTACTTTATTTTCAAATGATAAAAATATGAATCGAAAGTTTTAATTGTTTTCATAAAAGCTAAGGTTTTCTACTTTTCTCCTAGGCTGACAAGCCTATAATGATTGAGAATCATTCCAAATCTAATAAGGAAATAACATGTCTACCGATCAACAATTTCCAACACCTGCCAATCTTGGTATCGCAGTTTATGAAAATAATGCAGAGGCAATTGGTAATACGCCTTTAGTGCGTATTAACCGTATTATCAAAACTGGTGCAACGGTATTGGCAAAAGTCGAAAGTCGTAATCCTGCATTCTCGGTGAAATGTCGTATTGGTGCTGCCTTGATCGCAGATGCGGAACAACGTGGCGTGCTCAAAGCAGGGATGCATATTGTTGAACCAACCAGTGGGAATACAGGTATTGCCTTGGCGTTCGTGGCCGCAGCAAAAGGTTATCCGATTACTTTAACCATGCCATCAAGTATGAGTTTAGAACGTCGGAAAGTGCTGAAAGCTTTGGGTGCAAATTTGGTATTGACCGATCCTGCCAAAGGGATGAAAGGTGCTGTTGATGAAGCGATTCGCTTAGCCACTGAAAATCCAGCACAATATTTCTTGCCGCAACAATTTGAAAATCCAGCCAATCCTCAAATCCATCAAGATACTACAGGCCCTGAAATTTGGCAGGCAACCAATGGTCAAGTGGATATTTTGGTTGCAGGTGTGGGGACTGGTGGAACAATTACAGGCATCTCGCGTTATTTTGAGCAAGTTCAAAATAAGCCATTGTACTCTGTTGCAGTTGAACCTGCTGAATCAGCAATCATTACTCAAACCAAGCGCGGTGAAAGTATTACACCTGCCCCACATAAGATTCAGGGGATTGGTGCCAATTTTATTCCGAAGAATTTAGATCTAGATTTGGTGGATGAAGTTGTGCCTGTGAATAGTGCAGATGCGATTGAGTGGGCAAGAAAATGTGCAATTCAAGAAGGGATTTTGGTCGGTATTTCAAGTGGCGCGGCATTAGCAGCGGCGGCTCAGCTTGCAGAACGTCCTGAAAATGCAGGAAAAACCATTGTGGTGATTTTACCTGATAGCGGTGAGCGTTATTTATCTTCAGTCTTATTTGAAGGTTTATTTGATGAAGCCTAGTCAATTTGGGATAAACAGCCATGCTTAATGCATGGCTTTTTTATTTCTGTTTCAATGTTCTATAACGCAGCTTTCAGCATTTTTTTATGATGTTTAACTGACTTGGCATATTTTTTACCTTGGCGTTTCATTTTCCAATTGCGCTGATACCCCGTTGGGCCCACGTTATAATATGCCAGTGCTTTTTCCCAGCTACCCGCTGATTGATTATATTTTGCAAGAATATAAGTGCCACAATTGACGTTGGTATACTCGTCAAATAAGTTGCCGCCACAGGTATTTTGCCAATAACGGGGGATGATTTGTGTCAGTCCAACAGCACCCGCAGAGGAGGTCACATGGGGTCTATAGCTCGATTCTTGTCGAATCATGGCAGCAATCAGGAGTGGATCAACATCATGTTGTTTGGCACTTTGAATGATCATCGGGGCAACGCGATTGGCAGTATCAGGTTGTACCGAATAGGCTTTTTGAATCCCGACGGATAGCTTCTGAGCGCGTGTTGCGCTTGAACCACTTAAATGGCTACAAGCCGTTAAGTAAACAGCAGCAAACATAATGCTGAGTTTAAAAAGTAACATAGCGATATTACTTATATGGCGTTTTACATTGTTTTGTGGCGTGATCATCGTAAAATAAGAGCTTAATCGCATATTCGAAAGTAGAGTGATGGTATGAACTTAAATACATCGCGTCAAGTGTCGTTATTTTACTGAGCACATACAAAAAAGCCCCGACATCCTGTCGAGACTTTTCTATATTCGGTTTATTGCCGTTAACTCCTGTCAACGACCACGTCCTGTGCGTCTTGTTATTCTGAATGAGACTTCCTATCTCTCTATGATTTGTATATTACGAAATAAATCTGTTCTCGGATATTCGTGAATCACTGCAAGTTGTGTACGTTTTAACCTACAAGGGTTTAATAAAAGAGGATGAGGCTTAGCGGTCTTTGAGAATTATATTGACTAATTTCTGTGCGATCGGTGCACAGACCAACACACTAGGAAAAGCAAACATCCATGCAATCACCCAAGCTGACATCCACATGGAAAAGAGGTTTTCAACGAAGCCTAATGCTTTTAAAGTGGTGATTCCAGAAATTAGAAATGACATGATACAAGATAAAATTAATGGAAATAAAAGCTGAGACGCCTTCATTGTTTAACCTCAGGAGTTATGTGGGCAAAATTGCATGATCACCCTCTTATCATATCGTGTTGCTGAGCAAAGGTGAAAAGGGAATTGAGATGGCTTTAATGATTAGGCTAATAATCGCTGGAGAATATCAGCTGATCAAAGTTTAAGTTTTTGCATTAGGGGCGCTATTCTTTACGCCCTGATAGGATTACATGGTCATATTTTTGCCATAAAGATTTCATTTTAATGCAGTGAAAGCTTCATAAAAGCTTGTTTAAACTTGCTTAATTTTTTACCAAATGTATAAAACCATGAACAAGAAAACTTTATTGGCTCTATTTTGCTGTAGCGCTTTGGGGCTAACGGCCTGTAATGATGACAATAACTCTGACCAAACCACATCGACAGAGAAAGTGACTGAACCGACTTTGATTTCTTTCGCAAAACTTCCTGTGGCAACTTATGCGGCTGGTCCTGATTCAGGCAATGCAGTCAGTGGTGCCAATGGGATTTATCCTCCATTTAAAGGACAACCTGTACAAGGTTTTTCCGCGGCTTTAAAAAATGATGATGGCAGCTATATGGCCATGTCTGATAACGGCTTTGGTACACAGGACAACTCAGCGGATTATTTACTGCGAATTTATAAATTAAAAGCCGATTTTAAAACCAAGACCAAAGGCACAGGACAGGTTGCTGTGCAAAGCTTCATTCAGTTACGTGATCCGAATAAACTGATTCCTTTTGAGATTGTGAATGGTAATAGCGCAGAGCGTTTATTGACGGGCGCTGATTTTGATCCTGAGTCGATGCAACGTGCAGCGGATGGAAGCTATTGGATTGGTGATGAGTTTGGCCCATATCTGTTGCACTTTTCTGCGGATGGTGTGTTGTTGGATGCACCGATTGCGTTGCCTCATCCATTCAATCCAGCACAGGAGTTGCGTTCCCCTCAAAACCAATTCAATAAAGCCAATATCAATTATGTCGAGCCATTGGTTCAACAAAGTGGTGGTTTTGAAGGCATGGCGATGTCACCTGATGGCAAGTATCTCTATCCATTACTGGAGAAGCCACTACTGAATGATTCGACAGGTAGACTGCTTATCTCCCAATTTGATATTCAGAAAAAAGCCTATACGGGACAATATTATTGGTTTGCTTTGGACAGTAAAGCGACCAATATTGGTGATTTTCAACTCTTTAATGATAAGGATGGCATCATCATTGAACGCGATGCCAGCCAAAATAATTTAGGCGGCTATAAGAAACTTATTCGTATCCAGTTGAATGAGCCTAAACAAGTGGTTGCACGTGAGACGTTGGTCGATCTCATGAAAATTGCCAATCCAAATGCTTTATATGGTGCAGTGAGAGAGGGCGATATTGGGACAGGTCATATTTTTGCTTTTCCATTTGAGACGATCGAGGATGTGATCATAGAAAATGCCACCACACTCACGGTTCTTAATGACAATAACTTTCCTGGCTCATCAGGACGTAATGCCAAACTTGCCGATGACAATGAAATTATTCAGATTCGTTTACCGAAAGCATTATTTTAAAAATTAAGTGAAAAGTCACTAATATCGTTGTTGATAATTTCAATGAAAACGAGCGTATACTGATCAGGCAGAAGGAGTGCTCATGTCTGAATCAGTTATACGTTCAACCCATATAGAGTATGGTTCAAAATCGTTTACTTCGATTTTATGGTCATTGTTTTTTGCAGGTTTCGCTTCATTTTCATCATTGTATTGTGTTCAGCCGATGATGCCAATTTTTGCAAAATTCTTTCAGGTTACCCCGACGCATAGTAGTTTTCCTCTGTCTTTCTCCACCATTGCTTTGGCTATTGGCTTACTATTTACAGGCTTTATTTCTGATCGGTTTGGACGTAAACCGATTATGGTGTTTGCCTTATTTCTAGTTTCGATTTTATTGCTGCTTAGTGCTTCTTTTCCGATTTGGGAGGTGTTTTTAGGCACTCGTATTTTTATTGGTTTAGCGGTGAGTGGCGTTGCAGCCGTCGCCATGACCTATATCGGGGAAGAAATTGCACAAAAAGATATCGGTTTCGCCATGGGACTGTATATCTCAGGTACAGCGATTGGTGGCATGGGTGGCCGTCTGATTGCAGGGGTTTTGGTTGATTTCATTCCTTGGCAAGCAGCGACTTATATTATTGGATTTCTGAATCTTATCATTGCCTGTTTGTTCTATCTGTTATTGCCAAAATCTCAGCACTTCAAACCCTATCCTTTCCGATTCTCTCGCTTTAAAGCCGCTTTCGAACAGAATTTAAAAGATCGTAAATTGCGAATTTTATTTGCTCAAGGTTTTATCCTGATGGGCTGCTTGGTGACGGTATTTAACTACATCAGTTATCACTTGTTAGAAGCGCCTTTTTACCTGTCTCAAACGTGGATTGGTGTGATTTCGATTGCTTATTTGGCGGGGATTTATAGTTCACCCAAAGCGGCACAATGGGGCTTTAAATATGGGCGAGAAAAGGTGCTGCCTTGTTTGCTATTTAGCATGATCATCGGCTTGTTGATTACTCTAATTCCATCGCTTTGGGCAATTTTATTTGGTTTAACTCTTTTTACCTTTTCATTTTTTGCTGCCCATTCAACCGCAAGTAGTTGGGTCTCGGTACAAGCTATGCAATATCGAGCAGTGGCTTCTTCGCTGTATTTATTTTGCTATTACATAGGATCAAGTGTGTTAGGAAGTAGCGGTGGTTTAATTTGGGAAAACTTTGGCTGGATCGGCATTAATTTGAGTGTGGGTGCAGTCTTGGTCATCGGTTTCCTACTCACTTTTTGCTTAGGTGACTCAAAAAACAGGACATACGCTTAAAATAAAGCGACAGATATAGTCGCAGGGGGGCTTGATAAAAATCATTGAATTTTAGTAACTTAAACACGTGCTCTTTTTAAGCATAATAATATTTTATTTAAATTTTGATCATGGGGAAATAACAATGGAATTACATAGTCGTGTTTATTATAAACATCCAGATGCAAAAATAATGGGGCAATTAGAGGCCTTATTTAATGAACATGAGGGAAATGCGGAAAGCTTTTTACAGGCTGCTTTAGCCATCAATCCGCAAGCAGGTGAGATTACTCAAGAACTGCTTGATCTGATTGATTCGATTGAACATGATCTTGGACCAGAGATACTCGATTATGTCGAAGGCTTTGCAGTGCTAGATTTTACACATGGCTCAAATGGTGATGAAAATATTGAGAATATTTTATTATTTCTAAAAGGCTTATTACCTGATATTCAGGCACAAGCATGGGGATGCGGTGATGATGATCCGTGGGAGTTTTGGTTTAAATTCAATGGTGATGAATTAATTCGAGAAGATGATGAGCCATTTAACGATCCTGATGAAGATGAGAACATTAAAGCATCAATTTATGCATGGTGGCATAAAGACATTCCAACAGAAATTAAGGAAGGTTTCTTAAACGAAGAATAAACCTTATCAGATAGTTATAACCTTATTCCGCCATTCTCTGGACTGTAGAGAATGGGGGAATCTTTTTTGTATGTTTTTTAGTCTATAAAAATGAATAGAATTCATGTTAAACTGACCAGCTTTCATTTTGGCATCAAAAACGTCTAGATGCCTCTCTTCCTTTATTGCTAGCCGAGATTCGCAAGCTATGTCTACTGCCTATACCATGCAGACCGCGCCAAAAGCGTTGTTTGATTACGACAAATATTGGGCGTCGTGTTTTGAACCCGCACCATTTTTGCCGATGTCACGAGAAGAAATGGATCTCCTCGGCTGGGATGCATGTGACTTTATTTTAGTTTGTGGTGATGCTTATATTGATCATCCCTCATTTGTTTCAGGTGTGATCGGACGTGTGCTTGAAGCACAAGGTTTCCGTGTCGGTATTATCGCGCAACCTGACTGGACCAATGCTGAAAGTTTCCGTGTACTCGGTAAGCCGACCATTGCGTGGGGCGTAACCGCAGGCAATATGGATTCGATGATCAACCGTTATACGGCAGATCGTAAAATCCGTTCGGATGATGCTTATTCACCAAATAACGAAGCCAATAAACGTCCTGACCGTGCTGCGACGGTCTATTGTCAGCGTTGTCGTGAGGCTTTCCCAGATGTGCCGGTGTTACTCGGTGGTATTGAAGGCAGTTTACGTCGTATTGCGCATTATGATTATTGGTCAGACAAAGTTCGTCGTTCGATCTTGATGGATTCAAAAGCCGATCTATTGATGTACGGCAATGGTGAGCGTGCCATTATTGATGTGATGCATCGTTTAGCCAAGGGCGAAAAAGTTCAGGACATTACCGATGTCCGTGGCACCGCATTTATTGTGAACAAACATAATAAAAAATCAAAAGCAAAATTCGTTGAAATCGCCAGTAATGATGTCGATAGCATTGGACGTGTTGATCAGATCATCAACCCTTATGTGATGACTGAAGATATTGATGGTTGTGAAGTTGAAAAAGAGAAAGGCAACTCACTGGCACAATATCAAGATTTTCAAAAAGAAATCGTCGCAAATCCGATTGTGCGTGAAGGCGATAAGCTCGATAAAGACACACAGATTGTGCAATTAAAAGCGGCGCCTTCAAAAGCAATTAAGCATAAATTGCCACCACGTGAATTCGCAGTGATTCGTTTACCTTCTTATGAAGAAGTGGCGAATGATCAAGTTCTATATGCGCACGCCAACCGTATTTTGCATCTCGAAACCAATCCCGGTAATGCACGTGCCTTGGTGCAGCGTCATGGCGAACGTGATGTTTGGATTAATCCACCGCCGATTCCTCTAGCCACCGAGGAAATGGATTATGTGTTTGATCTACCTTATGCACGATTGCCGCATCCAGCTTATGGTGATGCACGTTTCCCTGCCTTTGATATGATTAAGTTTTCCGTCAATATCATGCGTGGTTGCTTCGGCGGTTGTACCTTCTGTTCAATTACAGAACATGAAGGCCGTATTATTCAAAACCGTTCTGAAGATTCGATTTTGCGTGAAATCGAAAAGATTCGTGATACCGCACCTCAATTTACAGGGATTATTTCAGACTTAGGTGGTCCAACCGCAAACATGTATCGTTTGCATTGTAATGATCCTGAGATTGAAAAGAACTGTCGTAAACCATCTTGTGTCTATCCAGGTGTTTGTCAAAATTTACATACTGATCATGCACCTTTGGTTCAGCTTTATCGTAAAGCACGTGAAATCAAGGGTGTGAAGAAGATTTTGATTGGTTCAGGGCTACGCTATGACTTAGCGGTATTGAATCCTGAATATGTCAAAGAGCTGGTACAGCACCATGTTGGTGGTTATCTCAAGATTGCGCCTGAGCATACTGAGCAAGGGCCATTATCGAAGATGATGAAACCGGGCATCGGCACTTATGATCGTTTTAAACAAATGTTTGAGCGTTTCAGTAAGGAAGCGGGCAAGGAACAGTATTTAATTCCATACTTCATTGCTGCACATCCGGGAACAACCGATTATGACATGATGAACTTGGCGATTTGGTTGAAGAAAAATGGTTTCCGTGCCGATCAGGTACAGACCTTCTATCCATCACCAATGGCAACAGCCACCACCATGTATTATTCGGGCAAGAACCCATTATCCAAAGTAGCGCGTTATACGGAAAATGTGGATATTGTCAAAGGCGATAAGCGTCGTCGTTTGCATAAGGCGTTCTTACGTTACCATGATCCAAATAACTGGCCATTATTACGTGAGGC
Organism: Acinetobacter sp. NIPH 2699; assembly: GCF_022549355.1. GTDB lineage: Bacteria > Pseudomonadota > Gammaproteobacteria > Pseudomonadales > Moraxellaceae > Acinetobacter. The sequence goes on from NZ_JAKZGL010000002.1 coordinate 10,448, forward strand.
CCTAAAAGAAATGGGTCGTCCTGATTTAATTGGTAACTCAAAGCAGCATTTGATTCCGACCTATCAGCCTCAAGGTACTGCTGAGAGTGAATATAAGTCTGCGCGTAAGAAGAACTCGACCGTTGCGGGAGATTCAGCAAAACGCAGTTCAGCACAACCACAATCGGGTCAGAAACGTCCGCAAAAAGGTCAAATACTGACTCAACACACAGGTTTGCCACCGCGTGAAACTGGTGAGAAAAGACCATTTTCAGGCAAGCCCAAATCGAAAGCGAAGACACATCGCTAATGAGCATCAAAGAAGGCATGTGAGATCATGCCTTCTTTTTTATATAAAAATGATAAATAGGTCGCAGTCCAATTTCAAAACTATACTCTATAGAAACATATACTGACAATATCGACTTGAATATTTGGTATATGCTGATTATAAATAACAAGACAGTAGGCTTTTACGACTTTGGTAGGAATGATTAAGAACGTTGAGTTGGAACTGTTAAAATAACTTTATTATCGTTGTTATTGATTAAAAAATTGGCATAAAGCCAAAAATGATTATAAAAAATCTAAAGGGATTAGTTAGAAATGTATTATTTCATAACAATAGTTGGTTTGCTGTTGATTACAGCACTTGCACTTCGACATTTACATCAGAATCGGCGTCAAGACAGTCCATTAAAGCGACGTGGTATTCTCAATATTGCTGAGCAAATTACTTTGATGCGTTTGCAAGCTGTTTTGCACCGTCATACGATATTAGCGCATGTCTCTTTTGATGCTTTGCTCACGACTAAGTTTAGCCATACACGACGTAAGTATCAGGGTTTAGTTGCTGATTTTGTGGTCCTCGATCAACAACATCAGGTGCTTGCAATTGTTGAGATTGCAGATGAATCTTACGTCAATCGTTTGAATCAAAAGCATTATCAAGACAGTCTACTTGAGTTGGCTGGATATCGTGTTTTCCGCTATAGCAGTATTCCAACTGAACAAGAGCTACGTGAAGATTTGATACCTGATTTGTTTGATCCAATGCGTTCTTCTACATCACAAATTTCAAGTCCGATGCCGCAAACTGAACATCTGATGAAATACAATGTGTTTGCGGCAAAGCCATTTTAATCTGGGCGTACCGCAGTCACAGTCATTTCGACCAAGACATCAGGTGCGTATAGTTTAGATTCTACACAGGTACGTGCTGGGGGATGCCCCTCAGCAATCCATGCATCCCATACTGCGTTCATGGCTGCATAATCTTTCTCAATATCTTTTAAAAAGATCAATACGGATAAAATATGGGTTTTATCCGTGCCTGCTTCAGCCAATAAACGATCAATATGGTCTAAGGTTTGCTGTGTCTGTGCGCTGACATCGACGCTGGTATCATCCGCCAATTGACCCGCTAAATGAACGAGATTTCCTGAAATTGCGACTTCGCAATAACGTGAAGTAACATGCAGTCGTTGCACAGACATAAGGCATTACCTAATCAAAAATATATCAATAGGATTGTACTTGATGGCCTTTCGTTGCTGTGTAATTTTGTTTTAAGTCAGCGACTGAACGTTTCAATTTTGATTAAATAATGCTGCTGGAAAAATAAAATACAACTTTGTTGGGGGCAAATAATAATGTTGCCTAGATTTAAAAAAGAAATTCTTGCCTGCCGTAATTGATTCAGACAAGTCGCAATAGAGCTGTGGCATGGGCAGAGTTGTGTAAGTTGGCTTAGAGCCGAATAAGTTGCTTGATACATCATTTTATCCTTATACATTTAAAATGTTGGGCGAAAATATGACTTCGCCCTAAAACGTTATATGCTTTGTTGTTCTGATTGATACCAGTTGATATGACGGGTAATGAACATGACACAGGCAATGAGAATGAAAGATAGAATTGAGCCGAACAAGAAGGTTTTGCCACTGGACTGCAAGAGTAGATACATCATGCCGTATAAGGCACTTAATAAAACACCAAATAGAATTGCAGCTTTAAACCCTTTTATAACAAAGTATAAATACCATGTGATTAAACCTACACAGGCGATGGCTGCAACGACATAAGCCAATGCAAAAGCATAGTATTCACTGATTGAAAGTAATAGTACGAAGAACACACCCTGAGCCATTGCGACTAAGGCATATTGAACAGGATGAATTTTTAAGTTTTTTAAAACTTCGAATAAGAAGAAGCAACCAAAAGTAATGATGATTATCATTATGCCGTATTTAATCGCACGATCTGTTTGACTATAAATATTCACTGGCTCTAAGAATTGAGTTGAGATCCCTGATATTGTGTTCTTTGACGAGTTTTGTGTTTCATAAGCTGATTGTGCTATCACCGATGGATCATTGTAATCATTGAGAAGCTGATAAAAGCATCGGCTATTTTCACACATTGCAACACTGTCTAAATTACGTTTGCCTAAAGCAATATTTTTCCAATCAGCTTGGAAGTGTTGTTTCTTACTCGACTTCTTAAAGGGTAAGCTTTGTCCATCATATTTGATGTCGCCCCAATTTCCTTTGGCTTGATACGTCATTTCATAACTGGTTGGAATAAATGTAAATTCACTCAAGCCTTCTAGATCAAATTGCAGACTAAATTGAAATCCTTGTTGGAGCTTTTGGATCAGTTCAGGATATTGTTCCGCCGTGATGTGCATTAAGTCAAAACCGCGGGGGCCTTGGCTTTGTTCTGAGAAATCAAATTTATATGCTTTGCCATCAATATTAAAAATGGGCTTAGCATTTAAACCACGTGCATCTTGAACTGGAAAAATGATTTCAGCTTGATCCCAGTGATATTCTCGTTGAGGTTCATTCTTCACTGCTTTAAATAGGCCTTTACCTGACATGATATTTTGATAGCTAATTGCTTTATAAATATTACGTTTATAGGTGTTATCAGATACGTTAAATTGCGCTGTCCAGTCTGTTGTTTCTGCGCCTAGTGCAACAAATAAAGTTTGTTGGCAATCGTATGTTTTATTCTGCTCATCAGTACACGTGGTTTTAATTTGGTATGGCAGTTTTAAATAGGGTGCAATAATTTGTTGTGGGCGGATTTGTTCATTGGCGATGTCATTGATGACTTGTTGTTGATAGTGCTGTCGCTCAGTGACCAAGCCTGAGATAAATAATAAACCAATGTAAAAAATTAAGATCAGAAATAAAATAGCTCCGATTTTGAGGTTAATAAAATTGCGGCGCATGGTAGCTTCCATTGTCATTGTGATATGACCAGTATCTACAAGTGATGTGCGCTTCGGATGAGATGGATTTGAAGCCTAAGTGAAGTTTGTGTGAAGTGTGAGGATGACGAGAACACCAGAAGCATGATTTTCTAAGAAATCTAGTGTGTTCTCAGTAATATTTTGAACTGTAATTTGACCATGGTGTTGTTGAATAATTTGCTGCACGATGCTGAGTCCAATCCCTGTGCTCCGTTGCTGATTATGCGGACGAGGTAACGAAAAATAGGTCTCAAAAACACGATTTAAAGCATATTCAGGAATCGCTTCAGCTTCATTAAAAAATAAGATTGCTATGTTTTTATGTGTCTCATTTTTGCTAATTTGAATGGCTATTTTCCCCTGTTGAGGACAAAAATCTCTAGCATTATCGAGTAGATTATTCAGCGCTTGTTTGAGCCAAAAAGGATCAGCGTATATGGAGCATTGTTCAGGAAGATCAAGCTGTACTTGAACATTTTTAAGGTGTAACGCACTTTTTTGTTGAAGAAAGCACTGTTGAATCAGCTCAATTAAATCTAGTATTTGAAACTCTAAAACATGCTGATTTTTTTCTAAACGAGTGAGTAATAACATTCGTTCGATTAAAGAGTGTAAGCGCTGACTTTGTTGGAAAATATGTACTGCGAATTGTTGTTGATCTGCAAGAGGAAGCTCATCTTGTAATAATTCGGCACTGGCTTGAATGGCAGTGAGTGGACTTTTTAGCTCATGCGTCAGCGTATTGACATAATTTTCAACGTAGGCTCGATCTTCCAGTTTTTCTCGCATTTCACTGAGTGCTTGGGTGACTTGATTCAGTTCTTTTGCTGAATAGAAAAAGGGCGCTTGATTTACAGGCGCAAGCGCTTGAGCATAGCGTCGTACTTTATCAATACTATGTTTTAGCCAATAGGCAACCATACTGGCAAGTAATAAACTGAGTGCAGCAATCCACAATGCTTGAGAAATGAGTTGTTGTTCGGCACGTTCGATATAAGGCTGTACTGATTGATTTGGTTTACCAATACTCAGGACTCCGAGCAATTGCTGTTTATACATAATGGGTGCAGCAATGTACATGATACTGCTATTTCGCTCATACGGATTGGTTGCTGTGGAGCGTGCGCCGTATTTTCCACGTAAGGTTAAATAGACATCATTCCATTTTGAGTAATCTTGGCCAACGGCTTGCCCTTCAGAATCATAGATGACGATACCCAGTTGATCGGTAATATAAAGCTGTTGGCTGATCTCATCTTTTTGGTGTTGCCAAATGGTCGCATTGAGCTGACGTGACAGCGCTGCCTGAATTTTTTGATCAAATTCGGGTGTGTTGACTTGATGTTGAAAGACATCTTCTGCAATGAGTTGGGCAATGATATTGGTATTTTCAGCGAGCGTATCTTCAACGACCTGACGGACTTTGGGTTTAACTTGTTGATTCAGGGTATAGGCAATAAAGCCTAGGCTTAGGATAACGACCAAGCTAAAGAAAAACCAAATACGAATAAAGATAGACATGGTTTTCATAAGAATGACTTAGATATAAGTAACTTCATATTCAATCACTTGACGAACGAAAGCATTTAGATTTTTCCCTTGAGCAGTTGCCCCAAGTACCAATTTTTCATGTGGTTCGGATGGAATATGTGCATTTAAGCCCATAAATTCGCCGCATAGCATATCAATTTCTGCATCATAAGAGGTAATGGCTGAATGACTATTGACTCTAATTATTTTTTTGCTCATATCTTTATTCCTCTACCTATTTAAGCACTTGATTAAGGAAACGTTATTTTTTCAGCTTCAATTTCAAAAACATCACCAGATTGTATTTCTACTTTTAAAAAAGAATTTCCATTATCCAGAATTGATAAGTTTATTATCTGATTTATAGAAATACTTTCGCCCCATTCATTTTTCTTGGAAATATTGAATGTTTTAAATTTTTCTGCAATGAGCATTACGTTTTGCGATTGACTATCTTTAAGATGAACGATAAGGCTTGATTGAATCCAATCAATTTGAATGGAGATGAGAGACCAATCATGCATATTTCTATTTTTCCTATATTTATATGCTGGATTTATTATTTTTCGTATTTCACCAAACTATATCCAAACCCTCGATGCGTCCGAATAGGATCATGTGGGGTAATCTGTTTGAGTTTTTGTCTTAAGCTCTTGATATGTGTATCAACAGTGCGCTCCAGACTATGTTCAGGATGTTCCCATATATGATCCATTAATTGTTGGCGGTTAAACACTTGCTCAGGATGTTGAATCAATAATAACAACAGTCGATATTCGTAGCGGGTGAGTTGTAGGCTTTGCCCATGATATTGAATTTGTAACGATTGTGGGTTACACGACCATGTTGCTGATTGAATAACAATCTCTGTTTGTGAAATTTGAGCGTGCGATGCAACATTATGAGACTGAACCTCCATTCTGCGCCAAATAGCTTTGATTCTCGCTACAATTTCACGTGCGCTAAAGGGTTTACTACAATAATCATCAGCGCCAATTTCTAATCCTACAACACGATCAATTTCGTCATCGCGTGCTGTTAAAAAGAGTAATGGCGTTTGATATTTTTGGCGCAGTTGTTTACACACCTCGAAACCGTTTAGGTCAGGTAATCCGACATCTAAGATAATAAAATCAAAAGTTTGTTGTGAAAGTAATAGTAGCGCTTGAGTTCCAGTATTGGCCCAACTGACTTGCCAGCCTTCACGTTCCAATGCATAACGTAGCGGTAGCACAATGGCGGCTTCATCTTCAACACAGAGAATTTGTTTTTGACTCATAATGAACAGTGATTAATATATTCTAATTTTATTAAGTTAGTTTAACTTAAGTTTCAATAGAGAAAAGTGCTATTCGGAATTTTATAGAGGGGAAATAAGGAAAAGGACACTTGAAGTGCCCTGTAATATTCGGATTTGTCGTCACGCCAACCACAGGAGCAGATGCTAAAAGCGAGGATTTCTTTAGCAAGAGCAAATAACATGGATAATGTTACTGCGTTGCCTAGAGTACTGAAAACTGGATAAAAAGCAAACATAAATTTGAGTGTGAATGATACTTTTGTGTAAAAAATCGACATTACCATAAGGAAAGTTGAGATTCCTCCTGCATGGGTTGTAACTGATAAACGCCAACACCGACGAGGCGAAATTGGAAATCTGGATGGATATGCATTTCATTTAGCAATTGTATAACCACTTGCAATAACTCTTGTGGAGACTGTAGCGGATGTTTAAAGCTTTTGCTGTGCTGTAAGACTTGAAAATTTTTAAGCTTAAGTTTGACATTGACCCCACGTGCAGTGAGCTGTTTTTTATCTAAACTTTGCCAAATCTTTGTCGTCAATGGCTGCCACGTATGTGCACATTGATCGAGGTTATAGTCATCATCAAAAGTGATCTCTTTAGAAATTTGCTGACGTTCTCGTTCTGCTTTGACGGGGCGATGATCAATGCCTTGCGCGTATAAATAAAGCTGTTTACCGTATTTTCCAAAATGATGGGTGAGGACATTTTCTTCGATTTTTTGTAGATCACCCAATGTATGTAAGTTCAGTTGATTTAATTTCTCATGGGTGACTTTGCCGACCCCTGGAATTTTACTCAGTGCTAAGTCTTGAATAAATTGCAGTACCTGATTCGGTTTAATGACAAATAAGCCATTCGGTTTGTTCCAGTCTGATGCAATTTTTGCCAAAAACTTATTTGGTGCAACGCCTGCGGAGGCCGTCAGTCCTGTCATGGCAAAAATATCCGCTCGAATTTGTGTCGCTACCTCTGTTGCACTTGGAATTTTTTTTAGATTTTCAGTGACATCTAAATAGGCTTCATCTAAAGACAGTGGTTCGATTAGCGCGGTATATTGCTGAAAAATTTGATGAATTTGTGCAGAGACTTCACGATATTTTTCAAAATTAGGTTCAATCACAACCACTTGTGGACAAAGCTTTTTGGCTTGTCCCATCGACATGGCTGAACGCAGACCAAAGACCCGTGCTGGATAGGAGGCGGCAGCAATGACAGCACGGGGATGATGTGAGGAAATCACCACTGGCAAATCTTTTAAATCAGGACGCTCTCGCAATTCGACTGAAGCATAAAAGGCATCCATATCAATATGGATGATTTTACGAAGCTCATTTGTCATCCTGAATGCCTTGTTCTTTTAAAAAAATATGCCACTGTTTTGGAGACGCTGCATAGACATTTAAATCGACAGGCTTTGGAATACCGTCAATCTTACCCGTTTGACTGTGTTGCCAAAATAACCATGCACGACCATCTTTGAGTTCAGGTTTGCCATCGTAGTCTCTGACCCATAACGGTGTTTCGGTGAAATTCCCCATTAATACAATGTGATAAAAACTTTTGGAAATATAAAAAATAGGTTGTTTGCCATAATGCTGATGTAGTTGATCATGCATGACTTGAATTTCTTTAAGTAACTGTTCCTTGCTATAGGTATTGATACAATTACTGTCATATTCCAAATCAATCACTGGCGGTAACGCATCGGTTTTGTTGGGCACAGTGGCAATAAAGTTTTCAGCTTGAACCGTACCATCACGACATAACCGATAGAAATGATAAGCGCCTACATGCAAGCCTTGTTCGCGTGCTTTTAGCCAGTTATCTTGAAACTTTCGGTCTTTGAAATCACCACCTTCAGTGGCTTTGAGATAGACAAATTGATATTGAGCAGGCGAAATCTTTTTCCAGTTAATCTCACCTTGATGGTGTGAGACATCAAAACCACGAATAACATAATCCTGAGCGACTACTTTTTGCTGATAGAACACACCGAAGTAGAGCAAAACTCCGAGCATGACTGCTAAACCGATACTGGCCAATGTCGGATAGTGTTGCACGAGCGGATGTTTCGCGATTTTTTTTGCCATATGGTTAGGTATTATGCGATGTCTAAGTGAGCGCCAGATTTACAGTATTGGTTATGGATTAATTGTACTCTTTTCGCTTTCAAGTTGATCATCAGACTTCTCTATGGTTGTAAAAAATGGATATCAAGCAGGGTTTGTTTTGGCTTCCAATATTTTAGTCTGTGGTTTCTTTGGGAATCTGCCAAAACACGATTGCTGTAATGATGTTAATACAACCCAACGTAATCAGTGAAGCATGGAATGCTGTTGTGATTGATGCAGTTGGATAATATTGACTAAACAGATTGATCAATGTTCCTGCCAATGCAACGCCAATACTCATCGAGAGCATCATTATCATAGATAAGAAGCTGTTGCCACTGCTGGCATCATGTTGAGGTAAATCTTTTAAAGTTAAGGTATTCATCCCTACAAATTGCAGTGAATTCAGTGTACCGAAGATAAAGAGATGCACAATTTTCAGCCAAAGTGGGGTTGCAGCAGTCATTAAAGAAAAACTGGCAATACATAATCCGACTAGAATCGTATTGGTCAGCAGAAAACGACGGTAGCCGACACGTTGAATTAAAGGACGAACAATCGGTTTAGAGAATAATGAACCTAGCACCATTGGGATCATCATTAGACCTGTAATAAACGGTTCAAAACCAAAAGCCACTTGTAGCATCAGCGGTAAAATAAAGGGAATGGCATTACTGCCTAAACGCGCAAAGAAATTGCCTAACACACCGATTGAAAAGATGGTGTGACGGAATAAGCGCCCATGAAACAGTGCATTTTGGTGGCTATGTGCATGATAGGCATAGCCTAGTGTTGCAATACTCCCGATTACAAGTAGGCTGATACTGACATAACCTGAATATTGTGGTGCTGCAATATTTTCAATCCCTAAAGAGAGTCCGACCATGGCGACCATGAGTAAAATAAAACCACCGAGGTCAAATGATTTCACTGTTGGTTCTTTATGGTTTGGCATGACTTTGAGAGCCATGATCACACCCAGTACGCCCATCGGTAGATTAATTAAAAAAATCCAGTGCCATGTGGCGACCTGAACTAACCAACCGCCTAAAGTGGGTCCCATCAATGGACCAATTAGACCTGCGAGACTCATTAAACTCATCGCGGAAAGAAATTGCGTACGTGGGATTAATTTTAATAAAGCCAGTCGCCCAACAGGCATCAACAATGCGCCGCCCATGCCTTGGATGACGCGACAGATGAGCAGTTGATTTAAATTCTGAGATAAACCACAACCAAGTGATGCCAAACTAAAGATGACCATCGCTGCGAGATAAGTATTGCGAATACCAAAGCGATCGGCCAGCCAGCCACTCAAAGGGATAAAAGCAGCCACAGACAGCACGTAGGCAACAATCACGCCATGCATTTGTAGTGGATTTTCATTGAGTTGCAGCGCCATCATTGGGATCGCCGTATTGACGATGGTGGTATCCAATGCCTGCATAAAAAAGCCGATGGAAACCAATAACACCAACAAACGGAATTCGGGCTGTACAGCTTGATGTGTGGTCGTTGTCATGAGCCTTGACGAATGAAATATCTGTTTTAGTTTAATGCAATTGTCCTTGAAATAAAGACAAAAATTGTCAAAGAGTCGTCATCAAACTGACATGAAAGTGTCATCCAATTTGCACCTCAGAATACTAGATTAGCCCATACAAAATAAAACGTATGGAATTTGATCATGAAATTTAAGATCTCAGTATTATTGACCGCAATGCTGTCAGCGGGGCTGGTTGCGTGTAATGATGATAACAAGCAAAACACGTCGCCAAACAAAGAAGTGGAACCTAAACCAGAAGTGGTTGAGCCTACACCTGAAAGTATACAACTCAGCTTTCTCGGGCGTTATGAATCAGGTGTTTATGGTAAAAGCGCTGCTGAAATTCCAGCCTATGATCCAGTCAGTAAACGTGTTTTTGTGGTCAATGCGGAACTGGGTGCACTGGATGTATTAGATTTATCGAATCCAGCAAAGCCGACCTATCTACAATCCATTACGGTGGATGATATTGCCCAAGGCGCACAGGTAAACAGTGTCAGTATACATAATGGCATTATTGCACTGGCGATTGAAGCTGCCAATAAAACTGATGCTGGTTTTGTGGCATTTTATCAAGCCAGTGATCTCAAACGTTTAAGCCATGTGCCCGTCGGCGCATTGCCAGATATGTTGACCTTTACGCCCGATGGAAAAACAGTATTGGTGGCCAACGAAGGTGAACCATCTGATGATTATCAGATCGATCCAGAAGGTTCGATCAGTGTTATTAATGTCAGTGATATCAGCAAGCCAACCGTTAAAACGGCTGATTTTAAAGCCTTTAATGGTCAAAAAGATGCACTCCTTGCCAAAGGTGTGCGTATTTTCGGGCCAAATGCCACGGTTGCTCAAGATTTAGAACCTGAATACATTGCTGTGTCTGATGATGGCAAAACCGCTTGGGTGGCTTTACAAGAAAACAATGCCATTGCCGTACTTGATATTGCCACAGCAACCGTGACCTCTATTGATGCGCTGGGCTTTAAAGATCATGGTCTCAGTGATAGTGGTTTTAAATCCATCTTTGATCCAAATAAAAACTCAAGTAATGCTTTGGATGTCAGTGACTTTGATGGCAAAAAAACCGTCCAAGATATTATGATCAAGACATGGAATGGGCTGAAAGGGATGTATCATCCCGATGCAATCACTGCTTATACCGCCGCAGATCAGAAAACTTATTTAATCTCTGCCAATGAAGGTGATGCACGTGCATGGGGTGAAACGACACCTGAATACTTCGGTACGGTCAAAGAAAAAGATTTTTCTAAAAATGGCTTAAATCGTTGTGACAATGACAGCAAAAAAGGCTTTGTTGAGGAATGGCGAGTTAAGCATCTGGTACATAAAGATGGTTTTGATCGCCGTTGTGCTGATGACCTACCTGCGCAATTACGTGATTTGGCTGCGGGGGCACATTTGAATCCAACTGCTTTTAGTTATTGTGGTGCAAGCAAAGGTGATGCGGGTGATTGTCGTGATGATAAACAATTGGGACGTTTAAAAATCACCTGGACGCAAGGCTACCAAACTGAAAATGGTAAACCGGTGTATTACTCAAAAGCAGGCGATAAAATCGGGATCAATGGTAATCCTTTGACGGATTATTTGATGTATGACGATTTATATGTGTTGGGTGGGCGTTCATTCTCAATTTGGGATACACAAAATCAGGTCAAAATCGCCTATGATTCAGGTGATTTTATTGAACAATACTTGAATAGTGAGCAGTGTAAGCTAGGCAAAGCGCGTAACATTCCATGTCAAGACTGGTTTAACAGCAACCATGAAAAAGGCAATACACTCGGTGGACGTAGCAGTAATAAAGGTCCAGAGCCAGAAGGTCTGACGATTGGTAAAATTGGTAATAAACAGTTCTTATTCCTTGGGCTTGAGCGTATGGGCGGTGTGATGGTGTTTGATGTAACCAATCCAACGCAACCTATTTTCCAAGATTATTTAAATACCCGTGAAATCTGGGATGAGGCTGATCCATCGACTGCATTATCTGCACATGGCGATCTTGGACCAGAAGGTTTAGTCTTTATTCCTGCCAAAGATTCGCCGAATGGAAAACCATTGCTGGTTGTGGGGAATGAGGTCAGTGGTTCAACCGCAATTTATCAAATTAAAGTTCAATAAAAACACAGCAGCGGATCAGAGATTGATCCGCTTTTTTTATTTTACATCGCCACGTGTTCAGGAGAGTTTAAGTTTTTAATCACATTGGAAATTTGCTCAGTATTTTCGCAAACAATGACTTTGGCACGATGTTGTGGGGGTAAAAAACCCTCTGCAACGGCATGGTCGAGTTGAGTAATCAATGCATCATAAAAATGATTGACGTTATAAATAATCATCGGTTTTTGATGTTGATTGAGCTGTCCCCAAGTGGCGATTTCTAAAATTTCTTCAAAAGTACCGAGTCCACCCGGTAGGGCGATAAAGGCATTGGCACGTTCAGCCATTAAGGCTTTACGTTCGTGCATGCTGGTCACAACATGCAGTTCGGTGAGCTGATTATGTGCAATTTCATAGTCCAGCATAAACTCAGGAATCACCCCAACAACTTCTCCACCGTACTCAAGTACGGTATCTGCGACTTGTCCCATGAGGCCAATACTGGCACCGCCATACACAATACCAAAATTCTGTGTAGCGAGGTGTTGGGCAAGTTCAATCGCTTTTTCACGGTAAATTGGATTGTTGCCAGAACGAGAACCACAATACAAGGCAATCAGTGGGAGGGTTGTTTTTATGGAAGAAATGGTTTTTTTAACAGTCATTCTAAATACACTATTCATCTACTTTATTTTTACCTTATCATTTTCGTTGTACTTGTCTAGGTTAAATGACTTGTATGACAGTTTTATGCACATTTCGCATACAAAGTCTTTTCGCTATTGTTAGAAAAGAATTGAAAAAAACATCACTATAAAAATGATGAATTTTGTTGAAATCTTACCTATACTAAAAATCCTTTTATTAATAAATGTACCTCTATGAGTAGTGGTTGTTGTCGCTCTGCTTTATTCTTTTTTTCTAAAAAAAATGTTTGGGCTGTTTATGCCGATCTATTAATTAATCAGTTTTATGATGATCGCGCTGATTTTGTAGAGGAGTTACCTCTATGATTTTTGAATGGATGTCTGATCCTTCCGCTTGGGTTGGTTTATTGACTTTAATCGTCCTTGAAATCGTTTTGGGGATAGATAACTTAGTTTTTATTGCGATTTTGGCAGAGAAATTACCGCCTGAGCAACGTGAGAAGGCCCGTATTATTGGTCTGAGCTTGGCGCTGGTGATGCGTATTATCCTACTGTTCTCGATTTCGTGGGTGATGACACTCACAGATGAACTCTTTCATGTATTTGATAAGAGCTTTTCTGGGCGAGATTTGATCCTGATTTTTGGTGGTATATTCTTATTATTTAAAGCCACGATGGAAATTCATGAGCGTGTTGCAGGTGGTCATGTAAATAAAGAAGAAAAAGCTGTACATGCCGCATTCTGGGTAGTGATCGCACAAATTGTCGTATTGGATGCGGTCTTCTCATTGGATAGTGTGATTACTGCGGTGGGAATGGTTCCTCATCTTTCGGTCATGATTATTGCCGTGATTGTGGCGATGACCGTGATGTTGATTGCATCCAAAGCATTGATGGGCTTTGTAAACAAACATCCAACCGTGGTGATCTTGTGTCTTGCTTTCTTGTTTATGATCGGTTTCTCGCTCGTAGTTGAAGGTTTTGGTTTCCATATTCCAAAAGGCTATTTATATGCTGCGATTGGTTTCTCGGTTGGTGTTGAAGCGATCCGTCAATTGACACTGCGTAATCAGCAAAAAATGGTGACAACGACTGATTTGCGTTATCGCACAGCATCGGCTGTTTTACGAATGTTGGGCAGTAAAGGTAATGGCAACGAGGCCCAGAACAAGGAAGCAGAAGACGTACTCGCAACACAAGCCTATGCCAAAGAAGTCTTTGATGAAGACAATGGCGTATATCACAGTGTCTTGGTACAGGGTGTTTTAGGCCTATCAGAGCGTCCAGTTAAGTCAGTGATGACACCACGCCCAGAATTGGAATGGTTAGATTTAGATGCTGATCCAGCAGAATTAAAAGATCGTTTAATGGCAATGACGCATTCGCGTTTGATCATTGCACGTGGTGAACTGGATAATATTGAAGGTGTGGTGCTCACACATAAAGTATTGAATGAATACATTGAAACAGGCGCAATTGATTTTGCGAAACATCTACGTGAGCCTGTGATTGTGCATGAAAATGCACAAGTCTTGATGGTCATGGAGCAGTTGCGTCAAGCACCATTACAAATGGCGATTGTACTCAATGAATATGGTTCAATTGAAGGGATTGCAACACCGATTGATATATTAGAAGCGATCGCTGGTGAGTTCCCTGATGAAGATGAGCTTGAGGCGACGGCAGAAACGCTCGATGATGGTTCTATGTTATTAGAGGGTTCAACTGATATTCGCCATGTGTCTTTATTATTGGGCAAAGATCTGGTGGATGAAAGTGAAGAATATTCCACTTTATCGGGCTATATCTTATTCCATCTCGGACGTTTACCTGAAAATGGGGAAATGGTTGAAGCAGATGGTCATCGTTTTGAAGTGGTCACGATGGATGGGCACAAGATTGAAAAAGTGCGCATTATTGCGAAAGAGAAACCCACGGAGAAATAATTAAATTTTAACCAATAGCCTTTGAGTTTGACCTTGTTCCGCAAGGTTTTTCTCAGGGCTATTTTTATTTGAGAAATGGAAATGACATCGTCACAAAATTGTCCATGTGGACAAGGGCAATATGCTGCATGCTGTCAGCCCCTACATTTGAAACAACAATTTGCCGAAACTGCTGAACAACTGATGCGTTCGCGTTATAGTGCTTTTGCCTTGCAGCAGATTGATTATATTCTCGATACAACGGCTTTAGGACAACAGGCTTTGTTAGATCGAGCGGCAATCACCGATTGGAGTCAGTCCAATCAATGGCTCAAATTAGAGGTCATCCAACACCAGCCCAAGCTGGATAAAACCCATGCACTGGTTGAGTTTAAGGCACATTATCATGATGGCAAACAAGCTCATGTTCATCATGAAATTTCACATTTTGTATTGCATCAACAACAATGGTATTTCCTTGATCCGACTTTAGATCTGCAAATCACTATGAAACAAGCATGTATTTGTGGCTCGGGGAAAAAATTTAAACAATGTTGTGCACAATTCATCTAAGTTTGTCTTAGAATAGCGCACACTTTTACGCCTGATTTAGGGATGTAGGCAGATGTTACTCACCGTAATTTATATTATTGCCATTACTGCGGAAGCGATGACGGGCGCGTTGTCAGCGGGTCGACGTAGTATGGACTGGTTTGGTGTGGTACTGATTGCCTGTGTAACGGCATTGGGTGGTGGCTCAGTGCGTGATGTGCTGCTCGGGCATTATCCTTTAACTTGGGTCAAACATCCTGAATATTTGGTTTTGACCTGCTGTGCGGCTTTTGTGACGATTATTATTGCCAAATGGATGCGTCATCTACGGAATATTTTCTTGGTACTCGATGCTTTGGGCTTAATTGGCTTTACCATTATTGGCTGCCAAATTGCTTTATCTATGGGACACGGTTTTGTCGTCTCTGCGGTGGCAGGGGTTTTAACAGGCGTATCGGGGGGGATTCTGCGTGATATTCTATGTAATGATGTACCTTTGGTTTTCCGTCGTGAACTGTATGCCAGTATTTCCTTTGTCGCAGTGATTTGTTATTGGGTCTGCTTAGAAGTTGGATTACCCCACGATTTAACCGTAATTTTCACCTTGGTGTTTGGTTTCACCCTGCGTTTAATCGCGATTTATTTTGGTTTAGAGATGCCAAAATTTATTTATCAAGAAGATGATGCCGAGTCTGCCTCTTCGACAGATGAGCATTGATAAAAATATAATTTATTAATTTTAATAAAACTAAGTAGTTACTACTTGGTCTTTTATTTACCAAAGTTTACAATTCCGTCGATTATTTTTAGCTCTTGAAAAAAATGAAAAAAAACGTATTTGCTTTTATATTGTTGAATGGGATGTTTTCTGCAAGTTATGCTGCAAGCTGTTTACAAAATGGGGGAGGTAATCTTTGTAGTGTGCCTAAGAAGCCTAATGTTGGAGAATGGTCTTATTACTGTCCAGGTGGATCTACACGTATAGGTTGTCCTCAAAGAGTATCGACTTATGCAGAGGCGATGCACTGGTTAGAGAGAGACTTTGCTGAAAATTACCATACCCCAAATGTTAAATTTTCACCGATCCAATGGCAGTTGGAAGAAAGATATGCCCATGCAAGTTGTCCTGTTGGCGAAACAAGGATTGCAAATGCATATAAGAATAAAATTCTGTATTATCAGTTAGCATGGGCAAATGTAACAATTAATCCTCAGAATCCATCTCCTGGCTCAGGTTGTTATTCAATCATTCGAGACCGTCCTGTAGATGTGTGGGAGTGTCCTGCTAATACTACTAAAGTGGATCATAATAATGATCCAAATAAACCACCCTTTTATTGCAGAATCCCTGTACCACCTAAAGGATGTTCGGCAACTGTCGGAAATCCGTGTTCAATTACAACAGGAAATAAGTTTCAGGTTGAACGAGACTGGTCATCTAATTTGGGTATATTGGCATGGATTCGTACTTATAATAGTCTCGATTCTAATAAAATCAATGAAACGATACCTATGACCCGGTTGGGTATAGGACAGGTATGGACTCATAACTATAATTTATCACTTCGATTATATCGTTTTTCTGAGTTAACAGGAGGGCAGTATTCTGCCTTGAGTGTGGATGATGAGCAAGAACTCACTTTACCAATTTGGGGCGTGTTAACTCGTCCTGATGGTGCAGAGGTTTATATTGATAATAAATATTCTGATACAACTATTGCAGGTGAAAAAGGCTGGTTTATACAGCGTGATAAAAGTTTAAAATTAGTTTATCAACCTGATGGTTTATGGCGAGTCGAGCAGCTTAAAACGGGTATCATAGAATATTATGATAAAACAGGTAGGTTTATCAAAATGACTTATCCTAATGGGCAATCCATTGAGTTAAGTTATGATGATGTTCAGTTAAATATTAGTACGATATTAATAGATGTCTTGGTAAAAGTAACAGATCACTTTGGTAGAAGTTTACAGTTTAACTATAACCCTCAAGGTTTCATTTCATCAGTTACCTTACCAAGTGGGAAACAAATCACTTATCAATATGACAATTTCAATCGTCTGGTTAGTGTTATCCGTCCCAGTTATGGTACAAAAATCTATCACTACAATGAAAGTCCAAATGTTGCACCGTCAGGCAATCCAAATTTATTGACAGGAATTACCGATGAAGCTGGTAAACGTTTTGCGAATTACGCTTATGATGTACAAGATCGTGGCATACTGACCGAACAGGCAGGTGGGGTACAACGCTATGAATTGACCCATCATAGTTCAGTGACATATGTTAAAAATCCTTATGGTACACAAATAACATATAGTAAATCACAGGCATCAGGTTCACCTCGTGTAAAAGGTATTTCACAACTTGGATATAGTTCATTAAACAATACCTATGACCCAGCAGGAAATATCACCCAAAAAATAGAAAAGGGACAAACCACCACTTATAGCTATGATTTAAGTCGTAATCTGGAAACCTCCCGCACCGAAGCAGTGGGTACAGCACAAGCAAGAACCATTAACACCACTTGGCATACAGACTTCCCCAAACCAGTACAAATACAAGAAGTTTCACAAGGACAAGTGATTCGAACCACAATTTACAGCTACGACAATCAAGGCAATGCTTTAAGCAAAACCATTACCGACCCAAATACCCAAGAAAGTCGTATATGGAGCTATGAATACAACAACTTTGGTCAAATGACCAAGCAGACGACACCGAATGGAGAAGTCACAACCTATCAATACGATGAAAGCAATGGCAATCTACTCAGTAGTACTGATGCTAATGGTATTGCAATCACCTACAGTCTGCATAATACCGATGGACAACCTACTCGAATCACGACCAGTACAGGACAAATCACTGAACTAGTTTATGACGATG
The DNA here is from genome assembly GCF_022549355.1 of Acinetobacter sp. NIPH 2699. GTDB lineage: Bacteria > Pseudomonadota > Gammaproteobacteria > Pseudomonadales > Moraxellaceae > Acinetobacter. The sequence continues at coordinate 28,317 of NZ_JAKZGL010000002.1, forward strand.
CAGGACGAGTCATACAGCAAAAACAAACGGTTAGCAGAGATGATTTACAACAACAAAATAATGAAGATGGATTAAGTTGGTGGCAACAGTTCGTTAATGCTATTTATAGCTTATTAAATCAGGAACAACCTTATACTGAAACAGAACAAAAGTTTATCGTTATAGCCAATCAGGTATCTGCTCAACAAGCGGTTAATCTTTATGAATACGATCCTAGAGGTTTACTCATTGCCACGACCTTAGCGGATGGTGAGCACATTGAATATATTTATGATGATGCGCACCGATTAACTGAGATTAAGGATCAGTCTGGTAATCGCACTGTTTATACACTCAATCCTAATGGTGATATTACCCAAACTGAAGTTTATGGGGTAACAGGGCAACTCGAAGCGAAAAACCGACAGGTTTATGATAATTTAGGACGTTTACAACAAACACTTGGGAATCATCAGCAAGTTCAGACGTTGACCTATAATAATTATGATCAACCAACCAATGATAAAAATACACTTAATCAAAGTTATAACTATACTTATGATGTATTAGGTCGTCAAATTACAGAGAAAGATCCGCTCAATCAAAGTAGTCAATATGAATACGATGCATTTGATCAACTGAAAAAAGTCATTGATGCCAAAGGGGGAACAACGACTTATCAATATAATGCGTTTGGTGAAGTTAAGCAGCTCAATAGTCCAGACACAGGTATAACTAATTACCAATACCAAAACGGCAAGTTACTAGAAAAGGTAGATGCCAACCAGCGCAAACACCGATACCAATATGATGCCCAAGGTCGAGTGACCTTACAGCAAGACCAATACGCTGATGGGACAGACCAGTATGAGAATACGACATTTGCCTACGGACAAATGGGTAATGATCAAGGCAAGTTGGTGCAAGCCAATAACAAACGAGCAGAGACCCATTTTAGCTATAATGATCTAGGCTTGGTTCGACAAAAAACGGTGAAATACCTGACGGCTCAACAGAGTATGGCACCTGAATTAAATGTATATTACAGCTATAGTTTGGGTGGTAAACTCAAGCAAGTTGGTTTACCAAGTGGCAATATTGTTAATTATGACTACGACAATAAAGGGCAATTGGTAGGCATAAATTTAAATAGTCAAAACTTTATTAATAATATTCAACATTCAGCCAATGGCATTAAGGGTTGGACTTATAGTCAGGTCGGTGATCAGGTACAGTTCCAGTATGATTTGGATGGACGAATTCAAAAGATTCTGATGCCGAATGTCTATGAAAAAGACTATAGTTATGACACCGCAGATCGAATCCTTGCCATTACTGATCCAACCAATAGCCATATTAGTAGCAGTTTTAAACACGACGCACTGAGTAGATTGATTGAGCAGAACCTTGCCAATCGAACTTTTAAATATAGTTATGATGCAAATAGTAACCGACTCACAAGAAACCAAACGATAAATGGTGTGAGTACTACTGAAAACTATACGATTCAGGTCAACAATAACCGTATCAATACCATTAGCCAGGGGACCAATAGTACGACTTATAGCTATCTACCTACAGGTCAAATTAGTAATGACGGCACAAGAAGTTATAGTTACAACGCACAAGGACGCAGCGAAAGCATTAATACAGGCGGAAGTAGTAGCTTTAATATTTATGATGCTTTTGGGCAGCGTATCCAAAAAATTGGAAGTTATTTAGGCAATCAGACACAGACTTTATTTGTTTATGATGAATCTGGTCAATTATTGGGTGAGTACACTCCACAAGGACAAGTCGTTCGTGAATATATTTGGCTAGACAACCGACTGGTGGGTTTAAGAAGTTACCAATACCCAAATGAAATTTTGAGAGTGCATACAGATCATTTAGGAACGCCAAGAGCGATTAGTAACAACCAAAATGAAATATTATGGCGTTGGGAGGGAGATCAGTTTGGGGATGTGCTGCCTATAGGAGATCTCACTTTTCCGATGAGACATGCAGGGCAGTATTACGATGCAGAAGTGAATTTATTCTATAACTATTTCCGAGATTATAATCCGATTACAGGGCGTTATGTAGAGAGTGACCCAATTGGCTTGCAAGGTGGGTTGAATACTTACGGTTATGTTTCAGCAAATCCATTGTTAAAAATTGATCCTAGAGGATTAATTGAATGGGAAGGAAGTTATAAAGAAGCCGGTTCTGACTTTCTCTTTATTGGTGCAAAGCATATGTACTTTAATTTAAGTACCAAATGTGTAAATGGATATAAAGGTAAAGCTAAAATTATAGCATCTGGTGTTGGTGGATCAGGTGGGCTTACTTTAGGAAAGGTCTCTTTAGGCGGAGGACGAGTAATGGTTAATGATGGATTGAATGATGTTAACCCAAATGTTTTTAATGGCTCATTTTATTATGGAGGAATGAGTTTTGGTTTTCATGGTTCTATTGCAACTGTAAAAATAGGTGGGGCAAGAGGAAGTATGACAACGAAATATACAGATAATTTAAAGAGTGGTTATCATAATGATTTTTTATCATTTGAATCTGTTGCTGGTGTGGCAAGAGTTATCTCTAGCAATAAGGAATCATGCTGTGAGAACTAAACTAATATTTTTAATATTTTTATTAATGATAATGTCTTTCTTTATATGTAGTTACATTATAGAAAATTTTTGTATAAGTGAAATGGATGTACTCCACACGTTTGTTCATCATGATAAAATTATAACTTGTTATATGACGGAGTCATATTATTATACCTTGAGATTTTTTAACTGGATTTCTTTGATTTTATCTTTAATTTTTGGTTTTTTGATTTTTTCAAAGAAAATAATCAAATTTTGGAAAGATATGAATAGTCCTATGAGATAGAGAGGGTGTTTATTTAGGAATCCTAAGAGCTATTAGCAATAACCAAAACCAGATTTTATGGCGTTGGGAGGGAGATCAGTTTAGACATGGGTTGCTAAATCTTCATCTTCCCAACTCTCCATGCAAGGTATGAGGAGGGAATAACAAAACAGCGCCTTATCCCGACGCAAGGTGAAAGCTATTCTTGAGCAGTTATATAGAAGTTAACCTGTTCTATAACTATTTCCGAGATTATGATCCGATTACAGGGCGTTATGTAGAGAGTGACCCAATAGGTTTAGATGGTGGATTGAATACCTATGGGTATGTTTCGGCAAGTCCATTGTTAAAAATTGATCCTAGAGGACTTGTAGAGTGGAACGGTACAGTATTAGCAGGTTCAGCAGTAATTTTTGCTTATGATATATATACTTTAAAAACAAAATGTATTAATGGGAAACAGGGCTTTGCTAGGATTCATGCTAAAGGGCTTAGTGTTGGTTTCGGAATACCTGCTACTTATAATGGAGGTACAATTTCTTTTGAAGATAATTTAAGCGATGTTAATCCTCAAGTTTTTAATGGGCAATATTTGAAGTTTAGTTATGGCGTGGCTGGTGGAGCAGGTTTTGGAGGAATGATGGTTAAATTAGGAGGGGCAACATCTAATTTAGGAGGACTAAAACCAGCAGCAATTGGAGGATTTGATCTAGCAATTGATGGTGTAGGAGGTTCAGCAAAAGTTGTTAAATCAAATATTAAAAATTGTGGTTGTGATGAGGTTCTATAATGTTAAGTATGTTTGGTTTTATATTGGGTGGGGTGGGGTGTCTTATATATTGTGGTAGAACAAAAACATTTCTATTTTATCCTAGAATGAAATATTATCCAATGACGAAGTTGGAGGCTATATTAATAGTGATTGGATTATCTATTTTTATAATGGATGTAATTTTTATTCCATTACTAGGGTGGTAGAAATATAAGATATTCTTTATTTATGATTAGAATAGGAAGTTTTTTAGAGAATATACGCTACACTCAAATTTATCACAGGTCAGTATTACGATTGGGAAATAGCCTATTTTACAACTACTTTCGAGATTATGATTTGAGTAACAAGCCAAGTAGCACTTGGTTTGTTACTCAAGACTGGATGTTATGTAGAAAGTGATCCGGTAGGTTTAATAGTGGGTTGAATATTGATGGGTATGTTTTAACCATTATTTATAGTCTTAACAAGACACCATTTGACGTTTAAACAACAACAAGGGCTTGTCACAACGCATTCATCCACTTAGCATACAAAGCATTGACGATAACAAATAATTTTGGATGACTTGCTGAAATGACCAGCCTTGCACATCATGCAACAGAAAACCGTTCCGTAGCCGAATTCACTGAACAAGCTTACTTGAATTATGCCATGTACGTGATTATGGATCGTGCATTGCCCCATATCAGTGATGGTTTAAAACCTGTACAGCGGCGTATTGTCTTCGCCATGAGTGAGCTTGGCTTAAAATCCACGGGCAAGCCAAAAAAATCTGCACGTACCGTTGGTGACGTCTTGGGTAAATATCACCCACATGGTGACTCTGCCTGTTATGAGGCAATGGTATTGATGGCGCAACCCTTTAGCTATCGCTATCCATTGGTTGAAGGTCAGGGCAACTGGGGTTCACCTGATGATCCTAAATCCTTTGCGGCGATGCGTTATACCGAAGCCAAACTGTCCGCTTATAGTGAGCTATTGCTCAATGAGTTGGGCCAAGGCACCAGCGAATGGCAAGATAACTTTGATGGTTCAATGAAAGAACCGATTACTTTACCTGCACGTATTCCAAATATCCTACTCAATGGTACAACGGGTATTGCCGTTGGGATGGCAACCGATATTCCACCGCATAACTTGCGTGAAGTGGTGAAAGGAACGATCGCACTGATTCGTAATCCTGAAACCACGGATGAGAAATTAGCAGAATATATTCCTGCGCCAGATTTACCCACCAAAGCTGAAATTATTACCCCACCTGAAGAATTATTAAAGATTCAAACCACCGGACGAGGCAGCTATCGGGCACGTGCAGTTTATAGGGTAGAAAAAAATGAAATCGTGATTACTGAACTGCCTTATCAGGTTTCAGGTTCAAAAGTGGTCACCCAAATCGCCGATCAAATGATTGCGAAGAAGTTACCTTTGGTGGCAGATATTCGGGATGAATCCGATCACAGAAACCCAACGCGCTTGGTGATTGTACTGCGCTCCAATCGTGTCGATGCAGAAACGGTGATGAGCCATTTATTTGCAACGACTGATCTAGAGTCAAGCTATCGCGTCAATCTGAATATGATTGGGGCAGATGGTCGCCCACAAGTGAAATCCATTCGCCGTATTTTGTTGGAATGGATTGAGATCCGTAAACAAACGGTGACCCGCCGTTTGCAATATCATTTAACCAAAATCGAAAAGCGGTTGCATATCTTGGCAGGCCTTTTGATTGCCTATTTGGATATTGATACGGTGATCCGTATTATTCGTGAAGAAGACAAACCGAAACCTGTGCTGATGCAGCATTTTGGTATTGATGAGATTCAAGCAGAAGCGATTTTAGAACTTAAACTTCGTCATTTAGCGAAGTTAGAAGAAATGGAAATTCGCCGTGAGCAAGAAGAATTGGAAGCGAAAGCGGCAATCCTTCGTGAGCAACTTGAAAATCCTGAATCATTGAAAAGTTTAATTATCAATGAACTCAAAGAAGATGCGAAAAAGTTTGGTGATGATCGTCGTTCGCCATTGGTGGTACGGGCAGATGCAGTGCAAATTAAAGAACAAGATTTGCTACCCGCTGAAACGGTAACGGTGGTTTTATCGGAAGCCGGTTGGGTGCGTGCAGCCAAAGGCGGTGATGTTGATGCAGCAAATCTAAACTTCCGTGCTGGTGATCAATACTTAAGTCATGCGGTGGGTAAAACCAATCAACGGGTTTATTTCTTGGATAGAACAGGACGTAGTTATGCGCTGCCAATCAGTAGTTTGCCTTCTGCGCGTGGTTTAGGTGAGCCGTTAAGTTCAAAACTTGCGCCAGCCAGTGGGGTGTCATTTCTCCAAGTCTTGGTTGAGGACGATAACAAGGAATTATTGGTTACAAGTTCAAATGGTTATGGATTTAAAACCAAAGCAGGTCAAATGGATACCAATGCCAAAGCGGGGAAAACCTTTTTGACAGTGGGAGAGAAAGCAACCGCATTACCATTGTTACTTATTCAACAGGCAACTCATGTTGCGATATTGAATTCAGCAGGGCGTTTACTCATTATTGATTTAGCTGAACTCCCTATCCTGAATAAGGGTAAAGGTAACAAGTTGATACAACTTGAGGGGAAAGAGCAAATTTTATCCATGACAACCCTGACGTTAGATGAAATAATCCAAGTCGCTGCAGGACAACAGCATTTAAAACTGAAAGGGGATGATCTCCAAAAATATATAGGAAAAAGAGCAACAAAGGGGCAACTTTTACCACGGGGATATCAAAAAGCAAATAGACTCCTCATTCAGAGATAAGGCTGGTATTCTGTGATACAAATACGTTATATATGATGACATATTCATATTATTTGGATAGGTTGACAGGGCAATTCAAAAACTTAAAAAAAATGTTTTGCCATGGAAAGTAACGTTGTTACATTTTTAAGGATTACCACTCGGAGATAATGGCATTATGGAAAAGATTTGGTTTGCTGAATACCAAAAGACAGGAATCCCAGAAACAGTTGCACTGCCTGCTGAAAACACCTCACTTGTTGATATTTTTGAACGCAATTTCCAAAAATTCGGTTCACGTGATGCCTTTATCTTTATGGATAAGGTTTTAACGTTTAATGAGTTAGAAGTTGCGAGTCGTAAATTTGCAGCTTATTTACAAAGTTTAGGCTTGGCAAAAGGAACACGTGTTGCGGTGATGATGCCGAACGTTTTCCAATATCCAGTGGTGGCATTAGGTGTATTCCGTGCTGGTTTGGTTCTTGTCAACGTCAACCCACTTTATACAGCACGTGAGTTAGAGCATCAATTGAATGACTCTGGAGCAGAAGTGCTGGTCATTATTGAAAACTTTGCGAGTGTGTATCAAAGTATTATTGGCAAAACTCCTGTGAAGCATGTGGTTGTTGCGACTGTTGGGGATATGCTCGGTACGCTTAAAGGAACATTGGTTAACTTTGTGTTACGTAAAGTACGTAAACAAATTCCAGCTTGGGATATTCCAGGTTATACCAAATTTAACACCGCATTAAACAAAGAAAATCCAAGTAACTATAAACGTCCAAGCTTAACCTTAAGTGATACTGCTGTACTTCAATATACTGGTGGTACGACAGGTGTTTCTAAAGGTGCTGAGCTAACTCACCGCAATTTAGTGGGTAACCTTTTACAATGTGAAGCAATTTTCTCAAGTAAGTTTGGTGCTTCTGATAGTGAAAAAGGCGATCGTATTGTTTGTGCATTACCGCTTTACCATATTTTTGCATTTATGGTGTGTGCGATGTACGGCATGTACAAAGGTCAAGCGAATATCTTGATTCCTAACCCACGTGACTTACCTGCAGTTATTGGTGAATTGCGTAAATATCAACCTTCATTCTTCCCTGCAGTAAATACTTTGTTTAATGCATTGGTGAATAACGAAGAGTTTAAGCAGCTTGACCATAGCAATCTTAAGATGGCGATGGGCGGTGGTATGGCTGTATTACCATCGACAGCTGAAGCTTGGAAGAAAGTAACGGGTACGATCATCATCGAAGGTTATGGTTTATCTGAAACCTCTCCTGTTGCAACTGCGAATCCACCAGCTACTACTGAATTCAGTGGCACGATTGGTATCCCATTGCCATTGACTGAAGTTGCGATCTTGGATGATGACGGGAACGAAGTTGCTCAAGGTGAGCAAGGTGAAATCTCAATCCGTGGCCCTCAAGTGATGAAAGGCTATTGGAATCGTCCTGATGAAACGGATAAAGTGATGACCGCGGATGGATTCTTCCGTACAGGTGATATCGGGATTATGGATGCTCGTGGTTACTTTAAAATTGTGGATCGTAAGAAAGACATGATTTTGGTATCAGGCTTTAACGTTTATCCAAGTGAAATCGAAGAAGTGATTGCACAATACGAAAAAGTATTGGAAGTTGCTGCGATTGGTGTTCCTGATGAAAAATCAGGTGAAGTACCTAAATTATTCATCGTGAAAAAAGATCCATCTTTGACAACTGAAGAAATTCTTGCTTATGCGAAGAAGAATTTAACAGGTTACAAGTGCCCACGTTATGTTGAATTTATCGATGAGTTACCAAAGTCGAATGTAGGTAAAATCTTACGTAAAGATCTACGTAAACCAGCTTAAAATACTTCCTCTAAGTTTCTCTTTTAAAGGGGAGCTTAGAAAACTAAAACGCCGCAAATTGCGGCGTTTTTTTATATCAATAACGATTAAGTTGGTTTTTTCCTTAACCAGCGATCGATATAGCGTCGACTGATGCCTGCAATTCCTACGAAGATGATCATGCTGATGAGCTGGAAACGTAAACGCGTTGGATCAATTCCATTAAAGCTAAAATAATGATCAACAAAGACATAGAGCGTGATGACGACCAACCAATGCCACAGTGTGAAACGTTTAATCCCCACTGCATAAAAGGCAATTGTTAAAATGACAAAGGTCCCTAAGGTCGATTGCCAGTTTAGGTTTGCACAGATAACGCTGAGTAAAAAGGCAACAATAGGAAATACAATTTTTAGGACGCGATCAACCTTAAGTTGATGTTGGCGCTGTTGATCAAGGATATCAAACATTTCTTTTTGATCTTGCTGTTGCATAAATCGGCCCTAAAACAATATAAAAACTTGGCGATGTCATTCGATTTAACTTTCTAGCAGCGTACCCGTACAAAAAGAAATGTACGTTGAACAAGTACAAATGAAAGTTCCATAAAGCATAAGTTATGATAGCATGATCAGAAGAATTTCAAATGATGGATGTCAGATGCACGGTATTAGCGGCATTATATTGATTATTATCGTCGCATGTTTATTGCCTTATGTTTTTACTTTGATTGCGAAGTCAAAAGGTGGTTTTCAAGCAAAAGACAATCACAATCCTCGTGAATTTTTGGCTAGAACCACAGGGTTGTCGGCAAGAGCAAATGCTGTACAGCAGAATAGCTTCGAGAGCTTACCCTTATTTATCGCTGCAATTTTGATGGCGGAATATATGGTGATTCCTGAGCGATTTATCCTGACATTGGGCTGGGCCTATATTGTTTTTCGGATCATTTATGGCGTTTGCTATTTAGCTAATCTTGCAACATTACGCTCAATTATTTGGTTTTTCTCTTTGCTTTGCCCCATCTTTTTGTTTGTGATCACCATTAAAATGACTTAAACCAAGTTTCACATAAAAATTCATGACGCCTAATACTAATATACAGCATCATTTTGACTGTATTCACGTTATAATCTGACCGATTTTTTATATTTAATTTCACATACACGAGTGTTGATATGAGTTATAGCAATATTCCTGCGGGTAAAGACGCGCCAAATGACATTTATGTCATCATTGAAATTCCTGCAAATGCAGCGCCAATCAAATACGAAATCGACAAAGATTCAGATGCGTTATTTGTAGACCGTTTCATGGGTACAGCAATGTTCTACCCAGCAAACTATGGTTATGTGCCAAACACATTATCTGAAGATGGCGATCCTTTAGACGTACTTGTTGTAACACCTTATCCAGTTGCTGCTGGTTCCGTGATTCGTTGTCGTCCAGTCGGCAAGTTAAATATGGAAGATGATGGTGGGATTGATGCGAAATTGATCGCAGTTCCACATGAAAAACTATCTCCACTATATAAAGATGTTCAAGAATATACTGATCTTCCACAATTATTGATCAGCCAAATTGAACATTTTTTCCTACATTACAAAGATTTAGAGCCTGGAAAATGGGTGAAATTGAGTGGTTGGGAAGGTACTGATGTTGCTAAAGCAGAAGTTGTTAAATCAATCGAAGCTGCTCAAAAGTAAGTTTGAACAATTAAACCAAATTTTTTAATTTTAAAAATTTGGCTTTAAAAAAACCTCCATTCAGTGAATGGAGGTTTTTTTATGACGAGATATTTAACTGTGAATTAGAAGAATTTCACAGGAATATCAAGCCAGAGACGCCATTCGTTAGTATCACCGATGTAAGCATTGGTTTGATATTCATCGCTAGCACGGTAGTAAGAGTGACGTACGCGTAAGCTTGCATCTTTGGCAAAACCTGATTGAACCGTGTATTTCACTTGGTTAAAGAATTCACGTTCTTGAGCATTGTCGGTCAGATTTTTGACTTTGATATCCCAACCATAAACAAATGCTGTTGTCCATGATAAACCAGGAACACCATAGCCACCAAAGTCTACATTGTATTGTAATTGAGCAGATTTTTCGCTATTACCAATGAAGTCAGAGAGGTAAGAGTTTGGCAAATAGATACTTTGAGCACCGTCAGCATTCTCTCCATAATCATAACCTGTATTACCATTGTTTTGTTGGTAAGCCAGCATTACGCTATGTGGACCTGTATTATAGGTTGTAGACAGTGCCCAAATGGTGTTCTTACGATTAGATAGGTCATCGGTTGTACTAGAATAAGTATCCGCTTCTTTATCCCATTTCGTGTGATAAGCACTTAAGTCATAAGTCAAACCACTCTCTTGGTTTAGTGGTTGTTTGTAGTTTGCATTGATATAATGGCGATCTAACTTATCTTTGCTATCTAAGCCAAAATAAGAAGTGGTTAAATGATCATCGAATTTATATTTTGCGCCCCAAATAACGGCACGATCAAGATGTCTACCATCACTATTGATCTGATCAGAGTATTGATCTTTAGTGAATTTACCTGCGGTTAGTTCTAGACCATCAATCTCACGACTTGTCGCCAAAACACCTTCAAAGTATTCAGGTACTAAACGAGCGGTATTACTTGCCAACACTGGAATATCAAGAACATGAGTACCATAAGATACAGTTGTATTTGAGTAGCGTGCTTTTACATAACCGCCACCACGCGCCCAATGGTCATACGCTGAACCATCTGGATGCTGAGGAATCATGCCGTTGCCTGCATTATTGTTCGAGCCTAATTTAAAAGAAGCATCGCCAATAATACCCGCACCGAAGCCTACAACACCTTGAGTAAAGCCAGAGTCTAGCTTAACGATTGCAGTTTGAGCGTAAGAGCTGGTATCAGCAACACCATTTTTTTTATCACGATTTAAATAACCCGTGCGGAATAAAACATTTCCGTTTGCATCTTCAACAAATCCTTTTGCTTCGCTTTGTTCGCTTGCATATGTTGAAGTGATGAGTGCGGCATTAATCAATACCGCTAATGTAAGTTTCTGTGCCTTTGGCATAGCCTAGCCTCATAAAAAAATTGGGAAAGAAACTGCAAATTTTGAACAATTGTATAAGTTATACATAAAAAAGATAGATTTTTATTAAAAAAATTCATTAATTTTAAATAAAAAGTTTATATGATTTTATGATTTGTTTCTCGTTTAAAAAGCAAACAAAATAAAATTAAGTTTATAATTTATAAGGTTAAATATATTTATAAAGGTTGTAATATTCATTAATTATTTATAGATTAGTTTTGTTTAAAAAATGTGATTAAGACATATATATATTGTTTAAATTTAATGAGTTATTTATTGTTTGGTTAAAAATATAGCAGTTTGATTTGCAAAAAATTACATCCCGACGAATGGTAGTCAAACAGTAACGAAAGAAGAACATTTTATTTAGTTCACTTTAAGACTTTCTAAGTGCACTTTTATTGAGCATTGATGAATTCATATGTATATAACTTGTATTTCAAATGTTCAGGTTATTTTTGATCTTTGAAAGCGCATCTTTTTTGTGCGAAAAATGAGCTAAATTTTCATTGTGCTTCTAAATAGATCGAAAAAACAAGAAAAAAAGAGCGCTGGGATCAATCGAGGCGCATCTAAGCAATGCGAATGGCACTTTTATGAGACAAGAACGATATTCTATAAGGATATTCTGAAGTTGGCACAGCATTTGCTAACTATTCCATGATGCAATTTAAAACATAAATCAGTCGAATATCCGTATGGGGGAGATCAATATGATGAAATTTGCATGTAAAGCACTTGCGCTCAGTATGCTTGCTGGACTTTCAACAATGAGTTTCGCGGCAGAAGATAGTGTACTCGCGAAAAATGGTCTAAGCTTTTCGGGAAGTGCTGCATTGACCACCGATTATCGTTTCCGTGGTATAACTCAAACGGAAAGTGATCCTGCGATCCAAGGTGGTTTTCAATTAGATCATGAGTCTGGTGTTTATGCTGGGGTATGGGCTTCAAATGTCCATTTTGGTTCAGGTGATCCAACACATTTAGAGCTTGATCCATATATTGGTTATGCGACAGAGTTACCATTTGCGGGTAAACCAACGTTAGATGTGGGTTTATGGTATTACGGTTATCCAAGTTCGTCTGACCTGAATTGGTTAGAAATCTACGCTAGACTTGGTTTTGACAATGCAATCGTGGCTGGTGATAACCTATTAGCAGCTGTGAACTATAGCAATGATGTGATTGGTTCAGATGAGGATGGTTGGTATCTAAACCTTGCTTACAGTGTTCCTTTTGCTGATACTGGTTTTGGTGGTGTTCTCGGTGTGGGCTATACCAAAGTTGATATTGATGATGAATTCAATGGAAAAGATAATTACGTCGACTGGAAAGCTGGTGTAAGTTATGAATTTAAATCAATTGAAGGCTTTAGTGCAGAATTAGCAGCGATCGGCACAAATATTGATACGGATGCTTTAACTAAAGTAGAGAAACGTGCTGTAAAAACGGGTGCAGTCTTTACGCTAACCAAAAGTTTCTAAGTTATTTTTTAAGAAAAAGCAGAGCATTCGCTCTGCTTTTTTATGCGCGTATTTTCTCATGGCAAAACGTTATTTCTGATGAGAGTTTTTTTTGTTAAACCAAAAGTAGATTCAAAGGCATACAGTGAGATGATCGCTGTATTTTAAAACGATGATGAAGTTGAACAAGGCTCGATAAAGGTTACCTGTTTCCCCATTTTGCTTTTGTATGCGCCATAACGGTCTAGGCTGCTTTCGTTTTGATGCACGATGTGCTTCATCTTTTATTTAGACAAGGAATTAAATCAAACCCTGATTTGAGTGTGATTATAAGCTTTTGTTATTTAGGTATTTAATATATTTTTCTGAATGCTTTTGGCTTGGCACAGCATTTGCAAATTACCCCTCGATGCAATTTAAAACATAAATCAGTTAAGTATCTAAATTATGGGGGAAATCAATATGATGAAATTTGCATGTAAAGGTGTTGCTTTGGGGATGATGGTTGCAACGTCAACTTTGGTGATGGCAGATACGACATTGCCATTTTCAGGTGCTCTTTCAGGAAATATCAGTGTTGTATCGAGTTATAACTTGCGTGGTATGACCAACTCGCCTGAAAGTGATACACCTGCCATACAGGGTGGACTAGATTATAGCCATGACAGAGGATTTTATTTGGGTTACTGGTTTTCAACCTTAACAGCGGCTTATGCAGACTTTAATACTTCGCCGACTTATGTTCCAAAAGAGAAAAAGTCATTCGAAAATGATTTCTATGCCGGCTATAAAGGCAAAATTAGTGAGGACTTGGGTTATTAAGTCGGGGGAACTGTTTATTACTATTATCCGGGTTGGGAATCTACGGGCTATGAAGCGATTGTGGGCTTAAGTTATAAAGATTTAACAGTAACAGCCCAAACCCTTTTGAATAACGTTACTTTTGGCAATAAGGGTGATACCTACTTTTTGGCAACTTATACGCCTCAACTCGCTGGGGGATTTACAGGGAAAGTTCAAGTTGCAGCGTATTATTATGGCGATGATGATGAATATCTAGCTTATCAAGCCAAAGCAGGTGATGTCACCAAAACTGACTTTGCTTTCCGTCATGCAACTTTAGGCGTATCACATCCATTGGGCGAAACTGGTGCAACTTGGAATTTGGATTATATTTTTGGTGGTTATACACGTGATGAAACCAAACAAAAGAATAAAGTGGTTTTGGGGGTAGGTTACGCTTTTTAATCATAACAATAATCGAAAGCGACCTTAACGGTCGCTTTTTTTTAAGCTTGGTTGCCTCGGTAAGAAAGTGCCTCCGTGAGATGAGTACTTGAGATCACATCACTTTCAGCTAAATCTGCAATCGTTCGGGCAACACGTAATACGCGATGATAAGCCCGAGCAGAAAGATTTAAACGCTGTTGCGCCATTTCGATGATTTTCGCTGAGTTGTCATCTAAAAGTGCATATTGTTCCAATAATTTGGGGGAAAGCGCTTGATTTAAGCACTGCTGTCGTTGAATTTGCTTGTCATACGCCGTGATGACGCGTTGGCGTACAATTTCAGAGTTTTCAGTGGCTGTTCGATCTTGTAATTCCTGCGCTTGTAATGGTGGCACATCTATATGTAGGTCAATACGGTCTAATAATGGTCCTGAGATACGATTTTGATAACGTTGGATACTTTCAGGTGAACATTGACAGCGATTGTCTTGATTAAATGCATAACCGCAAGGGCAGGGATTCATTGCTGCGATAAACTGAAAGTTGGCTGGGAAGGTCATTTGCCTTGCCGCACGGGAGATGATAATTTCTTTAGATTCAAGTGGCTGGCGTAATACTTCCAGTACCTTGCGATCAAACTCAGGCAGTTCATCCAAAAATAACACGCCTAAATGAGCAAGCGTTATTTCACCGGGTTTTGGTTGCGAACCGCCCCCTACCAATGCAATGGCTGACGCAGTATGGTGCGGCGCACGAAAGGGGCGTTGTCCAAAATGATGTTGAGCATTCGCAACGGAATAGATACTGGCAACTTCTAAATTTTCCTGCGCATTGAGTGGCGGTAAAATAGAAGGCAATCTTGATGCAAGTAACGTTTTGCCTGTGCCCGGTGGGCCTTTAAAGAGCAAAGAATGCCCGCCAGCGGCTGCAATTTCGAGAGCGCGGCGAGGACGTAATTGCCCTTTTACATCTGCAAGATCGAATTGGTAACCAGATAACGCTGTATTCGCTTGTTTAGGTGCTACGGTTATATGTGAATTGCCCGAAAAATGTGCACAAACGTCTTGTAAATGATTGGCTGCATAGACTTCAAAGTTTGGAAGTTGATTGGCTTCGTCTAAATTTGCTGTAGGAAGTAGCAAGCGGTGTTGACTCTGTTGGCATGCCATCGCGATCGTGAGTGCACCAGAGATTGGGCGCAAATGTCCATCGAGTGCAAGTTCTCCAATAAATTCAAAGCCCTCTGTGCAATTTTCAGGGAGTTGGCCAGAAGCGATTAGGATGCCAAGCGCGATGGGTAAGTCTAATCGTGAACCATTTTTAGGCAGATCTGCAGGTGCTAGGTTAATGGTTAAACGCTTGGTTGGAAACTGAAAGCCGCTGTTAATAATCGCTGAGCGAACCCGATCCTTACTTTCTCTCACTGCGGCTTCAGGCAAGCCAACAATGGTTAAAGAGGGTAGACCAGAGCTAATGTGGACTTCAACTTCGATTTGAGGGGCGTGTAGCCCCAATAAACCCCTTGTATAAATTTTTGCGAAAGACATTTTATTGTTGTTCCATTGTGGTGCTTTATTTTTAGTCATTTTAAGGTGCTATCTGCACCGAGTTGGTGCTTATTTTTTATTCTGCACGATTTCTTCAAGTGTTTTCATTTGCTGTTGTAGCTCAGTGAGGCGTTGGTTAGCTAAATTCAAGGCTATTCTTTGGCGATCGAGCTCTTGCTTAGAAACCAGATCTAATTTTTCGATACTTTCATTGAGTAAAGCGCGTAAATTTTTTTCTAAGTCTTTTTTGGGTTGATCGACTTGCTGCAAAATAGCCTGTAAAAGAGTTTCAATCATAAAGTGCTCAATCGTTTATGTGTATTTGTTGCTCAGTGTATCACTGCTTGCAGCAATCCTCTAGCGCTGTTCAGAACAGCTTGATGGGTGACGATGAAATTCAGTTAAATCATAGCAAATACGACTTATTTTGGATTGAGGATCTACATCTCCACGCTTAAATAGGTTATAAAGAAGCCTTATGTCCCGTATTTGAAATCCCCTAACCTTTAAATATTGGCATGAAAATTGAACATAAAACCTTACTGGTGAAAATAAGCCGAAGGAAAACACACATGAAGCTTGTAACTGCAATTGTAAAACCATTCAAATTAGATGATGTTCGTGAAGCACTCTCTGATATTGGTGTTCAAGGGATTACCGTAACTGAAGTCAAAGGTTTCGGTCGTCAAAAAGGGCATACTGAACTGTACCGTGGTGCAGAGTATGTTGTTGATTTCTTACCGAAAGTAAAAATTGAAATTGCGATTAGCGATGAAATGGTCGATGCGGTCATTGAATCTATTACGCGTGTCGCAAGCACAGGAAAAATCGGTGATGGGAAAATCTTTGTCACTAATCTAGAACAAGTCATCCGTATTCGTACTGGTGAAACTGGACCAGATGCTGTCTAAATTGGCATAAAGTTTGCTGAGTTAGAAATTAAGAGATATAGCTCACAAAATAAGGTTGGGGGACACGAATGAAAAAAATGCTTATGGCGCTCAGTCTATCTGGCGCACTCTTAGGTGGTTCAGCGGTTGTTTGGGCCGAGCCAAATCCAGAACAGAATGCTGTGACAACCGAAGCAGTCGTTTTATCTACGACGACTGAGGTTGATGGCACCGCTGATGTTGTTGAAACTGAAGCAGTTGCTGTGACAGAAGAAGCAGTTGAAGCGGTAGATAAAGCTGACACAATGTTGATCTTTGTATCGACAGCTTTAGTCTTGTTTATGACTTTACCTGGTTTGGCATTGTTCTACGCAGGTATGGTACGTCGTAAAAATGTTCTATCTACAATGATGTATAGCTTCGGTGCAGCAGCCGTTGTGAGCGTCGTTTGGGTCATCATTGGTTACTCCATCGCCTACGGTGAAGGAAATGCCTTTATGGGTGACTTCAGCAAAGTCATGCTGACCGGTATTACGGCAGAAACAGGCGGAGCATTACCTGAAATCATTGATGTCATTTTCCAAATGACCTTTGCGATTATTACTGTTGCCATTATCAGCGGATCTGTTGCAGAACGTATGAAGTTCTCAGCATTTATGGTCTTTGCAGCACTTTGGGTTGTGTTGGTGTATGCGCCGATCTGCCATTGGGTCTGGGGTGGTGGTTGGTTAACTGACAAAGCACTTGATTTCGCGGGTGGTACAGTTGTCCATATTAACTCAGGTGTCGCTGGTTTAGTTGCTGCATACATGATCGGTAAGCGTGTCGGTTTGGGCAGAGAATCTATGGCGCCACATAACCTGACGCTAACTTTAGTTGGTGCAAGCATCCTTTGGGTGGGTTGGTTTGGCTTTAATGGTGGATCTGCTTATGCGGCGGATGGTACTGCAGGTATGGCATTGGTTGTGACTCAGGTTGCTGCTGCAAGTGCTGCATTATCATGGTTGATTGCAGAACGTTTGGTTCGCGGTAAAGGTTCTGCTTTAGGCGCAGCATCTGGTGCAGTTGCTGGTTTGGTGGTGATTACTCCTGCGGCTGGTTTCGTGACTGTAGGCGGCGCTTTAGCTATGGGCTTGATTGGTGGTGTGGTCTGTTTCTGGTCAGTTACCGTCCTCAAACGTATGCTCAAAGCAGATGATTCTTTAGATGCATTTGGCTTACATGGTATCGGTGGTATCGTTGGTGCGATCTTGACAGCGGTCTTTGCAAGTTCGTTCATCATGGGTGATGATGCACCGAGCAATATGTTGGCACAATTATGGATTCAGGTTGAAGGCGTACTTGCAACAATCGCATATAGTGCAGTCATGACCTTTATTATCTTGAAAGTGATTGATCTTGCGATTGGCATCCGTGCTAGCGCTGATGATGAGCGTACAGGTCTTGACTTGAGCCAACATGGCGAACGTATTGAATAATCAAATGTAAAATGATATTGATAAAACAGCCCTGTGCTTCTGCTCAGGGCTGTTTTTTTATGCAAGATTGTTATGTCTGTAGAGCCTAGTTCAGCAAATCAAGAAACTTTGCTACACTTAGCCAACGTGAGTAAATAATCCTACCATTATGCATTGTCCATTTTGTAACGCTGCTGATAGTAAAGTCATCGACTCCCGTTTGGCTGCGGAAGGGTGTCAAATTCGTCGTCGTCGAGAGTGTTCTATTTGCGGCGAGCGTTTTACCACATTTGAAAGTTATGAAGTGGTGATGCCACGCGTCATTAAATCGGATACCAAAAGCGAACCGTTTGATGAAGCGAAATTGCGCCGTTCATTGATGCACGCACTACAGAAGCGTCCAGTGACACAAGAGCAAATTGAAACGGTACTCAGTGATATTCAGTCGCAGATTCGTCGTTTAGGCGAGCGTGATGTCAAATCAAGAACTATTGGTGAAATCGTGATGCAGGCATTATTTGCATTGGATCATGTCGCTTATGTTCGATTTGCCTCGGTTTATCAAGATTTCCAAGATGTAGAAGCATTTCGCCATCAGATTGAGCAAATGCAACAACGTGAAAATGAAGCCTAAGTTAGAGAAATCATGTCTGAGTTAAATCAAGATCGAACTTTTCAAGATCAGTATTGGATGCAACGAGCAATTGATTTAGCTCGACTTGGACAATATTCCACCAAACCGAATCCGAACGTTGGCTGTGTCATTGTAAAAGATGGTCAATTGATTGGAGAGGGCTATCACCCAAAAGCAGGACAACCGCATGCGGAAGTGTTTGCATTGCGTCAGGCTGGTGAACATGCAAAAGCTGCGACAGCTTATGTGACCTTAGAGCCATGTGCACATTATGGTAGAACGCCTCCTTGCGCTGAAGCACTGGTTAAAGCACAAGTCAAAAGAGTTGTGGTGGCATGTTCTGATCCAAATCCACTGGTGGCAGGCAAGGGCGTCCAAATTTTACAAGATGCAGGCATTGACGTTGAAACGGGTGTTTGTGCTGAGGTTGCGAAAACTTTAAATTTGGGTTTTCTAAAAGCAATGTCAACAGGTTTACCTTATGTACGCTTGAAAATCGCCTCCAGTCTAGATGGGCGGACGGCCATGGCTTCGGGTGAGTCGAAGTGGATTACAGGAACAGCCGCACGACAAGATGTACAGCACTGGCGTGCGATTTCAGGTGCAGTGATCACTGGGATTCAAACGGTTTTAGCGGATGATTGTGAGCTGAATGTTCGGACATTAGCGGGTGTTGATCTTGCAACGGTTGTTCAACCAAAACGAATTGTGCTTGATCGACAAGGACAATTGCCACTCACTGCCAAGATGTTACAGAATCCCAAAACAGTCATGGTGATGACTCCATTTCGGCAAGAACTTGCCGATTTAGGCGTGATACAATTAGCACCGCAACCTTTAGATCAGTTATTGCAGACCTTATCTCAACAACATCAAATTTATGATGTATTGGTTGAGGCAGGTGCGACTTTATCGACTGCCTTTTTACAACAAGGTTTGGTTGATGAAATGATTAGTTATGTTGCACCAACTTTACTTGGTCAATCTGCTCGGTCAATGTTCAATGCTCAATTGAACGAAATGGCAGAGCAGCTTCGCTTTGAGTTGGTCGATGTAACCCAACTTGGGCAAGATATTCGCCTAAGATTGCTCCCTATCCAAGAGATGATATGAATCCTGAAGCATCGGTTTATCACAAACGTCGCCATGCAGCGCGTACCACTGACGAATATCTTTTTCATCAGCTCGTACCTTATCTGGGGAATAAGCGCCGACTCCTTCATCTGATTTTAGAAGCGCTTGAGATTACGGGAACACTGAATAGTAAGAAAAAGAACCCACCAATTTTTGCTGATTTTTTTGCAGGCAGTGGCGTGGTCTCTCGTTTGGCTCGCCAAAATGGTTATCGTGTGATTGCCAATGATTGGGAGCCTTACAGCCATGCCCTCAATCACGCGATTTTGGCCTGTATTGATGCACCTGCATTTAAAGAATTAGGTGGCTATCAAAAAGCCATTGATATTTTAAATCGTTTGCCTGAAGTAAAGGGCTGGGTGACGCATAATTTATGTCCCCGCAATGATGATGTTTATGATCCTGCACGCGATCGACTATTCTTTAAACGTCGTAATGGGATGAAGATTGATGCGATTCGCCAGCAAATCGCAACGTGGCAAGCGCAGGGTGCAATTAATGATGTGGAAATGAGTGCTTTACTTGCACCATTACTGTATTCAGCAAGTTTCGTCAGTAATACCAGTGGCGTGTTTAAAAGTTTTCATCAAGGCTGGGGTGGAAAAACTCAGACCGCATTAGAGCGTATTGAATCTTTATTGTGGTTAACCCCAAGTCGTTTTTGTGAAATTGGTGATACAAAACGCCCTGCGGCAGAAGTATGGTGTGTCGATGCACAGCATTTAGCCAATCAAATGAGTGGTTTTGAGGTGGACGTGGCTTATCTTGATCCACCTTATAATCAACATGCGTACAGTAGTAATTATCATGTTCTGAATGCATTGACCCTATGGGATCAAGTGGATTTACCTTCACCCGATACCAAAGGTTTTAAGAGTGGTATTGATCGTGCGTGGCGTAAAGAACGTCCAAGTCCCTATAACTCATCTAAACATGCCCAAAATGCGTATGAGAAGTTATTGGAAACCATTAATGCGCGTTATATTTTGACCAGCTATTCGACTGATGGAAATATTGAGCCTAAAGATTTACTGACTGCCAATTTAAAGCGTGGAAAAGTTACCTTGCTGACTCAGGATGTACCTCGCTATCGTGTCAGTAAACAGAGACAGTCGGAACGGGCACGGGTGCTTGAGTTTATTGTGATTACCGATACTCATGCAAAATCAGGTCCGCCATTGCGACAATTACTAGGCCAGTTGTATCATTTTGCTGAATTAGGTGGCGTAGATACGTCAGGCAGCAGCACTCAGCTCGCACTTTGGTAAGACTAAGAAAACACCACTTTAGCTAAAAAGTGGTGTTTTTGTATCTTAAGTTTATGTGCTATCGGTTAATAAGATTAATTAAATCGTATTCTTAGATAAGCATCTGTTTTTATAGTCTTTATCTCTTATTTTTTAATTATATTTTTACTCGGTTTGGTTTTTAATATTTTTTCTTTTGTTTAGTCTTTGTTATAAATTTCAATGAAATACATGTGCTTGTGTGATAAATAATGTCTAGTCCTTAAGCGATTGCACTGCATTTTATAACTGAATTAATTTTACTATTCGGTTAAAAAAATACCAAAAAACATTGACCCAATATCAAAATAAATATAATTTCCCGACCTCATTTAGGGTCTTATCGATGAGAAGCGATGGCCAAGAGAGGTTGTTATGAGTCGCTCGGAACCCACCTTATTGGGACAATGTATCGCTGAATTTTTTGCTACAGCAGTTTTTTTATCATTTGGTATCGGTGTGGTTGCTGCGCTTAAGCTGACAGGTGCAGGTTTTGGTCAGTGGGAAATTAGCGTGGTATGGGGTTTGGCTGTTGCATTGGCGGTATATCTTTCAGCAGGTATTTCTGGTGCACATCTCAATCCAGCAGTCACCATTGCATTGGCACTCTTTGCAGGCTTTGATAAAAGAAAAGTGCCTTTCTATATTATTTCACAAGTTGCAGGTGCTGCGGTCGGTGCCTTATTGGTCTACGGACTCTACAGTAATTTATTTATAGATTATGAACAAAGCCACAACATGATTCGAGGTAGCGTTGAAAGTTTAGAATTGGCTGGAATTTTCTCCACTTATCCGCATCACTTGCTTTCAATCGGTCAAGCTTTCTTGGTTGAAATGTTTATAACCATGTTGTTGCTCTGGTTGATTATGGCAATAGGCGATGATCAAAATGGCTTGCCGCGTGGTGCTTTAGCGCCGTTATTGGTGGGTTTGTTGGTTGCGGTGATTGGCGCTTCTTTTGGTCCCTTAACTGGTTTTGCGATGAATCCTGCACGTGATTTTGGCCCTAAAATTGTTGCCTATTTCTCGGGTTGGGGATCAGTCGCATTCACGGGTGGTCGAGATATTGCTTACTTTATTGTTCCGATTATCGCGCCCATTGTCGGGGCTTGTTTAGGGGTGCTCGGCTATAAATTATTCTTTAGCCATTTTTTAGTGAGTCAGCAAGTCGAAGTGCCAACGACTGCTGAAAAGCACATCTCAGACATGTAATGGTGATGAGAAGAAGGCAATCAAATAACAGGAGGGTGATCAGGTGATCGCCCTTTTTCATTTGGCTGTATTTGCATAAGCGGATCGCTTGTTATCTCAAGTTCTTTGCATTAAGGTATCTTGATTCGCTGAGACTCACACTTGAATGAAGGTAGGTTAAAAGTCATATGTTTACAGGCATTATTGAAAGTTTAGGCAAAGTTGAAAGTCTACAAAGTGTGGGTGGTGATGTTCGTCTACGGATTCAGACTGATTTGGATATGTCTGATGTGCATTTGGGGGATTCTATTGCCACTAATGGTATTTGTTTAACGGTGATCGAGTGGGGCGAGAATTGGTATGCAGCAGATGTTTCTCGTGAAAGTTTAAATCGTACCACCCTTGGTCAATGGAAAGTTGGGCAAGCAGTCAATGTAGAAAAAGCCATGTTACCGACCACACGTTTCGGTGGGCATATCGTCAGTGGACACGTGGATGGTTTGGGTGAAATCACTGTCGTTCGCCAAGATGCGCGTTCATTGTATTTTGAAGTGACTGCACCAGTTGAGTTGGCCAAATATCTGGCAGAAAAAGGCTCTGTGACCGTGGATGGGATTAGCCTGACCATTAACCATTTACGTGGCAATATTCTCAGTTTGAACTTGATTCCGCATACGGCTGAACGAACCAATATTGGTACATGGCAAGTCGGTTCTAAAGTGAATCTAGAAGTGGATGTACTGGCGCGTTATATCGAGCGGTTATTGTTGGGTGACAAAGCTGCTGAGCAGAAAACTGAATCGAATATCAGTATGGCTTTTTTAGCTGAAAATGGTTTTTTGAAATAAAAAATTAGGTAAAGAAAAGCCCAGATCGACTGGGCTTCTTGCTCTTTATTTCTCGTTAGAGAATTCACTATTTTTCAAAATATATTCGATTTCTTCATTGGCAAGTAGATGTAGTTTGGCGCGAAATGCGGTGACGGCTTGTTCAATTAAACCTTCTGCTTCCAACTCTAAACGTACTCGAACACTTTCGAGTTCAGATAAAATTTGATGATCTTCGATAACAAGGCGTTGTCCTGATGCATAGTCAACGCTCGGTTGCTCAGGATTGCTTTGATAGCGTTCAGTTTGCTGTGCAATCTCTTGATCAATATGGCTTCGTAAGGCAACAAGGTTTTCAGTTTGTTGTGTAAATTGATGAATTTCATCCGCTTGTAGTTGTGCTGCATAAGCCGCTTCGGCTGCACGTTTCTCCGCTAATGCTTTTTCCAAGGCTTGTTGTTTACGGATGCGTGCCTGCTCAATTAGTTCCGCTTTAAGGTCCGCATAGGCTTGGTCAATGCGTTGTTGGGAGCGTTGCGCGGCATGCTCCTCATGCTGCGTCCAAGTTTGAATCTGGGTTTGTGGCAACAGTAGATCACAGATCCGTGCTAAATCTTCCTGATAGGTCTGGCGTACCGTTTCAGGGGTATTTAACCAACGTTTCTTAAAGTCCTGACCAACATTCAATGCCACAAGACACTCCTTCAATGATGTTATTGCATACAGATTTATAATTTAAACGTTCGGGCTTCAATACCTAAACGCCGATACTGTTTAAATTTTTCTCGCCCAATCTGTTTTGCGGTTTCATTATTTTCAATAATCTCGATAATGTGGCGAAAATCCTGAGTAAGTTCAAGTGCATGATTGTTAAAATTAAACACGATCCAATCATTGGATGTGGGGAGTTGCTCTGAAATACAGACTGCGTTATTCGGTTGATGAATGCCGTGAGGGATAAAGCTAAGTGGATCAAAAGTCCACAGCTTTTCATCTAGCTCGGTTTGGAGGTCTAAATTAGGACAATACCACCAAATATGCGGATGCTGATTCAGAATTTTTCGACATAAACGGCAAGCACTTTCGACTTGCCGTTCTGCACTTTTTTCAAAGAGATAAAAGCTGATTTGGGTCATATTTTTAGTTATTCGTTTCAACACGATTTGCTAAGAACTGCATCAATAATGGCACTGGACGGCCTGTTGCGCCTTTAGCTGCGCCTGATAGCCATGCTGTTCCAGCGACATCGAGATGTGCCCAACGATATTCACGTGTGAAACGTTCAAGGAAACATGCTGCGGTAATTGCACCACCATACGGCCCACCAATATTGGCGATATCGGCAAAAGGCGAGTCGAGTAGTTCCTGATATTCCTCCATCACGGGCATACGCCATACACGGTCAAGGGATTGTTCACCTGCATGTTGTAAGTCTTGTGCAAGTTCATCATCTGGCGTGAATAAACCACTGACCACTTTACCCAGTGCGACTACACATGCACCTGTTAATGTTGCAATATCAATCACTAAGGCAGGATTGAAACGTTTGATGTAGGTCAATGTATCGCAAAGAACCAGACGACCTTCTGCATCAGTATTTAAAATTTCAATGGTTTGACCACTCATGCTGGTGACGATATCACCAGGACGTGTCGCACGCCCTGAAGGCATATTCTCTGCTGCTGCGATTGCACCAACCACATGAATCGGTAATTGTGCTTCACATAGGGCCTGCATTGTTCCAAGTACAGATGCCGCACCACACATGTCAAATTTCATTTCGTCCATGCCTAAGCCTGGTTTTAATGAAATACCGCCAGTATCGAAAGTCACACCCTTACCTACCAATACCACTGGTGCTTGATTCACTTTGGCATTGTATTCAAGGGTAATGATACGTCCTTCACGATCAGAGCCTTTGCTGACCGCTAAAAAGGCATGCATGCCTAAATCTGTCATGTGTTGTTCGTTTAGCACATTCACTGTGAGTCGATCAGGATATTGTGCAGCGAGGGCCAGTGCTTGATCGGCGAGATATTCAGGGAAACAGATATTGCCCGGACGGTTGCCTAAGTCACGTGCATAGTTTTGTCCAGATTGAACTGCATGAATCAAATTCAATTGTTGATCATTCAATGGGCTCTGATCTGCTACCAGTTGGATGCTTTCTAAGACAAATTCATTTTTCTTGGATTTGAATTCATCGTAAGCATAAGCCGTTTGGGTCAAACTTAAAGCGAACAACTGATGTAAATCAGCAGGTAGCGCTGATAAATCGATTGTGATTTGTTTAAATTTAGTTTGTGATGATTTGATAATCGTTTGTGTGAGTTTTGCTAACTTACTGGCTTTTAACTCTAGACTTTTCCCAAGACCGAGCAACTGCGTGTTGCTTTGAACAGCGACTTGAGCAATGAGTGGAAGGCTTTCATTAAAGCCAGCTTTGAACTGTGTGGCACTGATTATGTCATCTAGTTGGTTGATTTTATAGCTGTTTAGGTTTTGTTGTAATTGTTCAGAATCAACCAAAATCCACAAAGATTCACTTGGTGTTTGCGTTGGAAATGCGCGATGAAGGGTAAATTTCATTGTTTGTATAAAACCTAATGGACAAAAAAGAAAGTTAATCCCATTAAACACTTTCAGATATGAGGTTGCAATCCGCAACAAGCGATAGGTTTTATATTTTTAACATTCGGGTAAACTAGCATTACCCCTCGATTGGTCTATTTTTGGAAGCATTACTTTGATTATTCGGCGTTACCTCGTCAAACAAGTGGTGTCCACTTCACTGGTTGTGACTGCCTTACTGACTTTAATTATTATGGGTGGTCAGCTCATTAAGATATTTGGGCGAGCTGCACAAGGACGTTTGGATGCTGGTGTTTTGCTCAGCATCATTGCTTATCGTTTGCCAGAGTTTTTAACCTTGATTTTGCCATTGGGCTTTTTTATTGGTCTGATGCTGGTGTTTGGCCGTCTCTATGTAGACCATGAAATGGCTGTGTTAAATGGTAGTGGTGTCAGCCGTAATCAATTGACACGATTATTATTGCCGATGACCTTTGTCTTTGTGATCGTACAAGCGATTTTAATGTGCTGGGGAGCATCGGCAGGCATCAGTGGCTATCAAAATTTGATGCAGACACAAGCCGTGCGTGCTGGTTTTGATTTGGTGCGACCGAGGGAGTTTATTTCCTCTGGATCTTATACGATTTATGCTGGTTCGCTTTCAGAAGATCGGAAAAATCTAAAAGATATTTTTTATTATTATAAGTCTGATCGTGACGATAAACCTGATCAAATGATTCTAGCCAAAGAAGCGACTCGGGTAGAAATGGAAAATGATACCGCCAGTGTCGTTGATTTGGTCCAAGGGCGACGTTACGAAATCTATCCTAACCAGCCACGATATACCCAAGCCGAATTTGAATCTTATCGTTTACGTTTAGAAAATGATAAGGATGTGAAATTTGAAAGTGAGGATGTTGAAGCTTTATCGATGGCAAAATTATGGCAGAAACGTGATGATTTTGTGGTCAGAAGTGAGTTGGGCTGGAGGATCTCGGGTCCATTTGTCATGCTGGTCGCTTTGTTATTGGCAGTGGCTTTATCTGAGGTGAATCCACGCCAAGGACGATATTATCGTTTGATTCCTGCGATTTTCATTTTTGCCAGTTTGATCGTGTTGATGATTGCAATTAAGACGCGGATTAGTAAAGAAGAGTTGGACGTTTGGGCATATCCAGTTGTATTGCTTATTTATGCAATGGCTGCGGCAATTTTTGCGCGTAAACAGAAATTGGCACCCAAAATCAAGAAAAGTATTCAGCGAGTGGGGTTGTAATGTTAGCACGTCGAATCATTGCCAAACATGTGACAAAAACGACAGTCCTCGCCATGCTTGGTACAACGCTGGTGTTATCTTTTTTGCAGGTATTATTTACTTATCTCGGTGAGTTAGGTGCACTCAAAGAAAATTACAATGCATGGCAAGCGTTCATATTTGTCATGTGGGGTGCGCCACGTTATCTCTATGAAATCTTGCCTGTAGCCGCATTGATTGGTTCGGTTTTGGGGCTGGGTGCATTGGCTTCAAATAGTGAACTTATCGTGATGCGTTCGGCAGGCATCAGTCTGTGGCGGATTGTTGGCTGGGTGATGCGTTCGGCATTGTTGTTGATCGTTTTGTCTTTTGTGTTAAGCGAATGGGTGATCCCATATACCAATGAACAAGCTCAAAGCGTCAAAAAACAACGTAGTGTTGCTGCTTTAGGTGAGGTCAAAGGCTATTGGTCACGGGAAGGACAGCGCTTCGTTTATATCGACTATGCCAATGCTCAAGGGCAGTTACGCAATATTCAATCGATTGATTTTGATGAAAACTATCGCTTACAGTCTTTTGTAACTGCTGAACATGGCAACTTTGTCAAAGATGGGCAATGGACTTTGGAACAGGCGCATCAAGTTGATTTATTACCCCAAGGCAACGCCATCAAAACAGACCATGCACAGCAAGCTTTGGCTTTAGCGCTACAACCGAAATATGTACATATGGTGACTTTGGATCCAGAAGATCTCTCCCCAAGTCAGCTGATTAGCTTTATGCGCTATATGGAAGAATACAGCCAAGTGCCGAAAACCTATGAGTTGGCATTTTGGCAGAAAGTCGCATCGCCGTTTGCTTTGATTGCGTTAGTGCTGATTGCGTGTTCCTTTATTTTTGGTCCATTGCGGCAACAATCAATGGGTTTTCGCTTGGTGATAGCCTTATTTACAGGACTTGGCTTCTTCTATCTACAAGATTTTATGGGCTACGCCAGTTTGGTCTATGCACCTTCACCGGCTTGGTTTGTATTATTACCTGTGGCTTTGATGTTTAGCATCGGTAGTTATTTATTGTATCGAGCAAGGTAAGCAGTCCGTTAATCGATCCATTATTTCTATGCTGCACATTGGTGAAAGCCATCAGCAAGGTCATAGAGAATTTGCTTAAATTTCGGTAAACTATGCCGATCAAATGATAGACACACAGAGAGCCCATTATGACGGATGCAAATGCTGGTAAAATTCCTCACGTTCTTGTAATTATGGATGGTGTAGGACATCGTGAAGCAGTCGAAGATAATGCGTATTTAGCCGCTAAGACGCCAAACCTCACTGCGATGAAAGCCAAGCATCCGAATAGTTTGATTTCTGGTTCAGGCGAAGATGTCGGCCTACCTGATGGGCAAATGGGTAACTCAGAAGTTGGACATATGAATCTTGGTGCTGGACGTGTGCTGTACCAAGACTTCACCCGTATTACTAAAGATATTCGTACTGGTGATTTCTTTGAACATAAAGTATTGGTTGATGCTGTAGAGAAGGCAAAAGCGGCTAATGGTGCAGTGCATGTAATGGGATTGCTGTCTGAAGGTGGCGTACATTCACATGAAGACCATATTGTGGCGATGTGCGAACTCGCGTTAAAACGTGGTGCTACGGTTTATCTACATGCATTTTTAGATGGCCGCGATACACCACCGCGTAGTGCCAAACCGTCATTAGAAAAATTAGATGCATTATTCGCGCAATATCCAAATCAAGGTCGTATTGTTTCCATGATTGGGCGTTATTTTGCGATGGATCGTGATAACCGTTGGGATCGTGTTGAGCAAGCCTATCGTTTAATGACTGAAGGTGAGGCTGTTCGTGTCGTCAACAGTGCGGTTGAAGGTCTCGAACAAGCTTATGCTGACAATGAAAATGATGAATTTGTCAAAGCAACTCGTATTGGCGATATTGCGAAGGTACAAGATGGCGATAGTCTTGTATTTATGAATTTCCGTGCTGACCGTGCGCGTGAAATTACCCGTGCTTTTGTTGAAAAAGATTTTGCAGGTTTTGAGCGTAAAGTTATTCCTCAATTATCAAAATTTGTCATGTTGACACGCTACCAAGCTAGTATAGATGCGCCGATTGCGTATATGCCTGAAGGGTTGAAAAACTCTATCGGGGAATATTTGTCTGGCTTGGGAAAAACCCAATTGCGTATTGCGGAAACTGAAAAGTATGCGCATGTTACCTTCTTCTTTAGTGGCGGTCGTGAAGATGAATATGAGGGGGAAAAGCGTATTTTGATTCCATCGCCGAATGTTGCGACTTATGACTTAAAGCCAGAAATGAGTGCCTATGAAGTCACTGATGAGTTGGTCAATGCAATTAACTCGGGTGAGTTTGACTTGTTGGTGGTGAACTATGCCAATGGTGATATGGTTGGGCATACGGGTATATTTGATGCTGCGATTAAGGCAGTGGAAACTGTGGATACCTGTTTAGGCCGTGTTTATGATGCGGTGATGGCAAACAAAGGGCATATGTTAATTACTGCTGACCATGGTAATGTAGAGCAAATGCAAGACTATGTCAGTGGGCAAGTGCATACTCAGCATACCACTGAATCGGTTCCGTTTATTTATGTCGGTCCTACCCAAGCAATTATTGCTGAAGGTGGTATTTTGGCTGACGTTGCACCAACGTTACTTCATTTGATGCAGATTCCTGTACCGCCAGAAATGCAGGGTAAGAACTTAATTACTTTAAAGTAATCTCCCTTAATCGCGGTTTATAGAGCGATTTTTTAGAAGGTGAACGTATGACTCGACACAACAACATTTACCGAGTGCTATGGGCAAGTTTGTTGATGTGTTGGGGGCATACACTTCATGCTGCTCCCTCTGGTTGGGGCGATGACACCACATCACGTAGTGCTGAAGTGCCGATTGAGTCGATTCAACAGTTTGTGCAGATTTATGGCATTGTTCGAGATAACTATGTCGATAAAAAATCAGATGATGTTTTATTTCAGCAATCGATTAAAGGTTTGGTGAGTGGTTTAGATAATTATTCACGTTACTTATCTGCTGAAGAGTACCGTCAACTGATTCAATATACCGAAGGTGATTTGGCCTCGGTCGATTTTAATTTAAATTATGATGCCCATACAAAATTGTGGCAGATTCAGGGTTTAAAAACAGGTTCGGATTCGAATAAGCTGGGTTTGCGCAATGGGCAAATCATTCTCAAAATTGATAATCAAGAATTAAAAAGTTTAAACCAAGACCAAGTACAAGGTTTATTGTATGGCTCAATTGGCAGCACCGTACAAATTTTGCCAGAAAACAATATGAGTACGCTGATCTTGGTCAGAAATAAGAAAGTCGAAACAGATATAGAACCTGTTTTATTACAAAATCAAGTGTTGATCCTTAAAATCAGGGTTTTTCAGCAAGATACGGCCAATGAAATTAAGCGACTGATCGAAGAATTTGGTTCGAATAAGTTAAGAGCCGTGGTGTTGGATTTACGCAATAATCCGGGTGGTTTACTTTCAGCAGCCGTTGAATCCGCAGATTTATTTTTGGACCAAGGTTTGATCGTGACCACCAAGAGCCGTTCCGAAGGCGATCAGCAATTTCAGGCTCTCCCTTCTAATGAGTTTCAGAAACTTAAATTAGGAATACTGATTAATCGTCG
Organism: Acinetobacter sp. NIPH 2699; assembly: GCF_022549355.1. Classification (GTDB taxonomy): domain Bacteria; phylum Pseudomonadota; class Gammaproteobacteria; order Pseudomonadales; family Moraxellaceae; genus Acinetobacter. The sequence continues at coordinate 58,822 of NZ_JAKZGL010000002.1, forward strand.
TTCGGCATCGGCAGCTGAAGTCTTTACAGCCGCATTAAAAGAGCATAAACGTGCATGGGTGGTTGGAGAAAATAGTTACGGTAAAGGTGTGGTACAAAAGCTCTTTCCATTACCAAGTGGTGCTGCGCTACAAATGACAGTATCTCACTATTACACACCGAAAGATCAGATGATAGAAGGGCAAGGGATACAGCCAAATCAAAGCTATGCTCTGCAGCCTGAAATGAAAGAAGACTATTATTTAGAGCATATCAGCGAGTTAGTCCTGAAAAGTAAGCCTTAATGCAATGAAGCCCCTGATCATCAGGGGCTTCAATTTTTAAGGATTATTCATCCTCTTCGGTATCTAAGCCGAATTTCTTTAACCGATAGCGTAAAGAGCGGAAGGTCATGCCTAATTTCTTAGCGGCTAAGGTTCGATTCCAATGGGTTAAGTTAAGCGCATTGAGCAGAACTTCTTTCTCAATATTTTCTAAATAACGTTCTAAGCCCTCAGGTGGAAGCTTTTTAGAACTGGTGCTTGGGCTGGCTGAATATTGTGCTTGTTCCGCATCTTCTTGAGCATAGAAAGATGCTGTCGGCATCGAGATCGGGCTACGTAGAGGCGCTGTCTGTAAGTGCGCTAGGTCAATGCTGTTATCATCGCTGAGCGTCATGGCTCGTTCAATGATATTGCGCAATTCACGGACATTGCCAGGGAAGTATTGCTGTAGTAAGAACTGTTCAGCACGAGCTGATAAGGATTTAGCCGATAAATCCCATTCCTGACTAATTCTCTGGATGAAGTGATTGGCCAATAACAGGATATCTTGCCCGCGTTCACGTAAGGGAGGAAGTACAATATCCATCACATGAATACGGAAAAATAAATCTTGTCTAAATCGGCCTTGTTGAACCAACTGTTCGAGATCTTGGTGGCTGGCACTAATCACCCGAAAATCAACATCAATTTCCTGATCTGAACCAACAGGGCGAATTCTCTTTTCCTGTACTGCACGCAGTAATTTAACCTGCATATTCAATGGCAGTTCAGCAATTTCATCTAAAAATAAACTACCGCCATGTGCAGAAAGAATTAAGCCTTGTTTGTCTTGAGTCGCCCCAGTAAAGCTGCCCTTTTTATGTCCAAATAACTCGCTCTCCATCAATTCAGTTGGAATCGCGCCACAGTTAATGGCGATAAATGGCCCTTCACTACGATTGCTTAGACGGTGGACGAGATTTGCGACGACCTCTTTGCCTGTTCCTGACTCACCTGTAATAAATACAGGGGCTTGAGAACGCGCAATTTTCTTTAACGCGATACGTAACTGTTGAATTGGAGCTGAGCGCCCAATCAGCAGTTTATTTTCTAAAGCGGTTTCAGCCGCCTCTTGTTCAGGTTGCGGTCGATTCAAGGCTTTTTGGATCAATTGATCCAAATGCTTTTGATTGACTGGTTTGCTGACAAAATCAAATGCCCCAGCTTTTAAGGCTGCAATCGCAATGTCCATATTGCCATAAGCGGTGAGTACAGCGATGGGTGTATTGGGATGATTCTGAGTGACGTGTTTGACTAAATCTAAACCGTTGCCATCTGGGAGGTTCAAATCTGTTAGACAAGCGTCATACTGAAACTCTGTGAAAAACTTTTTGGCTTGCTCAACACGGTAGGCGAGATGTGTCTTGATGCCCATTCGTGCAAGCGTCATTTGCATTAAGAGACACAAGTCCTCTTCATCGTCTACCAGCAAGACGAGTGGTTGTTTAGTTGTCATTCCCCGAAAAACCTAATTTAATCAATTAATTATTGAGCACTCAATCCTGAAGCATGCTCCTTGTTGTCGCTCTACATAAGTGAGCTTTGCATGATTTGCCTCACAAAATGTATGAGACAAATACAATCCTAAACCAGTTCCTTTAATTTCGGTACTAAAAAATGGTTTAAACAGCTGAGAAAGGTCACGTTTTGCAACGCCAGTACCAAAATCAATGACATCAATGCACGTTCGCCCTTCATTTGAGTGAACTTCAATCTCAATATAAGGGGCATCTGAGGCATTATGTCGCAATGCATTTCGAATTAAATTAATCAGCACTTGGCGTAATTGTTTGTCATCAAATAAAACGTGGACCTGTTCAGGAAGATTGAGCTGAATCATGTGTTTGACATCAGCTAAGTCTTCATTGCAGAGACTCTCAAAGAACATGTTTAGATCAATAATTTGAGGCTCTGTCGGCTTGTTACGTGCCATCGATAAGGTATCTTGCACAATGCAGTCAATCCGCTTGGCTTGCTTGCTAATCATGCGTGATAACATTTCTTGTTGATGGGCATCACTGGCTTTGAATAACTCATTGGCTTGAACAATCGCCGCCAAAGGATTACGAATTTCATGGGCAATGCTAGCCGAGAGTTGCCCAAGCGCAGCTAATTTTAATTGTTGTACTTGTTGCGTGAGTTTCTGCGCATCTTTTAAAACCAATAACACCAGCGCTTGTTCGGGAACGATCAAATGTTTAACCCGAATATTGACGGTATACAGACTTTGTTGTGACTCAAATGTAAATTGTTCACCATCCTCTAAGTCACTAAATTTAATCAGTTCAAATAAATCGGGTTGCCACTTCATGAGAGGCGTTTTTTCGGTCGAGACAGGCACGTGAATGCCTAACAGGGTATTGGCGGCTGGATTGGTCAATACAATATGATTGCTTTCATCTAGCACCAAATAGCCATCTTCAATTTGTTCAAGAATATAGCGGTTAATATTCTGGAGTTGGTGGATTTCAATGGATTGATGAAAGGTCAAGGCTTCTAAAAGATTAAAACGTTGTACCGCAATACGACCAATCGCAAATACCACGAAAAAGAGAAATGCCAGCAGAAGGCTATTGCCCAAATGATTTAAGTTGTTGTAATCGAGGAAATTGCCAATAAACCGTTGGTAAACCACCATGATGACAGCAAAAAGGGTAATAATCAGGGAAAGTCGAGCATCGAGTAAGATCGCGGATGAAAAAATAATAATGACGTAGAGTAAGCTGAGTTGCAGATTGGGGCCACCTGCTGAAAAGGTGATGATACTTAAGCAGATCACATCAATGATGAAGATCAATATCAGCTGTTTATTAATTTGTGATGGAACCAATCTTAGAAATAAAAGCTGACTGATATTGAGCGTCACATAAGCAATCAGCGTATAGAAATATAAAGATGGGTAAATATAATTGTTGGAGAGTTGCTCAGCAGTTAACAGATAAATAAGCAGTAAGCTAACGGAAATAATCAGACGATATCCGCTATACCAAGTGCCTAGTTGGTAAATGGTTTGTGACACTGAGGATGCAATTTTTCCCAACATAGGCGATTCACAAGTGTTTAAGGTTTAATGAGTCCATAACGAATCGCAAGATGGGTGAGTTTGACATCACTATCAATTGCCAGTTTTTCAAAAATACGATAACGATAGGTGTTGACCGTCTTCACACTTACAAATAATTTATCCGCAATTTCTTGAGCGCTAATACAGTTGACCACCATCATTGCCACTTGCATTTCACGTTCAGACAAAGCATCAAAAGGGGATTGTTGTGTATCAGAAAGATAGGAGCTGGCCAGTTGTTCAGCAATGTCAGCACTGAAATATTTACCACCCAGCATCACTTTGTTAATCGCACGAACCATTTCCGCAATCGGTGCACCTTTGGTAATGTATCCTTTTGCACCAGCTTTAAGTAAAAGTGACGGATAAGGTTCCTCGGCTAAACCACTCACAGCAATGACTTTGGTCTCAGGCGCACTTTGTAATAAGCGTCGTGTGGTTTCTACACCACCAATCCCCGGCATGTTTACATCCAGAAGCACAACCTGAGGGTGTTTTTGACGAACGATCGCGATCGCGTCTTCTCCAGATTCGGCCTGTCCAATGACCTCAACTTCTGGGTGGTCTTCTAACATACGACAAATACCTGTGCGTACGAGTTCATGATCATCAACAACGAGAACAGTGATCAAGAAGACCTCCTTTATCAAAAAATTGGTTTTTTGTTACATAAAGCAAAATTAGCTTGCAATGAAATGACAAAATTAGCAATGCTATTCTTCATTTTAAGAGAATAGTTGTACACAATTGTGTCTATAAAAGCTTTACCCAATATGCTCAAATGTAAGGCATAATGATAGTAAGCGCAAATGTGCAGCATCCTGAGTTGAGTATTGTGTCGTGAAAAATGCTAAAAAATCTGTCATGCATGTCTTAGGCATGTCTATCTTGTTGGCTTGGAGTTCAACAAGTTTTGCTGAATTAGTTGTCAATAACAATTCAGCGTCTTCGATTGAGAGTGGTTCAGCCTCATTGAGCTGGTCGGCCAGTGATGTCAATCAACTGATGAACGATGATGAGTCATTGGAGCTGCTTGCTCCACAAGGTTCTACGTCGGTAACGACGACGTTACGTAGTGGTGGTTCTGCTACGATTAGTTCATCCTCAACGCCGCAACAAAGTGTTCAAATCCGCGATACTTCTGGCTCAATCAGTCAACCCTCGGTCAATGCACGTGCTGCATTGGTGATGGATGCGCAAACCGGTGAAGTGCTGTATAGCAAAAATACCAACTCAGCTTTGCCAATTGCATCAATCACCAAAGTCATGACAGCCGTGGTTACTGCTGATGCTCGATTGAACATGTCGGAAGAAATTACCTTACAGAGCATTGATTTTGCTGGTGCGGGTGGGAAAAACTCAAGTTCTACACTGCGCGCAGGCGATAGTATGAATCGAGCAGAATTATTGTTATTCGCTTTGATGAAATCAGAAAATCCTGCTGCTGCTGCTTTAGCGCGGACTTACCCAGGTGGGCGTACGGCTTTTTATGCAGCGATGAACAGCAAAGCAAAACAATTGGGGATGACCGCGACGCATTATGTGGAGTCAACAGGTTTACATCCTGGCAATGTTTCATCGGCACGTGACTTAGGCATTCTGGTCAGTACCGCATCGCAGTATGGCTTGATACGCCAATTTTCAACCACACCGACCTATGATTTTAATCTCGGTTATCGTGTGTTGAAGTCAAACAATACCAACGCGCTTGTACGCAATGGTGGCTGGAATATTAATTTGTCTAAAACTGGCTATATCAATGAAGCAGGACGCTGTGTGGTGATGCATACCACCGTGAATTCACGTCCAGCGGTTGTGGTGTTATTGGGTGCGCCAAGTACACAAGCACGTAATAGTGATGCAACCAACTTGCTGACATGGTTAAATTCTTTACCAAAACGTGTTTAATTATCATTGAGCAAATAAAAAACCAGTTGCATGCAACTGGTTTTTTCATTTAAGAATTTATACTTACATATTAGAAAGAATCGAATCTTTCACTTGATCCATAGTTGCGTCAATTGACAACATCACGGCATCAGCGCATTGCTTGATGGCAGTATCAGGATCTTTTAAGCCATTACCTGTCACAGTACAGACGATCACAGAACCTTCAGCGATTTTACCTGCTTTAAGATCACGGATTGCACCACCGATCGACGCTGCTGATGCAGGTTCTACAAAGACACCTTCATACATGGAAAGTAAACGTTGAGCTTCTAAGATTTCAGCATCTGTCAGTTCATCAAACCAGCCTTTAGAATCACGTACTACAGCTTTTGCATGGTTCCAGCTTTGTGGATTACCAATACGAATCGCAGTTGCAACCGTTTCAGGGTTTTCTACAGGTGCACCACGTAAGAACGGTGCAGCACCAGCCGCCTGATAACCGACCATAGTCGGTAAGCCTTCTGGTTTAGGTCCTGTGAACTGATCTGTAGCTGCATCATAAATCACTTGCTCAAATTGATCAGCAGGTTGATTGGCAACAGCTTCAGTATAGCCCATCCAGTGTGCAGTGATGTTACCTGCATTACCAACAGGTAGGCAGTGATAATCAGGTGCACGACCTAAAGCTTCAACGATTTCATAAGCAATGGTTTTTTGACCTTGTAAACGGTAAGGATTGATTGAGTTCACAATAGTGACAGGTGCTTGATCTGCCACTTCTTTAACCAGACGCATACCATCATCGAAGTTACCACGGATTTGCATGGTAATCGCACCGTACATCATCGCCTGAGCCATTTTACCCATGGCAATCTTGCCTTCTGGAATCAAGACAAATGCTTTAATGCCTGCACGTGCTGCATAAGCTGCTGCGGCTGCTGAAGTATTACCTGTAGATGCACAGATAATTGCTTTAGAACCTTCTTCAACTGCTTTGGTCACCGCCATGGTCATACCACGGTCTTTAAACGAACCCGTCGGGTTAAGACCTTCGTATTTCACGTAAATTTCAACGTTTTTACCAATAATGCGTGGGATATTCTCTAGTTTAATGAGTGGTGTATTACCTTCACCTAAAGAAATTGCACGCGTAGTTGCAGATACAGGTAAACGGTCACGATAACGATCTACAAGACCAGTATAACGATTGGCATTCGACATGATGGTGTTCCAATATATAGATATTTTAAATCTTTGTTTTCAAAAGGGGCTTGGTGTTGTGCAAGCCCCCCTTCGAAAAGGGGGATTTAGGGGGATTTAAAAACCTGATTAACTATCGAGCGATTCTAAACGAATTCTTACGATTTCGCCATGAATTGCAGGTAATGCTTGAATTTGTGCAAGCGCTTCATCCATTTTCGATTCAACAATTGGATCCGTTAAGATCACGATTGGAATCAAATCTTTTAGGCGAGATTGCTGCATAATGGCATCAATACTAATACCTGTACGGCTTAAAATCGCGGTGACATCAGCTAATACACCTGTTTGATCTTCGGCATTTAGACGGATGTAGTATCCCGTGGTCATTTCTTCACGGCTTAAAATTGGCATATCCGCTAAGGCTTCAAATGCCAATTGAGGAATGGTACCTGCACCATCTTCGGTATACGAGATGTCACGAACAATATCAATCACATCCGCCACAACGGCAGACGCTGTTGGACTTGCACCCGCACCTGCGCCGTAATAAAGTGTTGGGCCCACAGCATGCGCTTGTACCAAGACTGCATTTTTAACGCCGTTTACATTGGCAATTAGCTGTTCAGCAGGGATCAAGGTTGGATGTACACGAAGTTCAATCCCGTTGGCTGCGCGGCGAGCAATACCTAAATGCTTGATACGGAAACCCAGTTCTTCAGCATATTTCACATCTTGCGCGGTGATTTTGCTGATGCCTTCGGTATACACCTTGTTAAATTGAAGTGGGATACCAAAAGCACAAGAGGCTAAAATCGTCAGCTTGTGTGCAGCATCAATCCCTTCAACATCGAAGGTTGGGTCAGCTTCAGCGTAACCAAGTTGTTGCGCTTCTGCCAAGACATCTGCAAATGCACGACCTTTTTCACGCATTTCGGTGAGGATAAAGTTACCTGTTCCGTTAATAATCCCAGCCAGCCATTGAATATGGTTGGCAGCAAGACCTTCACGAATCACTTTAATAATTGGAATACCACCCGCAACGGCTGCTTCATAGGCGATTTGTACCGCATTATCTTCAGCAGCTTTAAACAGTTCATTGCCATGTTCAGCAAGTAGGGCTTTGTTTGCCGTTACGACTTGCTTGCCATGTTTAATCGCTTCCATAATCAGTTCATAAGCAGGATGAATCCCACCCATGACTTCCACAACCACATCAACATCTGGTTGACGCACAATTTCCATCAGATCAGCGCTTTGCTGAATTCCTGCGAGTTGTAGATCTGGACGTGGACGGCGTGTGCCTACGTGTGTAATTTGAATTTCTCGACCAGTGCGGCGTTTAATTTCAGCAGCATTTTCTTGTAGTAATTTAAGGGCTCCACCACCAACAGTACCAAGACCGAGTATCGCCAGACGAACTGGTTTCACGTCACACTCCATTTTATTCAATCATTTTAATGAAGCTTGATCATAGCTAAAAAAATGCAGCGACACTAGGGCTAAGATCATCTTTAATCTGTCGCCCAAGTCGTTCTTTTCTAGCGGTAGAGAAAAGATTTATTTGTTTAAGCGTTGAGCGATTTCATCCGCAGTCATATAGCCACCTAAATACTCACCGTCAACATTATAAATTGCAGGAGTACCATTCACGCCCATATTTAAACCGAGTTGGTATTGATCATTAACAGGATTTTTACATTCAGCGGCTGAAACTGGTAAGCCCTGAATCGCTTGATCAAATGCAGCTTTACGGTCCTTACTACACCAAATCGCTTGCATAGTCGGCATAAATTGCTCACCACGAGGCCATGCAATATAACGAATCTCAATGCCTTTCTCGTTTATGGCAGGAATATTTTCATGTAGCCGGTGGCAGTATGGGCAGCTCGAATCGGTGAAGACATACACGATATGTTTGGCTTTACCGCCTTTGGCTGGATAAACAATCAGGTCTTCATTTTTTAATGAGGCCAAGTGTTTTTTATTCTCAGTGGCTTGTAATGCTTCGCTGACATTGTGTAATTGCTTGTCTCCCAAGCGAATGACATCCCCTTGAATAATATATTGACCATCACTGGTTGCATAAACAGAGCCCATCCCTTCAAGGTTGACCCAGAATAAGTTGGGGACTTCAGTTCTTTGTATCGCAACGATTTTGGCGTTAATTTTAGCTGTTTTAAAATTCTTTTCTAAGGTCGCGGTCAAACGTTGTTGCGTATTCCGCTCATTTAACGTGGATGCTTCACCTGTCGCAGGTGTACTTGCTGTGAGCGTATCTTGTTTTTGTGCTGAATTTTCTTTTGAGCAAGCACTGACCAATAATGTTGAGGCTAATGTACAAGCAAGTACAAGCTGAGATCGAGTAAACACCATAAAGAACCTTTTTGTACGTATTCATGTGTATAAGCGGCTTAGCATACCAAAAAAATCAAATGACTTCGTTAAATCTTGCTGACACTCTGTGAATGAGAAGATGTTCTCGTTGATTCTCAGATAAAAGGTCATTTCAGCCACGTGGATGGTGTTTGGTATGTAGTTGTTGCATCCGATGTTGTGCAACATGGGTATAAATTTGCGTTGTGGAAAGATCACTGTGTCCGAGCAGCATTTGTACAACACGTAAATCAGCACCATGATTTAAAAGGTGTGTTGCAAAAGCGTGGCGTAAGGTATGAGGCGATAGTTCAGTCTGAATATTGGCTTGTAGCGCATAGCGTTTAATCGCATACCAAAAATTTTGACGACTCATAATTCCACCCTGTTGGGTCAAAAATAAATAATCGGTACTGCTTTTATACAATTGTGGTCGAGATTCTGCTAAATATTTTTCAATCCACTCGCAAGCATATTGCCCAAGTGGCACAAGACGTTCTTTATTGCCTTTACCAGTAATACGCAAGAACCCCTGTTTGAGGTTGATCAGTTCTAAACGCAGATTGAGTAACTCCGAAACACGTAAACCACAGGCATATAAAACCTCTAACATGGCACGATCTCTTAATCCTAAAGCCGTTTCAACGTTTGGTGCTTGAATTAAAGCTTCTACATCCTGTTCGGATAAGTCTTTGGGGAGCGCCCGACCGATTTTCGGTGATTGATGCGTGGCAACAGGATTGTCATCTCTGAGTTTTTGTTCTCTTAAAAATTTATAAAATTGACGTAAAGCGGACAAGCAGCGTGCGATAGAGCGAGGGCTCTTGCCCGCTTTGGTCAATGCAATCAATACATCCGCAATATCATCACTGCTCCATTGTGGTAATAAGCCATTTTTGTGTAATTCACTACATTGAATCAGATCGGATAAATACGCATTGCGAGTATGGGGGCTTACGGTTTGTGCTACTAAATAATCACGAAAACCCTGTAAAAAACTTAAATGTTCGGGGATGGTCACAGCGACAGGGATGCGCGGTTTTTTATTTAACATGACAGTTCAGATATGCATTATTTGTTGGCACTGTAAAAGAAAACAAAAGGCTTGTCGATTGAAGGATTCTTGTAAATGTCATTGAGACTGCTTTTGGTAATTATTCTCATTTGTCTGTATACTTGATGAAAAAGGTTTATGGTGAGAAGTAGTGCGTTTATCAGCATTAAAAGTCAAGCAAACAGCGGTGATTACCAACGTCAATCGCTCAGTCGATGATACGGAACATGCAGATCTTGTGGCGGTTCGTTTAGAGAGTTTAGGCTTTGTGCCAGGTACACAAGTACAAGTGGTGACCAAAGGTATTTTTGGTGGTGACCCAATTCTAATCCAGATCGGTTTTACGCGCTTCGCATTGCGTAAAGCTGAAGCCGACAAAATTGAGATTCAACTAGAAGGAGTACCTGCATGAGTGATGCGCTACGTGTTGCCCTTGTGGGAAATCCAAACTGTGGTAAGACCTCTTTATTTAACCATTTGACAGGAACCCGTCAGAAAGTTGCCAACTATGCGGGTGTAACGGTTGAGCGTAAGGTTGGACATTTCCAGTTACCGTCAGGCAAAAGTGTACGTGTACTCGATTTGCCGGGAACTTATAGCCTACAAGCAACCAGTCCAGATGAAGAAATTACCCGTGATGTTTGCAACGGTACAATTGCAGAAGAAGGGCAGCAAGATGCCTTCTTATGTGTGGTGGATGCAACCAATTTAAAACTACATCTGGGTTTAGTTTTAGAAATGATTGAGCTTGGGCGTCCGATACTGGTTGTATTGAACATGATGGATGAGGCACGTCGTCGTGGTATCCAGATCAATACACAGAAGCTATCACAACGCTTAGGTGTACCTGTGGTTGAAACGGTTGCTGTACGCAACGCAGGTATCGAGAATTTACGACATGCTTTAGAACAAGAAAAATATTCAATCCCGCAAACTGAGCTCAGTGGTTTGACTGGTGAGCATCATCAGAAAATCGAAGTGATTTTCAAAGACGTGGTGAGCTTTGTTGATCAGGAAGATAAACGTACTGATTTTCTGGATAAAATATTTTTACATCCAGTGTTGGGTCTACTCAGCCTTGCTGTAATGATGTTTGTTGTGTTCCAAGCTGTTTTTGCTTGGGCTGCGCCTTTTATGGATGGTATTGAGGACTTTTTTGCTTGGTTCGGTGAGATATTGGGCGAATCCATTGCGAATCCGTTGCTGAACAGTTTAGTGGTGGATGGGATTATTGCTGGGGCGGGCAGTGTGGTGGTGTTTTTGCCACAAATTTTAATTCTATTCTTCTTTATTTTGGTGTTAGAAGAATCGGGTTATTTACCCCGCGCGGCATTTTTACTTGATAAATTAATGTTTAAAGCAGGTTTGAGCGGGCGTGCGTTTATTCCGTTATTGTCTAGCTTTGCTTGCGCAATTCCAGGAATTATGGCGACGCGGAGTATTAGCGACCATCGGGATCGTTTTACCACGATTATGGTTGCGCCGTTGATGACCTGTTCTGCGCGCTTACCTGTTTATGCGCTGTTAATTGCTGCATTTATTCCAAGTCAAACCGTGTTGGGGATTTTTAATCTGCAAGGTTTGGTGCTGTTCGGTTTATATATGGCAGGTATTGTCAGTGCTTTGTGTGTTGCCTTTGTGACGAAGTTTTTACAAAAGGATAAATCACAGCATGCATTGTTACTGGAGTTACCAAGTTATCGTATTCCCGACATCAGAAGTGTGGCAATTGGTTTATTAGACCGAGGCAAAATTTTCTTAAAACGCGTCGGTGGAATCATTTTCGCCCTCTCGATTTTACTTTGGTTTTTGTGTACCTTCCCTCAAGCGCCAGAAGACGCAACTCGAGCAGCGATTGATTATAGTTTTGCTGGGATGTTGGGTCATTTGATGCAACCTATTTTTGCGCCACTTGGTTTTAACTGGCAAATTTGTATTGCATTGATCCCCGCAATGGCGGCACGTGAAGTGGTGGTTGCCGCATTAGGTACTGTTTATGCATTGTCTGGTGCTGATGATGATGCCATTGCCGAGGGTTTGGCGAGCTTAATCAGTGCTGATGGTTCAGGTTGGTCATTGGCAACAGGTTTGTCTTTATTGGTGTGGTTTATTTATGCACCGCACTGCCTCGCGACTTTGGCAACGGTACGTCGTGAAACAGGTTCTTGGAAACATGTGAGCATCATGACGGCTTATCTGTTTGGATTGGCTTATTTGATGTCTTTCTTCACTTACCAAATCGCATCAAGCATTTGGGGTTAAAAGGAGAAGCTTATGTTTGAATACTTCATTATTGCGGTACTGCTGCTATGGAGTACCACTGTTGTTTTTAAAAAGGTATTTCCTCAAACAGCAGGTTCAGTATTTCTTGCTGTGTCAAATCTGTGCCAGCGTTTAGGTTGGCAGCGTTTGGCGAAATGGTTAAAACCTAAAGCGGTGGCGGGTTGTGGTGGAAATTGTGGTTGCCCTACTGATGAAGCGACCGCTAAAAAGCCAGAAGCCATTCAAACGGTGAAATGGCGTTAGAAATCTACTGATTGCCCATATTTAAGGATATGGGCAATTTTTTTAATGGTTTTACGCACTGACACAAAAAAGACTGAATAAAACTAAAACTGAAAAAGCATTTAAAACAGTAAAGTGCTAACATTTTTGCCATTCCGTGATCCGTAATAAATGGGGCAAAAATGTTAATACAACGTGGTGGATTAAAAGTTGTGGCAGGCTTGGGTATTTCAGGCGTGTCAGCAGTAAACTTTCTGCATGAACAAGGCTACCAAGTTGCAGTAACGGACTCTCGAACAACACCCCCAGGACACGATCAAATTCCTGAAAACGTGCGAACGAGTTTTGGAAAATTAGATACGGATCTTTTGCTTCAAGCAGAAGAAATTATTTTAAGTCCCGGGCTTGCTCCACAACTGCCAGAGATTCAACAAGCGATTGCCCAAGGAATTCCTGTGGTGAGTGATATCCAGTTACTCCGCCGCGTGACTGAAGTTCCTATTGTTGCGATTACAGGGTCAAATGCAAAAAGTACAGTGACGACACTCATCGGTTTAATGGCCGCAGATGCGGGCAGGGAAGTGGCTGTAGGGGGTAATCTTGGGCGTCCAGCGTTGGATTTACTCAAGGATCAACCTGAACTGATTGTATTGGAGCTTTCGAGTTTTCAACTTGAAACCACTTCGCATCTCAATGCAGATGTGGCTGTGTTGCTCAATATGAGTGAAGATCATTTAGATCGTCATGGTGATATGTTGGGTTATCACAAAGCCAAGCATCGTATTTTCCAAGGTGTCAAAAAGGTCGTGCATAACCGTGATGATAGTTTGAGTCGTCCATTGGTTCCAGATGTGATACCGATGCAAAGTTTTGGGCTGAATGCACCTGATTTAAATCAATATGGTGTGCTTCGAGAAGCCGATGGCGGGATGTGGTTGGCACGAGGCCGTGAACGCTTGATCAAAAGCTCGGATCTTTATATTCAAGGTCTGCACAATATTGCCAATGCACTGGCTTGTTTGGCACTTGGTGAAGCCATTGGCTTAGAAATGTCATCTATGCTTGAAACACTGAAAACCTTTAAAGGTTTAGAACATCGTTGTGAATATGTTGAAACTGTTGCTGGTGTACGTTATTACAATGATTCTAAAGGTACCAACGTCGGCGCAACACTGGCTGCTATTGATGGTCTAGGTGCTGCTATTGAAGCCAACAAAGGTAAACTGGCATTGATCGTAGGTGGTCAAGGCAAAGGACAAGATTTCAAGCCGTTACGTGATGCAATACAAAAATATGTGAAGCAGGTGATACTGATCGGTGAAGATGCGGCAGTGATTGAACAAGCACTACAAGGTACGACGGCCATCCAACATGCGAGTAGCTTAAAAGAGGCGGTAGATGCTGCTCAGAAAGCAACTCAAGCAGAAGATGTGGTGTTACTTTCTCCTGCGTGTGCAAGCTTTGATATGTTTAAAAGCTATAATGACCGTGGACATCAATTCGTGGCATGTGTACATGCCTTGAATGAAAATAAAAACTAGGAACAACACTATGGCTGATTTAGCCCAAAATACGGCACAAAAGATTTCGCAATTGTTGAGTCGTCTGCCAAAGCTTCCAGCGGAAATGACGGCACGTAATCTGCTCATTTTTTGTGTTATTTCTTTATTGTGTTTCGGTTCGGTGATGGTGGCATCTGCATCGATGCCTTATGCTGAATATATTCATGAGAACCCATTTTACTTCTTGATTCGTCATGGTATTTCGATTGTTGTCGCATCAGTGGTTGCTTTTCTCACCTATCGGATTTCTTTGAATCTGTGGTTTAAAAATGCATTCCTATTATGGCTCATTACCATGGCATTGTTACTGGCGGTACTGTTGGTTGGTACTGAAGTAAATGGTGCACATCGTTGGATTAAAGTCGGCAGTTTTACCTTGCAGCCTACAGAAATTGCCAAAATTGTGATGGCGATTTTTACTGCGGATTATGTTGTACGCCGTGCCAAAGAGGTTCGAACGCATTGGAAAGGCTTGTTGCGTTTAAGTGGGGTCATGGCATTAACGGTTGGCTTCATTGTCGCCGAGCCTGATCTTGGTGCAACTGTCGTGATTGTATTGATGATGGTGGGCGTGTTCTTTTTGGCTGGTGCTCCTGCGACTCAATTCCTGATCATGTTGGGTGCGATTTTGGCGGGTATTAGCGCACTGATTATCTTTGAGCCATTCCGCTTTCAACGGTTACTTTCCTTTACCAATCCGTGGGCAGATCCATTGGGTGTCGGTTATCAGCTATCTAATGCGCTGATGGCATTTGGACGCGGTGAGTGGTTTGGAACAGGTTTAGGGCACAGTGTACAAAAGCTTTCCTATCTTCCTGAAGCACATACCGATTTTATGTTGGCTGTCCTTGGTGAAGAATTTGGTTTTGTGGGTGTGACCTTGGTCATGATCCTTTCATTCACAATGTTGGCATGCTGTATCAAGATCGGGCATCGTGCATTGCAGCATAACTACTTGCGTGCAGGTTATTTAGCTTATGGGATTAGTATTATTTTCTTGCTACAAATTTTGGTGAATGCAGGCATGAATATGGGCTTGATGCCAACCAAAGGTTTAACACTGCCATTTATTAGTTATGGTGGTACTTCGCTGATGATGTGTGCGGCGATGATCAGTTTGATTTTAAAAATTGATGCGTCAACACAAGAGCTTAATCCTGTCAAAGAAGAATCAAATTTCTAATTGATTTAAAAGTAAAAAAGCCCTAAGCAATGGAACGTAGTTGCTTGGGGCTTTTTATGGGCTACTGGTAGATTCCAGTCAAATGATCGCCCCTAGGAATCAAATCCATATCCCACTGTTGAACGGCTTGTTGGAGCATGATTCGGGGTTGATCAAGCTCAACCTGCGCTTGGCCTAAGGCTGAAATGGCATGTTGTAATAATTTAGGTGCTTTAGACACATCCAAGGCTTGTGCTAGATTTTGCTTAGAGAGTTTTTGGCCCTGCTCATTCATGGCTAGGGGAAGGTGCATATAGCTTAATAAAGGATAGTTGAGCAAAGAGCCAAGCCAAATTTGTCGCGCTGTATTATCTAGTAAATCTGCGCCACGTACGACGTGTGTTATGCCTTGTAAATAATCATCAACCACGACAGCCAACTGATAACTAATAATCCCATCACGACGTTTTAAGACAAAGTCACCGAGTTCATGTTCTAGGTTTGAGCACTGTTGACCTTGTAGACGATCTTCAAAGCAAATGGGTTGATTGGCGACTTTTAGGCGGATCGCTTGTTGAGCAAAATCCAGTTTTAAGTCACGACATGTTCCAGCATAAATATGATTGGAACCGAGCATTTTTCGGGTACATTGACAGGCATAAATGGCTTGAGATGATTTTAATTGTTCAATCACCTGTTCATAAATATCTAAACGATCTTTTTGAAAAATAATGTCGTTATCTGGTTCAAGCTGAAAGGCATCAATACAGGCAAGAATATGTGCTTCACTGTGAGGATAGATACGTGGGATGTCGGTATCTTCAATACGGACCAACCATTTGCCCTGATGGGCTTTGGCATCGCAATAGCTGGCAACAGCAGTGATTAATGACCCAAAATGTAAAGGACCTGTAGGAGAGGGAGCGAAACGTCCGATGTACGGTTTTGGTGTGGGCATAAAGCAAGTGTTTTTATTTTTCAATTGCTCCCAACCTCCCTTTCTTACGATGCTCTGGTCGCATCTCAGGGAGGCGTTCCCCCTCCATTAAATAAAAGGAGGGGCTGAGGGAGAATTTATCCGTTATTTTGCTTTTCTTTGATTTCAGCCAAAGTTTTGCAGTCAATACACTGGGTCGCGGTTGGACGTGCTTCTAAGCGACGTAAACCGATTTCGATACCACAGGTCTCGCAGAAACCATAATCACCTGCTTGTATTGCCTCAAGTGATTGTTCGATTTTACGAATCAATTTACGCTCACGGTCGCGTGTGCGCAGTTCAATCGCAAACTCTTCTTCTTGTGTCGCGCGGTCGTTTACATCAGGCAGTGCTGACGACTCGTCTTGCATGGTGTTTAAGGTGCGATCAACTTCTGACATCAACTCAGCTTTCCACGCATTTAAGATCTGGCGGAAATGCTCCAGTTGTCCATCAGACATGTATTCTTCGTTTTTCTTTGGCTGATAAGGTGCGATACCAAACAAGCTGGCAGTTGTTCCAGCGTCTGAGGTTTTAGCTTTGGTTTTGCGCACACGTTTTACAGGCGCTTTTTGCTCGTCAATCACTTCTGTTTGTTCATCCAAGACTTGATTTTGGTTGTCATTCGCCATATAGGGCATTCCTCATCTTACACGTACTATCTATACGCAAAAAATATGGTGATATGCAAGTGTTTTTATAGAAACTCTCGATGGTTTTTTCCATCAGGGGTCGTCATCATATAGATTTTTTCAGCAAGATGGTAGTCATTCCTGTCTAGATTTGGTGAGAAATCATGGATGTGATTTGTAATCAAAAGTTTAGCATTGGTTCATTGTTCATCGGTGCTAGTCATAACCTAAAACTTCTGAGCTGATTAAACGTTCAGATGTAGATAAGCGGTAAACCTGAGTTTCCAACTCTCCATTGGCTTTGAGACAGATGTAGCGATAACCCGGATGTTCTTCATCTAAGGCAAATTTATCGCTTTTCGGTTTAAATTGAATACAAGTCGATGGGGTGGATAAAAACTCAATGCCTTGCCATGTATGAATAGAGTCTTGATGGACGTGTCCACAAACAATGGCTTTGATATTCGAAAAAGGTTTAACTATTTCTAGGAGATCAGAAGAATTTTTTAATTTGTGTTGATCAATCCAAGCAGATTCCATGGCAAATGGATGGTGATGGCAGGCAATGATGACATAACGATCCTGTAATTGGGGGAGGAGTTCGGTTAACTGTTTTAACTGAATATCGGCAATTTTCCCGTCGATGCGTTGGGGTTGAGCACTATTCAGTAGGATAATGCACCATTTCCCTAGTTCAATCACTGTAGGCTGTGTCTGGTCGGCTTGATGGAATGGGAAATGTGTCACATCATCATGATTGCCAGGCGTGTGAAAAAAGGGAATACCGAGGCTTTGCATATGTTGAACATAGCGCTGATAGGTCATAGGCGTTGGTGTTTGGGCTAAATCACCTGTGTGAACAATGAGGTCGATCTGAGGGTGTTGTTCACGCATCAAGTCGATGACGGCACGAAAACTCAGTTCGGGCTGCATTCCAACGAACTCTAAATGTGGATACTCTAATAAATGGGTATCAGTAATCTGTATCATCACAAAATCTTGTTGAGATGATGTTGAGACTTGGAATGTCACCGTCTTTAGCCCCTCAGACTTGTTATCGTTGTTGTTGTATATGTTGAGCAAGCCATTGTAATGCCATAATTACAGGTGCATTTCTCAACCGCCCATTGTGTAATAATATGTCTAATTGGCAATAATCGAATAAATGAAGCTGAATATTTTCACCTTCATCTGATACCCCAAAAATGCCCCCATCTATTGGCAATTCAACTTCTGCGACATATAAATGAAAAAATTCAGAGCAAGCGCCAGCAGAGGGATAGAAGCTAAATAAGTGTTTTAATGTCGTGATTTCACAACCTGATTCTTCTAGTGTTTCTCGGCGAATACAGCTTTCAGGAGACTCATCTCCATCGAGCACCCCCGCAATAATTTCGAGTTGCCATGCTGAGTCAGCATCATTGAATGCACCGATACGGAATTGTTCAATGAGTGCAAAGCGTTGTTGTTGGTCATTATATAATAAAACGCCAGCGGCTTCAGGACGATGAACGAGTTCACGTTGAATGCTCGGTGAGTAATCAGCTCGATGAAAGAGGCGATGTTTTAGGCTCACTTTCTCAACTTGGATGAATCCTCGAAATAACAGCTCTCGAGATTCTATGGTTACGTCGGATGCTGAATAGCTGGCGTGTTCAAGAATATTCATCTTCAATTAGGATGAGATTGTACATATCTCATCCTAACCGAGAATGTTTGGCAGGCAAATCTTTTTTTAGCTGATTTACACTTTGTGGTACAATTTTTGACCATGTTCCTGATAGGCGGCTTTCATTGCATTGAGACCTGCTTCAACTTCTGTTTCAGCATCATTTGATTGCTTGGCATTGTGTTGGTTTTGCGCATAATCTCGCACATTCTGTGTGATCTTCATTGAACAGAATTTAGGGCCACACATTGAACAGAAATGCGCTGATTTATGTGCGTCTTTCGGAAGCGTTTCATCATGCATGCTACGTGCAGTGTCTGGGTCTAAACTCAAATTAAACTGATCATCCCAACGGAATTCAAAACGTGCTTTCGACAGTGCGTTATCCCGAACCTGAGCGCCCGGATGACCTTTGGCTAAGTCGGCTGCATGGGCTGCGATTTTGTAGGTAATGATGCCGTCTTTCACATCTTTCTTGTTCGGTAAGCCTAGATGCTCTTTTGGGGTGACATAACACAGCATTGCAGTGCCATACCAACCAATCATTGCTGCGCCAATGGCAGAGGTGATGTGGTCATAGCCTGGTGCAATATCAGTGGTCAGTGGTCCAAGTGTATAGAACGGCGCTTCTTTACACACTTCAAGTTGTAGATCCATATTTTCTTTGATCATGTGCATTGGCACGTGACCCGGGCCTTCAATCATCACTTGAACATCATGTTCCCAAGCGCGATGTGTCAACTCACCTAAAGTTTTCAGTTCACTAAATTGTGCTTCATCGTTGGCATCTTGGATACAACCCGGACGTAAACCATCACCTAAGCTAAATGACACGTCATAGGCTTTCATAATTTCGCAGATTTCATCAAAATGGGTGTACAAGAAGTTTTCTTCATGATGCGCTAAACACCACTGCGCCATAATCGAACCACCACGAGACACGATGCCTGTTAAACGACCTGCTGTCATTGGCACATAGCGCAGTAACACACCCGCATGAATGGTGAAATAATCCACACCTTGTTCAGCTTGTTCAATCAGCGTGTCTTTAAAGATTTCCCAAGTTAAATCCTCTGCAACGCCGTCTACTTTTTCTAACGCCTGATAGATTGGCACAGTACCAATTGGAACAGGTGAGTTGCGAATAATCCATTCACGGGTTTCATGGATATTCTTACCTGTCGATAGATCCATAATGGTATCGGCACCCCAACGGGTTGCCCACGTCATTTTAGCCACTTCTTCATCAATCGATGAGCCAAGTGCAGAGTTGCCGATATTGGCATTAATTTTCACCAAGAAATTACGACCAATAATCATTGGTTCAATTTCAGGATGGTTGATATTGGCAGGGATAATTGCACGCCCTTCAGCAACTTCTTGACGCACAAATTCAGGGGTAATTTCTTTTAGGTTTCTTGCGCCAAAGTTTTGACCTGCATGCTGACGCATATCAACGCCTTCACGTTGGCGTTGATTCTCACGAATAGCAATATATTCCATTTCAGGGGTGATAATGCCCTGTCTAGCATAATGCATTTGTGAGACGTTTTTGCCCGCTTTAGCGCGACGTGGATTTTGAATATGTGCGAAACGAATGTCAGCAGTACGAATATCTTTTAAACGTGCTTGTCCAAATTCAGAACTCAAACCTGAAAGAACATCAGTATCATCACGTTCCTCAATCCATGCTTGACGAACAGAGGGTAGGCCTTTGTTGAGGTCGATTTGTACATTTGGGTCGGTATAAACGCCTGAGGTGTCATAAATCATTACGGGTGGATTATGTTCACCGCCTAAGCCTGTTGGCGTGTCAGTGAGACTGATTGCACGGAATGGCACTTGGATATCTGGGCGAGAACCTTCTACATAAACTTTGTTTGATGCAGGTAAAATACGAGTTAAATCTTTAGCGTCTTGCTCATGTTGAGCAGAAATATCAGCAGGGGAAAGATTCGTTAATTGATTCATGGCATGATCCTTATGGAGAGCATTAACGAATCAAGCACGATCAAAAACAATGGCAGATTTATCTTTTGAATAAATAGAGGCTAGGTTTTTGTTGGGCTTGATTCCTACGCAGGTGTTAACCTGATCAGGTTCAACGGTACTGATCTTTAAATCTAAGGATTAAGATCATCTCAGCAGTTGATTAACTGCGCTCCGTCAAGCTATGGGGAAAGTTTAGCAGGTTTAGAAAAAATTACAGGATTAATTCACTGAATATTGCAAACAGACAGCATCAGTATGACAGTCTCGTCCATTGTGATCATCCCAAGGATTTTTTATATCTAAAAATTTTTGTAAGTGTACATAAGGGGAATCACTGATATTCATTACTTGATTGTGTTCATCAAGTGAAAACTGAATAAAGTTGAGAAATTTTTTGGCAGGAATGTGTAGACTTGTGTCCTGTCGTTTGGCTAACTTTTTTATTTCGGTTAAAGCCTCTTCATTGATCCATGCATCTTTGAAAAATAGGTCGGAAACAGGTGTGTTATCCGACCCAAAGAAAATTAAATAGCGGTATTCATGGAATAAATTCTGCGCATCTGCTTTAAATATTGCATTAGGATATTGTTGTAAATATTGTTCCCAGAATAAGGCACGTTCTACTAACTCTGCCCATGATACAGTGAGAGCGGCGTCACTATACAGTAAGTCTTGATTATCCTTTGCCATCCGTTGTACAAAAACTTGTTGGTCTTTGGGTAGAGCTGGTGCAAAAATATCAATGATATATTGGGGCTGTCTATGGTATTCAAAAATTGCTTCACCCACATCTTGTAATTTGATGTAGGCTTCTCCTTGATGCTTTAATAAATACTGATCACGAGCAGGCAATAATTTAAATAATGCGGGGTCACCTAGTTTTATAGGGGCATCGTCGGCTTGATCAGTATTATCTAAAATACTGATGGTGTAATCGTAGAATTTGTTATTGTTTACACTCCAACCTGCTTCTGCAAAAAAACGTTGATACATTTGTGTTGAACTTTCCAACCATTTTAATTGTTGAGCATTTTCTACTGTTGCAATACATTGTTTGAGTTGAGCGTTAATTTGGTTTAATGCTTCAATGGTACTGTGATTATCAATTTTCTGCATGATTTGATCTAATTCTTGACACTTCTCTTGAGAAGTTGTTTTTTTGGCAGCTTGTTGGGGAGCCTGTTCATTTTGTGATTGTATTGGTTTTTGGCAGCCGAGTAATAAAATGCAGCTCGTTATACAAAGATTTAAAATACGCATAATAAAGTTCTTGGATATAAGTTGTTATCGCGGCATGATTATAAGGCTTGAGATATAAAGATGAAATCGAAGGATTGACTGTCATAAAAGTTTCATCATTGCTGTGTTTTAATCATCCATCATTTTCCATGTGTCTAGTGGAGGCATACTGTGAGTCCGAGTAATCCTGTGTTAAGTCATCATATTTCTTCTCAATTTAATGAAGACTTACAAGATGTGCATACCAAATTTATGAGCATGGGGGGATTGGTTGAGCAACAGGTTGCCAATGCAATTCATGCACTTTTAGATACTGATGCCAATTTAGCAATGGATGTACAGTTTAAAGACAATGCCGTTAATCAGCTTGAACGTGATATAGATGAAGGTTTAACCTTGATTTTGGCACGTCGTCATCCCGCAGCGATTGATTTACGTATGGTTATTGCGATGAGTAAAGCCAATACTGATTTAGAGCGTATTGGTGATGAAGCGGCAAAAATTGCCCGTATCGCTCAAAACTTATGTGAGGAAGGTGAGTCACCACGTGGCTATATGGAAACGCGTCATATTGGTAACCAAGTCCGTGTGATGATCCATGATGCCTTAGATGCTTTTGCGCGTTTGGACGTGGAGCAAGCCTTGAAAGTTGTGATGGCAGATGTGGATATTGACCGTGAATATCAGTCTGCAACACGTACTTTAATGACGTATATGATGGAAGATCCGCGTCATATTTCACGTGTGATTAATGTGATGTGGGTACTACGTTCATTAGAGCGTATTGGTGATCATGCTCGCAATATTTCAGAACAAGTGATTTATATGGCAAAGGGTACAGATGTCCGCCATACCAGTATTGAAGAAATTGAACAAAAACTACATCAAAAATAATTTGTCCTGTTTTCTTTGAATTTTAATAAATTAAAAAAGATTAGCTGAGCATTGAAGTGATTTCTGGCTCAGCTTTTCTGTTTATAGCATGATGTTGCCACCCTTCATGTTTAGGTGAGTAGGTCTGTTATAGTTTTTTGCAAAAACTCTGTGTCTATGTTTTGACGGTAGATGCATTCAAAATGATCTTAATCTCAGATTAAGGTACGAAGACGATGATGCGTTTTTTAAAAAAGAACAATAAAGCAAGTTTTGTATTTTTTATTATTATCCTTTATGCCTTTCTAGGATTTGGCTTAGGTTTTGTGATCTGGGAATACGTATTGTTGAATTAGTGAGATAAAAAAATCCCAGACTTCGGGGGAAAGTCTGGGAGAGAAATATCATGTGTTACGTGAGATATCAACGTATCTCTTTGTCCTTCTGAATTAAATATAAGCGCAACGCGCATCACTGTCATGTAGACAAGTGTGTATGCTCTGTAAGGCTTTATTGCTAATGTAAATGTCACGTAAAAAAAGAGCCAATTTAGGCTCTCTTTTTACGTTGAATAATGGATACACTTTCGGTGATGCTTTTGAGCTTAGAGCCTATGCAGATGTGGTCCTTACAGAAGACAAAGCGTTATCCTTTCTTGCGAAGCTAGATTCTTTTCGATTACAACCTACGCGGACTTTGTCCTTGTCTTGCAGAAAATTAAAGTGTTGCCTTCCTAGAATTCGAAGCATAGCTTCTCATCTTGCGCAGTTAGATTCTTTTCGATTACAGCCTACGCGGACTTCGTCCTTGTCTTGAAGAAAATTAAAGCGTTGCTTTAATTTTCTTCAGGCTTCCAGCCTTCAGCTTTTTCAACACTTTCATCATTATCAAAGAATTTTTCACGCTGTTCTTCTAAAAACTTCTTTGCATCTGGTTCAAACACATTTAAACGTTTTTCGTTAATCAGTGTGGTTTGGTGTTTTAACCATTCTTGCCAAGCTTGTTTTGAAACCGTTTCAAAAAAGGCTTGACCTTTTGCACCTGGAAAAGGGGCAAAATCTAAGCCTTCAAGCTCTTGTTTGTATTTACGGCAAAATACTTGTCTAGTCATCATCAATCCTTAAGCGTATAACTGTTCTAGGCGAGTGTGTGCACGTACAATAGCAGCTTCAACTTGTTTTGGTGAAGTTCCGCCAATATGATTACGCGCATTGACAGATGCTTCTAAGGTCAATGCTTTGTCAAAAACGTCCGCAGTAATTAAATCAGAGAATTGCTGTAATTGCTCCAGTGTGAGTTCAGACAAATCTTTTTCTTCCGCAACACCTAAAGCAACCGCTTTACCCACAATTTCATGCGCATCACGGAAAGCCACACCTTTTTTTACTAAATAGTCTGCAAGGTCCGTTGCTGTTGAGAAGCCACGTAATGCTGCTTCACGCATGATCTCAATATTTGGGACCAATGCTGGCACCATGTCGGCAAAAGCCATCAATGAACCACGAACGGTATCAATTGCATCAAACAAAGGTTCTTTGTCTTCTTGATTGTCTTTGTTGTAGGCCAAAGGTTGACCTTTCATTAATGTTAGTAGGCTAATCAAATCACCAAACACGCGTCCAGACTTCCCACGAACCAACTCAGGCACATCAGGGTTTTTCTTCTGCGGCATGATTGAAGAACCAGTACAAAAACGATCAGGAATATTCACAAACTTGAATTGCGCTGAAGTCCATAAAATCAATTCTTCTGACATACGTGACAAGTGCATCATGATTAAAGATGCCGCAGCATTGAATTCAATGGCAAAATCACGATCAGACACTGCATCAAGCGAGTTCTCAGAAATAGCCTCAAAACCTAATAGCTCAGCGGTAAAAGCACGATCAATCGGGTAGGTGGTACCTGCCAAAGCAGCTGAACCAAGTGGCATACGATTGACACGTTTGCGGCAGTCCTGTAGGCGTTCAGTATCACGTACCAGCATTTCAAACCAAGCCAAGAGATGATGACCAAAAGTCACAGGCTGAGCGGTTTGTAAGTGAGTGAATCCTGGCATGATGGTGTCGGTATTTTTGCTCGCTAGACCAAGTAAGCCTTTTTGTAAGCGGAGTAATAAACCGAGGATGTCATCAATTTCATCACGCAAATATAAGCGGATATCCGTCGCAACTTGGTCATTACGGCTACGCCCAGTATGCAGTTTTTTGCCTGTAATACCGATACGTTGAGTCAAGCGAGACTCAATATTCATATGCACATCTTCTAAATCAATGCGCCATTCAAAGTTGCCCGCTTCAATTTCTGCTTGAATTGTGCTTAAACCTTGAATAATGTCATCACGTTCAGCTTCGGTGAGTACACCCACTTTGGCAAGCATGGTTGCATGTGCGATTGAGCCAGCAATATCTTGTTTATAAAAACGTTGGTCAAATTGCACAGATGCGGTAAATTCTGCAACAAAGGCATCTGTTGCTTCTGAAAAACGACCGCCCCACATTCCAGAGGTTTGATGAGGGTTTGCTGAAGAAGAGGATTGAGAAGATGTGGTCATGGCAGCTCAGGAAAATAAAAAAGAGTATAGCAAATCCAAACGCAGTTGCCGAAACTCGACGTAAGAAGTTATCGCAATCTCGTCAGTTGAATCGATCTGGCTCCTATTTTTTTACGAAAATTGGGCAATGGCAATACTTATTGGAATTAATTGTTGCCAGTAATGTCTTGGCAATGGTGTTGGCCTTGGCTGAAGCTCAGTCATGGCAAGCATTACAAGGTGTTCGTGTCTTGCAATATATCTTCTTTATTAACTGGGTGATTTTGTCCTTTGCCGCATGTGTTGATTATTTTCAAGGTTTTTTTGCCAAATTTAGTCAGAAAGTCGCATTAACTCTAGGTTTTATTTTATTGCTGCTGATAGTGTTGTTGACAACCTGTGCGGTGAATATTCTCCAATATTGGACGGTGCGTTCAGGGGGCTTTTCTGAGGCAATTTTGTTTCATGGCATGAGTCTGCATTTGAGTTATGGTGTGTTGCTGGGTGCATTTTGTTTGCGATATTTATATATGCGGGAACAGTGGCTCAATCAGCAATATAGTGAGCTGAATGCGCGTATTCAAGCGATGCAGGCACGGATTCATCCACATTTTCTCTTTAATAGTTTAAACAGTGTGGTCAGTTTAATTAGCATAGATCCAGATAAAGCTGAAAATATGTTGATTAGTTTGTCACGACTATTCCGTGCGAGTTTTCAGGAGCTTAAATTGGTGAGTCTGGCTGAAGAAATAGATTTATGTCAGCAGTATTTAAGCATCGAAAAAATACGTTTGGGGGATCGTTTAAAGGTCGAGTGGAATATACAAGCGACACCACTTGAGTTAAAACGAGTCACAATTCCATTATTAACATTGCAACCTTTGCTTGAGAATAGTATTTTTCATGGGGTAGAAAAGGTTTTGCAGCAGTCAACAATCAGCGTATTGGTTGAAATATTGCAAAATCAAGTCAGCATAGTCATTACTAACCCTTATTCTCGCGATACAATAAAACCGCGAAAAGGAAATGGTATTGCGATTGAAAATGTAGAGCAGCGTTTGAAAGCATATTATGGTCAAACCGTAAAATTTCAGGTTTATGGGGGCGCATCGTTATATACCACAGTGGTGTGCTACCACTATCGAGTAAAATAATAAGTCAAGTTAACCATAAAAAATATGGATGATGTTAGCGGTGACAAGGAGGAAAGGATGAAAGTCCTAATTGCGGATGATGAACCGTTAGCGGTAGAGCGTTTATCACGTTTAGTTACTCAAATGGGACATGAAGTCGTTGCGACGGCACATCATGGACAAGATGTGTTAAGTCATATTGAAAATGCTTCGCCCGATGTTGTTTTATTAGACATTCAAATGCCTGGAATGAATGGTTTGGAATGTGCGGAACAACTGCGCCATTTAAATCCTCGCCCTGCCATTATTTTTTGTACAGCCTACGATCAACATGCACTGGAAGCATTTAAGTTTCAAGCGCAGGGGTATTTACTCAAGCCTGTGGCGCTACAAGATTTGGAACAGGTATTTCATCATTTAACCCAACTGACGCAAGCTCAAATGACGGGTTTGCAACAAGATGAGTTGTATGATGTAAAAAATCAGCGTCATCAAATTGCTGCAAAAACTTATCGTGGGGTCGAGTTGATCCCCTTAGAAAATGTGTATTACTTTTTAGCAGATCAGAAATATGTCACCGTGCGCCATAAGCATGGCAGTGTGCTGATTGATGAAACACTGAAAGATTTAGAGTTGGAGTTTGCTGATCGTTTTATTCGAATTCATCGAAATGCACTGGTTTCTCTTGATTATTTAGAAGGTCTTGAACTGGTGGCCGCAGGACAATATCAGGTGCGATTGCGTGAACTGGACGAGCGTTTGTCGGTGAGTCGTCGTCATTTACCCAGTTTAAGAGACTGTATGCATCAATTGTAAATACCGTATTTTTTAGCAGGATACATACGGCTTTATGATTTTTTACTTGCAATTTTAGGTGATCAAGTTAAGTTTGGAACAATTGCCTTGATCAATACCTAATTTGGATTTATGAAAACCTTAAAAATTGCGACTCGACAAAGCCCTCTTGCACTGTGGCAGGCGGAGCATATTCGTTCTCGTTTAAACGAGCTGTATCCAGATTTAACGGTTGAACTGGTTAAGTTTGTAACACAAGGTGATAAGATTTTGGATACCCCATTAGCCAAAATTGGGGGCAAAGGATTATTTGTGAAAGAGTTGGAAGCCGCTTTGTTGGATGGTCGTGCTGATTTGGCCGTACATTCAATGAAAGATGTTCCAATGCACTTGCCGCAAGGTTTAACGCTTGCAGTCATTTGTGAACGTGAAGATCCTTTAGACGCATTTGTTTCAAATCAATATCAGCATTTTGATGAATTGCCACAAGGTGCAAAAGTCGGGACTTCTAGCCTGCGTCGTAAATGCCAAATTTTACAACAACGTCCTGATTTAGAAATCATTGATTTGCGTGGTAATGTCGGCACGCGGTTATCGAAGTTGGATGATGGTTTGTATGATGCCATTATTTTAGCCAGTGCAGGTTTAAAGCGCTTAGGTTTGGCAGACCGAATTCGTCATTGTTTAACGCCAGTGGTGAGCTTACCCGCAGTTGGACAAGGTGCGCTTGGTTTAGAATGTCGTGCAGATGATGCAGAATTACTCAAATTGATACAACCACTGCAACATGAAGAAACCTCGATTTGTGTGCGTGCGGAACGTGCCTTTAATGCTTATTTGGAGGGCGGTTGCCAAGTACCAATCGCAGGCTATGCGACTTTAGCAAATAATCAATTGCGGATCGAAGGGCGAGTTGGCAGCGTTGATGGTAAGATCTTATTGAAAGAGCAACTGGTCGGTACGGCGGCAGAGGCGGAGCAATTGGGTGAGCAGCTTGGACAGCGGTTACGTGAACAAGGTGCGGACGAATTGTTAAAAGCGTTGTATTAATGCTTTTTATCAATACTCGTCCTGAAGATCGCGCAGCTTCACTGACACAAGCATTAGTTGCGGTGGGGTATCAGGTCGAGGCTTTGCCGTTACTTGAGTTGGTTGCTGAAGATTTTTCCGATGCATTGCAACACCTTTATCAGCAACTTGATGAGACTCAAGTCATCGTCGTGGTGAGTCCGACCGCTGCTGAAATTGGCATGCGTTACTTACAACAAGCGGGTATGCAGTTGGCGCAGCTCAAGCATATTCAATGGATTGCTGTGGGGCAGGCAACTGCACATGCGCTGGCCAAGTTTAATATTGTAAGTGAGGTCCCTGAGGTTGAAAACTCAGAAGGAATGCTAGAGCTGCCCATTTTAAAACAAAGGGAAAATTTAAATAAAATTGCTTTCTGGCGAGGTCAGGGGGGGCGGCAGTTTATGATGCAACAATTGCAGCAACGTGGTGTTTCTATTCTTAACTTTGTACTCTATCGTCGTCAGTGCCCTGAACAAAGTTTGACAGATTTTTTAGATATATTGAAAAAACTTAAGCCCCATCAACCTGTTGCTGTGATGATCAGCAGTGAAGCCAGTTGGCACAATTGGTTGCAACTTTGTGCTCAATACCCAAGCGATGTGCAATGGATTTATCTGACTTTAGGCGAGCGGTTGACAAAAATTCTAATGGATTCGCAAGTGCAAGTCGGCGGCGCAATTAACATTATTCAGCTTGAAAATTTATCTGCATCAGAGATTATTCAACGCATGAGTGACTGGCAAGGAATGGTATGAGAAAAGTTGTGTATTTAATCCTACTGCTGAGCTTATTGTGGTTAGCCAAGCTGAGTTATGATGTTGCGCAAAATACTCAAAGCGTTCCTGAACTACAACAACAACTTGCTCAAACAGAACAACGTTATGCATTATTGAATGACCAATTGGTTGCTGTGCAGCGTCAGTTACAAAATAGTGGTGTTGCAGAATCTACTGATTATAGTATGACGCCTATGATGGTGACGGGAATTGCCCCAGTCATTTTAATTCAACAACAATTACAACTGGTTCAATTTGCTTTAGATCAGCAACAGTTTATTTATGCACTAGATCATTTAGATCAGGTGCATCAACATATTGCTCAATCCGTGCTATCACCAGCGTTAGAGCACAGTCTCACCAACGCAATTGAACAAGATAAACAAGCCATTCAGCAATTTATTCTGGCCCAAAACCAGCAACAACAACAATTGCAGGATTTATTGCAGGAACTGGATCAGCAAATCCAGCACGAGCTGAAAAATCCTAAGTTGACGATTGCAAAAGATGAGTCTTTTACATGGTGGCATTGGTTTAGGTTGGAAAAAGTGCAGCGCTCTTCACCTGATTTAATGCATCGTAATATTACTTTGAAAGAGGCGCAGTTGCGCTTATTACTGGCATCACAAGCGTTGAATCAGGGGCAATTAATCGAATACCGTAAGTCGGTTCAAGAGGTGATGACCTTATTGGCTGAGTTGCCTGATCAGAACAGCCAGAAAATGAAGCGCCGCTTGGATAAAATTTTAAATCTTCCGGCAGTACCAACACCAAAATTAATCACACTAGGCTTGTTGGGATAGTTGATCATGAAGCATTTAGTACTGATCTATTTACTTGCAAGCATAGTGTTATTCGCCTTGTTTGCGGTGTTGAGTTATGGCTATGGCCACGGCTATGCTTATATCTATTGGCGAGAATGGCAATTCCAAAGTAGCGTATGGGGATTGATCGCGCTGTTCATTTCTGTGAGTTTTTTAGCGCAACTCTTTTGGCTGTTTGGTAAACGTTATATTGTGCGTGAGCAACGCAAAAAAGAAACGGTTTTGCATTTTAATGATTTGCATCCTTATGAGCAGCTTTGCGTTGTTTGGTTACTGGATGCAGCGAAAGATCAACAGGTGTTTATTGAACGTGTTTTTACGCAGTCAGGATTGCTGAGTCATATTGTTGATGCGCAATTTGATTATAAAAATGGCGATTTTGATACAGCCTTGCAGTGCTTGGATCGGTCAGCCCCGATGGCTTTTGAGCTGGCAGAACTGCAACGGATTGATATTTTTCTAGAACAGCAAGAAACAGAAAAAGCACTGATACACTTAGAGTTTTTGATGCAGCACCAGCTTTCTCCATGGTTGCTTGAAGTAGAAACAGCGTATCAGCAACGTATGACCACCCTATGGGGGAAACTTGCTTTACAAAAACCTTGGTTATTTCTACAAACGACGCAATATGGTTTGTTGGATGCAGCGCACCGTGATTTATGGTTACAACAGCTTTTGATCCAGTTCGATCAGGCTTCCGTTGATGATTTAGCGGCCTTACAGCAGCGTTATCTCGCGTTGCAAAGCGAAATTCAAGCTCGTCCTTATAGTAGCAAAGTGTTGTGGCTAAAATTATTGGCACGGATGCCAGAGATGAGTCTGCAGCATGAAGATTTGGCGTTACATTTGTTGCAGGAGCATTTTGATCCAGAAGTATTTTATCTCTGGTTCCAGCAACAGTTGTTAAAGCAAATTCCTGATTATGGTTATGTTGAACAACGTATTATGCAGCTTGAACAGCGCTATACCAGTGTTCCCATGCTGACCTTTGCAAAGTGGCATATTTATGTCGCAACCCAGCGTCACCTTGATGCAGAACAATTATTAACTTTATATCCTGATAATATATTAATGAGTTATTTACGAATTAAGTCAGTGCTTGGGGATAATCTTGATTTAATCAAACAGTTGAATTTAATATTTGAAAATGATGTTAATTTTCTTAATTTTAAGCTATGAGTCTAAATATGAATGAATTGTCTGTCTATCCAGTTGTGCATAAGCAAACCGTTGCTTGGGGGGATATGGATGCTTTTGGTCATGTAAATAATGTGCAATATTATCGTTATATCGAAAGTGCTCGCATTGTTTATTTAATGGCATTAAATATCTTCGATCAAGATATATTGACGGTGGTGGCGTCTAGCCAATGTAAATATTTAAGACCTGTATTTTACCCTGATGTATTGCATATTGGTGCGAAAGTTGAAGAGCTTCGAAATAGTGCATTTCGGATGCAATATACTTTATGGAGTGAAACACAAAACCAGATCGTCGCAACGGGTGAAGCGGTGGTTGTCTGTGTTGATAAAGTATCGTCAAAGAAATCGAATATTCCAGAGCTGATTAGACAGAAAATTGTGCAGCTTGAGGCAAGTGTTGGAAATGATTTGATGTTAAATATGTAATTGTAAAGACAATTATGTCTTTATTTAGGGTGTGTATAATGGGGTTCTTTTATTGTTTAAATAAAAATGAGAGTAATTGAATCCCGCTCTAATCAATAGGGCGAAAAGTGTTTTTATTGGGGTTAATATGCGCGTTGTTAAGCTGGTTTTTGAATTGGTTTAAATTAAAATAGATAAATATATATTTTATACTGGGTTTATGTTTTTGAAGTTTATTGTAAATAAAAAGCATTTTTTTTGTTATAGTGCCATTAAATCGACTATTCTTATATTGATTAGTTAATCGCTTATAAATTAATATTGAACTGAATTTTTGAATTCATTTTATTTTTGCGTGATATATATTTCCTTATTGAGTTGGAGTGGTTCGGATGAAACCAGATATTAGTGATTTATCTGTTGAAGATTTAAAGCGTCTGCAAGCAGAAGCTGAAGTACTGATTGCGAGTAAAAAAGACCAAGCAATTGAAGATGCATATAATCAAATCGTTGCGATTGCTGAAGGCATCGGATTTACGGTTGAAGAGTTATTGGCAGCGGGTGAGCAAAAACGTAAGAAAACAACACGTAAAGCTGTAGAGCCACGCTACCGTAATAAAAACAATACTGAGGAAACTTGGACTGGTCGTGGTAAACAACCACGCTGGTTAGTTGCTGAGTTAGAAAAAGGTGCGAAACTTGAAGATTTCTTAATCTAAGTAAGTTTTAAAAGTCATCGTTTTGTCATACGCTGACTTTATCCTTTGTAAAAAACCAAGCTGAAAAAGCTTGGTTTTTTTATATGAGAGAATTGGCGATGTTGAAAAATTATGCATAATGTCATTCAGAGCGAGTATTTCAAAAAAAGGATGATATCTTGTATGTTGGTATGGGCAGGATGAACAAAAAAACCAAGCAATGGAGATGGTGGGTATTCGCCATTTTTGCATTTTTAATTTTTATTATTTTACAGATTCCAGCAACATGGCTAATCGCAAAATTTTCTAAAGATAATCAATTACTACATAACGTCAGTGGCAATATTTGGCAGGGACAGGCGGATTGGCAACGTGGCCAGCTACGTGGTTCGGTGAATTGGAAAACACGCCCCTTGGATTTGTTGTTATTTCGCTTAGGCGCCAATCTTGATATACACAGTGGAAATACTCAATTTAACGGTATCTTTGGTTATGGTTTGGGGAAAAAAATCGTGATTAAGGATCTGAATGGTGAAATTTCACCTGAAACATTAAAATATTTTGCAGATTGGCAGTGGCCTGAGAACGCAATTCAGCTCACAGATGTGCAATTGAATTATCAACAAGAAAAGGGCTTTAGTACAACAGAAGGACGATTGAACTGGGGTGGTGGTGAGTTGACCTATACCTTTGGTCAACGTCAAGATCGTATGAGTATGCCATCGCTCGTTGCTGAATTAAAAGATACTAACGGGCAATTACAGCTTGATGTTCGTGATCAGCGCAGTCAAAAAATGGCAAATTTAAGTTTAGATGCAAGTCTTATGCTTGATGTGCAATTGACACAGCGCATGCTTCTCAATGTTCCGTCTTATCAAGGCAAAGCAGGATTGGATACTTTTGTGATTAGTTCACGTCAGCCATTGCTGCAAGGTGGTTTGTAATGGACGCATTGATGCAGAAAATACAACAACTGCGTTGGCAAAAGTTAGATAAACTTAGTCCTTTGATTTTAGCCTTGCTTATTTTATGGCTCTGCTGGAAACTGGCTTCATTGTTTTGGTGGGTGGTTGCACCGCCACAATCGATGCAATTTGATCGAGTTGAACTGGGCTCGCAGCAAGCTCAAGTTCCCAATATTAGTTCATTTGCGTTATTTAATGAGCCAGCAGCAACAGCGACCCAAGACAATGTCAATTTAGAATTACAAGGTGTGCTGCTCGGTTCGCCGAACTTCTTGTCTTCAGCGGTCATAAAGTTGAACGATGTGGCGGACCGCTATCGTGTTGGTGAGACCTTAGGTTCGACCTCATACCAACTGGCGGAAGTGTATTGGGATCATGTGGTGTTGAAGCAGGGAAATGGTGCGACACGTGAGGTGAAATTCAAAGGACTAGATAAAGGTTTGTATCAACCGATCGATCCCGTTATCAACCCTCCGAATAATGTTCCACCTCAAACCCAAATGCCAGAACCTGTTCAGAACTCGCCGCAGTCTGCATTGGGTCAAGCGATTCAACAGATGCAAGACAACCGCGAACAATATATGAAAAATATGGGCGTAAGCGGTGGTGGGGCGGATGGTTATGAAATATCCGATCAAACACCAGCAAATTTAAAAAATACGTTGGGTTTGCGTTCAGGTGATCGTATCCTGTCAGTCAATGGACAGACAATCGGGCAAGGACTGAGCGAAGTACAATTATTAGAGCAAGTACGTCGTCAAGGACATGCCAAAATAGAAATAAAACGTGGTGATCAAGTGATGACCATACAACAGAGTTTTCAGTGATAACACCTCATCACATTAGTTAGGAATAAGTGCAGGTTATGGCTTCTTTGAATCATCATCGTCCACTTTGGGCATTACTTGCCGCAGCACCTTTGGTTGCGACAATCAGTACCCATGTACACGCACAGACATGGAAGATCAATCTACGTGATGCAGACTTAGCAGCATTTATTAACGAAGTTGCAGATATTACAGGCAAGAATTTTGCGGTTGATCCTCGTGTGCGAGGCAATGTTACTGTTATTTCGAATAAACCGCTGAATAAAGATGAGGTGTATGACCTGTTTCTAGGTGTGCTCAGCGTCAATGGTGTAGTGGCTTTGCCTTCGGGTAACACCATTCGTTTGGTGCCTGATAGTAATGTAAAAAATGCAGGTATTCCCTACGATGGGCGTAACAGTGCAGGTGGTGATCAAATTGTAACCCGTGTGATTTGGTTGCAAAATACCAATCCGAATGATTTGGTTCCTGCTTTACGTCCGCTGATGCCGCAGTTTGCACACTTGGCGGCAGTTGCTGGAACCAATGCATTGATTGTTTCTGATCGCGCAGCCAATATCTATCAGCTTGAAAATATTGTACGTAATTTGGATGGCACTGGTCAGAACGATATCGAGGCGATTACCTTGCAGTCGAGTCAGGCTGAAGAAGTGATCACTTTGCTGGAAACCATGAGTGCAACTGGCGCATCAAAAGATTTTATGGGTTCGCGCGTGCGTATTATTGCGGACAATCGCACCAATCGTATTCTGATCAAAGGCGATCCTGATTCACGTAAGCGTTTGCGTCAAATTGTTGAGATGTTGGATGTGCCATCGGCAGATCGTTTGGGTGGTTTAAAAGTCTTCCGTTTGAAATATGCCAGTGCCAAAAGTCTCGCTGAAATTTTACAAGGTTTGGTTACTGGTCAGTCGGTATCATCATCTACATCAAATAATAGTAATGCATCCAATCCGATCAACAATTTGATTTCGAATAACCAAAGCACCAGTTCCTCAGGTAATTCATCGGGTAGTTCGGGGATTAGCCTCAACAGTGGCTTTAATAATCGTCAAAATGATGTGACCAGCTTTAATAGTGGTGGTGTTAGTATTATTGCGGACAGTACACAGAATGCTTTAGTGGTTAAGGCTGATCCGCAGTTAATGCGTGAGATTGAATCAGCAATTCAACAATTGGATACCCGTCGTCAGCAAGTGCTGATAGAGGCTGCGATTATTGAGATTGTGGGTAGTGATGCCGATCAACTCGGTGTGCAATGGGTACTAGGTGATCTAAGTAGCGGTGTTGGACTGGTTAATTTTTCCAATCTTGGTTCTGGACTGTCCAAAATTGCAGCTGGTTATCTAACTGGCGGTGCAGCAGGTGCAGCAGGTGCTTTGGGGGATGGGGCTTCAATAGGTGTCGGGAATTTTGAAAACCCACGCAAGGCGTACGGTGCCCTGATACAAGCGCTGAGAGCGAATACTAAATCGAACTTTTTATCGACCCCATCAATTGTCACAATGGACAATGAAGAAGCTTATATTGTGGTGGGGCAAAATGTTCCATTTGTCACAGGGTCAGTTGCAACTCAGGGTAATAGTACCGTGAACCCATATACGACGGTTGAGCGGAAGGATGTGGGGATAACGCTGAAAGTTGTACCTCATATTGGTGAAGGAGGGTCAGTTCGTCTTGAGGTTGAACAAGAGGTTTCGAATGTTCAGCCTAATCGAGGGCAGGCAACAGATTTGGTGACCAGTAAACGGGCGATTAAGACCTCGGTATTGGCTGATCATGGACAAACTGTGATTTTGGGTGGTTTGATTTCTGATGATACCAGCCTAACTCGTCAAAGTATCCCAGTGCTAGGGGATATTCCGTATTTAGGACGTTTATTCCGTGCCGATACGCGCAGTAATGAAAAACGTAATCTTTTGGTGTTTATCCATCCGACTATTGTAGGGGATTCGGATGATATCCGTCGTATCTCACAACAGCGCTATAATCAGCTCTATAGTTTGCAGCTTTCGATGGATAAAAATGGCAACTTTGCAAAACTACCTGAGAATGTAAACGATATTTATCGTCAACAATCTGCGGTGAGTGCTTCACCTTATCAAAATGTCCCAACGGCAACACAAAACCAAACGACGGCCGTGACCACGCCAGTTGCGACAGTAGAGCCGCCCTTACAAAAGAAAGCAGTTGAGCGAAGTAAAAATACGGTGACCACCACAACGATTCATCCCGCATCTTCACAGTAGATGCACACAAGCGCATATGGCACAATGCTATGATCGCAAGAAATTATGATAAGGATTGATGTTTATGACTTGGAAATTACAAGCCATTACAGGTGAATTTACGGGGAAAGAAATCACGATTGAACGTGATATGTTGGTCGGGCGACATCAAGATGCTGATATTTTATTGCAATCAGCGGATATTTCACGTCGTCATGCGGCGCTATTGCTCAAAGATCAAATGCTTTGGGTGCAGGACTTAAACTCATCCAATGGTACGTTTATTAATGATCTGCGTATAGATCAAGAAACTGAATTGCATGATGGCGATATTCTGCAATTTTCGAGTTTTGTATTCTCAGTTCTAGCGCCAGTGACTGAATTGCCAGAAATTGAAGTCGAACCTGTCAGCTCGACCGCACATGATCAAGGTATGCCAAGCATTGCTGAGCGCGCAGTTGAGACACCGATCAGTCGTGATGGTATGCCGCAACAGGTTGCGATTCCAAAGCCAGCGCCAATTCCTGAACATGTGAATATTCAAGCAGCCGCAGAACAACAACCTGTTGTAAATAAAGCGCCTGTGGCACAAGAAAAAGAGCAACAAAAAAATGCTTCGGTCGGTCTGATTTCGATTATTGTCTTAATGATTTTAGCAATGGTGGCTTGGCTGTTCTTTAAATAGTCAATTTAAGCTTTTACAATGAAAGGCATATCTTGAGCTTCACCTTGCACTGCAACCAAAGCATGGGGAGCATTGCTCCACAAGGGAAATAGCTCAGATATGCCTTTTCTTTCTAGGGTAGATATCATGTCTGTTGCACAGTTACAACGCCGTCATCTTATTTTATTTGATCTGGATGGTACGCTGGTGGACTCGGCTGCTGATTTATATCGCGCCATGAATCTTAGTTTAGAGAAGTTGAGCTTGCCTTTGGTAACCGAAGTGCAGGTTCGGGAGTGGGTTGGCAAGGGTGCTGCAAAACTATGTGAAACTGTGCTTGAACATTTGTTTGGGCGAGTGGATGCACAACTGCAAAAGCAATTGCTTGAGACTTTTATGCAGGTATATGCGCAAGAATTGTGTGTGAACACCACTGTTTATGATGGTGTTCTCGCCTTTTTAGAGCATTGTCAAGCGCATGGGATCTCGATGGTATGTGTTACCAATAAACCTGAACATTTAGCAAAAGGGATTCTCGATATTTTAGCGTTGAGTCCGTATTTTAAAATGGTCATCGGTGGTGATAGCTTGCCTGAGCGCAAACCACATCCTTTACCCTTATTGCACTGCATGCAAAGTCAAAATGTATCCGCATCGGAAAGTTTGATGATTGGTGATTCGAGTAATGATGTCGAAGCAGCAAGACGAGCAGGTATTGATTGTATTGTGGTCAGCTATGGCTATAATCATGGAGAAAATATCCATGACTGTCATCCACAACAAGTGGTGGATAGTTTGGTCGAGTTGATTGAAGAAGATCGGGTAAGGAGCAAGGTATGAATGTTGTTATGGTTTTTCGATGGCGGGCTTCACGTAATTGAAATAGGGAAACGCACAAAAATCGAAACCATAGAGAATATTCATGACCACATTCGCACAATTTGAACAACTAAAATCAGCAGGCTTTAACACGATACCTGTATATCGCCAACGTCTGGCAGATACGGAAACACCACTTTCAGTTTTTGCACGGTTTAAACAGCAAAAACAAGCTTATTTATTTGAGTCGGTCGAAGGTGGGGAAAATTGGGCGCGTTATTCCATGATTGGCTTGGGTGAGTCGATCGTTTTTTCATGTAATGAAGGCGTGTTAACCATTCAACAAGCGGATGGGTCGGTGACCCAGCAAAGTTGTACTGATCCATTTCAATATATTCGTGACTTTCAGAGCCAATTTAAAGTTCCAACGCAAAACGACTTGCCAGACTTGCCGAGCTTTACAGGTGGGCTGGTTGGTTATTTAGGTTATGACGCCGTTCGTTATATCGAGCCAAAACTCAAAAATATTCCAGCCGCTGATCCAGTGACCTTGCCCGACTTATGGTTGATGTTGTCTCAAACCGTGATTGTGTTTGATAATTTAAAAGATACTTTGTTTTTGATTCATCATGTCGATGCCAATCAAAAAGATGCTTATGCAAAGGCACAAGAGAAGCTTGACCAACTTGAGCAATTGCTTGCGATACCTGTCAGTTTACAGGCGAAGCCGCATACTGCACCTCACTTTGAATCGATTACGGGTAAAGCAAAGTTCCTTGAAACAGTTGAAAAAGTCAAAGAATACATTCGTGCGGGCGATGTGATGCAGGTGGTACCAGGGCAGCGTATGGTCTCTGATTTTGATGGTGAGGCATTGCAGGTCTATCGTGCTTTACGCCACTTAAACCCATCCCCTTATTTGTTTTTGGTACAGGGGCAAACCCTGACAGATCAAAAGCCGTTTCATATTGTCGGGTCATCACCTGAGATTTTATCGCGATTGGAAAATGGTATTGCCACGGTGCGACCTTTGGCAGGCACGCGACCAAGAGGCAAGACCAAAGAAGAAGATTTGGCCTTAGAACAAGATTTGTTGTCTGATGAAAAAGAAATTGCTGAACATTTAATGTTGATCGATCTCGGTCGTAATGATGTTGGGCGCGTGTCTAAAATTGGTAAAGTTCAAGTGACCGACCGAATGGTGATTGAGCGCTATTCGCATGTCATGCATATTGTTTCCAATGTACAAGGCGAAGTGCGCGATGATGTAGATGCTTTAGATGTATTTAAAGCGACTTTCCCCGCGGGTACACTCTCAGGCGCTCCGAAAATTCGTGCCATGGAAATTATTGATGAGGTTGAGCCGGTAAAACGAGGTGTATTTGGTGGTGCGGTCGGATATTTGGGCTGGCATGGTGAAATGGATATGTCGATTGCGATTCGTACCTGTGTGATTCGAGATGAAAAAGTCTATGTACAAGCAGGCGCAGGGCTGGTTGCAGACTCCAATCCTGAGTCAGAGTGGAATGAAACTCAAATAAAAGCGCGTGCAGTGATCAAAGCGGTTGAATTATCGTCAAACGGATTGATTTTATGAGTTTTTCGCAGTTTTTCTAAAAAAACTGCTTGCATCATGTGTAAGTTTTGCTAAACTGCACACCGTTCCGATACGAAACGTACGAAACACTAAGAAACGCCGGCATAGCTCAGTTGGTAGAGCAACTGACTTGTAATCAGTAGGTCCACAGTTCGAATCCGTGTGCCGGCACCATCTTAAGGTTTTTGATACATTTAAGTAAAGAACAGCACTGTGTAAGTGTGATGTGGTGAGATTCCCGAGCGGTCAAAGGGGGCAGACTGTAACTCTGCTACGAAAGTTTCGAAGGTTCGAATCCTTCTCTCACCACCATTTAGCTTCGATTGAAGTGGTAAGTACCAACATGCGGGAGTAACTCAGTTGGTAGAGTGGCAGCCTTCCAAGCTGCATGTCGCGAGTTCGAACCTCGTCTCCCGCTCCATTGTTATCGAAGACATCGCTCTTATAGCTCAGTGGTAGAGCACTCCCTTGGTAAGGGAGAGGTCTCGAGTTCAAATCTCGATAAGAGCTCCAGATATACAGCTTAGTAGAATTTCTACAAAAGATTTAAAGAAGCAGGCTATTATAGTCTGCTTTTCAAGTATTGGGTGTTTAGTTTTTTTAGGCGAATGTCGATAAGAAAAGTTTTTCAGGGTTGTTGTTCTCTAAACTGGTGTCGACGTAAACGAGGAAAGTCAAATGGCTAAGGCTAAGTTTGAACGTAATAAACCACACGTAAACGTGGGTACAATTGGTCACGTTGACCATGGTAAAACAACTTTAACTGCTGCGATTGCAACTATTTGTGCAAAAACTTACGGCGGTGAAGCGAAAGATTACTCACAAATCGACTCAGCTCCTGAAGAAAAAGCACGTGGTATTACCATTAATACATCACACGTAGAATACGATTCACCAATCCGTCACTACGCTCACGTAGACTGCCCGGGCCACGCCGATTATGTTAAAAACATGATTACTGGTGCTGCTCAGATGGATGGCGCGATCCTTGTATGTGCTGCGACTGATGGTCCTATGCCACAAACACGTGAACACATCCTACTTTCACGTCAGGTTGGTGTACCTTACATCATCGTATTCTTGAACAAGTGTGACCTTGTTGATGATGAAGAATTACTTGAATTAGTAGAAATGGAAGTTCGTGAACTTCTTTCTACTTATGACTTCCCAGGTGATGACACGCCAATCATCCGTGGTTCAGCGCTTCAAGCATTAAACGGTAACGATGGTCCTTATGGCGAATCAGCTGTAATCGAATTAGTTGCTGCGCTTGATTCTTACATTCCAGAACCAGAGCGTGCAATCGACAAAGCATTCTTAATGCCAATCGAAGATGTATTCTCTATCTCAGGCCGTGGTACAGTTGTAACTGGTCGTGTAGAATCTGGTATCGTTAAAGTTGGCGAATCAGTTGAAATCGTTGGTATTCGTGACACTGTTGTGACGACTGTAACTGGCGTAGAAATGTTCCGTAAATTGCTTGACGAAGGTCGTGCTGGCGAGAACTGTGGTGTTCTTCTTCGTGGTACTAAGCGTGAAGACGTACAACGTGGTCAAGTACTTGCTAAACCAGGTACAATCAAGCCGCACACTAAATTCGATGCAGAAGTATATGTACTTTCTAAAGAAGAAGGTGGTCGTCATACTCCATTCTTAAATGGTTACCGTCCACAGTTCTACTTCCGTACAACTGATGTAACTGGTGCAATCCAATTACAAGACGGCGTTGAAATGGTTATGCCAGGTGACAACGTTGAAATGTCAGTAGAATTAATTCACCCAATCGCAATGGACCCAGGTCTACGTTTTGCGATCCGTGAAGGTGGTCGTACTGTAGGTGCTGGTGTTGTTGCGAAAGTAACTGCATAATACGATATGCGATTCAAATCGGAAGCTTCGGCTTTCGGTTTGCATAATAGGTCAGTAGTTCAATTGGTAGAGCGTCGGTCTCCAAAACCGAATGTTGGGGGTTCGAGTCCCTCCTGACCTGCCACTTTTTTTAAATAAAAAAGCTTGATTCTGGCTAAGTTGTCATATAATAAGTCGCGAATTCTACGACGAGTAAAAAAATGTCGAATGATAAATCGCGTGACGCATTAAGCGACGCGCCAATTCCCCAAAGAAATAATGCTGCAGAAGTTGTGCGCTCGGGCTCTCCATTAGATATCGTCT
Organism: Acinetobacter sp. NIPH 2699; assembly: GCF_022549355.1. Lineage (GTDB taxonomy): Bacteria > Pseudomonadota > Gammaproteobacteria > Pseudomonadales > Moraxellaceae > Acinetobacter. The sequence goes on from NZ_JAKZGL010000002.1 coordinate 100,026, forward strand.
TATGGTTGATTGCTCTGGCCCTGTTGATTGGTTCAGCAATGGTAAATCAGTATTTGCCAGCCCATTGGGCACCCGCAAATGATATTTGGGTGCGCATCGGGGTGATTTTGGCTTGTATCGTCGTCGCTTTAGGTTTATTATACGCCACCCATCAAGGTAAGGGCTTTGTGCGTTTATTGCAAGATGCGCGAATAGAACTGCGTCGAGTGGCTTGGCCGACAAAACAAGAGACGATCACAACTTCGTGGCAAGTGCTTTTGGTTGTAATTGTAACAGCAATAGTATTGTGGTGTTTTGATTACGGGTTAGGCTGGTTTATTAAGTTAATTATCGGGTAAGAGCGCAATGAAACGTTGGTATATTATTCATGCCTATTCAGGTTTTGAAAAACAAGTAATGCGTTCACTTAATGAACGAATTCAACGTAGCACAGTAGCTGATAGCTTTGGTGAAGTCCTTGTTCCTACTGAAGAAGTAGTGGAAATGAAGGACGGAAAGAAGCGCAAGTCTGAACGTAAATTCTTTCCTGGCTATGTGTTAGTCGAAATGGAAATGAATGATGATACTTGGCACATTGTAAAAGAGTGTCCAAAGGTTCTAGGTTTTATTGGTGGAACACCAGAAAAACCTGCACCAATCACACAACGTGAAGCGGATGCAATTCTTGCTCGTGTACGTAATCTTGGTGAAGCACCTCGTCCTAAGACGATGTTTGAACCAGGTGAAGAATTACTCGTTATTGATGGTCCGTTCACTGACTTTAAAGGGGTCGTGGAGGAAGTACAATACGAAAAGTCACGTTTAACGTTGACGATTAATGTATTTAATCGACCTACTCAGGTTGAACTCGAGTTTCGCCAAGTCGAAAAAACGATTTAATTTGAGTTGGTTGGAAAGCGCCCGATTTGATCGGGCATTGTTGTTGTAATGCTTTGGCGTTACTTGATTTTTGGGGAGCCTAACGGCGACTGTACCCAGAGGTAATTTTTAATGGCTAAGAAGATTGACGGCTATATTAAGCTGCAAGTCCCAGCTGGTAAAGCAAATCCATCTCCACCAATTGGTCCTGCATTGGGTCAACGTGGTGTAAACATCATGGCATTCTGTAAAGAATTCAATGCTGCTACACAAAAACTTGAAGTTGGTTTGCCGATTCCTGTCGTGATTACTGTGTACAACGATAAGTCGTTCACTTTCATCATGAAAACTCCACCTGCATCTATTCTTCTTAAGAAAGCTGCTGGTATTCAAAAGGGTTCAGCTGTACCTAACAAAACTAAAGTGGGTAAGTTGACTCGTGCTCAATTAGAAGAAATTGCGACTACTAAAGAACCAGACTTAACTGGTGCTGATTTAGACGCTCGTGTTCGTACCATCGCTGGTTCTGCACGTTCTATGGGCTTGGAAGTGGAGCTATAAGACATGGCAAAGTTAACTAAACGTCAAAAAGCCATTGCTGCTGCTGTAGAAGCAAACAAAGTTTATACTTTGGAAGAAGCAGTACAAGTTCTGAACAGCCTTCCAGCTGCTAAGTTCAAAGAATCTCTTGATGTTGCGGTAAACCTTGGGGTTGATCCACGTAAATCTGATCAAGTGGTTCGTGGTGCAACAACTTTACCTGCGGGTACTGGTAAAACTGTACGTGTTGCAGTATTTGCACAAGGTGCTGCTGCTGAAGCTGCTAAAGCTGAAGGCGCTGATATCGTTGGTTTTGAAGACTTGGCTGAAAGTATTCAGAAAGGTAATCTTGACTTTGATGTTGTCATCGCTGCACCTGACGCTATGCGTGTTGTTGGTAAGCTTGGTACGATTCTTGGTCCGCGTGGCTTAATGCCAAACCCGAAAGTGGGTACTGTAACTCCTGATGTTGCGAATGCGGTTAAGAATGCTAAATCTGGTCAAGCACGTTACCGTGTCGACAAAGCAGGTATTATCCATGCTGCGATCGGCCAACTTGGCTTTAGCGAAGAAGCTGTACGTCAAAACGTTGAAGCTTTAATTGCAGACTTGAAAAAGTTAAAGCCTGCAACGTCTAAAGGCGTATACGTTAAAAAGATCACTTTGAGCTCAACTATGGGCCCTGGTTTGATCGTTGACGTAAGCAACGTTTCTAAGTAATTAGACAGAATTTTAAAGCCTTAGATTTTTTGTTGAAAAAAATCTAAGCAAACTTTGAATTGATAAATGAATATTTATCAGCGTCAAAGACCTCAGGCGAGGAATATTTTCGAATATTCTTCTTAAAAACCCAGTCTGAGTAGACGCGGTGGTGTGATTTGTTCCTCCTCCGCGTGTAAGTCTGAATAAGATTTACGAATTGGGAGTGTACTCATATGAGTACATAAATCACCGTTAGGAGGTTTTACAATGGCTCTTCTTATCGAAGACAAAAAACAGATCGTTGCTGAAGTAAGTGAAATTGCTTCTACAGCGTTCGCTGCCGTTGTTGCTGACTATCAAGGTTTAACAGTTGAGCAATTAACTGCTCTTCGTGTTGAAGCTCGTAAACTAGGTGTTGCTACACGTGTTGTGCGTAATACTTTAGCTAAACGTGCTCTTCAAGATACACAATTCGCTATCTTGAATGACGACCTTGTTGGTCCAACAATCTTAGCATTCTCAACTTCTGAAGACGACATGGGTGCAGCTGCACGCTTGTTCGAAGAATTTGCTAAAACTAACAAAGCATTTGAATTAAAAGCTGCTGCATTTGATGGCAAAGTTTATCAAGGTGCTGATGTTAGCGTTATCGCAAATCTTCCGAACCAAGAAAAAGCGCTTACTATGCTTGCCTCTGTTCTTCAAGCTCCTATTTCGAAATTGGGTCGCTTACTTACAGCGCTTCAAGAGAAAAACGAGTCAGAAGCTGCTTAAGCTTAAAACTACTTTCACACCATTCAATACCCATTTGGAGTTACTCTCATGGCTTTAACAAACGAAGAAATCTTAAACGCAGTTGCTGAAAAAACTGTTCTTGAACTTGTTGAACTTATTTCTGCTTTCGAAGAAAAATTCAACGTATCTGCTGCTGCTGTAGCTGTAGCTGCTGGTCCTGCTGCTGCTGCTGCTGAAGAACAAACAGAATTCAATGTTGAATTGACCTCTTTCGGCGCGAACAAAGTTGCTGTTATTAAAGCAGTTCGTGAAGCAACTGGTCTTGGTCTTAAAGAAGCGAAAGATCTTGTTGAAAGCGCTCCTGCTGTTCTTAAAGAAGGCGTTTCTAAAGAAGACGGCGAAGAGCTTAAGACTAAGCTTGAAGCTGCTGGCGCTACCGTTACAATTAAGTAATGTGTAGGGAGTCGATTTTTCGATAATCGGCTCCAAAAAATGGCTGATGGCTCTTGGGTCATCAGCCTTTTTGCGTTACAATAATCGGCTCGTTTTTTGTTAGTTTCGCATATAATGTGCGGTTTTTTGCAATAAAAAGACTAATATCAAATGTTTAACAATATTTTTTTGCTTATAAAAATATTGTTAAGCGTTTTAATACCACTAAAAATTGCAGCATTTGTAAACAGTGGTGGCCATATCGGCCTGCGTAATCCTTCTAGGCCCGTTCTGCAGGCGGGCTTAGTTTACTTCCCGAGGACTCCAGATGGCATACTCATATACCGAAAAGAAACGGATCCGTAAGAATTTTGGTAAATTGCCCCAAGTGATGGAAGCACCGTACTTACTTTCGATTCAAGTCGATTCGTACCGTACGTTTTTACAAGGTGGCAAAACTCCAAAGAACCGCGAAGATATCGGTCTCCAAGCCGCATTTCGTTCAGTTTTTCCTATTGAAAGTTATTCTGGCAATGCTGCTTTAGAATTTGTTGAGTATAGTCTTGGTAAGCCTGAGTTTGACGTACGTGAATGTATTTTACGTGGTTCGACTTATGCAGCACCAATGCGCGTAAAAATTCGTTTGATCATTAAAGATCGTGAAACGAAATCAATTAAAGACGTTCGTGAGCAAGAAGTGTACATGGGTGAAATGCCACTCATGACAGATAACGGTACTTTCGTTATCAATGGTACTGAGCGTGTGATCGTATCTCAGTTGCATCGCTCACCAGGTGTATTTTTTGACCATGACAAAGGTAAAACTCACTCAAGTGGTAAAGTGTTGTACTCAGCACGTATTATCCCTTACCGTGGGTCATGGTTAGACTTTGAATTTGACGCAAAAGATCTTGTGTTTGTGCGTATTGACCGTCGTCGTAAGTTGCTTGCAACGGTGATCCTGCGTGCCTTAAATTATACAAATGCGCAAATTTTGAATTTGTTCTATGAAAAAGTACCTGTATATCTTGATATGGGTAGCTATCAAATTGACCTCATTCCAGATCGCTTGCGTGGAGAGATGGCGCAGTTTGATATTGCTGACAATGACGGTAAAGTGATTGTAGAGCAAGGTAAACGTATTAATGCGCGTCACGTACGTCAAATGGAAGCGGCTAACTTAGCTAAGCTTTCTGTACCTGATGAATATTTATATGAGCGTATCACTGCTGAAGATATTCCATTAAAAGATGGTGAAGTGATTGCTGCAAATACCTTACTAAGCCATGAAGTGATGGTGAAGTTAGCTGAAGGTGGTGTTAAGCAATTTAATATCCTATTTACGAACGACATCGACCGTGGTTCTTTTATTGCTGATACGTTGCGTGCAGATACCACAACGGGTCGCGAAGAAGCGCTGGTTGAAATCTATAAAGTCATGCGTCCAGGTGAGCCACCAACCAAAGAAGCTGCGGATAACTTATTTAATAATTTATTCTTTTCTTCTGAACGTTATGACTTGTCTCCTGTTGGTCGTATGAAGTTTAACCGTCGTTTGGGTCGTCCATACGAAGTCGGTACTGATCAGAAGTCTCGTGAAATTGAAGGTATTTTATCGCACGACGATATTATCGATGTACTCCGTACATTGGTTGAAATTCGTAACGGTAAAGGTGAAGTCGATGATATCGATCACTTAGGTAACCGTCGCGTACGTTCTGTTGGTGAAATGACAGAAAACCAATTCCGTGTTGGTTTAGTCCGTGTTGAACGTGCTGTTAAAGAGCGTTTGAGCCAAGCTGAAGCTGATAACCTGTCTCCACAGGATTTAATCAACGCAAAACCAGTTGCTGCTGCGATCAAAGAATTCTTTGGTTCAAGCCAATTGTCTCAGTTCATGGATCAAAACAACCCATTGTCTGAGATTACACACAAACGTCGTGTATCAGCGCTTGGACCTGGTGGTTTGACACGTGAACGTGCAGGCTTTGAGGTTCGTGACGTACATCAAACGCATTATGGTCGTGTTTGTCCAATTGAAACGCCAGAAGGTCCAAACATTGGTTTGATCAACTCGCTTTCTGTGTATGCAAAAACCAACAACTTTGGTTTCTTGGAAACACCGTACCGTAAAGTTGTTGATGGTCGTGTGACCGATGCAGTTGAGTATTTATCTGCAATTGAAGAAGTGGGTACTGTGATTGCACAGGCCGATTCGGCAATTGATAAAGAAGGTGCTTTGACCGAAGAAATGGTTTCTGTACGTCATCAAGGCGAATTCGTACGTATGTCACCTGAGCGTGTCACACATATGGATGTTTCTGCACAGCAGGTTGTTTCTGTTGCAGCGTCATTAATTCCGTTCCTTGAACACGATGATGCGAACCGTGCATTGATGGGTTCGAACATGCAGCGTCAGGCGGTTCCAACCTTACGTGCTGACAAGCCGCTTGTTGGTACGGGTATGGAAGCAAACGTAGCGCGTGACTCTGGTGTGTGTGTGATCGCAAACCGTGGTGGTGCGATTGAGTATGTTGATGCATCACGTATCGTTATTCGTGTTAACGAAGATGAGATGATTGCTGGTGAGGCAGGTGTAGATATCTACAACTTGATCAAATATACCCGTTCGAACCAAAATACCTGTATCAACCAAAATGTTATCGTGAACATGGGCGACAAAGTTGCGCGTGGTGATATCTTGGCTGATGGTCCATCAACGGACATGGGTGAACTTGCGCTTGGTCAAAACATGCGCGTCGCGTTCATGACATGGAACGGTTATAACTACGAAGACTCGATCTTACTTTCTGAGCGTGTACTTCAAGAAGACCGTTTAACCTCGATTCATATCCAAGAATTGTCATGTGTCGCACGTGATACCAAGTTAGGTGCAGAAGAAATTACTGCCGATATTCCTAACGTGGGTGAAGCTGCGCTGTCTAAGTTGGATGAGTCTGGTATTGTTTATATCGGTGCTGAAGTCACTGCAGGTGACATCCTTGTTGGTAAAGTAACGCCTAAAGGTGAAACCCAGTTAACCCCCGAAGAAAAATTACTTCGTGCCATCTTTGGTGAAAAAGCGGCTGATGTAAAAGATTCATCTTTACGTGTTCCGTCTGGTACCAAAGGGACAGTGATCGATGTTCAAGTCTTCACGCGTGATGGTTTGGAAAAAGATGATCGTGCACAAGCAATTGAAAAAGCACAACTTGATGCTTATCGTAAAGATTTGAAAGAAGAATACAAAATCTTTGAAGAAGCAGCACGTGAACGTATTGTTCGCTTGTTGAAAGGCAAAGAGTCTAATGGTGGTGGAACAACTAAGCGTGGCGATAAACTTGCAGAAGATATGCTGTCTGGTTTAGAGCTGGTTGATTTGTTAGAAATCCAACCAACAGATGAAGCGATTGCTGAACGTTTAACTCAAATTCAGGTATTCTTGAAAGAGAAGAGTATCGAAATTGATGAGAAATTTGCCGAGAAGAAACGCAAACTCTCTACAGGTGATGAATTAACAACGGGTGTATTAAAAGTTGTTAAGGTTTACCTTGCAGTGAAACGTCGTATCCAACCGGGTGATAAGATGGCGGGTCGTCACGGGAACAAGGGTGTTGTCTCTAACATCTTACCTGTTGAAGATATGCCACATGATGCCAACGGTGTACCAGTTGACATCGTATTGAACCCATTGGGTGTACCGTCGCGTATGAACGTGGGTCAGATTCTTGAAACCCATTTGGGCTTGGCAGCAAAAGGTTTGGGTGAGCAGATTGATAAGATGCTGCAACAACAACGTACAGTTGCTGAACTTCGTTTGTTCCTCGATAAGATTTACAACAAAGTTGGTGGCGAGCAAGAAGATCTTGATAGCTTAACTGATGAAGAAGTGTTGAAGCTTGCAGGTAACTTACGTGCAGGTGTTCCTTTAGCAACACCAGTGTTTGATGGTGCTGAAGAAAATCAAATTAAAGAATTGCTTGAACTTGCTGAATTGCCGCGTTCTGGTCAACAGACTTTGTTTGATGGCCGTACAGGTGAACAGTTTGACCGTCCTGTAACTGTGGGTTACATGTATATGCTCAAATTGAACCACTTGGTTGATGACAAAATGCATGCGCGTTCAACAGGTTCTTACTCGCTTGTGACACAGCAGCCGCTTGGTGGTAAAGCACAATTCGGTGGTCAGCGTTTTGGTGAGATGGAAGTTTGGGCACTTGAAGCATATGGTGCAGCATATACACTCCAAGAAATGCTTACTGTGAAATCGGATGACGTCGAAGGTCGTACCCGCATCTATAAGAATATTGTAGATGGTAACCATTATATGGATCCGGGTATGCCTGAATCGTTCAACGTATTGACCAAAGAGATCCGTTCTTTAGGTATCAACATTGAACTGAAAAATGGTGACTAAACATCTCCATTCAATCCTTCCACATCTCTTTATCAAAAAGGGAAGTGGGAGGATTAATCAGTTAAAAACAATATTTGTGACCCAGTTGGGCGAGCTTAGCTCCCTGACACACGGAGAAAAAAATTGAAAGACTTGCTCGATATCATGCGTAAGAAAACGGATTCTGAAGGTCATGCACCTGTTGAATTTGATCGTATCCGTATTGGTCTTGCGTCACCAGAAATGATTAAGTCATGGTCTCACGGTGAAGTAAAAAAACCAGAAACCATTAATTACCGTACTTTTAAACCTGAACGTGACGGTTTGTTCTGTGCCAAAATCTTTGGTCCAGTTAAAGATTACGAATGCTTGTGTGGTAAATACAAGCGTATGAAATATAAAGGCGTCATTTGTGAAAAATGTGGCGTTGAGGTTACGACTGCTAAAGTTCGTCGTGAGCGTATGGGTCACATTGACCTTGCATCTCCAGTTGCGCATATTTGGTTCTTAAAATCATTACCAAGCCGTATCGGTTTGTTACTTGATATGACATTACGTGATATCGAACGCGTATTATATTTCGAATCATATGTTGTGACAGATCCAGGGATGACTCCGTTTGAAAAGTATCAACTTTTAACAGACGAAGAATACTTCAATGCGCTTGAAGAACATGGCGATGAATTCACCGCAAAAATGGGTGCAGAAGCAATCCAAGATCTATTGAAAGATATTGATCTTGAAGCTGAAATTGCGCGTTTGCGTGAAGAAATTCCTCAAACAACGTCTGAGACGAAACTTAAAAAAGCGTCTAAGCGTTTGAAGTTGATGGAAGCTTTCAAAGACTCAAACAACAAGCCAGAATGGATGGTGTTGACAGTACTTCCAGTACTTCCGCCAGATCTTCGTCCACTTGTACCACTTGAAGGTGGTCGTTTTGCGACGTCTGATTTAAATGACCTTTATCGTCGTGTGATTAACCGTAACAACCGTTTGAAGCGTCTGCTTGATCTATCTGCACCAGACATTATCGTACGTAACGAAAAACGTATGTTGCAAGAGTCTGTCGATGCCTTGCTAGACAACGGTCGTCGTGGTCGTGCAATCACTGGTTCGAACAAACGTCCATTGAAATCTTTGGCTGATATGATCAAAGGTAAACAAGGTCGTTTCCGTCAGAACTTACTTGGTAAGCGTGTTGACTATTCTGGTCGTTCGGTTATTACTGTTGGTCCTACTTTACGTCTTCACCAATGTGGTCTTCCGAAGAAAATGGCACTTGAATTATTCAAGCCATTTATTTTCGCAAAATTACAAGCATCAGGTCAGGCAACAACCATTAAAGCTGCGAAGAAAATGGTTGAGCGTGAAACACCTGAAGTTTGGGACGTACTTGCATCTGTGATTCGTCAACATCCAGTGATGTTGAACCGTGCACCAACGCTTCACCGTTTAGGTCTTCAAGCATTTGAACCGATCTTAATTGAAGGTAAAGCGATCCGTTTACACCCACTCGTTTGTGCTGCGTTTAACGCCGACTTCGATGGTGACCAAATGGCGGTACACGTTCCGTTGACACTTGAAGCACAGTTAGAAGCTCGTGCATTGATGATGTCAACCAACAACATCTTGTCACCTGCAAACGGCGAGCCGATCATCGTTCCTTCTCAGGACGTTGTATTGGGTCTTTACTACATCACACGTGATGCAGTAAATGCCAAAGGTGAAGGTATGGTGTTTGCGGATACACACGAAGTTAACCGTGCGTTGGCAACTGGTCAAGTTGCAATTCATGCACGCGTAAAAGTACGTGTACACCAAACTGTTATTGATGAAAATGGTCAACGTGAACAGCAAACCATTATTGTTGATACTACGCCTGGTCGTTGCTTATTGTGGGAAGTTGTTCCACAAGGTTTAAGCTTTGAATCTATTAACCTTGAGATGACCAAGAAAAACATCTCTAAGTTAATCAACTCTTGCTACCGTAAATTGGGCTTAAAAGATACGGTTATCTTTGCTGACCAATTGATGTATTTGGGCTTCCGTCAAGCGACGCGCTCAGGTGTATCTGTAGGTATGGAAGACATGTTGATTCCACCAACCAAGTATACGATCATCGATAAAGCTGAAACAGAAGTTCGTGAAATCGAACAGCAGTTTGAGCAAGGTTTCGTAACTGCAGGTGAGCGTTACAACAAGGTTGTCGATATTTGGGCACGTACCAATGACCAAGTTGCGAAAGCAATGATGGACAACTTGTCTTTTGTCACTGTGAAAAACCGTGATGGTATTGACGAGAAGCAGAAATCATTTAACTCAATTTATATGATGTCTGACTCTGGTGCGCGTGGTAGTGCGGCGCAGATTCGTCAGCTTGCTGGTATGCGTGGTTTGATGGCGAAACCAGATGGTTCGATCATTGAAACACCGATTAAAGCAAACTTCCGTGAAGGTTTGACGGTACTTCAGTACTTCATTTCAACACATGGTGCGCGTAAAGGTTTGGCCGATACTGCATTGAAAACAGCGAACTCGGGTTACTTGACGCGTCGTTTGGTCGATGTTGCACAAGATTTGGTGATTACTGAGCCTGATTGTGGTACAGCTGGCGGTTTAGTCATGACGCCATTCATTCAAGGTGGTGATGTCATCGAACCGTTACGCGATCGCGTGTTGGGTCGTGTTACTGCTGAAGATGTACGTCGTGCATCTGATGATGAAGTTGTATTGCCACGTGGTACGCTCATTGACGAGAAAATCGCTGCTCAGCTTGAAGAAGCCGGTGTCGATGAAGTTAAAGTACGTTCAGTGATTGCATGTGAATCTACCTTTGGTGTGTGTGCACGCTGTTATGGTCGTGATCTTGCACGTGGTCACTTGGTGAATCCAGGTGAATCTGTGGGTGTAATGGCTGCACAGTCAATTGGTGAGCCGGGTACACAGTTAACGATGCGTACCTTCCACGTGGGTGGTGCTGCGAGCCGAACGTCTGCTGCAAACAGTGTTCAAGTACGTAATAAAGGTACTGTACGTTTCCATAACGTGAAAACTGTAGAACATGCTAAAGGTCACCTCGTTTCAGTTTCACGTTCAGGTGAAATTGGTATTGCGGATGACTTAGGTCGTGAACGTGAACGTTATAAACTTCCTTACGGTGCAAGCATCTTGTTGAAAGATGGTGAGTCTGTAGAGGCAGGTGGTATCGTAGCGACTTGGGATCCACATACCCATCCACTCGTTACCGAAGTTGCGGGTAAAGCACGTTTCAGCCAAATCGCTGATGGTGTAACTGCAACCTCTAAGACAGATGATGCAACTGGTATGACCACGGTTGAAATCTTGCCTGTAACAGCACGTCCTGCTTCTGGTAAAGATTTACGTCCCGCAATTGTGTTGGATACAACGGATGGCGGCGAACAATTCTACTTCTTGCCACAAAATACCATTGTAACCGTCCGTGACGGTGCAACCATTGGTGTGGGTGATGTACTTGGTCGTGTACCACAAGAAACCTCACGTACGCGTGATATTACCGGTGGTCTTCCACGTGTAGCTGACTTGTTCGAAGCACGTAAACCTAAAGAGCATGCGATCTTGGCTGAAGTGTCAGGTGTTGTAAGCTTTGGTAAAGAGACCAAAGGTAAGAACCGTTTGGTGATTGCACCTGATGATGGTTCTGAGATTTACGAAGAGCTGATTCCGAAATGGCGTACCATTAACGTGTTCGAAGGTGAACATGTGAATCGTGGTGAAACTATTTCTGATGGTCCACAGAATCCACATGACATCTTGCGTTTGAAAGGTGAAGTGGCATTAACTAACTACATCGTGAACGAAGTTCAAGACGTATATCGTCTCCAAGGTGTAAAAATCAACGATAAGCATATTGAAGTCATTGTACGTCAAATGTTGCGTAAAGTTGATATCACTGATGGTGGCGATACTAGCTTTATCAAAGGTGAGCAAGTGGATTACATCCGCGTTGTTCAAGAAAACCAAGCTGTTTCGGCTCAGAACAAGTTCTCTGCGAAGTTTGAACGTCAGCTCATGGGTATTACCAAAGCATCGCTTTCTACTGACTCGTTCATCTCTGCTGCATCGTTCCAGGAAACAACGCGTGTGTTAACTGAAGCGGCTGTAACAGGTAAAGAAGATGACTTACGTGGCTTGAAAGAGAACGTGGTTGTTGGTCGCTTGATTCCAGCAGGTACGGGTCTTGCGTATCACTTAGAACGTCGTCGTCAAGAAGCTGAAGCTGCTGAGTTGGAACTTCACAATGATTTTAGTGAAGTTGACCAAGCATTTAGCCAAGCTTTGAACTCAGATCAATTCTAAGTTTAAGCTGATTCAAAAAAGACACCTTCGGGTGTCTTTTTTTGTGAAGAAATTGAGTGTAAAGCATTACAAAAACACCTTAGAGCGTTAATGTTTCATTACTTGATCTGAATAGATACTTCATGAAACCGTACTATGTTATTGCAGATGGAGAGAGGAGTCGTTCCAATGAAAAAAATGATGATGATTGCTGGTGTTGCCTTAATGTCAACGACCCTATTTGTGGGTTGCCAAAATGCCAGTCCAGAAAGTAAACGTATTGGTTCAGCTGCGATTGGTGGTGGTGCTGGTGGTGCTGTAGGTAAGCATGTCGGTGGTAACCTTGGTGCGGGTATCGGTGCTGCTGTTGGTGCGGGTGTCGCTGCTAATGCGAAGGGTGCTAATAGTAAAAATACCCGAAACAGTGCGTTAGGCGCTGGTGTCGGTGCATGGCTGGGTGGTGCAGTATTAGGTGGTGAAGCGGGTGCTGCGACAGGTGGTGCGCTTGGTGGTAGTGCTGGAGCCGCTTATGGTGAGAAAAAAGGTAAGTACTAGAAAGAAATAAAGAAAGTAAAAAAGAAGCTCTTATCGTGATAAGGGCTTTTTTTAATTAGGTGATATTTGGCCTATAGGGTTTTTACTCAACCATTTTTGAAAAGGGAAAGGTACTTTACAAAAGTTCAAGCGATTCGGACAGAGTGATAACACAATGTGATCAAAATTCTCATAAAAGAAGACTATGCTTTTTATAAGAACAGAAAGGAGTGAATACGGTCATGAAAAAAACAATAGCTTTAGTTTCTGCTGTCATGTTGTCTACGGTTATGTTTACAGGCTGCCAAAATATGAGTGCATCTGACCAACGTATTGGTGCGGCTGCATTAGGTGGTGCGGTAGGCGGTGGTGTAGGTAATCATGTTGGTGGTGGTTTAGGTGCTAGTGTCGGTGCGGCAGCAGGCGCTGGTGTTGGTGCGAATACCCAAGGTGGGAGTAGCAAGACCACGACCAGTAGTGCTGTTGGTGCAGGTATTGGTTCTGTCGTTGGTAAAGCGATTTTCGGTGGCGATTCGGGTGCTGCGATTGGTGGCGCGATCGGTGGTGGTGCTGGCGCAGCAATCCAAGAAAAGAAATAGTCGTTGGTGCTTTCAACGGCTCTGGATGATATGAATAAGGATGCCTGCAAGTGATGACGTGCAGGCATTTTCTATTTTAAGCATTTTTATTTCGATGTTGCTTTCGGCTTTTTACGACGGATGTATAAGATTTTTTCAACTTCCGCGATGCGTGTGCCCGCATCATCTACGATATTTAAGGTGTAGTGGCGTAACACGGGTTCATGATTTTCGGCCAGTAGTTTAATTTCGGCAATCTCATCGGCACTGAGTTTAATGTCTGCATAGACGGTATTACGACCGGGTGATAGGAAATTTATCGTAGCACTCTTATCCCAAACAATATATTTATGACCTAAATGATGGATCAGGATCAGCATATAAAAGGGATCAACCATTGAATAAAGGCTACCGCCAAAATGCGTACCCACAATATTTCGATTTTTTCTAGTGAGTGGCATTTTGACTCGAATGTGATAATCATCCAAAGCCATGCTTTCAATTGTGATTCCTGCACCACGATACGGCGAATAGTGGTTGATCATAAATTTAGCAACCGCAGGAATGGTTCGAATTTTTTTGAAAAAGTTTTTCATGGTCAATTTTTTTTCTTACAACTCTATTCATACTGCATAAGTAGCATTTTTATTGTATCGCTGGCAATGGCCGATTGAACGACCAGACCGACTGAAAACAAAATGGGAAACAATTATGCAAGTACAAGTAGAAACTGTAACAACCTCTGATCAGCAAACGCTTTGTGTCAAAACATGGGGTGATGAGAAAAAGACAGCATTGGTATTGGTACATGGTTATCCTGATAATCAGGAAGTCTGGGAGCCTATCATTGAGAAATTGCTCAATGACTATTATGTTGTGACCTATGATGTTCGTGGTGCAGGTCTATCTTCAATTCCTAAGCGTATTCGTGATTATCGTTTGGCTCGTTTGTCTTTGGATTTACAAGAAGTGGTTGATCAAGTACTACCGAATCGTAACTTCCATCTGGCAGCACATGACTGGGGGTCTTTACAGTCATGGGAGTCTGTGACTGAACCAAAATTCAAAGGGCGCTTGCTCTCTTATACAACGATTTCTGGTCCTTGTTTGGATCACGCCTCATTGTATTTGCGTGAGAAATTTAAAACAGCGCCAAGTAATGTATTAAAAATACTAACCAAATCTTGGTACATCGGTGCATTTCATTTACCTTTACTTGCGCCAACAGTCTGGACATTGTTTAGTCCAGAAAGATGGGGTAAGATTTTAAGTGGCTTAGAGAAAAAACAAGGTTTACCATTAAATGCCAATATTGTGGCGGATGGTAAATATGGCATTAACTTATATCGTGCTAACTTTCTTCCATCGTTGACACAACCGCGCCAGCGTTATGCTCAATGTCCTGTTCAGGCGATCGTATTGCGTCGTGACGCTTTTGTGAGTCGTGAATACATCACTGAATCAATGCCGAAATGGGTGGAAAAATTCGAGTATGTTGAGCTTGATGCCAACCATTGGGCGGTACTCAGTCAGCCAGAAAAGATTGCTGAACTGATTCGTCAATTCGTGCAACGTCAGGCAGCTTAAGCTTTAACGGATTAATCAAACTAAAAATCACATAAGATTGATCTTAATTCGGCGATATTTTCAGCTTCATTTCAATGAATCTGCTAGAATGTCGCCTTTTCTTTTCCCCTGAAATTTTTTCATGAATGCTGTCGTCATTGCGATCGCCGTGATGTTTATCTTGTCACTGGCACGCGTTTCTGTTGTTCTCACATTAGTGATTTCAGCCATTATTGGCGGCTTAGTCGCTGGTCTAAGTCTTTCTCAAACTGTAGAGGCATTTAATGCAGGCTTAGGTGATGGTGCTGAGGTTGCATTGGCTTATGCTGTTCTCGGTGCTTTTGCATTGGCACTTTCAAAGTCAGGTTTACCCGATTTGCTTGCACATAAACTGATTGGTTTATTGGGGATGGAAGCAGGTAAAAATCAGCAGAAAAAAGTGAAATATCTTTTATTAACAATTTTACTGATCGCAGCTATTTTTTCTCAAAACTTAATTCCAGTGCATATTGCCTTTATTCCCGTACTTGTTCCACCGTTATTAAAAGTCATGAACCATTTAAAACTGGATCGACGTGCGGCGGCGTGTGTACTGACCTTGGGGTTGGTCGGAACCTATATTTTTATTCCAGTCGGTTTTGGTGCGATCTTCCTTGAACAGATTTTGATGGGCAATATCAATAAGATTGGTGCGGCATATGGCTTGCATGTTGAGCGCGGCATGATGCCACTCGGTATGGCGATTCCAGTATTAGGTATGGTCATTGGGACCTTGGTTGCGGTCTTTATTAGTTATCGTAAGCCACGGATCTATGTGGATCGTTCCATTACGACGGTAAAAACCATTGATCTAGATAAGCCACTGAGAGTAACAACACAAGCTGAATCTGATCTGCAAGCAGATGCTGAGGAACTGAAACAAGAAGCAGAGAATGTTCCTTACATCTCCAAGAAAACCATGTTTATGGCATTGCTTGCCATTGTCTTAACCTTGGTTGCTCAGTTGTATTCAGGGTCGATGATTCTGGGTGGTTTGGTTGGTTTCGCAGTGCTGTCTACGTCTGGCATTTTTAAATGGCAAGATGCAGATGACGTCTTTGTACAAGGCATGCGCATGATGGCTTTAGTCGGTTTTATCATGATTTCTGCCGCAGGTTTTGCCTCGGTCATGACGCATACTGGAGACATTAATCAATTGGTCAATGGTGTTGTCCATGTTATTGGTGATAACCATGCTTTAGCTGCCTTCCTGATGCTGTTTATCGGTTTATTTGTCACGATTGGTATTGGTTCATCATTTTCAAGTGTACCTGTGCTTGCGGTGATTTATGTGCCTTTATGCGTGCAGTTTGGTTTCTCTCCTTTAGCGACAATTGCACTCATTGGTACTGCTGCTGCATTAGGCGATGCAGGGTCACCTGCTTCAGATTCGACCTTGGGACCAACTGCTGGTTTGGGTGTTGATGGTCAACATGATCACATTTGGGATACGGTTGTGCCAACATTCATACATTTTAATATCCCGCTGCTTATTTTTGGCTGGATTGCTGCAATGGTTTTATAATAGAAATGGCTCAAAATGAGCCATTTTTTTTGGATTATTAATTTTGTAAATAAAATATAAAAAAGATCATTAAATGACATTTTTTGTCTCTTTTTTAATCTTATTTTATAATAAGATTTTAATATTAAGTTTTATTTGATTATATATTTTAATTCCTCTAAATTTATTTTTATTTAAAACTATCCATTCAGAGTAAAATGCTAGGTTTTATAGTGATTTAAGTTAATGTAAATGGTCTGGATTGTTTGGGGTTACATATATTTACAAATATATATTGTTGTTAATCAGTTGCTTGAAAATATAATTAAATTGGTCGGAATTAATACGTATTGCATAAAATAAAAACTCATGATTATTATTAATCGCACGGTTAAATTTTTATTAAAGAGGTTTTTTAAAATGTTAAAAAAAGTATTGCTTGTTACTTTATTGGGGATGTCTTCAACTGTTTTTGCTGGTGGTTTTCAAGTTAAAGTGGGTGCGAGTGTGATTTCGCCAACGGATGAAACAACAGTCGCTGGTGTCGGTACGTTAAAAGCGGATTATGAATTTGCTTTTACGCCATCTGTTGAGTATTTCTTTGGGGATACGCCTTTTTCTGCTGAATTATTGCTCGCAACACCCATTTCGCACGATGTTTCTTTAGATGGTACTCAAGTGGTGAAGCTTAAACACTTACCACCAACGATTACTGCCAAATATAACTTTAAAAACTCGACAGGTTTTACACCTTATATTGGGGTAGGTGGAACGGCTTTTATTGCTTGGGATGAAAAAGCGGTAGGCCCATTAGCTGGTGAGAAAATTAAAGTGAAAGAAGACTTTGGTTTTGCTGGTCAGCTTGGTTTTACCTTCCAACCTGCGGATGCAAAAAACTGGGGCGTTTTCTTTGATGCACGTTATGCACAGCTCAGCCCTGAAGTGAAGCTGAACAATACAAAATTGACTGATTTAGATATTAATCCAATGGTGTATACCCTTGGCTATAGTTATAAGTTTTAAATTAAAGAGTGCCAAGAGACCTCACATATTTGTGGGGTTTTTTGCAATTTAAGTATCAAAGAAATACAGATTGAAAAGATTAAGTTTTGTATGCTGAGAAATGATCAGAGCAAGCTAGAGAAAGATATGATGCAACAAAAGCTCATCTATATAACAATCTTATTGATGTCGACGCTTTTTCTCTCCAATGCGAATGCAGCGAGTTTTTCGTGTAAAGCTGCTCAATTAAAAGCTGAACAACAAATCTGTAATGATCGAGGACTAAATGATGCCGATGTGAAACTGGCAACCACTTATCAAATCATTTTACATGCTTTACCCATGGGCGGACGTGATGCGGAAAAAGATAAACAGTTCCAGTTATTAAAACAGCGTAATGCTTGTGGTGCAAATACACCGTGTATAAAACGTGCCTATTCACAACGTCAACGACAGCTTGATCAGCTTTTACAAGCGCGTGTATTGAGTCGAGGACCTTTCTAGTTTTGAGCTTGAATCCTTTTAAAGATAAAAAAATTAAAATTGGGGCATTGAAAAAATGCAGTTATACACCATTCATAAATCATTCTAATTGAATAAGCCCCACAGATAAGGAGTGATTTATGAGTGAACAAGTCGCACAAAATTATAGTTTCCAAGCTGAAGTTGCTCAGTTATTGCATTTAGTGACGCATTCTCTTTATTCCAACCCTGAAATTTTCCTCCGTGAATTGATCTCAAATGCTTCTGATGCCTGTGATAAGTTGCGTTTTGAGGGAATCAACCATCCTGAATATTATGAAAATGATTCAGATTTGCGTGTTCGTGTCACTTTAGATAAAGACCATAAAACCTTAACGATTTCGGATAATGGGATTGGTTTAACTCAACAAGAAGCGATTGATAACTTAGGAACGATCGCCAAGTCAGGAACCAAAGACTTTGTGTCTAAGCTGACAGGTGATCAAAAATCTGATGCGCAATTGATTGGACAGTTTGGTGTTGGTTTTTATTCGGGTTTTATCGTTGCTGATAAGATTACGGTTGAATCCCGTCGTGCGGGTTTAGACGCTGCTGAAGGTGTCCGTTGGATCAGTGGTGGAACAGGGGAGTTTGAAGTTCAAACGATCGACAAAGCCTCGCGCGGTACAGATATTATCCTGCATTTACGTGATGATGCCCTCGACTATTTAGAATCTTGGAAAGTAAAACAAATCATCAATAAGTATTCCGACCATATTAGCTTGCCGATTCAAATGCAAAAAGAAGTTTGGCAGGAAGAAGAAGTTGCTGAAGGTGAAGAGCCTAAAGCCGGTCAAATGGTCAAAACTGATGAGTGGGAAGCGATTAACTCTGCGAGTGCCTTATGGACACGCAATAAGAGCGAGATTACGGATGAACAGTACATCGAGTTCTATAAAAATCTCAGCCATGATTTTGCTGAACCTTTAGCATGGGCACATAACCGTGTGGAAGGCAGTACTGAATATACCCAGTTGCTTTATATCCCAAGTCAGGCCAAACAAGATTTATTTACCCGTGAAGCCAAAGCTGGTATCAAGCTTTACGTCAAACGGGTATTTATCATGGATGAAGCTGACAACCTGATTCCAAATTATTTGCGCTTTGTTCAAGGTGTGGTGGACAGTGCTGATTTACCGCTGAATGTTAGCCGTGAGTTGTTGCAAGAAAGCCGTGATGTTAAAACCATTCGTGAAGGCAACGCGCGTCGTATTCTTACTTTACTCGATGGTTTAGCGAAGTCGGAAGATGACAAAGACCAAGAGAAGTTTAAAACTTTCTATGCTGAATTTGGTTCGGTACTAAAAGAAGGCTTGGGTGAAGATACTGGAAATCGTGACCGTATTTTGAAATTATTGCGTTATGCGACTTCAAATAATGATGAGATTTCAACATCTTTAGCAGCTTATAAATCACGTATGCAAGACGGGCAGAAAGCCATCTATTACGTGACGGCTGATAGCTTAACCGCAGCGAAAAACTCGCCACAACTTGAACTGTTCAAGAAAAAAGGCATAGAAGTGTTGCTCATGGCAGATCGTGTTGATGAATGGGCCATGAACTTTGTGTTTGAGTTCGATGGTACGCCATTACAGAATGTCTCCAAGGGTGCAGTTGATTTAGGTGATCTACAGGATGCTGAAGAGAAGAAAGCCCTTGAACAGGCGGCTGAACAATTCAAACCCGTAGTCGATCGTTTAAGTACATCGTTAAAAGACAAAACCAAAGAAGTACGTGTCACTACGCGTTTGGTGGACTCTCCAGCATGTTTGGTGACCAGTGAAGGGGAACTTTCTCCACAACTGATCCGTATGCTGAAACAGGCAGGTCAGGCCGTTCCTGAAATTAAGCCAACCTTGGAAATTAACCCTGAACATCCTTTAGTACAGAAATTAGAGAGTTCGGCACAATTTGATGATCTCGCCAATGTGATTTTTGATCAGGCGGTGATTGCAGAGGGTGGTTTACCTGAAGATCCAGCGGCGTATGTGAAACGCATTAATAGCTTGTTATTAAAATAAACGCTTTTCATAAAAAAACTCTGCTTCGGCAGAGTTTTTTTATCTCTATGGATAACATTAAAGTTATCCACAGTTGTGCTGATAATTCCATCAAAACTAGAATAATGTCTCAAGACGGAGGAACGTGCTGACATAATGATCCCTATCTTCACGATGATCATTAAAATAATTGAGATCACCTTGCACATAAAACCATTCACGCCATAGCGGTTGTCGCCATGAGACAAAAGGCCCCCAGCTATTCAAACGCAAGTCATTGTCGTTGTAATAACCACCTGTGTAGATGCCATAGTTAAAGTTATTGTGTGCAAAGAATTGGTGTTGACGGAAGGTTCGATTGTCCCAGCGTAAATCATCATCCTGTTTATCTGCATAGGTCAGGCTGAGCTGATTGGATAAAAACGCATGATTGGGGCGGGCATGGATCAGTTCTAAATTGGTTCGAAGATAATTTTCACTGCGACTACCATAGCGATAAATTTGTTCAGCATTGAAATTAAAGTCATTATTTAATTCCCAATTCCTTTTTGCTCTTAAACGAAGATAAATATCACTGCCCGAACGTAAACCAATATCGGCATCAGTTTCAAAAGGTAATTTTTTAGACAGGTCGGAGAAACGTAAGGCAACTGAGCCGTTGTTATCCCGAGTTTGCTTAGAATCAAATCTTTTATCAGGGTCTTGGTTGGGCTGCTGATTGGTATTGGCAATATGATTATCAAATTCATCATCTAAGGAATCATCACCAAACACCAAACTAAGTCTTTTTTCCAGTGTCGGCAGTTTAATTTTACCGCGAATACGTGGTTTCACTTCATAGTTATCATACTCATTCCAATAATTGTCGAGCATTAAACGAATGGTGGCAGAAGCAGGCTTGTCTGGATCGACGTCACCAAACCAATGATCAATTTTAACTGAAGTTCGATCAGCCCATTCTCTGACGTCACGTTGTTTACGATCAACCCAGGTTCTTTCTTCTGTTTCAGCAACTCGAGGAACCATGGGTTGATTGGATTGTTCTGGAAGAAGGGTCGGTGTTGCGTCGACCCATCTCGGAATATAGTTCAAAAGATTTTCAGTATTTGTGGTGTGTGATGTCTGTGTGTTGCGGTCGCCTTGTTGTTGCGGCTGAGGTGGAATTTCGGCTGCATTGGCTATACCCACTAACCCGAAGGAAAGGGTGAATATTGTACAAAAGAGCTGTGCTAATACCGTTGGTTGGGAATTTATCATGTTGCAAACTTTATATATTGTTCTTGTTTTTAACTCTTGATGATTCAACCTATAAAATCAAGTAATAATCACAAAAAACTGCAATTTTATCGTATAAAAGGTGAGTGAAAAGAATGACTTCGTTCACTCAGAATCGATCACCTGACATGCGACCCAAACTTTGCAAAGCAGATGATCGAACGATGTGTTTTTATGTATTTTGTGAAAATCTCAAGTCGATTCTGATAGTGCACTACTTTCAAGTGCTTGATATAAGTCATGTACCGAAATGGGTTGAGGTAATCGACTAATCGCTTGGCGAATCAATTGCCATGTATAACCATCGGCACGGTCTAATAACAAATAAGGATAGGCTTGATCTTCATTGGATAGCTTAATCCGTTCAGTACCGTGAATCACCCGAATCTTATGACGTTCTCTTAATAAAATAACAGGGGTTAGAAAAGTCGCAGAGGTTTCATCGAATGGAATAAATTTTTGTGTATTCACAAATGAAGCTGGGATATATGGATAAACGCGTTGATCGCGTTGCCAAATCAATGCTCCATTCATGATGCATTCATTAAACAAACTTTCGTGTTGATGATAATGTTGCTTAAAATTGCTCCAGTGCGTTTGATGGATTGAGCTGGTTTGGGTATGCAGTGGATTTGTATAGGACTGTAGGACAGAAATGGCATACTCGACGCTATGTGTACCAATAAGGACCACATAATGCGAAAATTGACCTTGTGGATAGAGCTGTTCCGCAATGAAAATCTGTGCTGATTCCCACACAGGCTGGATTTCATTCTCGGCTTTTAAATATAACCAATCAATTTTGATGTTTTGATCAATCTCATTGTGTAAGTCAACACGATATAAAGAGGGGAAGGTGCGGGCATTGACACGTTCTAGGCGGCAGATTAAGCCATCTAAATTAAAATCATGAAGCGCAACGGGTTTGGCTTTATTGAGATTACGAGAGGTCGCTGTGGTCTGTTTAAAGTTTGATTTAACCGGTGTTGTTTTTTGAGCTGGGACGGGTTGAATCTTTTCCTGAATAATTGCTTCGAGTTGTGACTGAAACTGAGCAGTTTCTTCTCTTATCACTGACAATGGGCTGCTGTGAGTGATTGGATGTGCGCTTGATGATGCAGCGGATGAGGTTTGGCTAATCGGCTCTAAAACAGGAATCAAATGTTGGAGGTCGTGGTCTGTTTTGACATATTCACTGGCATGATTTTTTAGCCAGTGTAATGCTTCTTGAGATGAACTCATCCAAGGACTTTTGAGGAATGATAAGGTTGGACGAATAACCCAGATTTGCCAGTGTTGGGCTTGACGCAATGCAGCCCACCCCATATCTGCTGAGGCAAATAAAGCATTCTCTACTCGCCCCATAAAGTTATAAGTCCCCCGATAGGTCAGGGCATAACCATGGTTACTTAATTCATCCGTTGAGAACTCTTCATTTTGAATATATGCCTTAAAAGGCGTGATTTGATCCTGAAAAGTAGGATCGTCACAAGACGCACAAATATCTTTAATTCGTTGTTTTGATTTGGCAATTTCAAACAGTGAGGTTTTATCATCATTGAGCCCTTCAATGAGATGTTGGAGCTCATCAACCAAGAGTGCTTTCTCTAATACGTCCATTTATTGTTTCCTTAGAGATAGGCTTGAGCCTGTTTTAGATAAAAAATTAAGTCATCATATTTTTAACAATTTGTTGTCATCGCTTGTCGTGGTGAGCCTCTACTTTTACTCATCCTATAAGCGATTCGAGATAGATGTCTGTTGCTTAAATTTAACGATCTATTCGGGCATCATGTTGGTATTTTCATCACAAAAGATTGTCACATTATGACAATTATAGAAGAAAACAATGCAAAATCTATAGCACTTGAGTTAGCAAACAATCTCATTTGATTGGAGTAAATCGAGATGTTGTTCATGCTTTATGATCAAAAATAGAAACATTTTAAAAGAATAAATCGGATAAATAGATAATAAAATAGAAATGTATCTATAAATTTGTGCATGAGTTGTGACCCACCGCACAAATCAATGGTTAAAAAGCAGGCAAAAAGATCAATTCCAGTGAGGGCGCTCTAATAATCTAAGATAAAATATTGAAATAAATAGAAAAAATTATACTGCATCAGACAAGCTTCAAGCTTAGATTTGAAGCTTGTCTATGAGTCGTGTTATTGCGGTTTTATTTCACACTGATCATCATGACATTGGGCTGCATCAGTGGATTGTATTTCTTGATCAGATGTTGATTGTGCTTTTTGTAATGCCTGCAAAAAAATCTCACGAGGTTGTGCACCTGGGAGTGCCAACTTTTGATCAAAAACAAAAAAAGGAACGCCTGTCACCTTCAACTGTTCATGTGCAATCTTCTCATCGTGCCGAACAAAATCAGCCAATTCATCCGAGTCCAAGACATATTCGACTTCAGCATTGTCGAGTCCAATACGTGAAGCAATTTCTTCAACTACTTCACGTTCACCAATGGCTAAACCTTCCGTCATATATGCGTGGAAGAATGCCTCTTTTGCTTCATTGCCCATGCCTTTGCTTTGGGCGAGATGGATAATCCGATGTGCATTAAAGCTATTGCCTGAATTGGCTTTTTGCCATTGGAAGTCAATGCCTTCCTCTGCTGCCATGCTTGCAATATTGCGTTCCATTTCTTCAATCTCAGCATAGCTTCGACCATATTTCTTGGCTAGACGTTCTGTATTCGATGTATCGTGTTTTGCTGGTGCATCTGGATCGAGTTCAAAACTATGCCAGTGAATATCAAGTTCGATTCCAGCTTCTGCTGCAACATGTTCAAGACGTTTTTTACCGATATAACAAAAAGGGCAGACCACATCTGACCAAATATCTACACGCATGGCGTATCTCTTCAATTTCAGTTAAAGAGATAATAGGGATGAAGTGCTTGAATTTAAAGTTTGTAATATGTAATGCTCCGTTACGAGAAATGAAATAAAAAGTACTAAAGTCAGATAGATTATTGATTAGAATGAAATCAAGGACATAAAAAATATAATTAAGCTTGGAGGCAATATGCGCCGTTTTCTATTATTTGTTGCTGTGATAGTCATTTGTATCGGTTCATTTTTTCTATATCAACATCAGCTACAACAACGCGCAGTAAACAATAAGCAAATGTTTGATGTGGTCATGGCCGAGAAAATGCGTGAGCTGTACGACCAAGCACAAGATTGGTCAACCCCAGTTCAACTTGATGTACAGGACGATCGCCTGTCGGGTGATTATAAATTAATGTCGGAATTCTTATTAAGCTATTGGACACAAAATGTTGAAGCACGGAATGATTATCTACGAGCACTGAAAGCCGCTCATTGGGATACCTTTTTAAATGTAGAGCGATTAGATCGTGATCGTAAACAGGACTATAAAGAGACGCAGCAGATGCTAAGCGATGTTCGTAAAATCTCGACTGAATATGAGCAAGCACGTCAAAAAATACAATTAGGCTCGCTGGAACAGGCGAAGAATTTATCTATTCAGCGTGATATGCGTGATTTGTTGCAAGCAAAATTAGAAAGCAACCTGAATGCAGATCAAGGTCAAGATATTTTTGCCATTGAGCAACAGGTGATAGAAAAGGCACAGCTAATGTTTGATCTGTTAAAAAGCCATCAATGGCAAAGAAAAAATAACACGATTCTGTTTTATGAGAATGCCCCAGTGAAAAAATTTAATACACTTTATCAAGATGTTATCAATCTCAACACTAAGATAGACAAAATTAAGAACAATAATGTTGAAGTATTGGAGGAAGAGTTATAGCTATTTTCTTAGATCCAACACTAAAAAAATGGCATCAACTCTGTTGAGCTCATGGCTACAAGTTGAAATGTATCGCAAGCACCTTGGGAAAGAATTGTATCAATATGAATTTATGGCAGCTTTTTAATAGAGTAAAACCCTTTGTCGCACCGTATAAATTACTGGTGATTGTGACATTGATTCTGACCTTGATCGGTGCGCTGACAGCTCAGGTCAATGCTTTAACCCTTCAATATGCTGTCGACCAGATCAATCGTTTGGTTGAGTCTGGTGGTGGTTTGGCTGAAGGGATGCATATTTTAGTGACGATTAGTGTGATTTTACTGAGTAAGGAAGTCCTCAGTACACTGATTCAGTTTGGTCAAAAGTTATTTGGTGAACGCCTCAGAATTATGGTTTCCCAAGATGTCGCACAGGCGATTATTGAAAAATTTCTGACTTATCGCCTTGCTTTTTTTACCCAAGATGACAATCAAGCGGGCAAATTACAAACGAGGATTGACCGAGGAATTGGTTCGATTACTCGTTTGATTCAAATCTTCTTTATCGATATTTTACCACTTTTTAGCAGTGCGATTTTGGCATTGGCTTTGATGTTCTACGCTAATTTTTGGATTGGACTGGTTGCACTGTGTATCGTGCCGATTTATTTCTGGCTGACATTTAAGCAAGCACAGAAACTAGGTGGGGTTAGACGAAATTTACGTGATGGACGTGAACGTAAAAGTCAGGGCATTCTCAGCATTATCAATTCCATCACGGTGATCAAATCATTTAATCGGGAAAAAGTTGAAGCTGAAAAACAGCTGATTTTACAAAAGCAACTGACCGATAATCAGATGTATACCCGTCAAATCAGCTTTGTTTTTGATGGTTTGAAAACCTTTACAGAACAAATCGGTATTGTCTTTATTATCATCCTAACTGCTTATTTTGTACTGGTTGGAGATATGAGCATTGGGATGATCATGTTCCATATTCTCTTATTCAATAATGTCTCTGCTCCTATTCGTTCATTACACCGCATTTATGATGAGGTCAATGATGCCATGATTTATGCGGAAAGCTTTTTCCAGATTCTTCAAGCCGATAATGAAATAGAAGAATCAGGTCAACAGAAGCCATCAAAGCTCACGGGAAAGTTTGAGTTAAAACAGGTCGATTTTTATTATCCCAATGGTCATCATGCCCTTAAGAATATCAATATGGTGATTCAACCCAATAAAATCACTGCTTTGGTTGGATTGTCGGGCGCTGGAAAGTCTACGTTAATCAGTTTGCTGGATAAGTTTTACCTTCCGCAATCCGGGCAGATTCTGATGGATGGGATTGATTTAAATAATATGGATACCCAATATTTGCGTGATCATATTGGTTTGGTATTGCAGAAAAATCATATTTTCCAAGGCACCATCCAAGACAATATTTGCTATGGAAAAATGGATGCGACTGAAGACGAGATTATCAGAGCAGCGAAAAAAGCCTCAATTCATGAACAAATTTTGAAATTACCGAAAGGCTATCAATCAGATGCCTTGCTGTTATCGGGTGGTCAGCAACAACGGATCGCAATTGCTCGGATGTTCCTGAAGAATCCACCGATTATCTTTTTAGATGAACCGACAGCAAGTTTAGATGCGATTGCCACTGAGCAAATTAAACATAGTCTGGATGAAATCAAGCAGGGGCGAACGGTGATTATTATTTCTCATAGTCTGTCACAGATCATTGATGCGGATTATACCTATGTGATGCAGGATGGGGCGATTGTTGAGCATGGTGAACATTATCAGCTCTATCAGCAACAAGGTGTTTATAAAGATATTTTTGATGCGATGGCGAAAAGTCTAAATATCGATAAAATCGCCAAGACTTTTGACAATGAAGGTGAAGAAGAGACACATAGTTGATGGAATAATGATTTTAGAATAAAGGTGTGAATAAGGTCTTTGAGACAAATGATTGCTTTGATTCAAAGACCTGTGCTTTAAGCTTAATCGAAAATCTTTTCGGCCGCTTGAAACGGTAAACTCACCACGTCAATTGCAACAGCGAAAGGTAGAAGTACCAATTTTTCAAAAGGATTCAGACTTGATCTTGATTTATAGCTTTCTTGTTGATTGGTATAAATGGTGACTTGATACGGTTTACTTAACGCTTTTAAGGAGCTGAGATTATTTGCAATAGGGTAGACGACACCAGCAAGTTTAATATCAAAACAGAAGCGTTGCGCTTGCATACGTGTATCACTGGTTGTCGAGCATTCTCGAGCACCATTTTCAATAAAGAATTCTAAGTCTTTTTTGCTTAAATCCTCTTTAAGTTTTACATAGGAAATGGGTAAAGTGCCTGAAAAATGTCCGTCATTTTTTTCAGAGTAGAAATTTAAGTCACGTGTAATTTGAATGTTCTTGGGATCAAGCTTGTTGATGATAGTCACAAACTGAGTGCCACCTTGGGTCAAAATATAACTGTTCTTTTGACCAGCAATGACGATGCTATCTCTTGGTAAATTTGTCGATGCTTGCGCTGGTCGGCCAAAAGCGACCACATTGTCTTCAACTAAAGTGACTTTTGCAGTGCGAGTGTAGGTTCTATTGTCTTTGGTGATGAGGGTTTTGGTGGCGCAGCCCGTTAGAAGTGTTCCAGTGATTGCGAATGCAATTGTTGTTTTCGCTCGTATAGATAACATTCATTTCTCCTAATGATTTGAATCTTAAAAATATCAATTCATGATAATTTCTAATTTAAATGATTTTTAAGTTCTTAAGTAATATATTACGGAAATCAGCATTTGCTTGATCACGACCTTGCTCTTTATAGGATTTTTCAATGTATTGATAAGCTTGCCGTTCAAACATTGGTTTTTCATTTTTTACTCGATTTAAAATGCTTTTTTGCATAAAAAAATCCTCACATTTCGCGAGGACTTTTTTTCGAAAATTCTTATTTGCTGACCACTTCAAATAAAGGATTTAAAATTTCTTTTGCTTCGACGGAATGATTTTTCTTAGAGTATGGTTTTCCCATCAGCATACCGCCTTTAGACCACATGACTTCCTTCGCATTTAAATCAACGATGTGCACAATGTACTGTTGACCTTCTTGTGGAATGTAGACGGTCGCTAAGCCAGCACCAGCACCAACTGTAGCAAGGCTCACACCTACACTTAAAGCGCCTGCTGCGAATTTCTTACCAAAAGAAGCATCCGTACCTGTAACTGAGGCGATAAATGCATAATTTGATTGTGTTAAATCTTTGATGACTAGTACATCTTGATCACTTAACTCAAGAAGATTACTCACTGGTTTTTTTTCTTTTACATTTTTGAGTGCTAATGCAGCCTGTTTATTGAAGCTTTGATTGAGGTTAAGTAAAGCTTGTTGCTGTTGCTCGGACAAGCTTTTATTTTCCATATTCATTAATGGGTAATTTGTAATCTCAGCGCGTTTAGTTTCATTATCCAAACGATAGTCATATTTTTTCACTTGTGCTTCAGGCATAAAACCACACACAAAAGGCATCAGTTTGTTGTTTACTTTTACACCTTGCTCATTGAGTTGGCTGGATAATAGTTCAGCAAATTTCTGTGCAGTTAAGCGAGATTGTTCACCTTCAATAAGGCTTGTTCCCAATTCACTTCTAACCAAACATCCATCCGCGATCAAAGCAACATCAGTTGCTTTCAGTAGGGTTTGTGTTTGATTGAGTTTATTACGATCTTCGGGAGAAATTTTTGTAGTTGCACAGCCAGTAATGGAGAGACTGATGGCAAAGCATAATGCTAATTTTTTCATGTGTACTTCGAGTGGTTGAGTGAACTTTTGTAAAATTATGAAGAAATAATGGATTTTAGTAAATAGTTCTCATTTTTATTTTTAATAAATTGGTTCATCATTTTTCTAAAAGGTATAAATACTCCCGATATATCGGAGATTTCCATACCGATTAAATCCGTTCGATTATTCAACTCATCTGATTTTATGGTCAAAAAATTGATGATATTTACCGTTTATCTGAGCCTTACTGAATCAAGCCTAACTTTATTGTAGCCTATTCATAGAAGCTTTTATTTAACTCATTATCTTTTTGTATAGTGACTGATTTTTGGAGCGAGCCATGAACTTCCTAAAACGATCAGCGTTTATCGCCGTATTTGCTGCTATTGGTTTGCCAACAGTTCAAGCCGATGAGGTGGTTACATTACCAACGATTCGTATTATGGCTGAGTCTGAGTTGCGTGAAGAAGTGGGTTTTGTTCCATTTCAAGAAGATGAAAAAGTACGTGAAGCCCTGCAGCATCAGATCTATAAAGTCCATAGTGATATACAGAATGCTGGGGTAAAGGAGAGTGTAACGACGGTTAATTATCAGCCAAAAATAGAAGAACCAGATTCGTCGCAACTTTCACCTTTATTAGAGCAGCATATTTTAGCTGTTGCTAAAGGTTTACAATCATCTGATCCGACCAGTGGTCTGTTTAAAATGTTAGAACCTTTGAATATTAATCTTAATAATATAGAGGGGATTAGTGATGGAACGATTAAAATAAACATGGACGATATTTTGAAATTGCAGCAGCAAATTCAAGATGGACTAAATAGACGTTAAATATAAAAAAACCCGCCTTAGCGGGTTTTTTTATATCCTAGTGTCGATTAAACACGTTCGATAATGGTCGCGATACCTTGACCAAGACCGATACACATCGTTGCAAGACCGATTTGTGTATCTTGTTGTTCCATCACGTTCAACAATGTTGTAGTGATACGCGCACCAGAACAGCCCAATGGGTGACCTAATGCAATCGCACCACCATTCAAGTTGATGATGTCTTGTTTGTCATAAACGCCTAAGCCTTTCATGACTGATAAGCCTTGAGCAGCAAATGCTTCGTTTAACTCGATAGTTTGGATATCTGCTATGGTTAAACCAGCACGTTTAAGCGCTTTTTGAGTTGCTGGAACTGGACCGTAACCCATGATCGCAGCATCACAACCCGCAATCGCCATAGAGCGAATCACAGCACGTGGTTTTAAACCAAAGGCTTGCGCACGTTCAGCAGACATCAGCAACATTGCAGATGCGCCGTCAGAAAGCGCAGAAGAGGTTGCTGCTGTAACTGAACCACCTTTAGGATCAAATACAGGTTTTAATGCTTTGAACGCTTCAAGGTTTGCTTCAGCACGAATCACTTCGTCGATGTCGCAAAGGATTTTGAAACCATTGGCATCGTGGCCTTCGATACCCACGATTTCGTTTTTGAAACGACCTTCTTGAGTTGCAGCCCAAGCGCGACGGTGCGATTCAACACCAAACGCATCTTGTTCTTCACGGCTAATGCCATTCATACGGCCTAACATTTCAGCAGTTAAGCCCATCATGTTAGATGCTTTAGCATAGTGTTTAGACGCTTCTGGGTTAAGGTCGATGCCGTGCATCATACCTACGTGGCCCATATGCTCTACACCACCGATGATGAACACGTCACCTTGGTTGGTTGCAATTTGTGCAGCAGCCGTGTGGATTGCTTGCATAGATGAACCACAAAGACGGTTGACGGTTTGGCCGCCAGCAGTTTTAGGGATGTCAGCCAATAAACCAATATTACGAGCAATGTTCATACCTTGCTCTAAAGTTTGGTTGACACAGCCCCAAATTACATCTTCAACTTCGTTTGTATCAAACTGGTTACGAGCAACCAGTGCACGTACTAATTCAGCAGATAAACTGTCGGCACGTACATTGCGGAACATACCGTTACGCGATTTGCCCATGGCAGAACGAACGCCATCAACAATCACAACGTCACGTGGATTTAAAGTAGCCATTCACGTCGCTCCTTAACCGTAGAATTTTGTGTTGTTAGCAGCCATGTCACGCAACATCTGTGGCGCTTCATAAGCCTTACCTAAGTGTGCATATTTGTCGCAAAGCGCAACGTATTCAGCAACACCTGTTTGGTCGATGTAACGGCATGGACCGCCACGGAATGGAGGGAAACCTACACCCATAATCATTGCCATATCTGCTTCAGCAGCCGTTGCAACGATGTTGTCTTCTAGGCAACGAACAGTTTCGTTACAGAAAGCAAGCATCATGCGGTCAATGATTTCTTGGTTATCAAACTCGCGTTTTTCACCAGTAACGAAAGGTGCAATGATTTCGTAAGCTGTTGGATCAACAGTTTTCGCTTTCTTGCCTTTCTTGTCTAACACGTATTTGTAGAAACCAACGTCATTCTTTTGACCAAGACGTTTTGCTTCGTACATCGCTTCGATAGAACCTTTGTAGTCTGGCTTCATACGGTCAGGGAAACCTTCAGCCATGACTTCAGCGCCATGAACACCTGTATCGATACCCACAACGTCGATCAAGTATGCAGGACCCATCGGCCAGCCAAACTTCGCCATCACATTGTCAACTTGTTGGAAATCCGCGCCATCTTTTACAAGCAGGTCGAATGCACCAAAGTAAGGGAACAATACACGGTTGACAAGGAAACCTGGGCAGTCGTTAACAACGATTGGAGTTTTACCCATTTTCTGAGCAAGAACAACAGTGGTTGCAATCGCTTCGTCAGAGGTCTTCTCGCCACGAATCACTTCGACCAATGGCATCATGTGTACTGGGTTGAAGAAGTGCATACCAACGAAGTTTTCAGGACGTTGTAATGCTTTCGCTAAACGTGTAATTGAGATTGTAGATGTGTTTGAAGCAATGATCGTGTTTTCACGAACATGTTTCTCAGTTTCAACAAGTACAATTTCTTTTACTTTTGGATTTTCAGTCACCGCCTCGATCACGATATCCACTTCTTTAAACTCATCGTAGCTCAAAGTTGGACGGATGCGAGCAAGTGTTTCACCCATTTGCGCAGGTTTCATTTTCTTGCGTTCAACTTGCTTGGTCAGTAAGCCATTCGCTTCTTTCATACCTAATGCAAGTTGTGGGTTACCAATGTCTTTCATGATGATTGGTGTGCCTTTGCTTGCCGCTTGGTAAGCAATACCACCACCCATGATCCCAGCACCTAATACCGCTGCTTGGTTGACAGGATGCGCACCTTTCTCATATTTTTTCGCTGTTTTCTTCACAACTTGATCGTTGATGAATAAACCAATCAATGCACCTGCTTGTGGTGTGATTGCAGCTTTGGCAAAACCTTGTGCTTCTGCTTTTAATGCATCATCACGTGTGAGAGTTGCACCTGCTTGTAATGAATCAAGCAATAATTTTGGAGCAGGGTATTGTGCAGGGTTCGCTTTCGCAAGTACCGCACCTTTCGCTGTATTGAACGCCATCATTTGTTCAAGTGGGTTCAATTTAATCGCGTCTAATTTTTCTTGACGTTTTGCTTTCCAATCCAAACGACCAGCAATGGCTTGTTTAACCAAGTCAACAGCAGCTTCTTGGAGTTTGTCAGCAGCAACAACCGCATCTACAGCACCATCTTTAAGTGCAGCAGCAGGTTTTTTCGGATTCGCCATTGCCATCCATTCAACGGCATTGTCGATACCGATGACACGGCTTAAACGTACGCTACCACCAAAACCAGGGTAGATACCCAATTTGATTTCTGGTAAGCCGACTTGTGCTTGTTCAGACATGACACGGTAGTCACAGACTAAGCACATTTCGAAACCACCACCTAGCGCCATGCCATTAATAGCAACAACTTTAGGGATGTCTAAATCTTCAAAGCTATTGAAGATTTCGTGTACAGGCATAAGCCAATCAACAATTGCTTGTTCACCTGCGGCGAAGTTATCGCCAAATTCAGTGATATCTGCACCAACGATAAACGTTGATTTTCCAGAAGTTACAACTAAGCCTTTAATATCGTTATTGGCTTTAACCGCAGCAATCGCTGCTTGGAAGTCTTCAATGGTTGCACGGTTAAATTTATTAACCGACTCACCTTGTAAGTCAAAGCGGAATTCTGCAATTCCGTCCGCAAGCATTTGGACGGTAATGGCATTGCCAGCGTGGATCATGCCTGATCTCCCTTGTTGTGGAGGATTCTGAGTGGATGTCATAAAGCATGTGTGCGATGAAGCACACAAAAAAGCTTCGCTAATCTTACGATAACTATATCCAAAAAGGACATAACAAGTTGTATCAAGCCGTGACGCAGTGGTCATCAATTTTTTAAGGAATAGATCACTGATCGTTGCTTAGGTCAGATTTAAATATAAAAAGATCGAAAAATGTACTAAATGGATAAAGACACGTTACTTTATTGGATAATCCAAGTTATAAAAAAGAGTGATGAAATAATGCTGTTATCTAGAAAAAAGCCAGTGTGTAGAAAAATGATAAGGAGTGCTGATGTTGTTAATTCTTTTTGAATTAATGATAAAAAAGTACGACTTTTTTATGAATTGTTGGACAGAAAGTGTTGTCTGATTCTGTATATTTGGATAAAATTTGTGTTATAAAAATGTTCTAGAAAGTAATATTATGTTAAAAATTAAATTTGTTGTTTTGGCAATGCTTCCATTGATGCTAAGTGCGTGTGGAGGTGGTGGCGATAGTTCAAGTAATAGTAGTTCATCAGGTGGTAATGGAGCGCAGGACTCTATTTCCAATGGGACACGTTATTATTTTATGGACTATGAAGTCACAAAGTTTGAAGATACAGATATGGATATCGGTGATACCTTATCTTTTGGTGCATTCGAGATTTTTAATAAACAAGTCAAGGACTCTGCATCAAATCAACCATTAAATTCATATTTATTAACAGAGAAAAAGCTTTATTCACCGACTGATATCGCAACTAAGGTGATGAATGTTCGTTCGATGACAGGTTGGACATATGATGTCATTGGCGATGTCAAAGAAGATTGGAAACTTGAGCGCGTTGATCTCGCAAACAAAAATATGTTCGATACAGTATTGCCTAATTACCGAGCTTTGGGCTTTGATGAGTTTACTTTGGGTAATGCTGAGATATTCTTAAATGTTCATGGCAATAAGGTATTCCCTTCTGGAAGTGCTTGTTATCGATTGGTATCTAGAAAATCGAATCAAGATACGTTTGCTTTCAATCAAAAAACGATGATTGAACAGAGTTTTGTAGATTTTAATCTAGAGAATGAATGGTATTTATCTGGTCTCAATGCAAATAACCCATTTGGTTTCACTTATAGAGCGGCCAAAGGAACGTGGCAAGGCGTACCTTGGACGACCATTTACAGCACAAGTTTAGGCTTTTCAGCTAATGAGAGTGTAGCTGTTCAATATCAAGGTCAAACTTATGAAGCTGATTATACCAGTAGCATTGAATGGACTGCGAAGAAAGAAATTGAACATTGGGAAACATATCTAAAAAATGTAAGTGAGACGGAACAGATCCGTGCTGCAAAATTAAAGATTGCTCAATTGAAGTCTGGTTGTTATGTGTATAACGAAAAAGCTGCAGAAGCACTCTATACTTTACCATCTTTAGATTGGCAGCCTTATAAAAACTAAAACATATTGAGTATATGGACCTCTCAAAATTAATGTTTTTAGAGGTCCATGGTCGTTATATTAACTTGATCTGAATTTTTTTTAATAATTTGATACTATCTTCTCACTTTTAAAATTTAACATTTCATTGCTGTATTTGAAGTAATACGCAAAAGTGAGTAACTATATGATTAAATGGATCATATTAGCGATTTTTATCATTTCGGCTTTGTATATTCATCGCCGTGGTAAAGTTAGACACTCGTTTTATCGTCAATTTTTTGACCATTCA
The DNA here is from genome assembly GCF_022549355.1 of Acinetobacter sp. NIPH 2699. Classification (GTDB taxonomy): domain Bacteria; phylum Pseudomonadota; class Gammaproteobacteria; order Pseudomonadales; family Moraxellaceae; genus Acinetobacter. The sequence continues at coordinate 134,570 of NZ_JAKZGL010000002.1, forward strand.
ACGCTATTCGCACCCGTTAACTATTTAATGTACATGTTTTCCAGCGTGCCGAATCAACCCTATATCGACACACAGCATTTTAAGGACTTAAAAGTTCTAGATGAAAACTGGGAAATGATCCGTGATGAAGCGCAAGCGCTTTATGACAAAGGTGGCATTAAAGCATCAAGCACATATGATGACTTGGGTTTTAATTCTTTCTTTAAAACGGGTTGGAAGCGATTTTATTTGAAATGGTATGACTCTGCACATCCATCAGCATCAGAATTTTGTCCAAAAACAACAGCTTTGTTAAAAACACTGCCAAGTATCAAAGCCGCGATGTTTACTGAACTTGCACCTGACAGCCGTTTGGTGCGCCATCGTGATCCTTATGCAGGTTCATTGCGTTACCATTTAGGTTTGATTACACCGAACGATGATCGCTGTTTCATTGATGTCGATGGTGAGCGTTATTCTTGGCGTGATGGTGAAAGTGTGGTGTTTGATGAAACCTACATTCACTATGCAGAGAATACAACAGATCAAAACCGTATTATCTTTTTCGCTGATGTTGAGCGTCCATTAAAAACGCGTTTCATGGAAAAGTTTAATCATTGGTTTGGTAAAAGTGTGATGACAGCTGCAAGTTCACCCAATGAAGTGGGCGATCAGACTGGCGGCTTAAATAAAGCCTTCGGTTATGTCTATCAAATTCGTATTAAAGCGAAAGCATTGAAGAAATCAAATCGTCAGCTTTATTACTTTTTGAAATGGTTCATCATGCTTGGCTTATTCTTCCTTATTTTTGTTCGACCTTATGTATTTAAAGGTGTGCTGTAGCCACTGAGTTATGAGCTACCGATAAGCAAAGAGATTGATATTCTGCCTTGAAGTCTTAACCGATTTTCAGGGCTTTTTTTATTGTCATCGAAGCACCATTAGAATCAATGTCTAGTTGTATCAAATGGTACAAAATAAGATAATCAATGCGATTTTGAATGATGAGAATACATAATGAAAAAACAATTATTGATATGTATGAGTGTATTGAGTTTGGTTGCTTGCACAGAAGAAAATGATGACATTTATGGTGTGGTCGACCCTAAAAATAAAGGCTTTTATAGCTATGATATTGAGTCAGCTCGTGCTTCAAAGGCATTAATCAAAAAAGTATATCAAGTCGATAAAGATAAAATTCTTTCTTTAACATACTCGGAAACGCCGAAATTACGGACAGAAGCGTTACGTAACTTTTAACTAAAGATGAAATATCGACCATACTACCTCCGCAAAATACAGCAGGCGAATATCTGATTGGAACAAAAGTAATTTTCAATGATTCTGTTTTAGAATATGAACCTTATAATTTTGGGCAAAAAGCATCTTTTAAACTCAGTTATCAATTACAAAAAGTTGATTTATCAGGACTGAATGTAGCTGACTATATTCGTTATTTTATGAATCAAGCCTCTGCTTCAGCATCAATCAGTGATGTAACTTTACAAATTATTCAGAATCTCATTTTTTCTACACAAGATAAGTTCCCTTCAGGCGCAACATGTTGGCAAAAACAAGTTCAACTCAGTACCCAAGATTATATTGAGTCATATCCAACACAAAACCTTACTCATGTGAGTATCGATAGCAATATCCAAAACCAAGGAGTTTGGCAAAATGCCGCGTGGACGGCTTTTCAACCCAATACTGAGCTTAATTTAGCGGATACAAGAATTCGTTATCAAGCGAAGGAACATTGGGGCTTTTTCCACAATGAAAGAGAGGTGAATACGGCACAGCCCAATAATGTATTGGCCTGTGACTTTTTTAATGAATCAGCATTTAAACAGGTTGATCGAATCTTAGGTCGAGTATTCTAATCAATACCGAACAACACATCAATTTCACTGAGTTAGGCTTGAAATTCGGGTGCACAGACTACATCATCAACCTAATTCTGCTCATGAAAAGCTATTGTGAACTCAAACGCACGTGAACACATTGAAACAATCTTGACTCATATGACCCAATTGCCTGGTGTTTATAAAATGCTAGGCAAAGAGGGTGAGTTATTGTATGTGGGGAAGGCAAAAAATTTAAAAAATCGTGTATCCAGCTATTTTGTGAAAACCATTGAGCATCCTAAAACACAAGCGCTTGTGGCACGTATTTATGACATTGAAACGTTGATTGTTCGTTCAGAAACAGAAGCTTTATTACTGGAACAAAATCTCATCAAACTGCACCATCCGCCGTATAACATTATGCTGCGCGATGATAAGTCTTATGTCTATATCTTTGTCTCAGCAGATAAACCTTATCCGCGGATTGCGAGTGGACGTGGCAAAGGCAAACATCAAATTGGCAAGTTTTTTGGACCTTATCCAAGTGCTTATAGTGCTCGAGATACGCTGTTAACCTTACAAAAACTGTTTAATGTGCGGCAGTGTGAAAATAGTTATTTTTCTCAACGAAAACGTCCCTGTCTGCAATATCAAATCAAGCGCTGTACCGCGCCTTGTGTCGGTTTGATTAGCCCTGAAGCCTATAAAGAAGATGTCGATAACTCGATTCGTTTTCTACAAGGCGATACCAAAGAGCTGAATCAAGAGCTGATTGGAAAAATGGAACAAGCGGCAGAAGCCTTGGAATTTGAAAAGGCGGTGTTCTATCGGGATCGTTTAGGCTTATTGCGTGAGGTTCAGGCACAACAGGCCGTCTTTAAAATTAAAGGTGAAGCCGATATTTTGGCGATTGCCTATCAAGCGGGCGTAACTTGTGTGCAGATCATGTATGTTCGTAACGGAAGAATGCTTGGGGGAAAAAGTTATTTTCCAGATATGTTGGGAGATGATTTGGGGCAGATGCTCAGTGATTTTATCGCAAACTTTTATTTTCAGGTGGCTGATGAAGTGCCGACTGAGTTGATTGTGAATATTGAGGTGCCTGATCGACCACAACTCGAAGAAGCGTTACAGCAAACCTTTAATAAGAAAGTTCAAATCAAACATAAGGTGCGTGAAACACGTGCGGAGTGGCTAGAGTTGGCACAAATGAATGTGCAACATGCGATTAAAGGCAAACTCAGTAATTATCTAGAGCTCAACGAGCGTTTTCATCAACTTGAACAGGTAGTTGGAAGACCAGTTGATCGGATTGAGTGTTTTGATATTAGTCACACTATGGGAGAAGCACCAATTGCTTCCTGTGTGGTGTTTGATCAAGGCGGTGCGAGAAAGCGGGATTATCGCCAGTTCGCGATTCAAGATATCACGGGCGGTGATGACTATGCCGCTATGCGTCAAGCATTGATTCGTCGCTATAAGAAAAATATATTGCCTGATCTGCTCCTCATTGATGGGGGCAAAGGCCAATTACATATGGCAATGGAGGTGATGCAAGAATTAGAATTGGATGCTTTTATGATCGGTGTGTCTAAAGGTGAGGGGCGTAAAGCTGGCTTGGAAACGCTACATTTTACGGATGGTACTAAACTCCAGTTGGCAGAAGATCATAAGGCTTTGCATTTGATTCAACAGGTCCGTGATGAAGCGCATCGCTTTGCGATTACCAAGCATCGAGCGAAGCGCGATAAACGCCGCAGTAGTTCAGTCTTGGAGGCGATTCCAGGGCTAGGTCCTAAACGTCGTCGTGATCTACTGACGCATTTTGGTGGGATACAAGGTGTGCTGAGGGCATCTGAAAAGGAACTCACGCTGGTACAAGGCTTAGGTGAAGTCATGGCACGCACCATTTATAAAATTTTGCATGAGTAAGTCGGATTAAATCATGCAATACCATGCTCATATTTTCTTTGACCTAGATCATGAACAAGCCGCGATACGTTTAAGAGAACAGCTATTACACATTTTCCCAGAGCGAATTTTTGTTGGCAGGTTATTATGTCGTGCGGTAGGTCCATTACCAAAGCCGATGTTCCAGCTCGAATATGAAAATGTAGATGCGATTTATGTACAGCAAGTACTGACTCAAAAATGTCTGGGTTTTTCTGTTCTCATTCATCCAATTCTTGAGAATGAAATTCTAGCGCATACGGTGTATGCAACTTGGCTTGGAACACCATTAGAACTTCGTTTAGATCAATTATAAGTTTCGGATTTCAACTGAGTGACCAAATCTTTCACGGATTGATGGGTCAATGATCATTCACAAATCGGTCAAAACATTCAAAGATAGGATGTTCTGAAGTTTAAGGGAAAAATAATGTCATTGCTTTCGTTATATCAGCAGGTAGAACAACAAGAATGGATTGATATTCCATCGGGATGGCTACAAGGTCGGACGGTATTTGGTGGTTTAGTTGCAGGCTTAATGATTCAAAAAGCCATGAGTGTGGTGAATGATGCAGCAAAACAACTTTTAAGCTGTAATATCACTTTCGTTGGCCCAGTACAACAAGGGCGAGCAAAACTGAGTGCTGAGATTCTAAGACAGGGAAAATCGGTCACAAGCTTGGAAGTACGTTTGTGGCAAGATGATGCGGTGCAAAGTATTTTAGTTGCAAGTTTTGGTTCACAGCGCGAGTCTCGTATTCATGTGCGTAATTTGCCACAAGTTCCTGATTATCCGACGGCAGACCAATTGGAAAAAACTTTCTATCTCGAAGGCTTGATGCCTGAATGCTTACAACAATTTGAACTGTGTTGGGCAGAGGGAAGCTATCCAATGGCAGGCAGTAAAGTGCCAGACTTTGGTGGTTGGAGTCGTTTTGCACCTAGCTTACATCCAAATCGTGATATGCAACTTGCAGATTTATTTGCATTAATGGATGTCTGGCCCCCTGGCGTATTACCGATGTTTAAGACTCCAGCACCCGCCAGTTCATTGACATGGCAGATTACGTATCTCAGTCCAATTGCACATCAAGTTCAGGATTGGTTTAAATATAAAGTGGTGACTGAGTTTGCTCATCAGGGCTATTCAACGGAATATGCTTATGTGTGGGATCAAGAAAACCAGCTTATTGCAGTGTTGAGACAGACCGTTGCTGTTTTTGCCTAATCGACATTGGGCTATATTTCGTATAAAGTTGCTTACAGATGGATACAATCTCGGTACATCCTTTGTGCAATATGCAAATTTGACGCGAACAACATGGCGGTGTTTATGAGTACAGGGCAAATCCTGAACATTCCCAATATCTTAACTTTGGCGCGTATTGCTCTAATACCAGTATTTTTGGTCATCGCTTATTGGCCACCCGCCATTGGCGCTGAACACCATGGGGGAATGCTGCGCCATATGGTGCTGACAGCAATATTTGTAATTGCTGCGCTCACAGACTGGTTTGATGGCTATTTGGCGAGAACTTTAGATCAAAGTTCAGCTTTTGGGCGATTTCTTGATCCCGTTGCAGATAAGTTGATGGTTGCTGCCGCATTAATTGTATTGGTGCAATGGCAACCTACGATATCTATGGCATTCGCTGCAATTGTGATTATTTCCCGTGAAATTACCGTATCTGCTTTGCGTGAGTGGATGGCTGAACTTGGTGCGCGGACCAATGTTGCGGTTTCAACCGTAGGCAAGTATAAGACCGCTTTTCAAATGATCGCGATTAGTGTGTTTTTGTTGAATTGGAAACCACTGGAAATGTGGGCCTATGCTTTGCTTTATGCTGCGGTTATTTTGACATTATGGTCAATGTTTATCTATCTCAAAGCTGCGTGGCCATATTTGAAACAACCTTAAAACAGATTTTTTATTGATCCGCTGCAAAATTCTTAAGCCTTCCTGATGGAGGGCTTTTTATTGGTTGTATGAAAAGCAAGACAAGAAAAAAGCCCATCACAAGGATAAGCTTAGTTCTCTGAGGAAACATACTCTTTTAGAGAGAATGCTGAAGAACATAATCATAATATGAGAATTTATTGATTTTTACAACGGTTAAAAATGTAAATGTTTTTTATATTCTCGAATTTAGCTGAGCTGACTGTCTGAAAGCGTTGCAAACTTAAGTTCAATATGAGCAGCATTGTTTTGCAGAATCTCAATCAGTTTTTGAATATTGAGAAAGTCAAAACGCTTTTTTGATGCCACTAAAGTGAGGGCAATCGGTGCTTCTTTGCTTGAAAAACGAATCGGTACTGAAAGACCGCAAACCAGTGGATCAATCTCACCTTGTGATAGATAAAAGCCTTGTTTCTTGATTTTTCGCATCTGTTGAACAAGTTCATCTAAGTTTTGTGCAAATCCGACCTGAGCAAGCTCATGGCTGAACTGTTGGTAGTAAGCCTGTATACGTTGTTTGGTTAAATGTGCAATGACGATTTTAGGTGATGCGCCAATATAGACAGGGCGTGGACAACCACGGCCGAAGGATAATAACTCTGATTCTTTGTAGGTTTCATGATGTAAATCAATGCAATAGTCATGATTTAAATAGGTCAGCAAACAGCAAAGTTCGGTTTTCTCTACAATATCCCGCATAAATGGAATACTAATTTGGACTAAAGGATCAGTGCTATGCGATATATAGTCTAAAACCGCGATTTTAGACCCTAAAGTGTAGTCACCTGAAGTGCCACTAATACGTTTCAGCATATCGGTCGCAACCAGTTCTTTAAGATAACGATAGGCGGTAGGTTTGGATAGACCAAGCTCATCACAAATGATATCGACATTGATAATTGGGCGTGAAACTGAGAATAGATCCAGTACAGTGAGAATCTTACCAAAACTCGAAATTGCCATGATGGGGCATCTACTCCTTAAAAATAACGTGAAAATCAAACTTTTATTGTTTTATAACAGAAAAGCCTTGCTTCGTGTATGGGCTTTTAAATCTGAGCACGATGGATTAATCAAGTAAGTACTACTTTGAGAAACAAGATCACCTTTAGTGAGATAATTTTAAATTAAATTGAAAAATTATCAAATAGTGATAATTTATGTTGACTATTTGGCTTTGTTTTGGAAAAATTAACCACACAATGTCTTATTTGGATAATTGTTTTTAGAATAAATATCCTAGAAACCGCTAAGCATTGTGCATTATTCCCCATCATCAGCTTTGCTCATATCACACTGATTTGGACATACCCAAGTCAGTTGAATTCGTCGTCACATAAATTTATGTGGTTGAAAGAATACCCGTGAGAAGACTGACTCAGAATTGAGACACGTTCATGTTATTTAAACAGTTGTTGGCTTTTAGACCGAGCCGACTGGACCTTATTTTTGCCTGTAAAACCTTTGTGGCAGGTATGCTGGCACTGTTTATTTCATTTGAACTCGATTTAATTAATCCAATGTGGTCGATTGGTACGGTGTTGATTATTGCCAATCCATATTCAGGCATGGTGTCGTCAAAATGTGTTTATCGTTTAGTGGGAACTGTGGTTGGGGCAATCATTGCCTTATTGTTAACCCCGCATTTTATTAATACGCCTTGGTTATTCACCATTATTTTGTCTTTATGGGTGGGTTTCGCTTTATATGTTTCATTGCTTGATCGTACGCCACGTAGTTATGTGTTTATGTTGGCGGGCTATTCAACTGCAATGATTGTTTATAACGCGATTACATATATCGATACCTACAATATTTTTGATATTGCATTGGCGCGAGTATTAGAAATTTCAATCGGTGTGATTGCATCAGCGGTGGTTTCGGCAACAATTCTCCCTGTTCATGTTGGCGCAATGATTAAGCAGCGTGTCAATAAAACCTTAAGTGATCTGGAAAGCACCTTTAAGAATCTAATGACTGTTCAGGCAAGCTCTGAAGATGATACGCAAATTCTATCTGTGATCACGCGTGATGCTTCGGACATTCATGCGTTGGCGGTGCATTTGGCCTATGAAAAAGGCGAGTTGAGGGGGATGACCAAACCTTTGCAGGAAATGTTGCATCAGGTTTCGTTAGTGGTCGCGAATCTTGTCGCATTGTCCCAACGTGTGAAACAACTTAAAAAAATGCAGATGGCCAATCTTGCACCACACTTAGATCTCATTCATCAGCATAGTTTGGCATTTTTAAAGCAGGAACAGTTGTTAACACCGAGCGATTTACAGACCTTACCGAGCGGTTTTGAGCAGGATTTCGTTGAACTGATGGCGATGGCAAGCTCTGAACAGCAAATTGTATTGGCTGCATTAAAAATGGATGTTCGTCATTTTATTGCCAATATTTTGGCGGTAAAGCTAATTTGGCAGCAAATTCAGCAGGGGAACAAAGAGATCCCCGTCGAAATTACCGCGATTACCACCAAGTATCCAAGTTTACATCGTGATCATGGTATCGCTGTTCGTGGGGGGATCAGTGCTGTGCTGATCACCTTTATTGTGACTGGCGCATGGATTCTTTCAGGTTGGAAAGCTGGGTTTATGATGGCGCAAATGGGAGCGGTGACGGCTTGTATTTTGACTGCTTTGGATAATCCTGTACCTGTTTTGCGGATTTTCATTTGGGGCAGTATTTTCTCTGCGGGTCTGGTGTTTTTATATGCCTTTGGTATTTTTCCGCATGTTACACACTTTTGGCAATTGGCTTTGGTGTTGTTTCCAATGTTCCTTGTGGCTGTGACCATGATGGCCAATCAAATGCTGATGCCGATTGGCATGGTCCTTGGGATCAATACCATGATGGGTTTAAATCTGCATAACCAATATACGATGGATGCAGTTTCTTATCTGGATAGTTCCTTTGCCATGATCTTGGGGGTGTTGGTTTCGCTGATCGTCATTGATTTGGTCCGTGCAGTTTCGCCGGATACCAGTGCGACACGTATTTTGGCTTTACATTACCAAGCGATGCGACAGGCAATCAGTATGTCGTATGGCAGTGATTTTAAAATCCATTTACGCAGTATGTTAGATCGCGTGGGTATCCTAAATACTAAGTTGGTGCAAAATCCTGAGATTAAAACAGCGATTCAGAATGCATTGATTGAGAGTAGTTCGATTGTTGATCTGGTTCGTTTACAGGAAATTAGCCAAAAGCTGCCACAGCTCCCCACACTGCAAACTGAAGTTGCAGTATTACAACAGCAGTTAACTCAATATTTCCAAGCCCAAGAGAAACAAGGTTCATTGCATCATTTTTCAATCCAAATTGTGCAACAAGTGAATGTACTTCATCGCATTGCTCAGCAGATTGAAGATGCGCAATTACAGCAACGACTATTGATTTCTCTGAATAATATTTGTGAAAGCATTGGTCATATTTCAACAGACAAGCTGGATTTAGCAATGTTAGGCGTAGGAGTGTCACATGGGTGAAATTAATCTTTATGGCATTTATATCCCCATTCTTTTGGTGCAAGCCATCGTCGCTTATGTCTTGTTTAAGCTGTTCAGTCCATGGGTGGATCGATTGATCATCAAGGGCTGGATCGCACTGCCGAGTATTTTCAATCTATGTTTTTACTTAGCATTGTTGTTACTGGTACATGGGCTATTTGTATGGTTGTGGGTCTAAACGCTGTTAATAAACGCTCAGTTTGAAATTTATTGATTTAAAAATACGTACTAAAGGTAATTAACATGAATGCATTTGATGTGCGAAAAGTCATACGTCCTATGGTCTTACTCGTTGCGATGGTGATCGCGGTTTATGCGGTCGTGCATTTATGGAATTACTATAATGCAGCCCCGTGGACGCGAGATGGTCGTGTGCGAGGGGATGTGATTCAGGTTGCATCAGATGTCAATGGTCTAGTCACGGAGGTCTTGGTCCAAGATAACCAAACTGTGAAAAAGGGGCAGGTGCTTTTTAAAATTGATGTTGCACGTCAGGCACTTGATGTTGAGCAAGCCAAGTCTGATTTAGCCAAAGCCAAGGCTGGTCTGGCTCAAGCCCATGCGAATTTGGCGGGCTCTAAAGCAAATTTAGTCAAAACCGAAGCCACTATGAATTTGGCTGAAAAGAATGCGGCGCGATATGCCAGCCTCATGGATGGCGCGATTTCCAAGCAAGAGCAGGATCAAGTGTTTGCAAGCCGTGATCAAGCTGTGGCAGAACGCGAGCAACTGGTTGCAAGTATTGAACAGTCCAATGCAGCCATTCAACAACAACAAGCGTTGATTGACGTTGCTCAAAGTAGTTTGCATTTAGCTCAATTGAATTTACATCGCTCGGAAGTGGTTGCGCCTGCGGATGGAACCTTATCAAATTTTGATTTGCGTGTCGGGAGTTATGTCAACGTGGGTCAAGCCGTTGCCGCTTTACTTGATCGGCATCAGCTTTATGTGGTGGGGTATTTTGAAGAAACCAAATTAAATCGCATCCATGTTGGCGATCACGCAACGGTTCAACTCATGGGTGATCGTCAACAGATTCAGGGGCATGTTCAAGGCGTGGCAACAGGGATTGAGGATCGTGAGCGTTCAGGTAGTTCTAACCTACTGGCTAACGTGAATCCAACCTTTAGTTGGGTGCGTTTAGCACAACGTGTACCTGTTAAAATCGTATTAGATGAACAACCTCAGAATCCGCTGGCTTTTGTGTCTGGACGTACGGCAACGGTTAGAATTATTGAGAAATGATTTAAGGCGTAACTCCAGTAGGATCTCGATACCAACTTTGAATCAGCAACGCAGCCGCAAAACTATCCGCAGATATGCGCTTGGCGCGACCTCGCTCTTGATAAAATTCAAGTTCTTCTCGTGCTTCTCGAGTGGTTAAGCGTTCATCGACCATCCATGTTTCAATGTTGGTTTGATGGCGTAAGCGTCGTGCAAATTTGCGGGCACGTGCAGAAAGTTCTGACTCACTATCATCCATGTTCAGTGGCAAACCCACTAAAAAAAGATTGGGTTGCCATTCTTTGACCAGTTTCAATAACTGATTCCAGTCAGGAATGCCATCTTTCATGATGAATAGAGGGAGAGGGTTGGTGCTTTCGATACTCGACTGACCAATCGCAATGCCCATTTTTTTGGTACCAAAGTCAAAAGCCATAATGGATTGAGCAGTGTTTAAATCAGGCATGACCAATCTCGGAAGCAAACCACGTACGATCTACCCCAATTTTTTTGTAGGCCGCGTCCCAACGGTCGTCATAGGGTAAATTAAAAATCAAATCCATATCTGAGTCGCAAATCAGCCAATCACCCCGAGCCATTTCTTCCTCAAGTTGATTTTTGCTCCAACTCGCATAACCCAATGCAATTTGATAACGACCAACCCCTTCATTGTGTGCGATCGCGTCCAAGATATCTTTACTGGTGGTGATACAAACATTTTCACCCACCGCGATTGATGAATGCCATGTCGGTTGACCGGTATGTAGGACAAAGCCAGCCTCAGGACGTAAAGGTCCACCTTGCAAAACTGCATGGGGTTGTACATTGTCGGCATCAATCTCTAAATCATTGAGCAATTCTTTGATTTGTAGGTCAGAAGGGCGATTGATAACAATGCCTTGAGCGCCGTCTTCATCATGGCGAGCAACATAAATGACTGTGTTTGCAAAAAAGTCATCTGCCATGTCTGGTGGAGCAATTAGACAACGATGAGTTAAATATTGTTTCGTCACCTAGGTGGTTCTCCATCAAAATATTCTGTTGATTTATCGAGGGTCTGTTGACATTCCATCTGGCGCAAGTATTTGTGAAATGCCAACAGACCCTATATAGGTTCTTTTTATCAACATACAAGAGTTAATCGGATTTCGCCAATCATTTTCTGATATTTTGTTGCAGAACTTAGGTCGATTGAAACTTGAGCTGACGTAATTGTTTGGCATGCTGTAAGGTGGTTTCACTAATTTCAACACCACCAGACATACGTGCAAGTTCCAAAATGCGTTGTGCCTCATCCAGTTCAATGATGGTGCTGCTGGCAGGATCAGTTTGTTGCTTCTTCACTAAGAGATGCTGGTCAGATTGTGCTGCCACTTGCGCTTGATGGGTAATACACAGTAACTGAACATGTTGTGCCAAATCAGCAAGGAGGCGACCAACCACTTCTGCCGTTCCTCCGCTAATCCCGACATCAATTTCATCAAATACCAGTACTTCAGCTTCGGTTTTTTCAGCATTCATGACTTGCATGACCAACGCGATACGCGACAGCTCACCACCTGATGCCACGCGTGCCAGCGGTTGCGGTGGGATGCCTTTATTGGCAGTAAATAACAGTTGAATAGCACTTAAACCTTCAGCATTGGCTGGCGTTAAAGGTTCGAACTTAAACTCAAAATAGGCTTCAGGTAAGGCAAGTGGTTTGACTTGTTCAATCAGTTGTTTTGCCAATGGAATGGCTGCTGCACGACGAATCTCATCTAAATGTTGTGCTTTCTGCATAAACGCTTGATATGAAAGCTCAACTTGTTCAGCCAAGGTTTCTGGATCTTCAAGATGATGTAGCTGTTGCAGCTCTTGTTGCCAAGTTTCGTATTCCTGTTTGAGTTGTTCAGGTTGGGTACGATACTTACGTGCAAGTCGATGGAAAATCTCTAAAGTGGCATTGAGCTGTTCCATCCGCTCAGGATCAAAGCTTTGTCGGTCAATAAATTGACGTAAGCTCGCCGTGGCATCATCTATTTCACTTTGCGCATTCAATAATGAATTATAAATACTAGAAAGTTGTTCACTACGCCCTGCGTGAGATTCCAAACGACGGATGATAGATGCAAGTTCTTGGGTGATATTTTGTTCGGCTTCATCTAGCACATTTAAGCTAGAACCACAGTCTTGCATGATGTGTTCATGATGGCTCAGACGATCAAATTCTTGTTCAGTGTCACGATAATCCGTTTGAATGACTTCTTCGAGTTCTTCGAGCTGGGATTCGAGCGTTTGTATTCTTTGAATACGTGTTGTTTGCGCATCTAAAGCAGCTTGATGTTGTTGAATGTTTTTTTGCCAAGTTGCATAAGCCTGACGTACAGCGTTGGCTGGCTCTGCAAAGTTACTATAACGATCTAACCAATGTTTAGGATAAGGCGGCTCAAGTAATTGTTGTTGGCTATGTTGGCTATAAAGTTGTACCAGCAAACGACCAATTTCTTTCAGCTCAGTTAAACTACTTGGTCGTCCATTAATCCATGCTTTACTTCGACCAGTGGCAAAAACCACACGTCTTAAATGAATTTCACCTGTGTCATCATCCAGTTCATGTTCTTTCAACCAAGAGGCTTCAGCACTTTCGGGTTGATAACTAAATACGGCAGTCACATCAGCTTTATCCGCCCCATAGCGGACATAATGGGTGTCTGTACGTTCACCTAAACAAGCTGACAATGCATCTAACAATAATGATTTACCTGCACCAGTTTCACCAGTAAGTACATTAAAACCTTGTTCAATATCTAAAGCGAGGTGGTCGGCGAGTGCAAAATTAATTAAAGTTAAATGGGTGAGCATAAACGCATCCAATGCACAAAATCTTTTGCTTAAAGATAGAGAAGTTTTATAGTTGCCACAAGGGTTGAATACAGCATTTTGCTTATTTGCCTAGGATATGGTGGTTCTCGCTGTGACAAAGCACTTTGGCGCTTGGCGATTTGCTGCAAAAAGCATGAAAAAAATGGATTGATTAGTGGCGCAGGCACAATTAAACTACGTCCATCATAACCTAATATAAATGCTGCATTATTTGGAGAGTAGGCATGAGTTCAGTGCAGTTTGATCATGTTACGGTCATTAAAAAGTCAAATGTGTATTTTGGTGGGGCATGTATTAGCCATACGGTACAATTTGAAGATGGTACGAAAAAGACTTTAGGTGTGCTTTTGCCTACTGAACAGCCTTTAGCATTTGAGACACATGTGCCAGAGCGTATGGAAATTATTTCTGGCGAATGTCGCGTAAAAATTGCAGACAGCACTGAAAGTGAGTTATTCCGTGCAGGTCAGTCTTTTTATGTGCCAGGTAATAGTGTCTTTCATATCGAAGCTGATGAAGTCCTCGATTATGTCTGCCATCTAGAAGGCTAACCTATTGCCGTTTAAATCGAGTACACTATATCTAAAGAGAATCCTGTAAAGTCATTTACAGGATTTTTTTATTAAATTCCATTGCGGAGCTATTCGCTCCTCACCTGTAAAGTCACTTTGCAGGATTTTTATTTTTTATAAGTCTCCCATAAGTTCTCCATTTAAAAGAGAAACTTTTTACAAGCTAAATCCCCTTTTTGAAGAGTGGGTTTTTTAAAGAGGTCGTTCGTTCATGGCAAAATCTGAATATTATTATGGTGTTCACTCAGTGGAGTCATTGTTAGAGTTAGAGCCTGAGCGAGTTTTGACTTTATTTACCCTAAAAGGTCGTGATGATCAACGGCTACAAAAAATTTTACAGCTTGCAGAACCTTTTGGTATTAGTGTGCAAAAGGCCAGTCGAGACAGTTTGGAAAAGTTGGCAGGTCTGCCTTTCCATCAAGGGGTGGTCGCTGCTGTACGTCCACATCCGACTTTAAATGAACAAGACTTAGATCAACTGATGCAACAGTCTCCAAATGCGTTGCTGTTAGCACTCGATCAAGTGACTGATCCGCATAATCTTGGTGCTTGTATTCGTACCGCTGCTGCAATGGGGGTGCAAGCTGTGATTGTGCCTCGCGACCGTTCGGCAGGTCTGACACCGACTGCTCGTAAGGTTGCAGCAGGGGGAGCTGAAAAAGTTAAATTTATTCAAGTCACCAATCTGGCGCGTACTTTGGCACATTTAAAAGACACCACGCATACTCGTGTTATTGGCACGATGCTAGATGAAAAGGCATTGCCTCTTCAGCAATGTGATTTTAGTGGCTCTGTTGTGATCGTGATGGGCGCTGAAGATACAGGTTTGCGACCAATTACCCAGTCTCAATGTGATCACACGGTTTATATTCCAATGTCAGGTGACTTACAGAGTTTGAATGTCAGTGTGGCCACGGGGATGGCATTGTATGAGGCATGTCGTCAGCGCAATGTATAATCATTGATGCGGTATGATGATTCAAGTGATTTAGCATGACTGTTCGAACGCAAGGCTATTTATATGTCTTCATTACCATGTGTATTTGGGGCGGGTTTACCATTTTCTCCCGCTTAAATGCGCATTGGCATATCAGTGCTTGGGATTTGGTGGCAATGCGCTTTGCGATTGCATTTACGATTCTGATGCCGATCCTGATGTACAAGAAAGATTTGGCTTTTTTGTGGCATCCACGGGCCGTGATATTGGCATTAACAGGTGGTCTAGCGTACTGTTTTACCGTCTATACTGCTTTTCTACATGCTCCTGCCGCACATGCAGCGATTTTTTTAAATGGTTTTATCCCATTATGTACTGCCGTTGCTGCTTATTTATTTTTTAAGCAGACCTTTGATAAACATACATGGTTGAGTTTGATCATCATGTTGAGTGCGTTGGCAGTCATGAGCTATTTGATGCTGCATGAGCAGGCTTCCTCATTTGGTTTGGGTGATTTGTTATTCTTTTTGAGTGCAGTTTGGTGGGGACTCTTCACTGTGTTGTTGAAACAGTGGCAGTTATCCGCATGGCATGCAATGGCAAGTGTGGCAATCTGGTCCGCATTGATTTATCTACCAATTTATTTTTTGTTTATTCCAAAGCATTTCCAAGACGTTGACGCTGTACATTTACTGGTACAAGGGTTATTTCATGGCGTGTTGGTGGTGATTGTTGCAACGTTGACCTATATTGCTGCAATTGAACGCTTAGGGGCATTTAAGACGGGAAGTATTGTCACTTTAGCGCCGTTTATCGCTGCTGTACTTGCAGTTCCTTTGTTAGATGAACCGTTAAGTGCTGCTGTTGCTTGTGGTTTGCTGGGGATGGCAATCGGAGCACTACAGCCATGGCGATGGTTCCGCCAAGATAGCTTAGCTAAACAACTCGCTCAGCAAAAACACGATTAAAAAAATTGCTCGGCCTGTTGTAAATAACTTAAATGTAAGGGCTTAAGCTGCTTGTGCAGATGTTCTAATAAACCATCATTGAGCACAATGTCATTGGCCAATTGTTGTTTTTGAGTTCTAGGCATCTGTGCTGCAATAATTTTTCTAATCTCTGCTTCATTTTGCCCATCGCGTTGGCTGGCACGTTGTAATTGGATATGCTCATCCGTATCAATTAATAACGTATGATGAACCAATTCATGCTGGTTGGTTTCAAATAGGAGTGGCGAAACCAAAATCACATAAGCACTTTGGGCTTGTTGGAGTTGTTGGATAATGGACTGGCGAATCGCAGGGTGGGTAATTTTTTCTAAAGTTTGACGCGCGTCTGGTGATTGAAAAATATGCTCACGCAAAGCACGCCGATTTAGGTTGCCATCTTCTAATAACACCCAATCTCCAAAGGTCTGTTGAATGCTTTTTAATGCAGGCTGACCACGCTCAACCACTTCTCTTGCCACAATATCGGCATCAACAACACAAATACCTTGAGATTCAAACCATTGGGTCGCCGCAGATTTGCCACTACCAATGCCACCTGTAATTCCCAAGATAAATTGCATGTTAACCTCCAAGATAAACTTTCATAATTTGATCACCCCATAAAAAAGCAATCCAACCTGCAATCGCGATATAAGGGCCAAATGCAAAAGGCTGATTTTCACCACGCATTTTCAACAGAATAATACCCACAATTGCACCCACAATTGAAGAGAGTAAAACAATTAAAGGCAGTAGCAACGGCCCCATCCAAGCACCTAATGCTGCGAGCAGCTTGAAGTCGCCATAGCCCATACCTTCTTTACCTGTGATCAGTTTAAAGAGGTAATACACAATCCATAAACACAGAAAACCAATCACATAGCCCCAGATAGCTGCGGTTGCTGTGGTATAAATTGCAAAGCTGTTAATTGCCAAGCCTAACGCTGCAAGGGGAAGGGTAAAGCGATCAGGAAGCAGTTGTGTATCAAAATCAATAAAGGTGAGGGCGATCAGTATCCACGTCAACACTAATCCAAATAGCATCTGTAATGTTGCGCCAAACACCGCAACCACGGCCAGTGAGCACAGCATGGTTAAGAGTTCAATCAATGGGTAACGCATACTGATTGGATTTTGGCAAGAACCACATTTACCGCGTAGCACGAGCCAACTGATCACAGGAATATTTTGATACCAACGGATAGTTGATTCACATTGGGGACATGTTGACGCGGGTTGACTTAAAGTTAATTTACTTTGATCGATGAGTGGTTGTTCGGGATGTAGCAACATCTGGCATTCTTGTTGCCATTCCTGCTCCATCATTCTCGGCGTGCGGTAAATAACCACATTGAGGAAACTACCAATACATAAACTCAATAACCCAACTGCAATATATAGCGCAGTTAGGTTTTCGACAAAATACGATACGAATTGTTGCATTAGACCACAGAGCCCATTTGGAAGATTGGAAGGTACATTGCAATCACAAGCCCACCGACCAGTACACCTAGAATAGCCATGATGAGTGGTTCCATCATGGCGGTTAAGCCATCAACCGCGTTATCGACTTCATTTTCATAGTGGGTTGCCACTTTATCGAGCATACTGTCTAAAGCACCCGATTCTTCACCGATTGCAACCATTTGAATCGCCATAGATGGGAAGCGATTCGATACACGCATGGCAAATTGTAGTTGTTGTCCAGTTGCGACATCTTCACGGATCTTCATCACTGCATTTTCATAGACCACGTTATTGGTTGCACCAGCCGTTGATTCAAGGGCATCAATCAGTGGAACACCTGCTGCAAATGTTGTCGCTAAAGTACGGCTATATCGCGCGATAATGGCTTTATAAATTAAATCACCAAAAATAGGTAATCTCAGTGCCATTTTATCCAGTGTGTCGCGGAACTTCTTGCTTCGTTTTTTTGCTTCGAGAAAACAAGCAATAATTGCACCAATCACAATAATCAGGATAAACCAGTATTCTTGCATCCATACCGACATATTCACCACCATTTTTGTAAAGGCCGGTAAGTCAGCACCAAATGAACTGAACAGGTCTTGGAAAACAGGTACAACTTTGACCATCAAAATAATCGTCACAATCACAGCAACCACGATAACTGTGGCTGGATATTTCATGGCTTTTTTGATCTTTTGTTTTAGGAGTTCGCTTTTTTCTTTATAGATAGCGACACGATCCAGCATGGTTTCCAGTGCACCAGACTGTTCACCAGATTCAACCAAAGAACAAAATAAGTTATCAAAATACTGTGGGTATTTTTTGAGTGCACCTGCAAAAGTATTCCCCCCCTCGACTTCGCCTTTAATACCGAGTACCACTTCGCGCATAGATGGATTTTCTAAACCCTCAGCAACAATTTCAAAACCTTGAACCAGCGGTACACCTGCTTTCATCATGGTCGCGAGTTGGCGAGTAAACACAGTAATATCAAGTGTTGTGACTCGCTTTTTCGTTAAGCCATCGAGAATATTTTTGCGTTTCTCTCGAATATTCTTAATGGTTACACCCTGCTTACGTAACGTGACTTTTGCTAAAGCCATATTGCGTGCAGGTAATTCCCCTTTAATTTTTGCCCCTTTACGATCTACCCCTTCATAAGCAAAAGTAGGCATCATTTGCGCTTTTTTAGCTGCCATGATTATTAATCCTTTTTATTAATTTTATTCACTGGTGACTCGATTAACTTCTTGCAATGACGTGATCCCTTGCATGACTTTTTGTAAACCTGAACGCCTTAAATTGTTAAAACCAGCTTGTGCAGATGCGGCTGCGATTTGTAAAGCATTGCCATCTTCCATAATAATTTTAGAGATTTCAGGGGTCACTTTCATTACTTCATAAATACCCACACGACCTTTATAGCCTTCACGACACTCCGAACAACCCACTGGCTGAAATATTTGAAGTTCAGGATTTGCTAAATCCTCTTCAGTGAATCCTAACTCTAAAAGGCTTTGTTTTGGAATGTCTATCGCTTGTTTACACTGTGGGCATAAGCGACGCGCTAATCGTTGGGCAATTACCAGATTAACCGACGTTGCGATATTGAAAGAAGGTACGCCCATATTACGCAAACGAGTCAGTGTTTCAGGTGCACTGTTGGTGTGTAGTGTAGACATCACCATATGACCTGTTTGCGCTGCTTTAATTGCAATTTCAGCAGTTTCTAGGTCACGAATCTCACCGACCATGATGATATCAGGATCTTGACGGAGAAAGGCTTTAAGTGCTGCGGAGAAGGTTAAGCCCGTTTTGGTATTGACGTTAACCTGATTGATCCCTTCTAAGTTAATCTCAACGGGATCTTCTGCTGTTGAAATATTGGTGTCTTCAGTGTTCAGGATATTAATACCGGTATATAAAGAAACCGTTTTACCAGACCCTGTTGGACCTGTGATCAATAGCATGCCTTGAGGTTTGTCGAGTGCCTCCAAAAATAACGCTTTTTGTGCATCTTCATAACCGAGTGCTTCAATGCCTAACATGGCGCTAGATGGATCAAGAATACGCAGAACCAACTTTTCACCAAACAAGGTGGGTAATGAGTTGACACGAAAGTCAATCGCTTTGGTCTTGGACAGTTTGAGCTTAATACGGCCATCTTGCGGCATTCGTTTCTCAGAAATGTCCATTTGCGACATGACTTTTAAACGTGAAGCAAGCCGAGTTGCCATTTGTAATGGGGGATTGGCAATTTGTCTTAAAACACCATCGACACGATAGCGAACTCGATAGGTTTTTTCATACGGTTCAAAGTGCAAATCGGATGCACCCATACGAATCGCGTCAATCAACAGTTTATTAATATATTTTACAATCGGTGATTCATCGCCCTGAGACGCGGCATTATCATCGTCATCTGACTGATCTGGAACAACATCAATATCGAGATCAAAATCTTCACTATCACCAAAATCAAAACTGCCAGAATCCCCAAATTGTTGCTCGATGAGTTTTTCTAGTTTGCTGTGCTCAACAATAATCGGTTCGATATTGAGTTTGGTGTTAAAACGAATCGCATCCAGTGCATCGATATTGGTTGGATTGCTGGTGGCGACATATAAGATTTGCCCACGTTGAATCAGAGGTGCAATCCGATGTTTTTGGACCAGCTTACTGTCGGCGAGTTCACGCGGCAACAAAGCCGTATCAAACACCGCTAAATCAAATACGGGTTCACCGAATTCTACTGCAATAGTTTCAGCAATGGTAAGTTGAGAAAGACGATGATGTTCAATCAGATGCGCAACAATATCTTGTTGCGCTTTTTTTGCTGTGTCGATTGCTGTTTGCATACTGGATGCAGACATATGACCATCTTCGACCAACCGTCGAATAAACCCCGAAAATTTTGGAGACGTATGTAATCCTGACATCTGTCCGCCTTATGACAATAAATGTTTATAATATGTATCCTAAAAATTATACTTTTGTTATGCAAAAATACTACTAGAGAAAGTGTCGTTTTTGACTTGGTTCATAGATAAAACTTTGAACTAATCGAGTTTTTTATAAATTAATTTTCTTTTATTGCTTCTACTGCTAAAGGGCATGAGATTAATTTGCGCTTAAGCATGCGATTTAGTTTTCCAGTGTATATAGAAAGTAACCGTGAGTTCTCGAAGGATATTTTATTGAGATGTGTTCGTTTTCGATCTGATTTATATTTAAACAATAGAAAAAAACTCAATTTGATAAAAATCCGTGTAAAATATGCAGCATTTTTGAGAAATTAACATTAGGTAGGCGGAGTATGTCGAATTCGACCATTACCCCTTGGGTTGTTGGTAATTGGAAAATGAATCCAATGCATGCGAATGCTTTCCAATTAATACAAGAATTTAAACAGTTATTAGAGCAAGATAATATTGCTCCTGAGCAGTGTCATATCGGTGTCGCACCAACCACAATCGCTTTAACCAGTATTCAAGCTCAACTAAAAGATGCAGCTAGAACGGTTTATACTGTCGCGCAAGATCTTTCGCGGGTGGCTGGCACAGGGGCATACACGGGAGAGGTGAGTGCAGAATTACTTCAAGACAGTGGCATTGAATTTGTTCTCATTGGCCATTCTGAACGCCGTGAGTTGTTTGGTGATAAGGTCGAAATTTTAAAAGAGAAGTTGCATCATGCATTAAATGCAGGTTTAACTGTGATCTACTGTGTAGGTGAAAGTCTTGATCAACGTGAGCAAGGTTTGGCTGATCAAGTGGTATTACAGCAAATCTGTGATATCGCTTCTGTTGTTAATGTTGAACAATGGCAAAATATCGTGGTCGCTTATGAACCGATTTGGGCAATAGGTACGGGTAAGACGGCTTCACCAGAAGATGCTCAGGCGATGCATGCAAAAATCCGTGAAGGTTTAACGCAAATCACATCATATGGCGCAAACATGGCCATTTTATATGGCGGTAGTGTTAAAGCTGAAAATGCTGTTGAATTGGCGGCATGCCCAGATATCAATGGTGCCTTAGTCGGTGGTGCATCTCTCAATGCACAATCTTTTTACCAAATTGCAAAAGCATTTGCACAAAGCAAATAACGAGGAATAGAAATGTATAGTTTTATACTCGTTGTACACATTATTTTAGCAATTTTGATTATTGCTTTGGTTTTAGTACAACAAGGTAAAGGTGCAGAAGCAGGCGCATCATTTGGCGGCGGCGGCGCTGCAACCGTATTTGGCGCATCAGGTGCGGGTAACTTCTTGACGCGTTTAACCGCAGTTTTTACTGCAATCTTTTTTGTGACCAGTCTAACTTTAGCTGTGCTTGCCAAAAAACATACAACGGATGCGTATAGTTTAAAAACTGTGCAAAGTTCAACTTCCGCTCCAGTAACATCGGCTGAAACTTCACCAAATGCACCAAAAACGACTGAATAAGCTGAATTAATGCTTTCCTTTTTCTGTTTTAGGTACTAGAATTCGTCCCACAAAGCTGCGGTGGTGGTGGAATTGGTAGACACGCTACCTTGAGGTGGTAGTGCCTTCGGGCGTGGGGGTTCAAGTCCCCCCTTCCGCACCAAGCTTAATAACCAGTAAGTTTGGTGTACGCAGTGATTTGTTGATGCGGGATGGAGCAGTCTGGTAGCTCGTCGGGCTCATAACCCGAAGGTCGTTGGTTCAAATCCAGCTCCCGCTACCATTTGATTAAGGTGCAACTTAATCAAGCAATGGTGAAGAAAACTTAGATTGACTTTTCTTCATAATTGTATATAATTTTGCACGTTGATGCGGGATGGAGCAGTCTGGTAGCTCGTCGGGCTCATAACCCGAAGGTCGTTGGTTCAAATCCAGCTCCCGCTACCAAGTTTCTAAAAAGAGGCTCACAATAGGTGGGCCTTTTTGCACAGTGGGCTTTGCTTTTCTGTGTAACATAGGGGCGATTACGCCCTTTTTTATTGGTTGTTTAGCTATCGTGTAGTGTCGATATGAGCCGTATACGGCGCAAGATCAAATCATCGTGTTCACTATACGGTTAAGATTGATTGGCTCGCATGAGAGCGACGAGAGTAAATGAAATTATCAAATAAATCTCAAGCACTGTTTGATCTTATCGCACCAGCTGTAGCTGCTTGTGATGTAGATCTGTGGGGGATTGAGTTCCTACCACAAGGTAAACGTTCTTTATTACGTATTTATATTGACAAAGCGACCGATGAGAATGTGGAACCACTTCTAAATGAAGAGGGTGAAGCAGAACAAGGGCGTGGTATTGGCGTTCAAGATTGTGTGCTGGTCACACAACAAGTGGGTGCAATGCTGGATGTCCATGATCCGATTTCAGGTGAGTATGCTCTAGAAGTGTCTTCACCAGGTTGGGATCGCCCATTCTTTCAGTTGTCACAAATGTCTGGGTATATTGGACAGCAAGTCGCTTTACGATTAATTGCTGCTGTCGAGAACCGTCGTAAATTTCAAGCGAAATTACTTTCTGTTGACCTCGAAAATGAAATGATTCAGGTTGAAGTCGAAGGTGATCACGTGCTTGAAATTGATAGTAATAATATTGATAAAGCAAATTTAATCTATCAAGACTAATATTAACTTAATTTTATAAGAAATCGGTAGGTGACTTATGGGCCGTGAAATTCTTACCGTTGCAGAAACGGTTAGTAATGAAAAAGGTGTTAGTCGTGAAGCGATCTTCGAAGCGTTAGAGCAAGCACTTGTTGCCGCGACGAAGAAAAAATTCTACGAAGGCACAAATTCAGAAGAAGCTCAACTTCGTGTTGAGATTGACCGTAAAACAGGTGATTACCGTACTTTCCGTCAGTGGACGCTCGTTGCGGATGAAGATCATGAAATGCCAGCGTGTCAAGATGCGATTTCTGATGTAGACGCAACAAAATGGTCAATTGGTGATATCCGCGAGCTTGAAGTTGAATCGATCGAGTTTGGTCGTATTGCAGCACAAATCGCAAAACAAGTGATTGTGCAAAAGATTCGTGAAGCTGAGCGTGCATTGGTTGCAGATGCTTATGAGTCTAAAGTTGGCGAACTGATCTATGGTGAAGTGAAAAAGCAAACCAAAGATGGCTTTATCATTGATCTTGGTGAC
This sequence comes from Acinetobacter sp. NIPH 2699, assembly GCF_022549355.1. GTDB lineage: Bacteria > Pseudomonadota > Gammaproteobacteria > Pseudomonadales > Moraxellaceae > Acinetobacter. Next base: position 157,997 of record NZ_JAKZGL010000002.1, read on the forward strand.
AATGCGGAAGCATATTTGGCACGTGAAGAAACCATTCATAAAGAAATTTTACGTCCTAAGCAGCGTATCAATGCAATTTTGTATAACGTGAACCGTGAAGGCCGTGGTGCACAATTGCTATTGTCTCGTGCCCGCCCTGAAATGCTAATGGCGTTAATGAAAAAAGAAATTCCAGAAATTTCTGAAGAAATCATTGAAATTAAAGCAGCAGCGCGTCAACCGGGTGTGCGTGCTAAAATTGCAGTGAAAACCAATGACCATCGTATTGACCCTGTGGGTGCATGTATTGGTATGCGTGGTACGCGTATCCAAGCGGTACAACAAGAGTTAAATGGTGAGCGTATTGATGTTGTGGTGTGGTCTGATGATCCAGCGCAATATATTGCAAGCGCATTAGAGCCAGCAGATGTGTCAGGTATCGTACTTGATGAAGATGCACGCAGCGCAGATATTATTTTTGCGACCAGCGATCAGTTGGCACGTGCGATTGGTTCGCAAGGACAAAATGTTCGTTTAGCATCGGAATTAACCGGTTATAAACTCGACATGATGTTAGAAGAAGAGTATCGTGCTCGTCAGCAAAATGAAGCACAACAATATCTTGATATGTTTGTATCACGTCTCGATATTGAAGAAGATTTAGCGATGGCTTTAGTAGAAATGGGCTTCACTTCATTAGAAGAAATTGCTTATGTTCCTGCTGAGACCTTTGATGAAATCGAGCTTGATGCAGACTTAGTTGAATTACTACAAAGTCGTGCAAAAGAAGCTGCATTAACCGATGCGTTAAAACAGCAAGAAAATATTCAAGAGCCAAGTGCAGAACTTCTCGGTATGGAAGGTATGACGACTGAGATTGCGTATGCATTGGCGGCACGTGGTGTGATTACTGTTGATGATTTGGCAGATCAAGCGACTGATGATATCTCTGATATCGAAGGCTTAGGTCATGACAAAGCGGGTCAACTCATCATGAAAGCACGTGAATCATGGTTTAACTAGGAGATAATAGATGACGGACAAGTCGATTCAAGAGTTAGCGCTCAGCGTAGAACGTCCTGTAGAGAAACTCCTAGAGCAGGTTCGTGATGCAGGTCTACCACAGCGTAAAGCAGATGATATTATTACCACTGAGCAACAAGACACTTTAGTCAATCATTTGAAAAAAGTTCATGGTCAGGAAAGTGGTAACACAGGAAAAATTGCGTTGAAACGTAAAACAACGAGTACTGCTAAAGTTACAAGTACTTCGGGTAAAGCAAAAAGCATCAATGTTGAAGTTCGTAAGAAACAAGTTTTTGCTAAACCGAACCCAGAGTTGCTTGCTGCTGAAGCAAAAGCACGTGTAGAAGCAAATGTGAAAGTACGTGCTGAACAAAATGTACGTACTGAAGCAGTGCAAAATGCACGTGATGTTGCAGAGAAAAAAGCAAATGCAACCTTAGAAGCGATGCGTGCAGCGCATACTTCTGATACTTCAACACAAGCGCCAGCAAAAACGGCTGTTGTGGTGAAAAAGCGTAATAGCGATAAGGTAATTAAAGCGCCTCAAGTGGTAAAACCATCAGAGACGGCTGAACAGAAAAAAGCGCGTGAAGCTCAAACGGCTCAGTTAAAAGCGACTGAAGAAGCAGTGCGTCGTAAGGCGGCTGAAGAAGCTCAGCAACGTACGCTTGAACAAATGCGTAAAATGGCATCAAAATATTCAAATGATGATACCACTACCACTGTTCGTGTGATTGATGATTCGCCTTTAGCAGCGGGTCTCGTTGGTCAGGCGTATGAAGATTCCTTTAATAAGGAAGACCGTGAAATCAAACGTGGTGGCGCAACTGCAAATCCACGTGCGGGTAAGAAAGGCGGTCGTGGTGGTGATGCTCAGTCTGAACAAAGCTTTAGTAAGACCCATCATAAGCGTGGTTTGAAAACTAGCCAAGCCAACAAGCATGGTTTTGAAAAACCTGTGAAAAAACAGATTTATGATGTTGAAATTGGCGAGAAAATTATTGTTGCCGATCTCGCTCAAAAGATGGCTGTTAAAGTTCGTGAAGTCATCAAAACCCTGATGAAAATGGGTGAGTTGGTCACGCAGAATCAAGCCATTGAGCAAGATACAGCGGTACTTGTGGTTGAAGAAATGGGACATAATCCTGTTCTGGTTTCTGATACGCAAGCAGAAGATAATTTGTTAGTTGCGGCTGAAGAAGCACGTGGTGAGCAAACAACGCGTCCTCCAGTGGTCACAATCATGGGTCACGTTGACCATGGTAAAACATCATTACTGGATCGTATCCGTCGCTCTAAAGTGGCTGCGGGTGAAGCGGGTGGTATTACTCAACATATTGGTGCTTATCACGTTGAAACTGAGAAAGGCATTATTACTTTCTTAGATACCCCAGGACACGCAGCGTTTACGTCTATGCGTGCACGTGGTGCAAAAGCGACTGATATCGTGGTACTGGTTGTTGCTGCTGATGATGGTGTTATGCCACAAACTGCAGAAGCAATTGATCATGCGCGTGCTGCTGGTACACCAATTATTGTTGCCATCAACAAAATGGATAAAGAATCAGCAGATGTCGATCGCGTCTTAAATGAATTGACCACCAAAGGTATCGTGCCTGAAGAATGGGGCGGTGATGTCCCTATCGCTAAAGTTTCAGCACATTCAGGTGTCGGTATTGATGGGTTACTTGACCTGATCTTGATCCAAGCTGAATTGATGGAACTCAAAGCTTCTGCGGACGGTGCGGCTCAAGGTGTGGTGATTGAAGCACGTGTTGATAAAGGTCGTGGTGCGGTTACGTCGATTCTGGTACAAAACGGTACATTGAACATTGGTGATTTAGTTCTTGCTGGTTCATCGTATGGTCGTGTCCGTGCGATGGTCGATGAAAATGGCAAACGTATTACCTCTGCGGGTCCTTCAATTCCAGTTGAGATTTTAGGTTTACCTGAAGCGCCAATGGCGGGTGATGAAGTCCTTGTGGTCAATGATGAGAAGAAAGCACGTGAAGTTGCTGATGCTCGTTCTGATCGCGAACGTCATAAGCGTTTAGAACGTGCGAGTGCGATGCGTCTTGAAAACATCATGGCGTCTATGGGCAAGAAAGATGTGCCTTATGTGAATGTTGTGCTTAAAACTGATGTACGCGGTACTTTAGAAGCATTGCATGTTGCGCTTGATGAGCTTTCAACTGATGAAGTGAAAGTACGTGTGATTGGTTCTGGTGTTGGTGCAATCACTGAGTCAGATGTCACTTTAGCTGAATCTTCAGAAGCCGTATTACTTGGTTTCAACGTCCGTGCGGACAACACTGCGCGTCAGAAATCTGACCAAGACGGTATTGATATTCGTTACTACAGTATCATTTATCAACTGATTGATGACGTAAAAGCAGCAATGAGTGGTAAGCTTGCACCTGAACACCGTGAAACCATCTTGGGTGTGGCAGAAGTACGTGAAGTATTCCACTCAAGTAAATTTGGTGCAGCAGCAGGCTGTATGGTACTTGAAGGTATGTTACACCGTAATAAACCGATTCGCGTATTACGTGATGACGTGGTTGTGTTCCAAGGTGAACTTGAATCTCTTCGTCGTTATAAAGAAGTGGTTGAAGAAGTTCGCGCAGGTATGGAATGTGGTCTTGCGGTGAAAGGTTATAAAGACATCAAAGTACAAGATAAGATCGAAGTCTATGATGTTCAATTGATTAAACGGAGTCTTTAATGGCGGGTAGCCAACGCTTAAAGCGCATGGCGGATTCTGTACAACGAGAGTTGTCTGAGCTCATCCGTCAGGAGCTTAAAGATCCACGGTTAGGTGGTCTAGTGACCATCTCAGCCGTGAAAGTCAGTGCCGATATGGGATATGCTGAAGTTTATGTCACTGTGATGGGGCGTGAACTGGGTGATGATCAAAGTGAAGCGGCAAATAAAGAAACTTTAGATGTGCTGAATAAGGCTTCTGGTTTCTTGCGTCATGAATTGAGTCGTCGCATCAAGACGCGTATTACGCCAAGATTGCGTTTCCATTATGATAAAACCAATGCGTATGGTAACTATATGTTTGGTCTGATTGCTGAAGCTGTGAAGGATTTGCCTGAACACGAGCAAGATAAAGAATAAGTTAAAAAGCCACCTGAGGGTGGCTTTTTTATGTTAGGTGTTTGGATTGGAATGAGTGAATTAGTTTGTTCGAAATAAAAGATTATTAAAGAGAAGTGTAGCTCATTTAAAAGAAATTTTGCTAGCTAAATCAAAAATATATGCAGACTGATCTGTATGAAAAAGAAGCAAGTCAGCGTAAAATATTGCAGACAAAAGGCTGAAATAAAAATTTAAAATGCATATCCATTTTACCATTGAAGATAACGAAAAGTTGATTGGGGAAGGACCGATTCCGGTTGGTTGGTTTTTAACAGATGATAAAGCTGCAATTCTATATGAAGCACCTTATCGGATGCGTTCTCAGTCTCAGACTAAACATGCAAAGTCAGCAAGCCGTTGTCCTGCGGTGTTGCAGTTGGAAAGTCGCTATTTTGTTATTAATAGCCCATTTGATTTTCATCTACGTTTTGCACGAGATGCACAAGGGAAACCAAGCTTAGTCAATGTACTTGGTGATCAATCACCCGTGCGTGCCAATAAATTACGAGAGCTGCTCACAATTGTCAATGAGAATGAATGGCGTACACCTCAAGTCCCAATCTTACAACTGAAACTTCCGTATTGCTTTATTGCAGATGAAGTAGTGTATCTCACTCAACTAGATGCCTTTGGGCATTACCGCAAGAATCCGCTACCAGGCACGATCTTTGGTGGACGTTTTCCGATTCATATCTGGCCTCGACCACTAATGTGGGCATTTGAATGGCATGACACTTCTACAGATTTAATTCTAAAACGTGGTGAACCTTTATTTTACTGTCAATTTGATGGTTTTGATCCATCACGCACAATAAAACTGCTTCAAGCTGAGAAAACACCTGAACTTATGCACTATATGGATCAAATAAGTGGTGTAGTGAATTATGTAAATCAGACATTTAGTCTGTTTGGGGAGGTGGAAAAAGTTAGACCTAAAAAATTATTAAAAATGGATAAATAATAATGATGAATATAAAAAACTACAGGCCATCAAAAGGTTTTATATGGACTTTACTTTTAATCATTTTTACAGCTTGGCTAGTATATAAATGTGTTCCTTTAACGGAGAAGAGACAGGATGCTCGTATTCATTCATTGATGGAACGGCAAAGGATGAGGCTAGCTCAAGAGTTCGACTCATATACATCAGAAGATTTTGCTAGATTACCAAAATTTGACTCTCGCAAATATGCTCTATTAAAGCGTAATGGTCGTTTTTGGTTAATACCTAGAGAATATTATGGTGCTAATGGGTTTACTATTAGAGTTAGAGATATTAATAAGCTAATGAAAAAAAAATGGGAGGATAATGTTGTGATGGAAGATGGGTTTCGAGTTTTTATGTACTCACCTCAATATTATAATCGTGAAACTGATTATTTGAGTAGTGATAGAGCTTGTAAATCAGATACATTTAGGAAGATTTTCAAGTGGAATGGAGTAGTTATTAATATTGATGCTAATACCTATTCTAAAAAGATTACAGATGATCAATATTTAGATGTTTGTCTAACTGCATTAAAAATTTTAAAAGAAGAAATAAAGGAAATAAATTATGTCAACTAAATTAAGCTAAGTACATATGGATCAAATTGCTGCTATGCGTCTACAGGCAGAAAATGGACAAATTGGTTATTGGCGAATTTATCAAACTTTAGCTAATTTATTACAAACCAACTATGGTTATGAATCAACCAATCCAACAGTGCTTTGGTTGAGAGGGGCAACAGAAGCCAATGCTGGACGTGGTTCGATGTCTGAACTTATTCGTGTTTATAGTAGTACTCAGGCAATGTTGCGTTATGGGGAAACAGTCTCTGAATCAAAAATGCAAGAAGCATCAAATGAAGTGGCTAAAAACTTATTAAAATATTTATTTGATGAAGTTAATGATAATGAAGATACATACGCAATCATACCAAAAATTGAAGATATTGCAGGTAAGGATGCAACAGCAGTAGGAAAGATTTTATTTAATCGTGACCCGAATGATACTGCTGCATCAGAAAAAGCAAACTCCGCATGGTCAGGAACATTGCTCTTCACGCAACTGACAAGTGATCAAAGTTATCGTTTAATGAGTAAAGGAGATAATCCTTTAGCTGTAGATTCCCTCAATGACTGGCGCGATGTGCTATATGCGTATGTAAGCTATGAAGCAGGTTTTAAAGCAGCAAGAGCAAAATTTTTATTAGAAAAATCAATACAATAAAGTACAGATCAGGTAATTTTGGGTGATACATTTTATGGTTATGTTACTGGAGAAAAAACATTTATTGACTATGTCTCTACTCTAGCAATGGGAACAGATAATCAAAAATTATTATCTTCGTTTGGTTTAATTAATAGTGTTGGTGTAAATCGTTTTCTTGATATGTTAATGGGTGCTGTATTAGGCAAATCAATTATAGGAACAACGAATGATGATAACTTTTTTGCGAATGCAAGAGCATTTTTTCAAAGCTCAATTTTAGATTTAGAAACACAATCTTTAAACCAATCAAGTCTATCCGAATTAATCACTTTAGCAAAAACAAATGTAAATGTTCGTTCTGCTCTCAGTGCGCTTTCAATGGTATCAGTCGAAACAAGTTCAGCAGTCCAAAGCAAATTTAGACTATATAATCCATTAACAGAACAAGGTGAAATTACTGAACAGTGGATAGAGGATAGAACCAAGGCATTATTAACTATAAGAAATTATTGGATAACAGGAACAACAATAGGTTCACCTTTACCAGATCAAAACTGGTTGATTGAAGATCTAAGTACAGGAATAAAAGTGGTTAAAATGGGAGCAAATCTTAGTACCCCACAAAACTCCTTTATATTTGGGTCAGAAGGAGATGATATAGATATACATGGGGTTGTTGGAAAAGACCATATATATGGTGGTCGTGGAAATGATCGACTTTTTGGAGGAAAGGGTGATGATTATTTAGAAGGTGGTGCTGGAAGTGATGAACTCTATGGTGGGGATGATAATGACCATTTAGAGGGGATGGATGGAATTGATTTTTTATATGGAGGAGATGGAAACGATCTACTGTATGGCGGGGCCGAAAATGATGAATTGCATGGCGGGGATGGCGATGACCGTTTATATGGGGGAACAGGTGTTGATTATTTAGATGGAGGAGATAATAAGGATCGTTTAGTTGGCGGGCTTGGTGGTGATGAGTTATATGGAGGAGCTGGAGATGATATTTTAATCGCAGGAGAGAGTGGTGATACCGATGGAAAGTTAGGAACAGAAGTCGATTTCGAACGTCTCTCTACATTGGATACTGATAAGAATATTATGTATGGTGGTTCGGGCAGCGATAAGCTTTATGGCAGTGCAGGTGGCGATGAAATCTACACAGGAAATAAATTGGTCTTCGGAAACGCGGGTGATAGTGGAACGATCAATTATGCTTATGGATATGCAGGTAATGATTATATTGTAGGTGCAGAAGGCATAGACTACCTATACGGTGGCAAGGATAATGATCAATTATTTGGAAATGCAGAAAATGATATCCTCTTTGGTGGCGATGGTGATGATGAACTATATGGTGGTGATGATCATGATGTTCTAGTTGGTGATGCTGGAGATGATCGCCTTTTGGGTGGAAAAGGGGGGGATCTCCTTATGGGAGGCACTGGTTATGATACTTATGAATATATTAGAGGAGAGAATAATTTTAAAGGCAAGTTTTATATAGATAATCTCTTTGATGTAGATGGTCAGGGTGAAATTCGAATGAGTACAATGCTGAATATAGGAGGTCAGCAGCTTATTTTGGGAAATCAACTTGAGATCGGCAGAAAATTATTTGCAAATACATGGTTAAGTAGTGATGAACAGTATGTTATCACACGCTATGAAACATCTGGATTGAGTTCTGATTGGTATGCAAGGTCAGATGAAACTTTTAAAGAGCTGTATAGTCCAGATTTATTTACAACGCCAAAATATAATCTAATTATACAAAGTGCTAATCATTGGGAATATCAATATCAAATATGGTTTTGGGAAGATGGTGATTTAGGCCTAACTTTAACAGAATCTTCACCAACAAAACCCAAGCCACCAACACCAGAATCTGATACGCCTGCACCACCACCACGAGACCCTTTGACTTTAGACCTAAATGGTGATGGAAAAATTGCCACGATTGGAATAGATCAAGGTGTACATTTTGATTTGGATAATAGCGGATTTGCTGAAAAAACAGCTTGGGTTGCACCAGAAGATGGATTCTTGGTGTTAGATCGAAATGGTAATGGTCAGATCGATGGTGGGGCAGAATTATTTGGAACAGAAACGATATTATCAAATGGTGCACTGGCAAAGAATGGCTATGTTGCGTTAAGTGAGCTAGATGATAATTTGGATGGGCAAATTACAGAAGCAGATCAAATTTATCAACAACTGCGTGTTTGGCAGGATTTAAATAGTAATGGTGTAGTCGATGATGGAGAGTTGAAATCACTCACAGAACTAAATATTAGCTCAATCGCAACAAATTATCAGTCAAATATAACAAGAGATGAAAATAATGTTGAGCATAGAGAAAATAGTATATTTACTTATGGAGATGGCACAACAGCAGTGACCAATACACTTTGGTTTGATAGCAATCGTAAAGATAGTGTTCCTGTAAGTATACATCAAGGTTCAGAAATTCAGGTTGATCAAGATATCCAGTTATTACCTGAATTGGTTGGTTTTGGTAATGTCTATTCTCTACATCATGCAATGCAGCTTGATGCAACTGGTGAATTAAAACAATTAGTTAAGCAATTTGTTGCAGAGTTTAAAGATGAGTTTACTAGATTAGCGTTAGTTGAGAAGATTATTTTACATTGGGCAGGGCAACAGAATGTACAGGTAAACTCCTTGGGAAATAATATAAATGCTCAACATGTACGAGTAGTAGAAAAGATTTTAGGCGAAAGTCCAGTGAGTAGTATTACTCAAGCAGAATTTATTGGTATAGAAACTGTTTATCAAAAGTACTTTAATTCTGTTTACAGTACACTTATGCAACAAAGCCATAATGCATATTTATTTGATAAAATTGAATTTATAGAAGGAGTGAATGGGGCATGGAGTGCTGACTTCACCCAATTTAATCAGTATATTGTAAATACCTTATTGGAACAGCCAGTTTCTTTGGATGTTTTAAATTTTGTTAATGAAATGTACACCTTCATTAGAGGTATAAATCCTTATAATAATCATATTTATAATACGTTTAGAAATAGCATGGATGTCGAACTAAGAAATAATTTAAGCCAAGATGATTATGAAATTGTTAAAAATAATATTGGTCTTAAAAATTATATACTTGGAACGAATGGGGGTGATATTTTATCTGCCACTTTAACCGGTGATGATATTTTAATAGGAGGAACAGGAAATGATATTCTAGATGGAAAAATAGGTAATGACTCTTATATTTTTAGTTTAGGTGATGGGCAAGATACGATTCATAGTTATGAAAATAATATCAATAAATTGGATCGTATAGTCTTTAAAGAAGGTATTGAAGTTACACAGGTAAGTCTAAAACGTCAAGATCATGATCTGATTGTTAAGTATTCAGAAAATGATCAGATTATAGTTAAAAACTATTTTGATCAGAATGGTGAAACAGCGTACCGAATTGATCAAATTGTATTTGCAGATGGCACTATTTGGGATGTTGAAACGATTAAAGCCAAAGTTATTGAAGCAACTGAAGATAATGATGTAATACAAGGTTATAGTAGTGCTGATCAACTCAATGGCTTGGCTGGCCATGACTCTTATATTTTTAGTTTAGGTGATGGGCAAGATACGATTCATAGTTATGAAAATAATATCAATAAATTGGATCGTATAGTCTTTAAAGAAGGTATTGAAGTTATACACGTAAGTCTAAAACGTCAAGATCATGATCTGATTGTTAAGTATTCAGAAAATGATCAGATTATAGTTAAAAACTATTTTGATCAGAATGGTGAAACAGCGTACCGAATTGATCAAATTGCATTTGCAGATGGCACTATTTGGGATGTTGAAACGATTAAAGCCAAAGTTATTGAAGCAACCGAAGATAATGATGTAATACAAGGTTATAGCAGTGCTGACCAACTCAATGGCTTGGCTGGTCATGATTCGCTGTATGGTTATGCAGGCGATGATAACTTAAATGGTGGAGATGGTGATGATCAGCTCTATGGTGGTATAGGAAATGATACCCTAATTGGTGGTGATGGTAATGACTATCTGGATGGCGGTACAGGTAATGATACCTATGTATTTGCTCCTCATTTTGGTCACGACATTATTTATAACTATGACAGTACAGCAAACCGTCAGGATGTCATCCAGTTTATTGAGGGCTTAGTGCAAAGTGATTTTACTTTTAGACGGCATAACAATGATTTGGTTATTCGCACGTTGGATAGTGAAAATAGTATCACGGTACAGAGTTACTTTAATGAGGATGCTTTAGGGCATTATCGTATTGATCAAATTCAGTTTTCAAATAATACCATACTTGATGTTGAAGCTGTAAAAGCTTTGGTTTTATTGGGAACAGCCGAAGCCGATATTTTAAGAGCTTATGCAACAGGTAGTACTATTTCAGGTGAAGCTGGAAGTGATGTCATTCATGGAAATATCGGTTCAGATCAGCTTTACGGTGGTGAAGGACAGGATCAGCTCTATGGTGACAATGGAGATGACCACTTGGATGGTGGTGCTGATGATGATCAACTCTATGGTGGAACTGGAGACGATGTATTAATTGGTGGTTCTGGCGATGATCTTTTAGATGCAGGAGAAGGTTCAGATCAGCTTTATGGTGGTACTGGGAATGATGTTCTAAATGGAGAGGCTGGCAATGACTTTTTGGATGGCGGGGCTGGTTCAGACCAACTAAATGGTGGATCAGGTGATGATGTTTTAGTTGGTGGATCAGGTGATGATGTACTGATTGGTGGACAAGGAAACGATATTTATCGCTTTGATTTGGGTTGGGGACAGGACACGATCCGATATGAATCCAAAAACCAAACAGATATTGATGTGATTGAGTTTCAAAACATCAATCCAAATGACTTAATTGTCAGAAAAGTTGGTCAAGATATGGTGATTGTTCACCGCACTACAGGAGATCAATTGGTTGTTGAGTCACACTTTAGTGACTACCTGTCCAATAAGCCAATTAATATAATTCGATTTGATGACCAGACAGAATGGAATGAGGCCGCACTCAATATTCAGGCAGTTAAGGGAACTGAATTAGACGATATTATCGAAGGTACCACAGATCATGATGTGATTCATGCAGGTGATGGTGATGATATTGTTTATGGCCGTTCAATCTATTCAGAATCACCAGAAACCCAATACTTTGTTTATGGTGGGAACGGTAACGACAAAATCTATGCCACAGGCTATCTAGATGGTGGTGCTGGTGATGATGAAATTGAAGGCTCTGGACATCTACTTGGTGGTGACGGCAATGACATTCTGACTGGGCAAGGCGTATTGGAAGGTCAGTCAGGTAATGACATCATCACAGGACAAGGCAAACTCTATGGTGGTGATGGACAGGATCATCTCACCTTAACAGGTTTGTATGGTGATGAACTTGGATTACTTTCTGGTGGTTCGGGTGATGACATACTCATTGTTAATGTAAACCGAAGACAATTTGTGGATAGTTATAACCAAAATGATTTTATCCATAATGAAGATGGCTACCATGTCATTCAGGATATTGAACTGACTGAAGCTCAACGAGCTGTTTACATAGAAGGCGGTCAAGGCAACGATACCATCTATGGTTCATTTGGTGATGAAGTTTACCTGTTTAATTTAGGTGATGGTCAAGACATGATTATTGAACGTCCAGCAGGTCAAAATTATAACAATGTTGCTGTCTCATTTGATGTATTACGCTTTGATCAAAATATAGTAACGACTGATATTAGCTTACATCGCTATGGTAGTGATCTCGTCATCAAACATATCAATCAGACAGATCAAATCACTATCCAAAACTACTTTGTGGGTGGACATCATAAGATCAATGAAATTCAGTTTGCTGACTCAACCACTTGGGATAATAGCTATATTGAAAACCATGTGACTTATCATGGTACAGCCAATGATGATGAGGTTTGGGGCTATCGAAATACTCATGAAACCTTTGAAATGGGGGCTGGTGATGACAAAGTCTATGCGGGTGCTGGAAACGACATTATTTACGGGCAGGCTGGCAATGATACTTTATGGGGGCAAGCTGGCAACGACATAATGTATGGTGGTATAGGTGCAGATTATCTAGAAGGTAATGAAGGTGATGACATCCTGTATGGCGATCAGGACAATGATATTCTCTATGGAGGTGCAGGCGATGACATCTTATATGGTGGTGATGGCAACGATACGTTAAGAGGTGGTGCAGGTCACGATATCCTAGATGGAGGTGCAGGTGATGATAAATATTTCTATTATTTAACTGATGGTACTGAAACGATTGACCAGACCGGAGGGGGTAATGATGTCCTCTGGTTAATGGATGATGGTATTACTGAAGATCGAATTAAATTTACCAAAGAAAATAATGACCTGATTGTCACGATTGATAACAACTCAAATCAGTCGATTCGAGTAAAAGACCACTTTTTAGGTGGTGAGAAGGCGATTAGCAGTGTGCAACCAAATGGAGGGTATACCATTACTGCTGCACAAATTGCAGTCAAAGTGAATGCATCTTCTGGAGGTTCGTCTGATCCTATAGGCGATACCATTTACCAATATAGTTCTGGTTCAATGACAATCACAGAACATTCTGGTCAAGATACTGTCCTATTTAAGAATGGAATTACATTTAGCCAAGTTGGTAATTATTTGAATAAATCGGGGAATGATCTAATTCTAAAAGTGAATGGTGGTAATACCAATAAAGTCACAGTGAAGAACTTCTTCTTAGGTGGTGATCATCTTGTCGAGACTTTTCAATTCGAAACAGGTGGTCAGCTCACCGCTGAACAAATCTTTGGAGCTTTTGGGTTAACCATTCCAACTTCACCGACTGAACCAGAGAATCCTGAACCTTCTACTCCTGAAAGTCCAGAGGTTGTAGGAGATACGACTTATAATTACACATCTGGAGAGTTGATCATTACTGAACATTCTGGAACTGATAAAGTCATCTTTAAAAATGGAATTACTTTTAGTCAGATTGGGAACTATCTCAACAAATCAGGTGATGATCTGATCCTTAAAGTGGATGGTAGTAATACCAATAAAGTCATAGTGAAGAATTTCTTCTTAGGTGGTCAATATCTAGTAGAAACATTCCAGTTCGACACTGGTGGACAGCTTACGGCCGAACAAATCTTTGGAGCTTTTGGATTAACCATTCCAGCTTCGCCAAATGAACCAGAGAACCCTGAAAGTCCAGAGGTTATAGGAGATACCACCTATCACTACACTTCAGGCGCTTTAACCATTAATGAACATTCAGGTAATGATAAGGTGGTCTTTAAAAATGGCATTACTTTTAATCAAGTCGGCAGTTATTTAACCAAGTCTGGTGATGATTTAATCCTGAAAGTAAATGGTAGTAACACTAATAAAGTCACGGTAAAAAACTTCTTCTTAGGCGGGCAATATTTAGTAGAAACGTTCCAGTTTGAGACAGGTGGACAAATTACCGCAGAGCAGATTTTTGGGGCATTTGGAATGACGATGCCACAACAAAGTTCACCAGTAAATGTACCACCTGAACCAACTGATTTAGATGCCTTTAATACTATCTATAACTACAGTTCTGGTGCGATGGTGATTGATGAAAAGTTGGGAACAGACCAAGTAATCTTTGGAAATGGAATTACCTTTAGTCAAGTTGGTAATTATCTAACGAAATCTGGTGATGATCTGATTTTAAAAGTGAATGGCAGTAATACTAATAAGGTGACGGTTAAAGATTTCTTCTTAGGCGGTACGCATGAGGTTGAGTCTTTTAGCTTTGAAACAGGCGGTAGTATTTCTTCACATCAGCTTTATCAGGTATTTGGTGTTGATCGACCTTTAAATGCTGAAGATGAAGTGACTCGTATTCTGGTTGGTGACGAAGGAAGTAATACCTTCATTAGTGATGCAACTATCAGTGAATTGTTTGTCTTAAATGAGGGCAACGATATTCTGCAATTATTGTTAAATGCTTCTGGTGAAACTGCTGTGGATTATGTAAGTGATTTTAAGCTTACAGAAGACCAGATTGATTTGTCCCAGATATTGGATAGTCATGCCAATGACTCGAATTTATCAGGCTATATCGAGATTATTTATGACACAGATGCTAAAACCAATACATTGAGTGTTCGCGGTCAGCCTAGTGATGCCTATCAGGATCTATTAATTATGACGAATCAGCGTGAACAAGTGTATTTACAGGATCTTATTAGTAATCAAAGTGTTATATATTAATAACTTGTTACGGTAAGTTCTAGAAATCTAAAATAAAAAAGACCAACTACAGTTGGTCTTTTTTATTGACAACGCGACGATAACGCTGCCAAGGAAGGGGGCGGTTTAAGGCTTCTGGTACATCACCACTGTTCGAACGTAGACGTAAATGTATCGCGGCTTGCGCCATCAAATTTGCAGATACGGGGGCTGTAATAAATGCAAAGAATGTGATGAGTAATTCGGCAAAACCAAAACGGCCTTGTGTTGCAGAAAAAATCATGGCTGCAATTAAAAAACTACCCAAACCAAGCGTACTTGATTTTGTTGGTGCATGTAGACGCATGAATAAGTCAGGTAGGCGAATCATACCGATCGAACCGACCAGCATAAAGAAAGCGCCAAAAATCACAAAGAATGAAACAATAATCTCAAAAAACAGTTGCATGATTCAGCTCCTTAATCAATCACATGACCAGTTGTGAAATAACGAGCAAGTGCGGTTGTAGAAACGAAACCGAGCATTGCAACCAGTAGAGCGCCTTCAAATAAATTGGTACTGACCCAATAAATGCCTAACACGATGATGAGACAGGTTGCATTAAGAAATAGGGTATCCAATGCAAGTAGACGATCAATGACAGAAGGGCCCGCGATGAGACGAATCAAACAAAGAAACATTGAGATGGTAATGGCAATTAAGCCAATACCAAGTGCATAAGGTAAAATGGTCATTTGCGGTTTCCCCCTGCAACTTTTACATCAAAGATTTCGATTAAAGGTTGTTCATAGCGTTGTTTGATTTCCTGCATATCCAGCTCAGTATCTTCTGTACTGAGTGCATGGATGAGAATATCACCACGTTCTTGATCGATTCCTGCTGAAACCGTGCCAGGTGTTGTGGTGATAATCATCGCAAGAAGTGTATTCACTTGCTCATGTTTGGTTTCAAGGGGAATTCGATACCACTGTGGATGTAATTTATCCATTGGGCCAAGGACCATTTTGGCGACTCGAAAATTCGAAATCACGATATCCCATAACACCACAAAAATCAGTTTGATGGCAGGAATCCAGTGAATATGGGGTGTTCGGGCAATAAAGGGACGAACGAGGCGGGGAATCACAATACCCAGCAGTAATGCAATCAATAGATCCGATGCATCTAAGCTATGCGCTAACATTAACCAAGAGAGAAATACCAAACAGGATACAAACGGATGTGGAAACCAACGATCCAGCAAAGTCACTTTTTGCATTAGTTTTCCTCCATTGGTTTGAGCTGTGTGTTATTTGGAATGGTTGGTGTTTGCAACGTCTGTTCCGCAATTTGACGCTGTTTATATTCAGAAATATGCTTCCCTTGTAAGGTTGGAGTCGCAATCATTTCTGGAATCAACAGTGCGTTTGGATCTTCGACTTCACCACCATATTTGGTTTCAGGTAAATAGCTCGGATCATACGGCTGTACGCTAATAATACGCCCTTGAGCATCTCTTTTAAGAATGGTTTGATTATAGAGTTCATTCTGTTGAATTTGCTGCGCGGTTGCAAACGTGTAGCGTTGAATGGGTGCGGCAAAGACTGCATAAGCAATCAGCCCAGCCAAAATGAGGTAAATGGCAACATCATTACGCTTTGGTGCATGTTCAGCTAAGGCTTGATAGGCAACATAAGCCTCTTTATCTTGATCTTTTTCAGGTGGTGTTGCTCGCCAAAATAGAATAAAACCAACCCGAGTGAGCGCAAGAATACTGAGTAAACTGACAACCAAAATAATTGCAATAATCCAGCCTTGATAAGCTGATTCGGCAGTCGCTTGTAAAATAAACACTTTACCCAAGAAACCACTAAAAGGTGGTAAACCTGCCAGCATTAAAGCAATCAGGAAGTAAGTCATCGCGGCAGCATTTTCATTTTTGATTTTGGGTGCAACTTTGAGGTGATCTTTAAATGTGCCACGTTGTGCCGTGATCCAACCGCAGAATAAATAAAAGGCTGCTGCAATCAGGGTACTATGAACTAGATAATATAACGCTGCCGCCCAAGCATAAGTATTGAACATGGCAATCGCAATGAGCAGGGTTCCGATGGAGGATAGCACCATAAAACCAACGAAGCGACGTAACCGATCTGCGCCTAATGCACCAATTACACCATAAATTGAGCTCACTAAACCAATGACCATCAGTATGTTTCTTAAAATACTTTGTGCTAAAGCATCATCAAACACGGTACCATTAATTCGTAAAATGGCATAAATCCCGACTTTGGTCATGATGGTGAAAATTGCTGCCACAGGTGTAGCTGCAACTGCATAGGTTTTCGGTAGCCAAAAACCGACAGGTAACATAGCGGCTTTAATACCAAAGACCACGAATAACAACAGCCCGCCTGCCACGGCGAGTTTATGTTGATCTGCATCCAGTAAGGGAATTAAACGGGCAACATCTGCCATATTTAAGCTACCCACACTGCCATAGATCATACCTAAACCGATGAGGAACAGGGCAGAGGCCAATAGGTTAATGGTGACATAATGTACGCCTAACTGGAAACGTGGGCGACCTTGACCATGTAATAGCAATACATAAGACGCCATTAACAAAATTTCAAAGAAGACAAACAGGTTAAATAAATCACCTGTTAAGAACGCACCGCAGACACCCATGAGCAAGAAGTGGAACATGGTATGAAAATAACGTCCACGCGTATCCCAATTGTCACTGGCATACCACAGCACAGGTAAAGCAAGGCTGTAGGTCAGTACCAACATAAATGCAGATAAGCGATCTAGTACTAAGACAATACCAAAAGGCGCAGACCATTCACTGAGCTGATAAACAGTAATTTGTCCTGTACTTGCAATGACGAGATAACTTACTGCTGTGATCAAACCTAAGATCACGGAAGCGAGGCTAATCCCTCGTCGCCATGGCTGTCGCCAATCCTGTTTTAATGAACCTGCCCCTGGATTACCAAATAAAATCAATAGAAAACTGGTGAATGCTGGGATCAGAATACTAATAACTGGAGCATGAGCCTGCCAAAAGTTGTGAAAATCAAACATTATGGCTCATCCTCTCGCGGGTCGTAAGTTAAGGTGGGTTCTTCTGTGGTATCGACATGATCACTGCCTGATTCATAACGACTGCGTAAAGCTAACTGAATGACAAAAGCAGTTGTGGCAAAACCAATTACAATCGCAGTGAGTACCAGTGCTTGTGGTAATGGATCTGTGACTCTGGTTGTTTCAGTTAAAATAGCAGGTGCATTGACTTGTAGACGTCCCATCGCAAATAGAAATAAATTGACAGCATAACCGATCATGGCTAAGCCTAAGACAACAGGAAAGGTTCTCGCTCTCAGGATTAAATAAATACCTGTTGCAATGAGTAAACCAATTGCCGAAGCCAATAAGAATTCTAGACTGATCATGTTATTTATCTCCACTTGGGATTGGGCCTGATACATTTGAGTGACGTGAGTCCCCTAGTACCGAGATCATCAACATGGTGGCACCCACCACAGTCATATAAACCCCGAGATCGAAACCAACAGCTGAAGCTAAATGCAGTTTGCCGAGCACAGGTAATTCCACATAAATATGTGCACTGGTCAAGAATGGGCGTGCCCATAACCAAGCTGCGATCCCCGACAAGCCTGCGACAGTCAGCCCTGAACCAATCCAGATTTCATATAAACGTCCCGATTTGGCTTTCAGATATTGCTCGGCCTGATCTTGTCCCAAAACGATGTATTGAATGATGAGTGCCATTGCCGTGATCAAACCCGCAATAAAGCCACCACCTGGATAATTATGGCCTCGCATGAAGATATAAAAGCTCACCACTAATGCCAATGGCAATATCCATGAAGCGGTGATCCGCAGCATCAATGGAGATGGATTAAAACGATAACTGAGTCCTTGCGTCATGGTGGTGCCATGTGCACGCATACCATCCATGAGACATAGTGCGCCAATCGCGGCAATACCGAGGACAGTAATTTCACCAAAGGTATCGAAACCACGGAAGTCAACCAGAATGACATTGACCACATTGGAACCGCCACCCAATGGAATGGCTTGTTGCATGAAGAACCATGAAATTGAATTATGGTCACGCGTTAAGATCAACCAAGCGATCCAGCCAATGCCTAAGCCACCTGCGATAGCAATACTGGCATCTCGCCAACGGCGTGGTCGACTCGACTCATAAGGGGTCAGTTGTGGCAGTAAAGACAAACTCATCAATAACAAGACGGTTGTGACTACATCGACAGTGATTTGTGTCAACGCAAGGTCTGGTGCCGATAAAGAGACGAAAGTCATGGTAACCACTAAACCGACTGCCCCGCTAATCAGAACGGCTTTGATCCGTTCATGATGGAACCACAGCATCATCCAGCAGCCAGAGAACAATGTGAGCCAGAGTACGATTGCAACCCAAGGTGCATGTGTAAGTTCGCGTGTTCCTGTGGTTAAACCTTGATTGAAAAGTGGTAAAGCCACCATCACGACGCTAAACAGAACAATCAAAAGTAAGTAATGCTGTAAAGAGCCATTTTCAGTGCGTTGCTTTATTTTACGGCTGGTGAGTAATAAGTGTTTCAGGAACAATTCAAAGAGAATTTTGCCTTGGAATCTACCGAGATAATGATCAAGGTCAATCTTGCGGATAAGGCCGTCTTTGGCAAGCGCAAAGTAAAAAATTGTTCCACCAACCAATGCGATCAGACTCATGATCAACGGTGCATTGATACCATGCCAAATCGCTAAATGGGTGCCTACAAATTCAGGTTGAGCCAAACTGGCACGCGTCACACTATTGACAAATGTTTCCGCCAGTAAAGCAGGGAAGATCCCAACCAAGATGCAGAGTACTGCCAGAATAATGGCAGGCATACGCATGCCTAAGTGCGGTTCATGGGCATCTTTATTTGGAACTTGTTTGCCGACCGCACCATCAAAAAATACACCGTGGACTAAGCGGACTGAATACGCGACTGCAAAGATACCTGCCAACGTTGCCACAATTGCGGAAATAATCATGACAGGGCCAGACAAGTTGGCCAGTAACTCTGTGAAGAACATTTCTTTTGAGATAAAGCCATTGGTAAATGGCACACCTGCCATCGAGGCGGCAGTAATCATGGTCAAGGTTGCGGTGAATGGCAGCAGTTGCCAAACTCCACTGAGCTTGCGCAAATCACGTGTGCCTGTTTCATGGTCAATAATCCCTGCGATCATAAACAATGCGGCTTTAAAGGTTGCATGGTTAATGATATGGAAAATTGCAGCGGCAACCGCAAGAGGGGAACCAATACCAAGTAGGCAAACGATCAAACCTAAATGACTGATCGTAGAATAAGCCAATAGCCCTTTGAGGTCTTCTTTGAAAATGGCAAAACCTGCGGCCATA
Organism: Acinetobacter sp. NIPH 2699; assembly: GCF_022549355.1. Taxonomy (GTDB): domain Bacteria; phylum Pseudomonadota; class Gammaproteobacteria; order Pseudomonadales; family Moraxellaceae; genus Acinetobacter. The sequence continues at coordinate 178,028 of NZ_JAKZGL010000002.1, forward strand.
CACAAGGTGAACAAGCCTACAAAGGTCACAATGTTGTGATACAACGCAGCACCAATGAAGATCGGCGCTAAGCGAGCCAACAAGAAAATCCCAGCTTTAACCATGGTGGCCGAGTGTAAATAAGCAGACACTGGCGTTGGCGCTGCCATGGCATTGGGAAGCCAAAAGTGAAATGGGAACTGCGCACTTTTGGTAAATGCACCGAGCAGAATCAGTAATAATGTCGGTACAAACAGGTCATGTTGTTGAATCGTTTCTTTCATCAACACTAGCTGATCAATCTCATAGGTCCCCGTGATTTGTCCAAGTAGAACAAAGCCACCGAGCATTGCGAGACCACCTAAACCAGTGATAGTTAGGGCCATACGTGCGCCGCGTTGTGCAGCATCGTATTGACTCCAATAACCTACCAGCAGGAAGGATGAAATACTGGTCAGTTCCCAAAAGACTAATAATAAAATTAAGTTATTCGAGAATGAAACGCCCAACATGGCGGCCATAAACAACATCAATAATTGATAAAGTTTGGTCAGCGAGTTTTTAGGACTTAAATAATAATACGCATAAATATAAATCAGGGTACCGATACCGCTAATCAGTAGACCAAATAATAAACCTAAGGCATCTAGGCGGAAACTCAGATTGATTCCAAGTTGTGGCAGCCAATCCCAGCTTTGTTGCAGGGTATTGCCCTGTAAAATGGTGGGTGCCTGAGTTAATAATAAAATAAAACAACTCAGACTGATGCCAATCGCCCCAAGTGCCGTCATGCCGCGTGAGATACGTTGCAATTGTGGGATTAGGATGGTGCCGAGTATGAGCGGTAATAGGATAATAATCGGTAGCACACTGATATCCATGTCGATGATGTAGGTCAAAAAGGACCTAAGGTGAATTTTCACTCAAGACTTACAGGCGCTCAAAGAGAATGCCAAAGCTTTAAATCTTGAAGCCCAATCAAGTTAATAGAGCAGTAAGTTGTATTGCGCAACTTAATAATAAAAAGCGATTTATCTTACTATAAAATGAGCAAAAAAGATTGAGTTATTACACGAAAAACACAGATCAATAGGTAAAAATATGGCAGGTCTTAAATTATGCTGTGCTAGGACGAACTTCTTTGTGGTGTATCATCTATTTTTAAAAGGTTGAGTAAATCATTTTTTTCTTGCTGGTCAAGTTCTTGTATTTGATTAAATAATTCATCTACTTTGCTGTTGAGTGTTTCAGTCTCAGCAAGTTCTGGATTCAGTGGTTCAGCTTGCTCAACTGGCTGTGATAGCTCATTATAAAGTTGCGAAAATTGTTGTTGTGATTTCTCAAGATTGATTTCATATATTTCTTGTGAATCCAACCGTAAGCATTGATAGTGCAGCGCGTGTTCGAGCAGTTCATCACGATTGCCTGTCACGATAATTTGTAGACGAGGGAAGGCTTGATGTAGGCGTTCAAGAATTTCTGCACACATATTTTGATCTAATTGTACGTCGATTTGATCAATCAGTAAGATACCTTCACCTTCTAAACATGGATCAAAACAATGTTGATTGAGTAAGCACAAGCGGCGGCTAATGTCGCCAACCAGTGCAATCCATGTTTTTTGTGAGGCAGATAGTTGCTGAAATGGGATCAATTGTTCTTGGTAACGCACGATCAGTTGGAGCTTTGGTACATATTGAACATAAATATCACTCAGCTCGGGAAAAACCGTGGTTAAGCTTTTTTTCAATGCGTATAGATTAGGGGCAGAAAGTTGTTTCGGGTGCTTGATCAGTTCTTGTTGTAGTTCTTGTAATATTTCAGATTGGTTTTGTTGATTAAAATCATTGCCCATTAAGCGTCTAACAATATGCGCTGAGTGTGCATTTTCGACATCACTAATTTCGCGGAACCACTCAAAAAAACGAGAAAAAGTGGTGTAAGGGATCGCGGTAAGATCATAAGCCGAAATTTTTTGTAAAATGCCGGGTACATTTTTACTTTGTAAATTGATGTCTTGCACAAAGCGTTCGGCAGGGTAGTAGGCGATGAGGGGAAGGCCGAAGAGAGGGTCTTGTTGGTGGGTTTTCTGGTACAAGCTCACCATTTGGTCGAGTTGCTGTGTTTCAACCTGACTAATCCCGACCCCTTGATTATTAAAGGTTTTAAACAGTTTCCAGCTACAGCTTTGGGTGTCGGTCTGTTGTGCAGAGCTACTTTCTGTTAAGACGTTGTTGAGTTCACTGCTGATACACACTTGCACCTGAATTTTGGCCTGTAGGCGTGTCAGCATAATATCTTGATCTGCGATGACCACACCTGCGGTTCTGATATCTTTGTACCGCGCTGAAAACCAAGACAGTGCCTGATAGATATTTCTTAAAACGGTGGTTTTACCAGTGGCTTGATCCCCTAGGATCAGGGTAATAGGATGCTGTTCAGGTTGAAACGCTATGCTAAGGTCTCGAAACATGCCAACATGTTTGAATTGAACCGATTCAAGTTGCATAAGCTTACCTCGATCATGGGCGCTTTAACCTGCGGATTTTTGAAGGCTGGAGGGAGCGCATCGTTTTAGTTTTAATTGTTGTATTAAGTCAAAAAGATGATGGATATTTAAACTTACTTTAGCACGAGTGCAGGCAACGTAAAGTAATCTTAATTCTTCGTCTGTAATTTTATGTTCACGTCCATTTATTTTAAATTGGTAATCATCTTCAATATGGACCCGATTCCATTCTAAACCTTTGGCTTTATGTGCAGTTGAAATCACATAGTCGGCTTGTTCGATCGGGGTGATTTTAGCCAGCGCTCTTTTCAATGGATCTGTGCCATGTTCATCGACCAATTTGACTAAAGGTTTGATGTCACTACCATCATTGGTTTCGCAATATTCATGCACGTCATGCCAAGAATTAAACCAAGCCAATTCAGGCACATCGACAATACGCTTACCTTGTTTGAGTAGGCTCGCAGCATCGACAAAACGACTGAGTTTTTGATGATCGGCTTGTAAACCGACTTTATCACCATGCACTAAACCTGCCAGTAACAATTCCATGGCACGGGCATTAGTACGACACAGAATTGCATCGCGCATTTTGGTATGCGGTTTATTCACCACACTCGATTTGACATTGGGATTACCTAGAAGTGGCACGGTTTCATTGAGGGCACCCAATAAACTATTGGCGACATCTGCAATAGCATCCCCAAAACGGAACGAGGTGGTTAAGCGACTTTCAGGCAACGGCATTTGTTGCATGGCATTGATTGCACCACGCCATGCATAGATTTGTTGGTGCGCATCGCCGACATAAATCACTTGCGTACTTTTCTGCCGCAATAAAATTCCCAGCATCAGTGGATCGGCATCTTGTGCCTCATCAAACAGAACATAATCAGCTGGAATATTTGGTTCAGACAAAGCCCACAATTTGAGGTAAATGTCATGCCCAACGCCCGCTTGATGATTGGGATCAATCGACTCTAACCAGCGGCGTTCTACTGCTGGGTAAAGATGTTGCTGTAAGGATTCGATATCATCTTGATGTAACCAACTGGGTGCTTGAATATGGCGTGGTGCAGGATACTGCGAGCTGGTCGAACAGAAATAACTGACGGTATTGGCCACCAAACTGGCAAGCCGACTTGGCATCAATACATATTTTTCATAGCGTCCACCCATTAAGCGTCGCAGGGTAATCGGCTCTAAACGATATTCTTTGGCGATAAAACTAGGACTTAAGCGCGGTAAGCGTAATTTATCGGTGATTCCACGTGGAACACTGCGAAATGCCAGCGAGTGAAAGGTACGACAATTAACATTGCCATGAAATTTACTCTGCGCTTCAGTGGCAATGGCTTTGTTAAATGCCAAATACATGCCACGCCGTTCAGGCATAGCATCGCTGATCATTTGTAAAGTTGTGGTTTTACCTGTGCCAGCATAGGCAATCACTTTAAAGGATTGTCCTAAACGAGCGTTATCTATGGCAATGGCTTGCTCATAGGTGGCTTTGGGTTTTTCAGTATTTGACACAGGTTTGGATTACGCCTCTTTGTTACGGTTTGCTTTTTCAACTAAACCTGATAAACCTTGACGGCGTGCTAACTCATCTAAAACCACTTGTGGATCAAGATCGAAGTAACCGAGCATGACGATACTGTGGAACCATAAATCTGCCACTTCATAGATGAGGTCGTGTTTATTTTCCAAAGAAGCATGCACCGCATAATCTTTAGCAGCGATAATCGTTTCGACATTTTCTTCGCCGACTTTTTCTAAAATCTTATTGATGCCTTTTTTATATAGGCTTGCGATATAAGAGTTATCGGCTTCTGCTTTTTTGCGTTGTTGCATCAAACGACCTAAATAGTCGAGTACATCCACTTGTTCACTTTGACTGTGATCGTGAGTGTCTGTTTTTGCAGAGCTGCCGTAAATTGCAGTAGGGTCTTTCAGTTGTGCATCAACCGTTTCCCAGCCTTGTGGTGTTAGCTTGCGGTAGAAACAAGACTCACGACCAGTATGGCAGGCGATACCGCCATGTTGTTCAATTTGTAAGATGATGACATCGGCATCACAGTCGAGACGGATTTCGTGTACCGTTTGGAAATGACCTGATTCTTCGCCTTTATGCCATAATTTTTGGCGTGAACGTGAGTAATACACAGCTTGGTTTTTTTCTGCGGTCAATTGCAACGCTTCACGATTCATCCACGCAACCATTAACACTCGACCTGTTTGATGATGTTGTGCAATGGCAGGAACAAGACCATTGGAATCAAATTTAACTTCATCTAACCAGTTTGACATGAGTGAAAATCCATTGAGTGGAGAGCAGCTAGTTTAGCCTGTGTGGCTAGGGTTGGCTATGCTTGTTGGGTAAAAAGTCGGTTTGGTGTTTTTTGCATGATGCTGACACAAAGAAGTTTATATTTTATAAATAGTATTTAGTTCACCTATTTTTTAGCAATAAACTCTTTTCTTTGACTAAAATGCAGAGAAGTGTAAAAAGATTATATGAATGTTGGCTAAATTAGGAGGACTGAATATTGAATAATAATGAAAATTTAGCTTGTCGTGTTTGTGGGCTTATCCAATGCGAAGAACCGTGGGGGGAAGACGGTAAGATACCTAATTATGCCATTTGTGCCTGTTGTGGAACGGAGTTTGGATATGAAGACTATACAAAAGAATCAGTGTTGATCCAACGTAAAAAATGGCTAGATGCAGGTGGAGGTTGGTGGGAGTTAAAAGATAAGCCAAATAATTGGAATATTAATGAGCAGTTGAAAAATATCCCGATAGATTACAAATAACTCAGGTTTTTTCGTAGTTCGAGATTTCAATCAGATTTTGATCTGGATCTCGTAAATAGACCGATAGAATTTTGCCCATTGCCCCAGTTCTTTCAATCGGTCCCTCAACGACTTCAATATTTAGGCTTTGCAGATGGCTGACCACTTCATTTAATGGCGTTTCGGCAATAAAGCATAAATCTGCCGAACCAGCGGTAGGCTGAAATGCTTTAGGTTCAAACTCTTTTCCGACTTGATGTAGATTAATTTTCTGAGCACCAAATTGCAGTGCTTTGCGGTTTTCAGCAAAAGTAATTACCTCAAAATTGAGTACAGATTGATAGAACTGACAGGTGCTTTCAATATCGGCTACGGTCAGTACTAAATGGTCTAAATGACTAATTTTCATATTTCATAGCGCTTATTCATATTCAGGTAGAGGTTCACTTTTTGTCTTGGATGTATGATCTCGCTCAGCATATTGCGCTACTTGCTGATAATCAAGCTGTTGAAACAAGCTCGTTTTTAAACCTGAAATGGTGATGGCCATTTCCTTGCGAAAATAGGGGATTTGATACATCCACGGAAAGGTGAGATCGCGTAAACCACCTGCCCACCAGTGATTAGATTGATAAAGTGGTGTCAGTAGACGGCTCAGAAATTGATAAAACTGGGTAGAAGAGCGACGATGCTGGTGGTAATGTTGCCATAGCATTGGCCAATTAATCTGCTGATTTTTCTTCGCAGCTTGTACCGATTGCGAAAAAGCCCACGCATCTAGCAGTGCCATATTGGCACCTTGTCCCAATTGAGGGCTCATGGCATGTGCTGCATCACCGATCACTCCAATTCGTCCTTGGCCATATTGTGACATCACCACATCACGGTATTGGGCGGATAACCATTGTGGTTGGATGTGTTCATCATACAAAATCTGTTTTAACCATTCAGCCACCTCGGGCCAGCGTTCGGAAACTTGATTTAACCATTGTTGCTTTGCCTGCTCATCTTTTAAAAATGATTGTAACTGTGTGGTTGGTAGGCTCCAAAATACACTGGAAAGTCGTTGCTGCGGAGCAGAGGGGATTGCACCTGTGGGCAGAATACCCATCATGATTTTTGAGCGATCATAAAATTGATGCAGAATTTCAGGATTCAGCGCCAAACATTCAGGCACGATGCTCCACGCTGCGCCCCATGGATAAGCTTGATCGACCTTCACCCATTGTTTAGGTCGCAATTGGCTACGTGCACCATTGGCAATCAGAATAGCATCAAAGCAGGCATCAAATTTGTTTTGTTGCTGCGTACCCAATAATCGAACTTCATGGGAACTTTCTTGGATCTGATCAATGCTGTGACTCATCCGCCAAGTTACATGGCTCGAATATTCAGCCAGCTTTTTTGTGAGTACATGGCACAGGGTGGCGCGGTGAATGCCTAGACCATATAGGTTTGGAGCTGCTTGATGGTAATGGCTATTGACCAGAAGTCGTTTATTCGGAAGTCGCCCCTCTAAACCTGTGACGTTTGCCCCAAGCTGTAAGGCATGATCAAGTACACCGAGATGTTCAAACACCGCCAAGCCAGCAGGTTGTAAGAGTAAGCCAGCGCCCACAGGGGAGAGTTCATCCACTTGTTCAAAAATAGTGACGTGATTGCCTTCACGTGCAAGCAGAATTGCGGTTGCGAGTCCTGCTGTGCCCGCACCAATAATGGCAAAATGGGGTGTTTTCATTGTTTGTTCTTTTTCAATTATTTATATGATTGGTCTAATAAGGATATTAACTGATTTGTAGACCTTTACCAAAAACGAGGGAAGCTTTAAACACGTTATCCATGCTGCTTCCACGATAGTTGATAAAATTAAGGTTCTGTATTCAATTAAATATTGGGGTTATTTCACCACACGCCAAAGTGCTAAAAGACTACTTAAGACGATCAATACGACTGACACAAACCATGGCGTGATAATCGCGATGGTCAATAAAATCAAGAGTGAGCTACCAAACACCCAACTACGGCGTTGTTGCTGTTGCATTTGCAAGCGCATCTGTTGAATTTCTTTGAGTTGTTTGTCATGCCAAGCGGATTGGTTTTTCAAACCATTTAAACTGTCGATGAGTAGACTTGGTAAATCTTGAGCGCCAAGTAATAAGTCAGGAATTTGCTGGCCTAGCTCTTTCATATTTTTGACTGGATTCATATTGGCTTTGACCCATTCAGTCAGAATCGGTTTGGCCAGTTTCCAGATATCCAGTTGAGGGTATAGATCAGTTCCTAAGCCTTCCACATGAACCAGTGTTTTGAGCAGCAACATTAACTGTGGTGGAATTTCCAAATGGAAACGACGCGCAATGTCCATCACCTGAATCAGAATCCCTGCGAAGTCCAGTTGATCCATTGGTTTTGAGACCATTGGCCCAACAGTGCGGCGCATTTCACGAGACAACGCATCTTGATCGGTACCCGGTGGAATCCAGCCAGCCTGATGCACAATCTGAACCAACTGCATAAAGTTGCTGTTCATAACCGCAAGTAACATCCGTGCAATCGTCATTTGATCATGTTTCGACAATTCACCCATGATCGCGCAGTCCAACGCAATAAAGCGCGGATTACTTGGGTTAATGGTTTCAACAAAGACATTGCCTGGGTGCATGTCAGCATGGAAAAAGTTGTCACGGAATACTTGGGTAAAGAAAATAGTTAAGCCTTTTTCTGCCAGATCCGCGCGATCCATTCCTAAACGGTCAAAGGTCGCTGTATCCGAAATCGGTACACCAGTGATGCGTTCAGCCACCATCACGTCTTTACTGTCCATATAGACTTCAGGCACGTACATCATGCTTGAGCCAGTAAAGTAATGACGCATACGACGGGTATTATCGGCCTCAAGACTCAGATCAAGCTCATTTAAAATGATTTGACGGTAGTCTTGAATGATCTCTGATAAATGTAGGGCACGAGCAGCTTCTATACGATTTTCTAACCAGTCACCTAGCCAAGCGAGAATTTCAAAGTCTTGTAAAATTTGATTGCGAATATCTGGGCGAGTGACTTTCACCACCACTTCACGACCGTCATGTAATGCAGCGGTGTGAACTTGAGCAATTGATGCTGCAGCAAGGGGTTGTTCATCAAAACGCGAAAACAAGGTGGAAACATCAGCTTTTAATGATTCTTGAATCCGTTGTTTTGCGAGCTGTACATCAAATGGTTTTACGCGATCTTGTAATAACACCAGTTGTGATAGGATTTCTGGTGGGATCAGATCACGACGGGTAGAGAGTAATTGACCCAGCTTAATCGCTAAAGGTCCCATATCCTCTAAGGCTTCTTTGAGCTTGAGTGGATTCTTTTTCTCACGACTCGACCATGCCGCAGGGTGGGTTTTAATCACATTTAAGGCATGACGTGCTTTTACAGGTAATTCTTCCGCGGGGAACAAGGTGTCGAGCCGATAATGTGCTGCGATCTGCCAAAGTTCAAATAACCGTTTAATATGCGGAATCATATACAATCTTACCTAGTCGTGTGAGGGTTGCTTTTGTGGATGGAGCTGTGCGTGTAACCGTTGAAGTTTAGCTGCTAAGCGATCAATTTCTTGATTGAGTTGACGTGTTTCTCGATTGAGATCATCCATTTGCCAGCGTGGTGCAAATAGCCCACTGTCTTCTTTTAAAGCATCTTCAACAAAGAATAAATGGCTTTGCAACGAACGTTTTAGCTGTTGTGGTGCATGCTGAATTTTACCCAGTTCATGTGCCAGTTGTGGACCAATCCAAGGTGATAAATGCGCAGCGAGATCAGGCTCAGCTTGCTGCATAATTCTTTGAATCTCTTGTAAGAGATGATAATCACCTTGCAGTGGAATATTCCCAATTTGATCCATATCACTGAGTAATAATTTGACTAATTCAACTGCATTTTCAACATGTAGGGTTGCAGTTGCATCAGTGAGTTTATTTTGATGATCAAAGGGTCGTTGTTCAAAGATGGACGGTGTTTGACTTTGTCCTGTCACCGTAGGTTCGAGTCGAACTTTATTTTCATCAAAAAACACATCAACAGAGAGTTGGGGACTGTTGATCACCACTCGCAATAATTGGCCTTGTAATTGATTGAGTTGAACGCGGGTAATCGCATCCAAATCAATCACATGATGAATGATACGTTCGACTGCACCCAGTGCTAAAATCGACCACATATCTTAAACCTTACAGTTTGAATCCACGGTGAACTGCCACAATACCACCTGTTAAGTTGTGGTAATCACAGCTTTGGAAGCCTGCATTTTCCATCATCCCTTTTAATGTGCGTTGGTCAGGGTGCATACGGATGGATTCAGCGAGGTATTTATAGCTTTCAGCATCATTCGCGACCAACTTGCCCATGATCGGGAGCGCCGTGAATGAATAAAAATCATAAAGTTTTGAGAAGGGTTCAAACACAGGTTTTGAAAATTCGAGCACCAATAAACGACCACCTGGTTTCAAGACACGATACATGGCTTGTAAGGCCGCATCTTTATCGGTCACGTTGCGTAAACCAAAGCTAATGGTGAGTAAATCGAAGCTATTGTCTGCAAAGGGTTCTAGGGTTTCTGCGTTGGCAAGCACAAAATCAACGTTGGTACAGCCTGCATCAATCAGACGATCACGTCCGACATTCAACATGGATTCATTAATATCTGAAAGGACTACATGACCTTGAGGGCCGACTTCACGACTAAATACTTTCGCAAGGTCACCTGTACCGCCTGCGATATCTAATACATGCTGTCCACGACGAACACCTGACATATTAATAGCAAAGCGCTTCCAAAGACGATGAATACCAAATGACATCAAGTCATTCATGATGTCGTATTTGCTCGCAACGGAATGGAATACTTCTGCAACTTTTTGTGCTTTATCATCACTACTAACGGTTTGATAACCAAAGTGAGTGGTCTCACCCACATTGCCTGTATTTGCACCACGCGGTAAGTTGTATTTTGGAACCGAACCAGTTGGTGTTGATGCTAGACCTTGTTGTAATGTTTGTTGCTGACCTTGTGGTGCGCCTTGCGGAAGGGGTGAACTTAGGAATGGGCTGACTTTGTCTGAACTTGGTTTTTGCTCAACTTCTGGGGTGGGCTGTTGGTTTTCGTTAGACATTGTTTTCTCCTAAACTTTCGTTCTAGCGGCACGAATCAGCATGCATGATGACAGATTTTGTAATTTTTTACAGGCTTTGACATGTAATTGTTATGAATAATATACAGAAACTCATTTTCTCAAAAGGGTTTTTATTTTGAATGATGCTGAGGCAAATCTCCCTCTTATCCAAGAGGGAGAGCGTATATTATCTATACTTGAAATGGGGTAGGATCGCCAGCATGAACTTTGTCAATAATTTCACGCTCTTTCTCAGTAAAGGTTTGAATAAAAACCGCAGCAGATTTCATCGGCTTCATTGCAGCAAAACCTTCTTGAATGAATTCGTACATACCTTCAAATTGATATTTTTTGGCAATCCCTTTGCACATCTTAAACGCGGCGTACATCATGGTAGAACGCATATATTTGTCTAAGGTTATACCCAGCTCATCGAGTAGCTGTAATTGTTGATAACGTGCTTCACCTTGATCAAGTTTGATCAAGGTCTGACGCATGATTTCATCCGTTACTGGCGTGTCTAATGGGTAATCTTGTAAGAGTTGGATTGCAACTTGCTCATCCAGTCGTGTCGCGAGTACCGCCAGACTAACGGATTTTGTGCCGGTTTTAATGGCATTTTCAGGAAGCAGACTCTCAGCTTTGTGGGCATATTTTAATAAGCGTTCGATTTGCTGTGCCATCGCATCAAAATCAGGTCCACCATATAAGCGATTTAAAAAGTATTGCGCCATCAGTTGATTTTCAGGCTGAGCAAAGAAATCCTGATGCGTTGCAGCAATGCGCGCTTTCATCCATGCTTGTGCATCATGGAGACGTTGTGCAATCGCTGGATTTTGGTGGTAATTTAAATTTTGATATTGTATTAGAAGATCATCAAATGCAGCGAGTTTTGACATATTCGAACTCAAAGAAAATAAAATCATGAAATCATAGGCTGCATGATACCCAAGAACCATGACAACATAAATGCTAAATATTTAACAATTGGTCAGTACCCATGTACATTCATTTTGTTCTACAGAAATTGTACATTTGTTTTTTTAAAGTCTATTTCAGTTATGGCTATACTCAACTTTAATAAATCATACACTTAGAGTAAAAAAATGAGTGAACAACAACCCGTATTTGAATTGCGTGATGAAGATGAACTCTCTTTAGATTTGATTGAGGCGCAATACGCATTAAAACAAAGCCGAGATCAAAAAAATGCAAAAAGTGTGTTGGTGCTGGTCAGTGGGATTGAGCTGGCAGGCAAAGGCGAAGCGGTTAAACAGTTAAGAGAGTGGGTTGACCCGCGTTATTTACGGGTTAAGGCTGATGCACCACAACGTTTGTCAAATAATCAAACATTTTGGCAATCTTATACGCGCTTTATTCCTGCTGAAGGTCAAATCGTGGTGATGTTTGGCAATTGGTATAGTGATTTACTTGCAACCGCGATGGATGATCCGAAAGCCTTAAATGACAAAGCATTTGATGCTTATGTGGAAAAAATGCGTGCTTTCGAGCATGACTTGCAGCAGAACCATGTGCATGTGATTAAAGTTTGGTTTGATTTATCGTGGAAAGCATTGCAAAAACGTTTAGACCAAGTTGATCCATCTGAACAACATTGGCATAAATTACATGGCTTAGATTGGCGTAATAAAAAGCAATACAATACGGTGCAAAGCTTCAGTCAACGCTTTACTGAGGACTGGTTTATCATTGATGGCGAAGATGAAAAACGTCGGGATCAATGTTTTGCGCAATATTTACTCCAGACCTTGCAAGAGTTGCCTGAACATCAAACCAAAGCGAATAAGAAATGGCAGCAAGCCGAGATACCTCAAGCATTATTAGCGCCTGCGCAAGTTAGTTTAGAAAAAAATGACTATAAAGATGAATTGAATGAGCTGACCAAAAAAGTTGCTGAAGCATTACGTTGCGATGAGCGTAAAGTGATTATTGCTTTTGAGGGAATTGATGCGGCAGGTAAAGGTGGTGCCATTAAGAGGATAGTAAAAAAGCTAGATCCGCGTGAATATGAAATTCATAGTATTGGTGCGCCTGAGCGCTATGAATTACGCCGTCCTTATTTATGGCGCTTTTGGAATCGACTCAATGAAAGCGGCAAAATCACGATTTTCGATCGGACATGGTATGGTCGTGTGTTGGTGGAGCGTATTGAAGGATTTGCATCAACGCTTGAATGGCAACGTGCTTATGATGAGATCAATCGTTTTGAGCAGAACTTGGCTGATAGTCAAACGGTCATTGTTAAGATTTGGCTGGCCATTAGTAAAGATGAACAAGCATTGCGCTTTAAAGAGCGAGAACAGACACCGCATAAACGGTTTAAAATTACAGAAGAAGACTGGCGTAATCGTGAAAAATGGGACGATTATTTACATGCTGCAGCCGATATGTTTGAGCGGACCAATACCAAGGAAGCGCCGTGGTATGTGATTGCAACGGATGATAAATATAGTGCACGTATTGGCGTATTGAAGGCGATATTAAAACAGATGAAAGCGGATTAAGCTTTCATCTGTGTATTTATCTGCTTTAGATTTTACCAGTATTCTGCGTTAAGGCGGTTTTTTTAGGGTTGATGGAGGTGCGATTAAAGGACGAAGTACATTAACTCACAATTGTGCTGCTACTCTTTTGTTGGATACGTTTTGCTAATTTATAGCAATCTTCGATATGCAGTTCTGTGATTTTACGCATCATAAAATAACCTAAACTTGCTGCAATAATTTGTCCGCCCAAAGGAATAAACTTGGTCACTTGTTTGGTGGCAATTTTGGCAAAGAAACCATTAAAGGATTTTTTCATGGCGGTGCGTGCGACCAGAAATCCTGAAAATTCAAAACCACGTTTGCGTAATTCGTTCCAATGGATTTTTTTGGTTTCAGGGTCGTAGACGCTGATGTGCTCAGGTGCTAGACCAAAGCGTGCATTAATGTCTGGAATGACTTGGGTCAACATACTCAAGTCCACCACAACATCAAAAAATGGAATGGGTATAATGGCCGCACCTGCTGAATAATAAGCAGTTTTTTTTGTGCGTTCTAAGCACTCCTTACGGATTTGTTCCAAATTTAAACTTGGGTCAATAAAGTCAGGCGTTTTTTCAATTTTCATAAAGTGATACCTAAGTCTATCCTTTGAATATGAGATTTTTTGGGATGTATATGTAAAAGAGTCATCAATACTTTATTCAACCTTATTCAATGACAGTTTTCAAAACAATTTTTATATTTCCTTGTTTGATTAACGTGACATAGTTCTACAAGCTTGTATAGTAGGGTTTGTTGGCATTTCAGCCATGCCTTGTATCGTCTAAAAATCTTGCGCCAAAAAATGGCTCATGTCGCAAGCATCTGTGAAATGTCAACAGACCCTAGTGATGATGTACGGTTTTGTGCATGTGAAATGGTGCTTTTTTGATGAGGTTGTATTAACGCATGGCGATTCATGTTATTCAAAGTCAACGCCTTGAAGTGTTATTGCAAGGCGTGATGGCCTCGATCACTCAACCAAGTACCACCCCATTTCAAGTGTTTAAAACCCAGCACTTTATTGTGCCAAGTCCTGCTCAGGAACAATGGTTGACGCAGAAAGTTGCTGAGCAACAAGGCATGACTGCGAATTATCAATTCCATCAAAGAATTCGTGGTTTTCAATGGTATGCCTATCAACAAGTCCTCGATGATAAAGAGAAAGTACGTAAAGCCAATATTCCTCGCTTGATTTTAAAATGGCGGATACATCAAGCCTTGCAACCCTTTATTCAACCTGAGCAAATCAATCTTGCGGTAGAGCATCCTCTTTATTCAATCGTACAGCGTATTTATGATAGTGCTGATCAATTACAACAGGGCACAGAAAAACAGCTTAAAAAGCAAAGTATGTTGTATTGGGTGGCTGAACAAGTTTCACAGTTGTTTAATAACTACATGATTTATCGTGGTTATTGCCAGCGAGGTTGTCAGGCGGATTGCACTTGTCCAAGTAATTGGTTGTCTGCTTGGGGGCAAAACCAAGCACTCGATATTGAAAATTTGATTTCTCACACAGATCAGCAAACGTCCGCTTTTACGCTCAATCAAACCCAGCAACTAGAAGCATGGCAACGTTGGTTATGGCAAAACTATTTTCATGCTGACTTTCTGGAAATGCAAAGTATTGATGCTGATTTCTGGAAAATCTTGGACAATGATCAGACCCGATCACAGGCTTTGGCTAAACTACCCAATCAAGTGATTGTGTTTACCCTATTAGATTTACCACCAAGCCAGTTACAGTTTTTACGTCGCTTAGGGCAATATTTAGATGTGGTGATTTTGCACTATAACCCTTCGCAAGAATATTGGGCGGATAGTGTCGATCCATTGTGGAAGCAACGCTATGATTTGGGCGTGAAAGAACGTTTCATTGTGAAAAATCCGAAAGCGACGGATGTACAAATTGCAGCATTTTTTGAAAGCTTTAGCTTAGGGTTTAATGCCTTAAATCGTGAATCCCGCCATCCTTTATTGACCCGTTTTGGCAAACAGGCGCGCGATCATTTCTCTCTGTTATCGCAACTTGCGACAGGGGAGGAAGGTAATTGGGTGGATGCTTTTGAGGATTATTTTCCAGACAGCTTACTGGGTCAAGTGCAGTCGGATATTTTCTATCTGGCAGAACCCACGGCACAACAATATGAATTAGCCCCCCATGATGAGTCGATTCAATTTCATGTCTGTCACTCCAGTTTACGACAGCTTGAGGTATTAAAAGAACAATTGGTACATTGGTTATCTCAAGCGGATACAACGCCTCGTCGTCCCAATGATGTACTGATTCTGACCCCGAATTTAGCACAGCTAGAACCGCTGATTCGTAGTGTTTTTCCTGCTGTGCCCAATGAGCATGAGGTGTTTTTGCCTGTCAAAATAGCAGGGGTGGCACAGTTAGATGCCTTGAATGCATGGCGGGCGGTGTTAGGGCGTTTGCAATTGCCTCAAGGGCGTTTTACGCAGGATGAGTTTGCCGATTGGTTGAATTTATCTGCAACACAACAGCGTTATGGTCTGGATTATAGTCAAGGGCAACGGATGTTAGCCTTGTTAAATGATGCTGGTTTCAAACGTGGTTTGGATGAGGAACATTTAAAACAGAGCCTAAGCAACGCTGATCAAGACTATCGTTATAGTTTTAAATTTGCTTTAGACCGTTTGGCTTTAGGGATTGCCGTGCCTGCACATGTGCTGGTGCAACAGACCTTAAGTTATGCAGGGGTACAGCCGAGTGACTTTGAACTTATTGGGATTTTGATTCAGATTTATCAGGACTTCGCTGCTCGACGAGACTGGTTGACCGTACATCAGCAAGGTCAGCGCTTGCCTGTAGAAACATGGCTCACACGGATCAAAGATGATGTTCAAGAGTTTGAACACGCCGATGTGATGGCCTTAAAAGCCGTCCGCGAAATCGTGCAAAAGCAAGAACGCATGTTGACCTTGGCCAGTTATTATGATGATGCCGAAACCCAGTTACGGCAAATTTCATTGCCACTGCCTTATATTCTCGAAGAAATTCAACGTACTTTAGAAAGCCAGTCTGCACAAGTTGAGCCGACAGGGCAGATTACCTTCAGCCAGATCGGACAGATTCGCCCCATCCCATATCGTTTAATCGTGCTGCTGAATTTAGATACAGGAAAATTTCCAAATCGAGACAGCCATATTCCGTTTGATTTGATGGATGCCCTGCGTCAACAATTGGGGGATCGTTCTCGCTTGGAAGATGATCAAGGTGCTTTTTTAGATGCGGTACTGTTGGCTCAAGAGCAATTATGGCTGTTCTATAATGGCTTTGATGTCAATGATGGTGAAGTTCGAGAGCCGTCGAGTGTGTTGCTGGGTTTTAGAGACCATTTGGCATTGATTGTGAAAACACCAGAACAGGTGTTGATGGCTGATGAAAGTAGTGCTGTAGAGCGAGTCTCGTTGCCTAAATCTGATGTTATAGAAAGAGCCGATCAAGCTGAGTTAGATGCCTTACAAATCCCACCACAACTGTATCCACTTTATCATCTGCATCGCTTACAGCCTTTTGATCCACTCGGTTTTATCGCGGAGCGTCCTATTCGTTACCAAGATCAGTGGTTTAAAGTTGCTGCTCAAATTCAGCAAGCAATAGGTGAGCGACAGGCGTGGATCAATACCCCTTATCCAATTGAAAACAATGAAATGACGATTCTCGATAGTCGTCAATGGATTCAGGATGTGACCTTTCCTGCTCGACTGTATTTGAAAACTTTAGGTGTGGAAAATCTCAGCGCAACAGAATTAGCCGATCAAACAGAGCCTTTACTGTTAGATGGTTTGGGTAAATATGCCATTCGGCATTTTCTACAGCAACAGGAGTGGCAACAGAGCAATCAAGCGGTGTCACCGATGATTTTACAAGATCAACTTCCTGTTGGAAAAGTACAGCAAAGTGCATGGCAACAAAGTTGTTTAGAGCAACAACGATTGCTTGAGCGGTTGCAGCAATATGCCCCAGCACCTACAGAAACCACGCAACGCGTGTGGCGAGTTTCCAAACAATTACAAATGAGGTGTATAACACCAAAATCAGCCACACAGGATTGGGTCAGCTTAGATGCATCCAGTGCGCGTGCGAAACGTCTTGCCAAAGTTTGGCTTGAGTATCTGTTATGGCTAACGGTATTGGAGAGCAATGCTGCAACGGATAAACGCCGTATTGTGGTGTTTAGTGATTACACCGTGATTTGTGAAGGCTTGAGCACTGAGCAAGCACGAGCGTATTTACAAGCTTGGTTACAGCTTTGGCAAGATGCACAACAGCAACCAGTGGTGTTACCTGCGGCATTGTTATTAAAACCTTTGGAGAA
The DNA here is from genome assembly GCF_022549355.1 of Acinetobacter sp. NIPH 2699. Classification (GTDB taxonomy): domain Bacteria; phylum Pseudomonadota; class Gammaproteobacteria; order Pseudomonadales; family Moraxellaceae; genus Acinetobacter. The sequence goes on from NZ_JAKZGL010000002.1 coordinate 195,368, forward strand.
AGGTAAACACTATGACTGGATTGAACAGCATGCACAGCATATCTTCGTTGAAGAGAGTCAAAAGCAAGTCTTGAAGGACTGGAATGATACGGGTGACTTTTCTGGTTTTGATATGACACAAAACGAAGCCTGTAAATTACATCGAGACTGGCAATTTATTTTGCAGGAGCAGGATGCGGCTGCATTATTAAAATATGCCTGTGATCATTATTCTTATGCTTTGTATCAGCCTATTTTTGAATTTTTACGGGTGGAGTAAGACATGAGCTCACAATATCCAGTGTCTTATCATCCGATTGCTGATATTCAATTTGAAGGTTTGCATCTGATTGAGGCCTCGGCGGGAACAGGCAAAACCTATACCTTGTCTAGTTTGATGGTGCGGATTTTTTTAGAAAAGTATCTACCTAATCAGGTGATTGCCACCACTTTTACCCGTGCTGCTGCCGCAGAGTTAAAAAGCCGTATTCGTTTACGCTTGGTCGAGATTCAAGCGTATTTAGAGCCTTTACGGAATGTACTTGAACGCGACATTCTGACCCAAGCAATACAAGAGACAGACCCACTTAAACAACATTTACTCAATAGCTTTGCACCACGTATTGCTTATGCATGTGAACGGTTGAAATTGGTGATTGATCAGTTAGATCAACTGTTTGTTGGCACGCTGGATAGTTTTAGCCAAAAATTGTTAAGAGAGTTTGCCTTTGAAAGTGGCAAGATTGAACGTGCACAGATTACTGAAGATGCAAAAAGTTATACTCGCCAATTGATTCATGATGTGTTACGAGAATGGATTCAATCACAACCGCAACAGGTGATTGATGCACTTTATACTGTGGGTGGACTCAAGAGTGTTGATCATTTTGTCGGGATGGTCGAAAGCTCACTGAATTTCAGTTCAGCCCAATTTAAATTGCCTGACATGCCAGAAATTGAACTCGCTCAACTGCAACAGTGGCAACAACAAGCGCAGCAGATTGAACTCAGTCATTTGGCTGAATATTTTAATTTAGACGGTGCTTATTATTCACATATTAATGGTACTTCTTTTCGTAACAATGCCTTTAATAAGCTATTCTACGACGTGTTACCCCAGTTATTAAAAGCTTTGGCAGACTCCGAGAATGTGCAGGTTTTTGATACGTATTTTGCAGATGCACGTGACATTGTCTTTAAATTTTTGGATAAGTTAGAACAACAAAAGATTTTTAAAAAATGCCCTGCGGAAATTGCAGATGGTTTTTATCAGCATCCAACGGTAGTGCAACTTCAATCTCTATTTCAGTCGGTACAGCAAACGCAGCAGCAGTTCGAACAGTTACAAGTCTATTTAAAAGCCTATTTATGTATAGAAGTCAAAAAAAGACTGCCACAAATCTTACAACAAAAAGGCGAAACTACTTTTGCACAGCAAATCAAAACCTTGTCTGAAGCTTTAAAGGGTGAACAAGGGCAACGCTTTGCGGTATTTGTACAGGCACGTTATCCGCTTATTCTCGTGGATGAGTTTCAAGACACCAACCAAGATCAGGACGATATGTTGGCCAGTATTTGGCGACATCCACAGCGTTACCAAAAGGGTTGCATGATTATGGTTGGAGACCGTAAGCAGGCCATTTATGGTTTCCGTGGTGGAGATATGCTGACTTTCCTGAATGCTTATCAAGACATTATGGCAAAGCAGGGTCGTGAGTATAAGTTGATTCATAACCATCGCTCGGTCAAAGAGTTGGTCGAGGTCGTAGATGTACTGTTTCAACGACAAATGGATTTTGGCGAACAGGTTTTTTATGATCCGATTCAGGCAGGTTCACGACCGCATCCCGCTTTAATTGAACACGAACAGGTCAATCCTGCGCCCTTACGATGGCTACAATTACAAGATGGCAATGAGCAAGCGACACAAGTTGCTTGGAAAATCCAGAGCTTACTCAACCAAGCCCATTTGCAGCAGTTGTATTTAGAGGGGGATGGTCGCAAAGCCATTTGCGAAGATGATATTGCCGTGCTTTCTCGTAGCCATCGGCAACTCGATGACGTGCAATATGTGTTACAGCGCTTGGGTATTCGGGTCAATCGACCATCAAAACGTAGTGTCTTTGATTCAGCGATTGCTCAGGATGTGGGAGCGTTGTTAACCGCTTTGCTTCATCCTTATGATGAGGCCAAATTGAAACGTGCCTTACTCAGCCGCTTATTCGGTTTTGATTTAACCCGACTTTTAGCACTAGAACACAGTGCTGAAGGATTGAGCCACTATATTCAACAATTCGATGACATTCGTGAAATGTGGTTGAATCAAGGCTTCTTATCGGCTTGGCAGCGTTGTTTAAATCAGTTTGGTATTTGGCAGCAATTGGTCGCCACGCAAAGCAAAGAAAATGAACGAGCTGTGGTGAACTTACGTCATCTTACCGATATTTTGAGTCAGCATAGCGAACGTGTGCAAGGCATACAAAACCTGTATCACTGGTATTTAAAGCAGTTGCATTCTCCAAGTGATCGGGACTGGGAGTTGGAACATAAACTGTCCAGTGAGGCAGGTGTACAGTTAATGACGATTCATCAATCCAAAGGGTTGGAATTTAAAATCGTATTTTTACTGGGTGCAAACAAGCCATTTTCCGAACAACAGAAAACGCTAAATTTCTCTACCACGGAAATTCAACTGGCAGATACTGGGCAAACGCGAACACAGCGTGTGGTAGCGATCGCAGATAAAAAATTCCTCCAACAAACGGAACTGGATCAGCATCAACAACGTGCACAAGCTGAGCAAAATCGGTTGTGGTATGTGGCACTTACGCGTGCCAGTCATCGCGTTTATGCGGTTTTTGAACCAGCAAAAGGTGATAAAAATATAGGTTCAGGTTTGGCGTTTTGGAAGAGTCAAGGTGCTGATTTTCAGCATGTGTGGAGTGGTGATGAAGCTTTAGTTTTGGAGCGACCACACGCAGCGCATACTCAACAAACCCAACAAAAGTTAATACTCGCTGCACAGCCTTTACCAGAGCAGCGTTTTTATGCACGGGGTAAAACCAGCTTTAGTTATTTGGCGCAACATTTAAAACACAAAGCCAATCGGGTCGATCGTTTGGCCAATATGAATCAGGAGTTTGAGCAAGCTGAAGATGAATTAGATCTCCAACTTACGGAAAGTGCAGCAAGCTCTGAGCCAATCGCCTGGATTAAACAATATTTTCCTAAAGGCACATTGGCAGGGAATTTCCTGCATGAGATTTTTGAACAGATTGATTTTCAACATCCTGAAACATGGATCGAAGAAATTCGTCGTCGCTTTAAAAATACCTATCAAACGTTGTGGTTGGATTTACTGAATCAATATCAACAGCATTTTTCAGAGCAAGAACATGCCGAACCACAGCTATATCAGTGGATGGCGGCATGGCTACGTGAAGTATTGGCGACACCATTGAATGAAGGCTTTCAATTACAACAATTGACGACAGGGCAATATCTTTCGGAATGCCCATTCTACTTGGCTTTGTCTGATCGTGTCCTCGCCATGCAACGTGTCCAACAACTGTTTGCAGAATATGATATCAAAATGCCTGAGTTGTTAGAGGCTAAATCTGCGCGCTATTTGAATGGTTCGATTGACTTGGTGTATTTCGATGGGCAGCGTTACCATATTGCCGATTATAAAAGTAATTATTTAGGCAGTGATCAGGCTGATTATCAAACGCCCCAGATTGCTGAAAGTATGTCGTTATCGAGTTATTGGTTACAAGCCGCTTTATATTTGGTGGCATTACATCGTTATTTGAAGGTGAAATTGCAGAACTACAATATGCAGCAGCATTTAGGCGGTGCATCGTATCTGTATTTACGCGGTATGAATGGACAAGCGCAGCAAGGCTGTTTGTACTGGAAACCAGATGACGAATTTATCTTGCGTTTAGATGCAATTCTTGGGTATTTCTCTGAAGATAAAGCTGGAAAAATGCTGTAGATAAAGTGAATGATTTTAAATTAAACAAAAACTTATTTTGTGGATAAGTCTGTTCATAAACTTGTGGACAAGCGTGTGGGTAAGTTTGAGGATAACTCTGTGGACAAACAAATCAGTAATCAGTCGGGAGCACCGACTTGGCTAAATATGTGGAGTAACTACCTTACACACACACCATTTTCTCAATCTGCTCAAGCAGTTAGCGCATCGCATATTTTACAACAACTGATTGAAGCCAGTTTGCAAGGCGACAGTTGTATTGCAACAGATTCAACACAGCTTGAAGCACTGGGTGATTTGGCTGTTTCCAGCGAAATTGCAATGACTCAGGTTGCCCCATGTGTCTATGATCAGCAGGGCTTGGCATTATACCGATATTGGCACTTAGAACAACGTCTCGCTGATCAGATTTGTCGATTAAAGCGACAAACGACTCAGCTTATCGATATTTCAAGCTATCAAGCTTTACTGAATGATCCACATCAGCAAGCAGCTTTGAAAATGGTGATGCAACAATGGCTCAGTATTATTACAGGTGGGCCAGGCACAGGTAAGACCTATACCTTGGCCAGAATTATTGCAGCGCTGAATCAGCTCATTCCTGATATCCGTATTGCCATGGCTGCACCAACAGGTAAAGCAGCACAACGTATGCAAGAGGCATTGCAAAATTCATTTAATGACCCGAAATTGCTTGAATCTGGTTTAGTTACTGATGAATTACGCCATCAGAGCACGCAAACGCTGCATCGTTTATTAGGAATGGGGCATCAGCAAATCCCTCGCTTTCACGCAAAACGGCCCTTGCCATATGATGTGATTGTGGTCGATGAAGCATCAATGCTGGATCTCAATCTCGCTACTTTATTGTTTGAAGCCGTGCCTGATGCGTGTCGTATTATTTTATTGGGCGATGCCAATCAATTGGCTTCAGTGGATGTCGGTTCAGTTCTCGCAGATCTACAACAAGTTAAAGCTCTGACTGACAATCGAGTGCAACTTAAAAATAGTCGTCGTTTTTCTGATAAAGCAAAAATTGGACAGTTGGCACGATTTATTCAAGCGCAGCAAGATCAAAATGACCAGAATCAAGTTTTGAGTAAGCTGGAGTTGGAAATTGTAAAGCCATCAACTCTGCAAGCCATTGCTTTATCAGACGATATGCCAGACTTGATTCAACTGGAGTATTTACCGCAACAGCATGATTTTGAGGTTGAACCTTATCAACAAAAATTGATGTATGGTTTTCAGGGTTATGTGGAGACGTTAAAAGGTTATCTACAATCGATTGAACCTGAACGTGAAATAGAGCGAGTCATTCAGTCTTTTGATGATTATCGAATTTTAGCCGCGGTACGACATGGTGCTTTGGGTATCGAACAACTGAACCGTTATGCAGAACATTGGTTGAATCAGCAACTCAAACAAATTGCGATCGGGGATTGGTACGTGGGACGTCCTGTGATGATGACGTATAACGACTACCAACTTGGCATTTCCAATGGTGATATTGGGATTTGCTTTAAGCATCGTAGTCAATCGCAGCAATTTGAAGTATTTTTTCCGAGTTTAAATAAATGGATCGCTGCACATCGTTTGCCTCGAAATATGCAAACCGCTTTCGCTTTGACCATTCATAAATCACAAGGTTCTGAGTTTAGACACACAGCGGTAGTATTTGATCAAGCAGCGGAAAAACTGCTTAGCCAAGAGTTGATTTATACGGCGATTACCCGTGCTAAAAAAGTAGTGACACTTTTGGCTGATCCAAATGCGTTATTACAAGCACTTACAATTCGAACAGTGCGTCGTAGTGGTTTAGTACAAAAGATCAATTTGGATAGATTGTGAACTTATACTTCAAAGTTCACTGTTTTGTAAGAAAATGCTTACAAGGATTCAAGAGATTGTCGCTAGAGCAATCCATGTGTTTTTGAGATTATGGACACACAAAGAGCCTAGTAGGGAAAACTAGGTAAATCGCAAAAATATAATAATAATGTCGTGATGACAGCGAACTTACAGTGAAGTAAGTGATAAAAGAGGAAACTTACAGCCGCTAAGCCTTGTAGTTTTGGGAGAGACTACAGGGCTTTTTTATTTTTATAAATAAATTCCTGATAAAAGCCTAAAAATACCTATCTTCATAGATGTTGACGTCAACGTGTGAACTTTCATCTTTTGCTTCATTTTTATGTCTCACTGTAATGGAATTGACATTTTTGAGGCTTAAATGGGTCGCTTTGTGCGTTGTTTAATTGTTAGACAGTTTTTCTTCATTATTAAGTTAATTGTTATACAGAATCGTACGTTTTAGCTTACAAGGAGATAAGAGAAATGCTATTTTTCTCCACAATTGGTTGTGACAGAATAGTCAGTATAAAGAGAAGAAAATGCTTTTCAGTTATCTAAGAAAAATGATGTGTGAATTTCATTCAGAGGGTTGAATGTAGGTACATAAAAAAGATAAACAATAAAAATAAATTAAAATGAGAACAAGCAAAATTAAGCGCAAAGGCCCAAGCTAAAACTTGGGCTTTTTTGTTTGAAAAATAGACAGTACTGTCAGTTCTAGGTAGACTGTAATTGATTTTAACTTGACCAAATAACAACAATGCTCAATAGTATTTTTAAAGTGCTCGAAAGTTTAGGCTTAACTGCACAAAAACGTGCGATCCATATCCAATTTTCCAACCCTACCTTAAACACTGAAGTGTTCCTACAAAAAATACAAGGGCAGCATCAACTCAATCACGGTTTGATGGCAGAGCTGATCTGTCTATCAACAAATGCTCATATCCCATTAAAACAGTTTATCGGTTGTCAGGTCGCAGTTGATCAAGTCACCGATACGGGTAGATTGTTGAGAACGACAGGGATGATTACTGAGGCAGTTCAAGGGCAGTCTGATGGAAGTTTGACACTTTACAAGCTCAAACTCCAAGATGCCACTGCACTATGGCATAAACGCCGTAACAGTCGAGTTTTTATGAATAAAAATGTACTGGACGTGGTGCAGATTCTATTCAAAGAATGGCAACAACGCAGTCCCTTATTTGCATCTAGTCTCACGCTTGATTTAAGTGGTTTGACGCAAGATTACGATGTTCGTCCATTCTTTATGCAGTCATCTGAGACAGATTATGACTTTATCACCCGTTTGTTCAGAAGCGAAGGAATTAACTGGCTGATTGATGAAGCCCAACTCACAGTTCCAAATAGCAACAGTTCAATTCAAGCGCAGAAACTGCGTCTGATTGACGACAACAACCAATACCAAGCCCTAGATCGAAGAAATATTCGCTATCACCGAAGCAGTGCCACAGAGCAATATGACAGCATGACTAGCCTGATTGCTGAGCGTAGTCTACAACCGACAGCAGTCCATATTCAGCGTTGGCAAGCGGATGCCTTAGAACAAGATGATGGTGCTGGCAGCGTTCAAACTAACCATCAACATAGCCAACAGCATGATGTGGCTTCTCTTGGACTCGAAGATGCATGGCACTTTACTCCAGCTTGGATGCAAGACCTAAATGGAGAAGATGGTGCAACCGCCTCAGGCAACAAGCAAATTGAAGTCATCAATAAAAATATTCTGAATTACCATAACAGCCAAGCTAAACATTTTATTGCACATAGCACGGTACGAGATACTCAAGTTGGCTATTGGTTTAAATTGACTGAGCATCCTGAAATTGATCAACACAGCGGGATAGACCAAGAATTCCTCATTATAAGGAAAGATTGGTTTAATCAGAATAATTTACCTAAAGATTTAAACCAGCAAATCAGTCAATTACTTGAACAAAGTCACTGGCAAAATAACAGCATTCAAACGAATACAGTGGAACGCCAAGCCAACCAACTGACGCTACAACGACGCAATATTCAAACAGTACCCGAATACCATCCATTGCAACACCGTCCAGCAGCCCATCCACAACGTGCCAAAGTAGTAGGTCCCACAGGCGAAGAAATTCATGTCGATGAGTGGGGCAGAATTAAAGTTCGATTCCTCTTTACCAGAAATGATGACCACCAACATGATGGGGGTGCAGGCAGTAATGACAATGACACTGACTCAGCATGGGTGGATGTATTGACGCCTTGGGCAGGTGAAGGTTATGGTGCACGCTTTTTACCGCGCATTGGCGAAATCGTGGTGATTGACTTCTTTGACGGCAACATTGACCGCCCCTTTGTCACAGGACGACTGCATGAAGCGCAACGTAGTCCAACCAAATTTGATGTTAAAGGTAGACTTCCCGATACTAAAAAACTGAGTGGTATTCGATCTAAAGAAGTGGATGGAGAAGGTTTTAACCAACTACGCTTTGATGACACCACAGGACAGATCAGCGCACAACTACAAAGCAGTCATGCTGCCAGTCAACTCAATCTCGGCAAACTCAGTCACCCAAAAACAGAGGCAGAAAGCGAAGACCGTGGAGAGGGATTTGAACTTAGAACTGATTCCTCTGGCGCGATTCGCAGTAAGGGATTATACATTTCAACTTTCGTACAAAATCAGGCTGAACAAACTCAGCTAGAAGTCAAAGAGGCACTCGACCAGTTTTCAGAAAGTTTTGAAGGTATGAAAGCCTTATCTGAATATGCCGCCAAACAGCAGGCAGAAGCAGCGGATATGTTGCAACATATTGATACTTATATTCAGAAAATAGAATCTCAGTGGGCAGACTTAAAAGCGACGAAAGAAGCATTGATACTGATGGCATCACCTGAAAGTATTGCAACGGTTTCAGGAAAAGATATTCACCTGCATGCGAAAGACAGTATCACGGTTGCTGGTGGGCAATCGGTGAATGTGAGTACTGACGAAAATCTAATTTTAAATGCTAAGAAAAAGGTCAGTGTATTTGCTGGGCAGGAAGATTTTAAAATCTATGCAGCAAAAGGAAAACTTGATGTACAAGTACAAGATAATGCATTAGAAGCTGCTGCACGATTTGATATAAAGATTACCTCTTCAGAAGGACGAGTGGAAATACAAAGTCCAACGGAGATTGTTTTAAAAGCAAAAGAAAGTGCACTAAAAATAAATGCTGATGGGGTAACTATTATTACCCCTCGATATTTCAAAGCAAAAGCAGGGCAGCATGTTTTTACAACAGGTGCAGCCGAAACACCCCAATTACCAATTTTCCCAAATAATATTTGTTGGGAGTGTCTAGCAAGACGAGCAACGCAACGTGGTGCGTTTATCAATAAAGGTGAAGGTGTCTAATGCAAAATAAAATAGATGTTTTCTTTAATACCTTTAAAGACTATTCGCTAGATGAGCTTGATTTAAATGTATATGCACTTGCTGATGCCGCTCAGGATCAACGCTTTTTAAAGGTGTTGGAACATTTACGCCAACGTTGTTTATTAAAAGAAGCAAGTGGTGAAAAAGCCAGAGCAGTTTCACCGCATCTGTTACAGCTTCCTAAAGATTTTTCCTCAAAAGAATGGGCGTGGATGACGCGTCGTGTTGCAGGCACAACGCAGATGACCGTGATCGTGAGTCCATTATCTTTCGACTTGCTTTTTGAGCATTTACGGCAGTTTCTTGAGGTTCAGTTTGAGGGTGGGCTAGAAATGATCTTGGCTTTTTGGGACCCAATGATTCTTGCAACGCTTGTTGGGCATCAAGAGGACGAAACGCTTTATGTTAAAGAGCCTGTATTGAACCCTCAACAAATTGAAAAATTATTACAGCCGATTCAAAGTTGGTGGTATTGGGATCGTTTAACACAGATACAAGCGATATTTGGTTTAAATCAAAACATAGAAATATTACCTAAATCAACTAGTCCTTTGTACTTTACAGTTGAGCAAGAGGAAAAGATGGTGCAAGCAACTTTTCCTGATCATCTTATTTATTATCTAAAACTTAATCATGCTTTTCTTGTGGATAAAATGGATGACTATGATTTATATCAATTTGTTGTTCATTCTATTCCCTATGCAGAAGAATATCATTTGGCTGGGACACGAGATATTTTGAATTTTATTTGTCTAAGGCTCATGTATGGAACGCAATTTGAGCTGGATCAGACCTTACAGCATTTATTGAGTGATTTGAAAGATAAGAAGCGAACTATGGATGAGCTGATGAATCACTTGGTGGCTAAAGTCGGATGATGGACAGTCTAATGAAGTTATATAAAGTATTTGCTTTTTTAGTAGTAATACCTATGAGCTTAGCTGGTTGCGTTGGACTAGGTTCAAACGCAACTTATTATATGGGTGCAACCTCCTTTCATTATGACGATTCATATCATGCGTATAAAATTGAGTTAAATGGACAGCGAATAGGGGGTGGGGACGGTAAATCTGTAATAACCTCTCCAATTAAAGTTGGATCACAGGAAGTGGTTTGGGGGGAATCGAATAGTTATAAAATGCATGAAGCGAAGAACCAGTTAATTATTGCTAAAGAAAAATTAAAAGGAAAAAAATATTTGGCTTTACATATCTATCCAGATGATACAGTTGACGTAACAACATCAAATGATTTACCTAACCCCACAGAAAAGGGATTAGCTTGGATGGAAAAACAACGTAGTCAAGGAGTAAAAAGAGGGAAATAATAACTAAACAGCTACAGTGAACGAATACTGCTAACGTAACCATTCATTATATTTAATCCATATAAATTCAAAGCGTTTATATCGCTTAAATATAAATATCAGAAAGAGGGTAAATAGATGAATTTTAAGAAACTTATAGCGTTATTGATTACAGTACCAGTGAGTTTGGCTGGTTGTGTTGGGATAGGACCTAATGCGACCTATTATATGGGAGCGACTTCCTTCCATTATGATCTTTCTTATAATGCTTATATGGTTGAATTAAATGGTAAGGAGATCGGTGGTGGTTTTGGAGGGGGGACAAATGTTGCACCAATTAAAGTTGGTCAACAAATTATAACTTGGAAAGATAGTCATACAGGAGAATTACATACTGCTAAAAATGTTGTAGTCATTACTAAAGGTCAGCTAAAAGGGAAAAAGTATCTTGCAGCGCATTTATACCCAGATGATTCGGTAGAAATTACAACATCAAATAATTTACCTGATCCCACAGAAAAAGGATTAGCTTGGATGGAAAAACAACGTAGTCAAGGAGTAAAAAGAGGAGGTAAATAATAAAGAAACAGAAAGATGAACGGATTACAGCTAAGGTAAACATTCATTATATTTAATCCATATAGATTCAAAGCGTTTATATCGCTTAAATATAAATATCAGAAAGAGGGGAAATAAATGAATTTTAAGAAGCTAGCAGTGTTGTTGATTGCAGTACCAGTGAGTTTGGCTGGTTGTGTTGGGATAGGATCTAATGCGACCTATTATATGGGCGCAACCTCATTTCATTATGATCCTACGTATAATAGTTATATGGTTGAATTAAATGATGCTGGAATTGGTGGTGGATTTGGAAATTCAACAACCGTCGCCCCAATTAAGGTGGGTTCACAAATTGTGACATGGAAAGATAGTAAGACAGGTAAGCTGCATACAGCAAAAAATCAACTTGTGATTCGTAAAGAGCAATTAAAAGGGAAGAAATATTTAGCTTTGCATATGTATCCAGATGATACGGTTGAAATTACTACATCTGATAATTTGCCAGACCCAACAGAAAAAGGGGTGAAGTGGCGAGAGCAATTAAGAAGAAATAATATTAATTGAACAGTTAAAGTGGAAAGATAATACTAAAATAACCATTCATTATATTTAATCCATATAAATCCAAAGTGTTTATATCGCTTAAATATAAAATTCAGAAAGAGGGTAAATAGATGAATTTTAAGAAGCTAGCAGTGTTATTAATTGCAGTACCAGTGAGTTTGGCTGGTTGTTTAGGAATAGGACCAAATGCAACTTATTATATGGGAACGACTTCCTTCCATTATCCGCTTTCATATAGTTCTTATATGGTAAAATTAAATGGTGCTGAAATTGGTGGGGGATTTGGTAAATCTACAAATGTTGCACCTATTAAAGTAGGTGTTCAAGCCGTGACATGGAAAGATACTAACACTGGCGAATTACATACCGCGAAAAATCAATTGGTAATTAATAAAGAACAATTAAAAGGGAAAAAGTATTTAGCTTTGCATATGTACCCAGATGATACGGTTGAAGTCACCACTTCTGACGATTTACCTGACCCAACAGAAAAAGGATTAGTTTGGCTGGAAAAGCAACGTAGTCAGGAAGTAAAAGAGGGGAAAATAATAACTAAACAGCTACAGTGAACGAATACTGCTAAGGTAACCATTCATTATATTTAATCCATATAAATTCAATGCGTTTATATCGCTTAAATATAGATTTTAGAAAGAGGGTAAATAAATGAATTTTAAGAAACTAGCAGCCTTGTTGGTTGCAGTACCAGTTGGTTTAGCTGGTTGTGTTGGAGTTGGTCCAAATGCAACCTATTCTATGGGAACAACCTCTTTTAATTATGATCCAAGTTACAACCCATATATGATTGAGTTAAATGGATATACTATTGGGGGAGGGTTTGGAAAATCAACGATGGTTAGTCCAATTAAAGTCGGTTTACAAAAGGTAGTTTGGGGAGAATCGAATAGTTATAAAATGCATGAAGCCAAGAATCAATTGGTGATTAGCAAAGAACAGTTAAAAGGAAAAAAATATTTGGCTCTACATATTTATCCAGATGATACTGTTGAAGTTACAACATCTGATAGTTTACCCGATCCAACAGAAAAGGGAATGAAATGGAGAGAGCAATTAAGAAATAATAAGTAGTAATACGAGGTTAAATTAGATGTTGATTGAACAATTAAAACGTGTAGCTGTTGTAAATGGTGATGTTTCTAATGAAAAACCATCAGTTAAACAGGAATGTAGCGATGTGGTGAATATTTCCGTCTTTTTTGATGGTACAGGGAATAATAAAGAGGCAGATAAAAAAGATCAAAAATGGTCAAATCCTGCTCGACTTTGGCAAAATGCTGATCAGTATACTTTAGATCATGAAAGTGCTCCTGATCATGCCATTTATGTTTCAGGAGTTGGTACCAAGTTTAATGCAGAGTTAGGAATCTTTCAGAGAACCATTTCATGGATGCAAGATTCTCTGGGATTAGGTGCTGGTGCAGGTCTTGGCGGTGCAAGACGTCTAGACTACGGCGAAGAACAATTTAATGATCATCTAAAAAAAGCATTGGAACGCAAATTTCAGCAAGTGGAACAAGATTTAGCCAAATATGCTGCGGCAGGAAAGTCTGAGAGTGTGGCTGAATTACAACAATGCTTAGCAGAACATCGCCTGATTAAAAAAATCAATATCTCCGTATTTGGTTTCTCACGTGGTGCAGCTTTAGCACGTGCCTTTACCAATCACATGATTTGGAACTGTAAGTCGACTTGTGATGGGCTGACTTATGGAGAAGCTCAGTCTCCAATAGAGTTTCAGTTCTTGGGGCTTTTTGATACGGTTGCCTCTTTTGGTTTACCTTCAACCAATTTACTCAATAACATGACCTTTAAAGGGCGTGATATGGTGGTGGATGAGCGAGTCAAAGTGTGTGTACACCATGTGGCGGGCAATGAACAGCGGTTTGCTTTTCCTGTCGATCTCATCTGTAAAGAGGGCACACTGCCAAATCAAAACTGGAAAGAAGTGGTCTATCCAGGAATGCACTCGGATGTCGGTGGTGGTTATATGCCACTGGATGAGAAAACCCAAATTACGGACCATTTTGCTCGTGTTCCTTTACGCGATATGCTCAAAGAGGCGATACAAGCGGGCGTACGAATGTATAGTTATGAGCAGTTAAAGACGGAACATATTAAGGTATTTGAAGAGCAATTTGAGGTTCAACCTCAAGTCGAAACATTGTATCAATCTGTAGTCGCTGAAATGCAAGGTAAAGAAGCAGCGGCGATACAAGTGGTGCAGGCAAGAAATAATCGTCAGGACATGACCCATTTTGATCAGATTCGAGCCAAAATGATTGCTGCCATGAAAACCTATTATAGTGCTTATGGCACGATACATCGTAATCAAGAGCCTATTGCAGTTGAACAAGCACGTACAGGTTTGGGGCGGAAAGTCGTTGACTATAGTTTGACTGCGTTTGGACCTGCGAGCATGGCAGACGAAGTTAAACGATTACAAGCTACTCGGAATTTTACCGCGTCTCATCGAAATGGTCGGAGAAATATCTTTCGAGTTTTATCCCCTGTATCGAAATTTTATGAGTTCACGATCAGTATTGATGATTGGGAGTTGAACAGTTGGGAGCAAACAGCCAATGCCCCTGTGACCGACTTTTATCAACGATATGTCCATGATTCAAAATATGGTTTCCTATCAAATGCGGAACCTTTTAGTTATTTCTATCAAAGAACGATTTTTGAACCACGACGAAGCGGGCAAGGGCAGCAAATTGATTTGAAAGTTGCTGAAAATAATGCGCAATGTATGTTGAGTGCAGAGGAACAGCAAGAGCAATTATCCAACGCCTATCAACAAGCTAAATCAGAACAACAGCCAGTTTTGGATGTAGCAAGCTAAGTCAATTTTAATCAGTCAAAGCGGTTTAGGTATCGTAACGCTTTGACTGATGAAGTAAAAACCACTACACCAAATCATTTTCCGTACGATCTGTTGCAAACAATGAGCGACGTTGATCTTTTGGGATTTTTGGACAGTTGCTTGAGATTTGATAGAGCGTTTTTGCCAGCGCTGGTAAATGGGTGCCGACCACCGATTTACCTGTGGTTAACAGTGAAACACTGATATCACGTTCAGGATCAGCCCAACATAAAATGTTAGAGAAACCGATATGTCCAAAGGCTTGTCCTGTCATTGGTCCAAATAAACCAATCGGATTGCTGCCGAGCATAGGACCTAAAGCATAACGCATTGGTGCGAGTAAACTACGGTCAATACTTATTCCTGACGTTGGTAAGGTTGAGCGGAAAACGGTTTTGGCACTCATAATTTGTTTGCCTTGATATTCTCCACCACTGAGTAACATTTCAAAGAAACGTCCTGCTTGTTCGGCACTGGTATAAATATTTCCTGCGGGGCAGATGGTATCCATAAAGCGCGTATCGTTGGTAATATCCACTGCCATTTGAAGTCCAGCACCCAACACATGTTCTAGGTAGCGATCAGTGCCTAAGCTTGGATGAATGCCAGTTGCGTAGTTGAGCGCAGCATCGGCACGATATTCAGGTTTTAGACCATAGTTGAAATAGTCCATGCCCATCGGTTTTTCTATATTTTCTGCCAAAAACTCACGAACACTTTGACCTGTGACACGCTGTACAATTTCACCCAAAATGTAGCCTGCGGTTACAGCATGATAAGCAAGGTGTGTTCCTGATGGTGATACTGGTTTAGCAGCACATAGAAGCTTTAAAATTTCTTCTTGATTAAAAAGCAGTTCTGGCGTGACTTCACTGTCAATGCGGGGAATACCACCGCGGTGAGAGAGTAAATGAAAGATGGTGGCACGACGTTTCCCATTCACGCCATATTCAGGAATATAGTAGCTAATCGGGTCAAGCAAATTAAGCTCACCACGCTCATCTAGCATATGGATCAGCATGGCTGTGACCATTTTAGATGCTGAGAATAAGCAAACAGGTGTATCCGGTGTCCCTACCTTGGCATCGGTGGCTAAACCCTCAGGCGAATTGCCTTGAGCATGGCCAATACTCCGATTAATCAGAATCTGTCCTTTTCGACGCAGGCATAAGGTAATCAGTGGATAGTTACCTGTTTTATACAAGTGTTCGACACTGTTCCAAATTTTTCCAATCTGAGCCTCGTTCATTCCCCCGAGTTCAGCAGCAACTTCATCTTTAGAACGAATGACTTGATTTAAATCATGGGGTACATAACAGGTATTGGTTGATAAAATTTTCACGATTCCCTCGCATTTTTTCATTTTTCTTTCATTTCTGTCATAAATTGAAAACAGAACTCAGCTAGTGTGCATCTTTTAATTCGGGTTGTCAGCTGCCGAAATGCCCGTGTCATTAAAACATTTTTGCAATATAGCCAGAGATCACTTAAAATAGCCAACTTGCTGTAGTGATGCACGGCAGTCAGTTCGTCGAACTGATCAATATCATTTATTTTTTAAGCATCTCGGAGAAATCGAATGGCTTTAACTAACGCAGATCGCGCAGAGATCATTGCTAAATTTGCTCGTGCTGAAAACGACACTGGTTCACCTGAAGTACAAGTTGCTTTATTGTCTGCTCAAATCAATGATTTACAGAGCCACTTTAAAGAACACAAACACGACCATCATAGTCGTCGTGGTTTGATTCGTATGGTTAACCAACGTCGTAAACTTCTTGACTATTTAAATGGTAAAGATCACGGTCGTTATGTTGCTTTGATCGGCGAATTAGGTTTACGTCGTTAATTCGATTTGGCTTTGTTTTCGGTATTTCGCATGTCACAATGCTTTATCGCTGAGAAGAAAGTTTCACCTAATTTATCTTAGGTGATTTTATAGAAGGGGCGCATGTTCGCTCCTTCTTTGTGTTTAACTTTTTTAAAAATCTTTGGTCTAGTGCGATGGCTTCTAAGCTTTGTCATTTATCTACACAGTAGTTGTAGTCTGAATGCCAAACCTTAGGGGTCTCACTAGAATTAAAACTAGGAAATTACAATACATGTCAATGTTTAATATCATTCGTAAAGAATTCCAATTTGGTCAACATCAAGTTGTTTTAGAAACGGGTCGTGTTGCACGTCAAGCGAATACTGTTGTTGTAACGATGGGTGGTGTTACTGTACTTGTGGCAGTGGTTGCTCAACCTAAAGCAAAAGCAGGGCAAGACTTCTTCCCACTTACAGTGAACTACCAAGAAAAACAATATGCTGCGGGTCG
This sequence comes from Acinetobacter sp. NIPH 2699, assembly GCF_022549355.1. Lineage (GTDB taxonomy): Bacteria > Pseudomonadota > Gammaproteobacteria > Pseudomonadales > Moraxellaceae > Acinetobacter. The sequence continues at coordinate 212,248 of NZ_JAKZGL010000002.1, forward strand.
TATCCCAGGTGGTTATGGCAAGCGTGAAGGTCGTCAATCTGAAGCTGAAACTTTAATTTCACGCCTCATTGACCGTCCAATCCGTCCATTGTTCCCAGAAGGTTTCTATAACGAAATCCAAGTCACAGCAACGGTTATTTCTTCTGACAAGACCATGGATGCTGACATCGCTGCAATGCTAGGTGCTTCAGCTGCAATGTCAATTGCAGGTGTTCCATTCCGCGGTCCAATCGCTGGCGCACGTGTGGGTTTAATCAACGGTGAATACGTTCTTAACCCGAACCATGAACAATTAAAAGAAAGCGATCTTGACCTTGTGGTTGCTGGTACAGAATCAGCAGTATTGATGGTTGAATCTGAAGCGAAAGAACTTTCAGAAGACCAAATGCTGGGTGCTGTACTTTTTGGTCATGACGAAATGCAAATCGCGATTCAAGCGATTAAAGAGTTTGCTGCTGCTGCGGGCGCAGTTGAATCGACTTGGGTTGCGCCAAGCAAAAATGAAGCACTGCTTGAGCAATTAAAAGCAGCGTTTGAAGCTAAAATCTCTGATGCCTATACCATTGCGGTGAAACAAGACCGTTATGCGGCACTTGATGCACTTTATGCAGAAGCGGTTGCACAGTTCGTTCCTGAAAATGACGAAACAGGTATTGCTGACGAAGTAAACGAATTATTTGAAGACCTTAAATACCGTACCGTACGTGACAACATCCTGTCAGGTAAACCACGTATTGATGGTCGAGATACCCAAACAGTTCGTGCTATCGATGTTCAAGTCGGTGTATTAGGTCGTGCGCACGGTTCTGCGTTATTTACACGTGGTGAAACTCAGGCGTTGGTAACAACGACTTTGGGTAATACACGTGATGCGTTGATGGTGGATACGCTTGCAGGTACTAAAACTGACAACTTCATGTTGCATTATAACTTCCCAGCATACTCAGTTGGTGAAACAGGCCGTGAATCAGGTCCTAAGCGTCGTGAAATCGGTCATGGTCGTTTGGCACGTCGTGGTGTTCAGGCTGTTCTTCCAGCAGCAGATCGCTTCCCGTACGTGATTCGTATCGTATCTGACATCACTGAATCAAATGGTTCATCTTCAATGGCTTCTGTATGTGGTGCTTCATTATCACTTATGGATGCGGGTGTTCCATTGAAAGCTCCAGTTGCAGGTATTGCAATGGGTCTCGTGAAAGAAGGCGAGCGTTTTGCAGTTCTTTCTGACATCTTGGGTGATGAAGATCACTTAGGTGATATGGACTTTAAAGTTGCTGGTTCTGCCAATGGTATTACTGCACTTCAAATGGACATCAAGATCGAAGGGATCACTGAAGAAATCATGGAAGCTGCACTCAACCAAGCATTTGCTGGTCGTATGCACATCCTCAATGAAATGAATAAAGTCATTTCACGTGCGCGTGCTGAAATCAATGCACATGCACCAACGTTTGAAGTGATCAATATCAATCCAGACAAAATTCGTGATGTGATTGGTAAAGGTGGCGCAACGATTCGTGCGATTACTGAAGAAACCAAAGCTGCGATTGATATCGAAGATAATGGTACGGTTCGCGTATTTGGTGAAACCAAAGCGGCTGCGAAAGCTGCGATTGCAAAAATCCAAGCGCTTACTGCTGAAGTTGAACCAGGTAAAATCTATGATGGTAAAGTGATTCGTATCGTTGAATTCGGTGCGTTTGTAAACATCATGCCAGGTACAGATGGTTTACTTCACATTTCACAGATCTCAAATGAGCGTATTGCGAATGTGTCTGACGTTCTAACAGAAGGCCAAGAGCTTAAAGTTCAGGTTGCTGATGTAGACAATCGCGGTCGTATCAAATTGACCATGAAAGATATTGAACAAGCGTAATCACGCTGAGCAATGCAAAAAAGTCCGCTAAATGCGGACTTTTTTGTGGCAAGATATTTTAGGGTCTAAATGAATATCAGAGTTATGCAACTTTATTATTTTTATCGTCATCATAGTGAAAATACAATTTTTATTAGTGCAGAAGAACAAATTGACCATACGCTGGAATTTCTATGGGTAGACAGTTTAAGACAAGAGCTTGTCCATCATACCGAGTCGTGGCAAAACGATATTTATAAGCTTACAGGACTTGTGTTAAATGAATTTCACATGCAGGACTTACTGAATATTGAGCATCCATGTGCTTTTGATACTGTTGAAGAATATGATTTATTGATTTTCCGTAAATTGATTAGCCCTGATGATCAAATTGATGCGAGTGGGGGAATTTCAGATTCACATGAGAATGTATTTGGTTTAACTACGACTCCGATGAGCTTTATTCTGACGCCAAATATTCTGGTCAGTGTAAGAGAACAGGGCAATATGACGGTAGAGAGTTATATCCAGCGTATCCAACTGATTATGGGACGGGCCATTGCTGAGCAAAATAAACCACGTAAATTACCAAGTACACCTGCCGATTTATCCTTAAGATTACTGAATAGTATGATTGATGGTTATCTCAATTTACGTTCACCATTGACTCGTCGTGTGGAATATTGGCAGCAACAATTATTACAAGGAAATCGTCGTTTTAAACAATGGCATCAACTGTTCCATGAGGACATGGCGTTTCAACAAATCGAAAATTTATGTGAGGAGCAAATTGAGACCTTGCAGGAGTTTAGAGATGAATTGGTGGACAATTATCATCATATTGTGGCTGAACAAAAACATAAGACACAGGACATATTACTCGTACGTTTGAATGATTTAATGAGCCATATTGAGCGCGTACAAAAGCATACATTACGTTTAAGAAATGCGATTCAATCTGCTATTGATTTACATTTTTCTGCGATAGCCAATCAGACCAATGAAAATATGCGAATCTTAGCAATTATTACGGCTATCTTTGCTCCCCTCACTTTACTAACAGGGGTGTATGGTATGAATTTTGAGTTTATTCCAGGACTCAAATCACCTATTGGATTCTGGATTATGCTGGGCGTGATGTTGATGAGTACAATTTTATTACTGTACTACTTTTATCAACAGCATTTGGTTGGGCGGGGAGAGCGCAGTGTGATTGATTTACTGGCACAGCAACACAAGCAACGTAATGTAAATATATTATGGTTCCTCGATTATGAACCGATTAAGCAAACGCTGAAAGAAGTCGAGAAAATGACCAAGCTAAAATAGTTTGGACTTGGTCATTCCAATGATGGCTTAATGAAAATGTTTTAACTGTTTGCGTAGTTGCTGAACTTCATCGATTAAATCCAACATCACAGCCACAGCAGATAAGCTTGCATCAAAGTCGCGTTGTAAGCGATAAGCACGACGTGCACGTGCAACATCTTCACCAATGAACTGATAGCTTTGCGGATCTACTTGGACTTGCAAAATATCATAGTCAATTAGTTTGAGTACCCACTCTGTACTTTGACCACAAGTTTCGGCAAAGCGTTCAAGATCTAATGCCAGTTGTTCATCAATGATTTCAATTTGGCAGTGACCATCATATTGGATTTCTTTGTATTGAATCGTTGTCATGATCTTACTCCTTATCACGCACGAGGTTGGAAAGAGGCAAAAGCATCAGCAAATTGCTGATAGGCTTGTTGCTCTTGTTCACTGTGTGCTGGTGGTAAAACGATGTTAATGATCAGATAAAGATGTCCTGCGATTTTGTTTGGAATGCCTTTATCTTTTAAACGTAATTGTTGTCCATTCTTTGCATTTTTAGGTAAGTTGACATTGAGTTGTCCCGCAGGTGTACTCACCCCAATATTCTGTCCTAAACCCGCTTCCCAAGGACTAACATCAATGGTCTGGTAGACATCTGCACCTTCCACACGGATTCGATCAGTATCGTTGTATTGAATTTCAATATAAAGATCTCCATTTTCACCGCCGTTAATACCACTTTGTCCTTGACCATTTAAACGGATTTGTTGACCTTCTTTCATTCCTTTGGGAATTTTAACCTCTAAAGTCTTGCGCTGTAGTTCAGCTTCGCCATATACATTGTACGTTGGTATTTGCAAACTAATCTGTTGTGTTGAACCGTGATAGGCGACAGATAAATCGACTTGAATACTGGCATGTTGGTCTTCACCGCGATAGCTACGTTGTTGGCGTTGCGAACGTTGTTGACCACCACCGAAGCCAGCCCCAAAGCGTCCAAATATATCTTCAAAACCGCTAAAGTCAGCATTGTCTCCAGAACTTTGGCGATAAAATTGTGAGCCATCAAATCCACTGCCTTGTGCGTTACCTTGACCAAAACCGCCAAAGCCTTGTGGATGATCCAACATTTGATCATATTCAGCTTTTTTCTCGGTATTACTCAAGGTGTCATAGGCCACATTGATCGTTTGCATTTTGGCTTCAGCATCAGCTTCTTTACTGATATCAGGATGATACTTTTTTGCCAGTTTACGATAGGCTTTCTTGATTTCATCTGCTGAGGCACTGCGCGCAACACCCAGTTCTTCGTAATAGTTTTTTGCCATAATCTGATGAATATAGTTATACGATTTCTTTCATTATGAAACGAATCAATAAGATTTCAATGGGCTGGATTGTATAAAACTTGTTTTTGGTGACAGGAACAGCTTGCTAGATATTAGAAATAGAAATGAAATAAATTTATGGTAGCGTTTATTGGTATTTTGACTATGTGTTGTATTTTTTTTTAAGTTTTGAGTTGTAGCACTATCCTAAAAGTATCTCCGAATGATTTAAATCCGATTTATTTGAGTGTGTTAAGGAATCCTGCACATGTTAGTACGTATCCTCAGTGGCATCTTAATTATTTTGCTTATTATGGTTGTGGGTTACTTTTTGATAGGCGATGGAAAAAAGCAGATGCATAAAGAGATCAATACAGAAATTATCATCAACGGTTCTTCGGAAGAAGTCTGGAATACCTTAATGGATTTTGCAGCCTATCCAGAGTGGAATCCTTTTATCATCAACATTGAAGGCAATAATGAGATTGGTCATGCGCTTAAGGTGGTATTGCAGAGTCCAGATGAGAGCATCATGAAATTTGAACCGAAAGTGGTTGAAAATAAGCAATTCTCAATATTTGCATGGAAAGGGAAATTGCTGGTCAACGGCCTTTTTGATGGTGTTCATCGTTTTGAATTGGTTGAAGTGGCAGAAAATAAGACCCTATTGAAGCATAGTGAGGTTTTTAGTGGGTTGCTTGTGATGTTTGTCGACAAGGAGTTGAAGAAAACAGAGCAAAATTTTCATATAATGAATGAAAGTTTAAAGCAACGAGTTGAAAATAAGTAAATAGATTTATACTTTAATAGTAGTAAAATAATAGCTCAATAGATATTATAATGAGGGAAAACTATAAGAATAATAAGTATTCTCTAAAAATGGTGTATTTAAAGCGACAACTTGTGTCACTGTGATCAGGTGATGTGGTTTACTTTATTTACTCAATGAATATAAATTATATTTAAGTTTATTGTTGAGTATTTGGTTGTGGGAAATCTGTTTAAAATAATTAATGCTTATTATAATGCATTTGAATCATATAGTAGCGTTGTTTATTGGAAGAATGCAAAAATCTGGACTTTTGTTTTACTTGCTATCATATTCTTGTACTCATTTTATTGGTATACACGGCTTGAAGCATTTCCATATTTTCCTGATTTAGGGCAAACAATTAGGCTAATTATATGTATTGTTTTTGAGGTTATATTGCTTTTTAATTTATTCCTCATCATGCAGCAGCGGGATAAAATAATAATAAAAGATATGCAAGAGATATTGGATACTAAGGAACAGAGTCTAAGTAAATTGAAAAAGATTTGGTTGTTGAAATTCTTGGATGTTAGCCCTGTTAACTATGTAGAAATTGCTGAAAAGATTGATAAATTAATCAATTTAAAAGAAAGAAATCAGTCTGTTTTTGTATTTGGATCAAAACAAGCGATGAATATCCTTTTTCAGCCAGAGTCTAAAAATCGTACATTGGCAATGTTTATGGGAGGATGTGCTGTTGTGATGAGCTTGTGTATTGCGGCAGGTTCAGATATTAATGATGTGTTTGATTTTTATAAAGGTGCTTCGATAGAGAAAATTGCTTTACTTGATTTTTTACTTGCGTTTTATATTGTAATAGCAACGTTAATATTAAAGTATTTATGTCTGATGATTTTTGAAATGGTTGGACTTTTCTTCGATAAAATAGATAAAAATAGAGTTGTGAGTAGAAGACGAGCTAGAATCTTCATTAATGAGTTGCTCATGTTCTATGATTTACCAAAGGGGAGATTTAGAGTTAAATCTAGTAAAGATCAAAAGAATGATGAAAGAAGTGAGCTGTACAATAAGAACTAGCGAATCATGGTGAAAAGTGTTGGTAGGTTATAAAATTGAATGAAAGATTAGGAGTATAAGTTTGTTTAGTTAATATAATTAAAAAGAGTCTTTATATTTACTAATAAAGACTCTTAAAAAGAGGTTAACTCAAATGTTCACCAAATAAGCCTAATGCTTCTTCAGCAGTAAACTCATAACGCGTATTACAGCATTGGCAATCCATTTGAATTGGGTTTTGAATTTCAAGGGATTCATGTACCGCAGTTATACCAATTTGAATCAAAGCATTGGCACACCGCTCCTTAGAGCAGGTGCAACCAAACTTTAATTGTTCAACATCAGGCAGACGCACTTCTTCTTCATTATACAAACGATACAAAATTTCATCGGCTGAAAGATCAGTGAGTTCTTCAGGTTTTAATGTTTCAGTGAGCATGGTCAAACGTGGCCATAAATCTTCATCCACCAGTTTCTGCTCTTCTTCATCATTACGAGGAAGTAGCTGAATCAATAAACCACCTGAACGTTGACTATTGGTCGCCAACACAATGTGGGTCGGAATCTGGGCAGACAAGTCATAGTATTGTATTAAACAACCCGCCAAGGTCGGTTGATCAAGCGGTACGATACCTTGATAGCGTTCACCATGTTCTGGTTCAATATTAATAAACAGAATGGGATTGCTGAGTGATGCCAGCACAGTGCGACTATCTGTACCTTCGGCGAAGCGTGGATCTTCTTCATAATCAGCCAAAGCGCGGACTTCACCTAAATGGTTACACTCAGCCATTGCCCATTTAAATGTGCCATTTGCTTGAATCTGTAAGCTAATCCGCCCTTGAATCTTCAATGTGCTTGCAAGTAAGGCGGTTGCACTTAACATTTCACCCAATAAGCTTTGTACTGCAGGCATATACTCACGTTTCGCCAAAATGGTTTGCAGTGCTTCTTCCAAATGAACTATTTCACCGCGAATAGGACTATCTTCGATGTAAAAGCGTTGGCGTAAATCAGACATATTTTTCTCCAGCACCCCATAAGGGGGAAACAAAGCAACGCTTTGCCTTGAAAAGCGCTTAGGGCTTTTATAAAAAGGTGAATGGTTATGCAGTCAATAATGGTGTCTATTTGCTAAAACTCAAGATGTTTCATTGGGCGAATTTGCATCACTTTGTTTAGTTTGCTCACCCTGCACACGATCTTGAGTGATGATTTTTGTATTTTCAAACAAATATTCGAGTTCCGCAATTGCATTTGGATAAGCACCAATCGAATCATATTCTGTATGTGACCAATGCTGTTGCTCGAGGAGTTGTTGATCTTGCAGTTTAAATTGCTCAATTTGTGTTTGTGCGTCTTCATTGCTTAGACCGGTTTCAATTAAAGCCTGTTGCGCCATATTTAATGAAGATGCATAGGTTTCGCGCCAGATATGTTGAATGCCTAAACCATTTAATAAATGAGCATGATGTCGATCACGTGCACGAACTAAAATCGTCAAATCTGGATAATTCAAACGAAGATAACGCGCCAGATTCATGCTGTCTTCTACATCATCTATGGCAAGGATTAGTAATTTACAGTACTCAATTCCCGCAGCCCGTAGATTTTCAACTTGGGTCACATCGGCATCAAAGAATCGATGCCCATATTGCACCATAAAATCGGCATCGGGTTGGTTGCTGTCAATGATACTGAATTGCTTGCCTTGTGCATGTAAAGCTCGAGCAATCACTTGTCCAAAACGACCAAAACCGACAACGAGAATCGAATGCTGTGGTACATCCTCTGTAGGAACAGGCGCTTTTTTCAGCATCCTTGGTAATATTTTAGTGTTGACCAACCAATACAATACTGGTGTAAGTAGCATTGAACCGAAAACAATCAGCAAGGTGGGTTCGAGTATTGTTGGGGTTAATACATTTTCACTTTCAGCAACTTTCAGTAGGATAAATGACAGCTCCCCACTTTGCGCCAAGGTTACGGCAAGGAGGGTACTTAACTTGGCATGACGGTGCTGGTAATAACTGATTGCAGCGACCACGCTGGCTTTAATGATCACTAAAACAAGAATAGAAGCCAAGATCAATAACGGTGATTGCAACAGGGGCGTCAGCGAAAGACTCAGACCGATCGCAAGGAAAAACAGTCCGATCGCCGCATCTTTAAAGGGATGAACAATGCGTTCGACTTCTGCCTTAAATTCAGTTTCTGCGAGTAATAATCCAGCAAGGAAAGCGCCAATCAAAACATGGATGTTGAGAATATCCATGATCAAAATAACCGCCAAAACCACAAGTAAACTCAGTATCGGAATCAGTTCAAGACTATTACAACGAGCCAAAAAGCGAAATGCAGGGCGAACCAGATAACGGCTGGCCAAGAACAAGCCTGAAACAGTGGCAATGATGGCGGCAAAATAGGCAATACCGTGTTGAGTTGTTGCGGTATCTTCCAATAAGGGAAAAAGTGCAATTAAAATAATGGCAATAAACACTTGAAACTGTAGGGTGTTCGAGGCTGACTGTCCGAATGTGCTATTGAGTTGTTGTTTCTGATGCAGCAATTGCTGGATTAAAGTCACTGAAGACAATGCCAAGGCAAGACCAAGAATTGCGCTGCTCAGAAGGTCTTGTAATAGCAGAAAGCAGACACTCACTAAACTGATGGTGATAATGGTAAGTTGCACACCACTATTTTTTAGAATATCTCTGCGGTGCATCCAAAGGTGTCGAGGACGAAAGGCAAAACCGACAAAAAACATCAGCATGATCATGCCTAAGTCGGTCAATTGGCGAATCAGTTGTGTATCGGTAATCAGTGCGAACACGCTCGAACCAAGCAAAAGCCCTGTGATGAGATAGCCCAAAACAGTGCTTGCGGCATAGCGTTTTGCAATTGGAACAAAAATTAAAGTCGCAGCCAGTAAAAAAATGATCGGGAGTAATAAAGACATTAAACAACCTACGTTTGATTTTAGCTGATTTCTAATTTGTTATGATAATGGGTGAGCATGGCGGAGTCTTTCCAAATTCTCATCTAATATTATCACTAGCCTGCGGCTCGCCTTACTTTGGTTTCGCCCAAAGTAAGCAAAGGCATTCTCATCTGCAAAACCTGTTAACTTTTTTCAACTATCCAGTTTTATCGCAGAAACACTATATTGCAAATACTACGCAGGTTGCAGATGACGTTTCTGAGTATCAGATTTCAGATGAAATTTTATTTAGTGTCAAACTTTGGCTAACTAAACTCTTGCGGATCAACATCAATCGACAGTCTGAGTTGGTGTTGACGAGGTAAATGTACCACTTGTTGCCACCATTGGCGTAAATAAAAATGCAATTTTGCCCGATCAGCAGACAAAATCACCATGTGTGCACGGAAACGTCCTGCTTTTCGTTCCATTGGTGCAGGGATCGGTCCCCAGATATCGACTAGATCAGCAGCCATTGCTCTTAATTGTTGCGCGATTTCAGCTAAGAATTGTTGGCTATATGCTCGATCTTTGGATTCAACACGCACCAATACGGTATAACGATAGGGTGGCAGCATGGCGATCTTGCGCTCTGCTAACATTTGCTTCGCCACAGTCCGATAGTCATGCTCAATCAAGGTGGTCAGCATGGGGTGATCTGGGCGCAGACTTTGTAAATAAACACTGCCTTTATGCTCACCACGACCTGCACGACCTGCAACTTGAACGATCAGTTGCGCGGTACGTTCAGGCGCACGTAGATCAACACTCAGCAAACCTGCATCAATATCTAAAATGGCCACCAGTGTGACATGGGGGAAATGATGTCCTTTGGCCAGCATTTGTGTGCCCAACAAAATATTGGGTTTGTTCTGCTGAATACGATCATAAATTTTTTGCCAGCTCCCCACACGACTGGTACTGTCGCGATCAACCCGAATCACCTCATGATGAGGGAAAAGCTCTTGTAAGTGTTCCTCAAGTTTGGCTGTGCCAGCACCAATGGTTTTGAGCGTTTGTTTTTGGCATGCAGGGCATTCATCAGGTAGGCGATGAATGGTGCCACAGTGATGGCAATGTAAATAGTGATATGGTTGAGAATGCAGGGTAAAGTGAGCATCACAATGTGGGCAATTGGCTTGCCAACCACAACTTTCACACATCAGTATCGGTGCATAACCTCGACGATTGAGAAAGATCAGCACTTGTTCCTTACGTTCTAAGGTGAGTTTGATCTGTTCGATTAAGTTTTGGCTTATGCCATGTTTTTTCTTGGCAATTTTTAAATCAATCACATGCATCTTCGGTAAAACAGCGACCCCAGCACGTTGATTGAGTTCAAGCAAATGCAGCTTTCCTGATTCCACCAAATGATAACTATCAATACTTGGTGTTGCAGAACCTAGAATTACTGGGCAGCCTTGCAAATGCCCCCGATACAAAGCCACATCTCGGGCATGGTAGCGGAAGCCTTCTTGTTGTTTGTATGAGAGATCATGTTCCTCATCTAGGATGATCAAGCCAAGCTGAGGGAGTGGCGTATAGATTGCAGAGCGTGTGCCGATGATGATGGATGCTTTGCCTGCTTGTGCGTGTTGCCATGCTTGCAAGCGTTTCGAGTCATTTAAACCAGAGTGCATCAAAGCCACATCGCAATGGAAACGTGATTTAAATCGAGCAACTGTTTGTGGGGTAAGACCAATCTCAGGCACAAGGACCAGCACTTGTTTACCTTGTTTTAGTACCTCATACATGACTTGCAAATAAACTTCGGTTTTGCCACTGCCTGTTAAGCCATCGAGCAAAAACGCTTGATAATGATGTTGTGCTTTGAGGATCTCTTGAATGGCTTTTTTTTGATCCTCATTTGGGGTTAAGGGGACTTGTGCCAACTGCACTGGCGTTGGTGTAAAGTCATGCGGTTCAAGACGACACTCAATCAGTCCCTTTTTTTCCAGTGCTTTGAGCGTTGCTGTTTCCACACCACTCAAATTTAAAATATTTTCAGTGGTACCTTGTGGATGAAGTTTTAAGACTTGGTAAGCATCATATTGTTTTTGAGAGCGTTTTAACAAAGCATCAGGATTGTCATGCGGCGTGATATTCCACTGATGAAATAGAATATCTAGGGCACGTCCTTGTCTTAATAAGGTGGGTAAAGCACTTTGCATCACTTCGCCAATCGGGAATTGATAATATTGCGCTGACCATGTCACCAAAGTTAAAACTTGCTGATCTACAATCGCCTGTTGATCGAGCAGTTCGGTAATGGCTTTAAGCTTGAATTGTCCAGTAAATGTCTCGTTAGGATCAACCTTTTCAGTAATGATCCCAACAAGGTTTTGTCGGCCAAAAGAAATGGCAACGCGTGCACCTACCTGTGCCTGCGCATATTGTTCAGCACTGACTGTATAGTCAAACATGTCATACACAAATACAGGTATGGCGACTCGAATACGGTAAAGAATAGCGTTAGAATTTTCGGTAGGCATATAGGCTTTATTCATGTGTTAAATGGTACGATTTCATACCTTGTTTGAATCATTTTAGCTGATAAAGCAAGACATGGATGAAATATCAATCAGCCCTGTGCTAAAGTGCTGTGCACTATGCCAATCTACATCAGATTTCTTGCGGGGCTTTGGCTTCTCATCTCTGACAAGGATGCCGCTGAACAACAACTATTTTGGGACAATTAGAACAGAACCATGCCAGCTTATCAATTTACTGCTATTGATGCTTCTGGAAAGCAACACAAAGGTGTGCTTGAAGGAGATTCCGCACGTCAAATTCGTCAACAGTTACGAGATAAAGCATGGACACCGATTGCGGTTGAAACCGTTGAACAAAAAGATAAACAGCAACAACGTTCATGGTTTAAAAAGGGCTTTAGTGCTTATGATTTAGCTTTGATGACACGTCAGCTTTCGGTGTTGGTTGCTGCGGGTATTCCGCTGGAAGAAGCGTTACGCGCGGTCAGTAAACAAAGCGAAAAATCGCATGTACAAAACTTACTGTCATCTGTACGTTCAAAAGTGCTAGAAGGTCATTCGCTCGCACAAGCCATGCAGCAATCAGGACGATTCCCTGAACTCTATATCGCCACGGTGGCAGCAGGCGAGCGCTCAGGACATTTGGATCTCATTTTAGATCAGCTTTCTGATTACACTGAAAATCGTTTTGCGATGCAAAAGAAAATTCAGGGCGCGATGATCTATCCGATTATCTTGATGCTGATGTCATTCGCAATCGTGATGGGACTGATGACCTATGTGGTTCCTGAAATTGTGAAGACTTTTGAACAGAGTAAAGAAGCATTACCTTGGATTACGGTGTTGTTGATGAAAGCCAGTGCATTTATCAAGCAAACATGGATTGGGATATTGCTCTTGGCTTTTATTGTCATTGTTTTATTCACACGCTTTTTACGAACCACCGCAGGGCACTACGCATTTGACCGATTAACGCTCAGATTGCCACTATTTGGTAAACTTTCACGTGGTATAAATGCAGCACGATTTGCCAGTACCTTGTCTATTCTGACCCGATCAGGTGTACCTTTGGTAGAGGCGCTACGCATCGGTGCAGAAGTCAGCAATAACTGGGTGGTACGTGATGCGATTCAAGTCGCAATGGAACGTGTAACAGAAGGTGGTAATTTGGCAACGCAGTTAGAGCGATGCGGTTATTTTCCGCCAATGATGGTACAAATGATCCGAAGTGGTGAGGCATCAGGTGAACTGGATCGCATGTTAGATCGCGCATCGACGATGCAAGATCGTGAGGTCACCACATTTATATCGACCATGTTGGCATTGCTTGAACCCTTGATGCTGGTTTTTATGGCAGCCATTGTCTTGGTGATTGTGATTGCGGTTATGTTGCCAATTATTAATATGAATAATATGATTTGATGAGTGATGTAAAAGAGATGAATAGGAATAAACAGAAGATGCAAAATAAAGAAGTTGCTGTTGATAATACTCAAGCCCCAAGCATAGCTGCTCCTCTTGCGGCATCATGCCACTCCGAGCACAGCTCTCCGTCTTGCGCTGATCCTCGCACTCGCAGCACAGCTTCTCCTCTTGCGACCCGACCGAGCGTTGCTCGGTTTTCTCGGGTCTCAGGATTTACCCTGATTGAAGTGATGGTTGTGATTGTGATTTTAGGTGTTTTAGCGGCATTGATCGTACCCAATGTAATGGGACGTGGTGAAAAAGCCAAAGTGGATACCACCAGTATTACTTTAAAAGGTGTGGCTGGGGCATTGGATCAATATAAATTAGATAATGGTCGTTATCCATCCATGCAAGATGGTGGTTTAGATGCTTTGGTTAATCAACCTGCATCTGCAAAAAACTGGTTGCCAGGCGGTTATGTCAAAGGTGGTTATCCGAAAGACAGTTGGGAAAATGATTTGCAATATGTAATGCCAGGTCGTGAAGGGCGTTCATTTGATTTATATTCGTTTGGTGCGGATGGTAAAGAAGGTGGCGAAGGCAATGATGCAGATATTTATTATCAGCCATAATTTTTAATTCAAGTTATCACTTCATTCAATCCTTAAATAAATCAAGAGTGAAGTGATAATGTTTCTTGATTCTAAAATATAATCTAAATATATGAAATATAAAAATATAATAAAATACTGGATATTTGATAGTTATAATAAGAACTATTCCCATATCTAATAGTTACAAGAAAAAGAAATTATGCATGAAAATAGCCTTTTTCTTTCGTTAAAAGCTTTGCATAATCAATCCAAATCATAAAAATGATATATGTGGAGGTCGCAGATGAAAGCATTTTTTGTGTTGGATGAGCTGAATCAGTTTCATTGGGCAATGCTTAAATCTGTATTGCTCATTTTAAGTTTATTACCGATTAGTGAAGCTGCATTAAACTTGTGGCAAACAACGGAAGGCAGTAGCCAAATCATGATTGGCTTTTTTGCACTGAGTATGCTGAGTGCTTGGTTTGTACTTTGTTTTCTAAGTGCTTTGAAAACCAGTGTTTGGGATAATAAAGCATTAATTACTAACTATGAGCAATTATTATTTAAAGCCTATCGCTATATTCCCATGTTGTTTTTGTCCAGTTTAGTCGCATATTTAAGTGTGCAATTATCACTGGCATTTTGATTTTCACTGATTCAAATAAAAAAGAGCGTTTTATTTAAAAACGCTCTTTTCATATCATCTATCATCGCCGTGATTTAAATGAAACATCCACCTTACGCGGACGATAGAACCAACCCAACATCAGTAAAACAACTGAGAAGATGAGGATCGGGTAATCACTTAAACGGCTATATAAGGTTTGCCCTTGCATTGCGGGTAATTCGCCACGTAACACGAACTCTTGATCCATTGGTGCTTGTTTTACAATATGACCTTGATGATCAATAAATGCGGTGACACCTGTATTGGTGGCACGAATAAACCAACGCCCATTTTCTTTGGCACGCATTTGTACCATTTGTAAATGTTGCCAAGGTCCTGCTGTATCTGTAAACCACGCATCATTAGAAACGGTAATGAGAAAGTCACTATTCAATGCATTACGACGAGTCAGATTTGGATAGGCAACTTCATAGCAAATCGCTGCGGCTAACGCATGTCCCTTCACTGTTAATGGTTTTTGCTCAGAACTACCACTAGAAAAACCAGCCATACTGACATCATTTTGCATGGCGGGTAGTACCCATTTTAGCAAGCCTGATAACGGAATATATTCGCCAAAGGGAACCAAGCGTTGTTTCTTATATAAGCCAGAAGAGTCGCTGCCAGATGCCATAATGCTGTTGTAGTACTGTGGCTCACCAACTTGTTGTGATTTAGGAATATCCCAATATGGAATCCCTGTGACCCATGCACTATCTGTTTTCTTGGCTTGAACCGCCATTGCGTCCAAAAACTCTGGAATATCTGTCTGAAATAATGGAATTGAAGACTCAGGCCAAACAATCAGGTCGCGGCCCCATTCTTTACGCGTTAGCGTTGCATAAATTTCGAGGGTCTTGATCTGGTATTCAGTTAACCATTTTAGATCTTGTGGAATATTGCCCTGAATCAAGGAAACGCTGAGCGGCTTTGCGGCTTTAGGCTGTACAAATTGAATATACCCGACAGCCCATGCACCGAAAACCAATAGGGTAGCGGGAATAGCCCAAAACCAGCGACGATTTAAAATCTCGACCAAGGCACAGGCAAGGACAATCACCACGAATGAGACGGCATAAACACCAAATAATGGTGCATAGCCATCTAATAGTCGTTCAGTAAAAGCATAGCCTGCAAATAACCATGGGAAACCAGTAAATATCCAAGTTTTTGCCCATTCAAATAAGACCCAAAGGGGAGCAAAGGTCAGTGGTGTTTCTGGGAAGAAACGACGATATAGCCATGTTTGAAAAGCGGTAAATAATCCCATCAACAGTGCCATGACGACGATCATTAGAACACTTAGAATCGCATTGGTATCGCCATAGACATGGATCGAGGTGTAGAGCCAAAATGCCCCGACAAACCATAAACCGAATCCATAAGCCCATCCTAAAACAAAGGCTTGTTTAGGACTGCGTTGGCGCAAGACCGCATATAGCAATGCTGGTGACAAAATCGCCAACCACCAAAAATAATAGGGTGCAAGTGCCAAACTAAAGATTGCACCCGATATGAGTGCAATCAACAGTGGAACGATAAAAGGAAGCTGTTTTTGTGGTTGAGAAGGATTTAACAGTTTTTCAAAATAGGTTCTCATGAACGGACAGCTCGAATCAGATGGATCGTACGCGCATCTGCTTCAATAATGGTAAATTGCCAAGCATCAAGTTCAATGGTTTGACCTTGTAAATCACTGACTAGACCAATTTCTTGTAGCAGTAAGCCGCCCATAGTTTCAACTTCATCATCAGAAAAATCAGCATTTAAAATGGTGTTGAAATGTTCAATTGGTGTAAGTGCTTGAACGATCCATGTGTTTGCTGTGGTTGGATCATTGTCTGGCACGATATATAAGGCTTCTTCATCTGCAATATCGTGCTCGTCTTCAATTTCACCAACGATTTCTTCAAGGATGTCTTCCAGCGTCACTAAACCAGACGTTGAACCATACTCATCAATCACAATGGCAATATGTGTTTGCGTGTTTTTTAACATCCGTAAGACTTGGTCTGTACGCGCACTTTCAGGCACAAAGACTGGCTGGCGCATTAAGGCACGAATATCAACTTTCACATTGCGATCAGTTAAAAACGGTAAGAGGTCTTTTGCTAATAGCACCCCAACGACATTATCGCTTTGATCTGCTGAAAATACAGGAAAACGTGAATGAGCTGAATCAATGAGGACATCCAAGATATCGAGTAACTGGTCATCTTCTTGTAAGCTAATCATCGCTGTACGCGGGGTCATCACTTCTCGAATCTTTGTTGCTGGCAGATCAAGAACACCCTCAAGCATAGCAACAGTATCTGGCTCTAAAAAGCGACGTGAGTCTTGGACTAACTTGAGTAATTCATCGCGGGTTTCAGGTGCAGTACCTAACCATTTTCTTAGGCCACGCATACCCCACGACGGACTGGATTCCTCGATCATGATCTTTCCTAAAGACTCTCTATATCAATTAGATGATTTTCATCATACCGAAGAAAAAGCAGATATGCATCAATAAAACCATGTAAAAAACGTACAGTTTTTCAAAAAACTGCTAAGGATTTCTAAATCATCGCTTTATGTTAAAATGTTAAAATGTGAAAATTCGAATATTTGAGTTTTATGATGTCGGAACAATCAAAACTTGCTACTGTTCAACTCAATACTAGAGGGTTACGTTGCCCTGAGCCTGTGATGATGTTGCATCAAGCGATCCGTAGAGCAAAGTCGGGTGATATTGTTGAAGTGTTTGCAACCGATCCTTCTACTTCATGGGATATCCCAAAATTTTGTATGCATTTGGGGCATGAGTTATTGCTCAAAGAAGAAAGCCTTGATGAGCAGAGCAATACTGAATATCGTTATTTGGTGCAGAAAGGTTAAGTTTGGATTTCAATTTATTTGTGCTAAATAATACCACGCATAAAAAAACCGAGTTGAAACTCGGTTTTTTTATGCGATTACATATTCGGGTAGTTCGGACCACCACCACCTGAGGCAGGAAGAACAAAGCAAGGCTTTGTCCTGCCGCAAGTGTAAAAGCTATGCTTTTGCAGAGAAGGTGGCTGTTCTATTACATATTCGGGTAGTTCGGACCACCACCACCTTCAGGTGTCACCCAAGTAATGTTCTGTGATGGGTCTTTGATATCACAGGTCTTACAGTGGACACAGTTGGCTGCATTGATCTGGAAGCGCTTAGAACCATCATCGTTTTCCATCACTTCATACACACCAGCAGGGCAGTAACGCTGAGCAGGCTCATCCCACTTCGGCAAGTTAACTTGAATCGGTGTTTCAGGATTGGTCAACTTCAAGTGAGCCGGTTGGTTTTCTTCATGCACTGTATTCGAGACAAACACAGACGATAAACGGTCAAAAGTAAGTTTGCCATCTGGTTTTGGATAGTTCGGTTTGAAGGTTGAAGCATCAACTGTTTTCAGTGTTGCATAATCTTGTTTTAAGTCATGCAAAGTAAATGGTACTTTAAAGACATTTTGGTCGATAAAGTTAAATGCGCCACCAATCCATGTCCCAAATTTATGCATCGCAGGACCAAAGTTACGTGCTTTATATAACTCTTCTTTTAACCAAGAATTGTCATATTTTTCAGTATAAGCAGTCAGCTCTTTGTCGAAGTGATCATCGCCTTCAGTCACACGGGCAATCGCAAGATCACCGCCTTTGGCAACACCCGCAGCAATCGCTTCGAATACAGCTTCACCACACAACATACCTGACTTCATGGCAGTGTGTGAGCCTTTGATTTTTGAGAAGTTCAAGAAACCAGCATCATCCCCAATTAAACAACCACCTGGGAAAGTCAATTTAGGTAAAGAGTTAAATCCACCTTTGACCACAGCGCGTGCGCCGTAAGAAATGCGCTTACCGCCCTCTAAGAACTGTTTGATGACTGGATGGGTTTTCCAACGCTGCATTTCCATAAATGGATACATGTGTGGATTTTCATAAGAAAGATCGACAATCATACCCAAGGTCACTTGGTTGTTTTCAGCGTGATATAACCACCAACCACCAGCAGAGCCAGTTTCAGATAGCGGCCAGCCAGCGCCATGCATCACTAAACCTTCTTTATGTTTAGCTGGGTCAATTTCCCAAAGTTCTTTAATCCCGATGCCGTAGTGCTGTGGATCAACATCACGATCTAGTGCAAAACCTGCAATCAGGCGTTTGCCAAGATGACCACGGCAGCCTTCAGCGAATAAGGTATATTTAGCATGCAATTCATAACCTGGGGTAAAGTTATGGGTAGGTTCACCATTTTTACCAATCCCCATATCACCTGTCTGAATGCCTTTTACCGTACCATCTTCATGGTACAGGATTTCGCTTGCTGCAAAACCAGGGAAGATTGATACTTCTAATTCTTCAGCTTTTTGACCTAACCAACGCACCACATTGCCGAGAGAAACCACATAGTTTCCTTCGTTATGCATTGATTTAGGGACCATCCAATACGGCATCTTTTGTGATTTAGTATCAGAAAGTAAGAAATACGTTTCGTCACCTGTCACAGGAACATTTAGCGGTGCGCCTTCTTCTTTCCAATTTGGGAACAATTCATTCATGGCACGTGGTTCAAGTACAGCACCAGAAAGGATATGCGCACCTACTTCAGAGCCTTTTTCAACAACACAAACAGAAAGGTCAGGTAGGTTGTTTTCAATCGCTAATTGACGAATTTTAATCGCAGCAGATAAACCCGCAGGTCCTGCACCTACGATCACTACGTCAAACTCCATCGCTTCACGTTCGATGTGTTCCATGTAGGACTCCTCATATTTTTAGGGGTGGCAACCGTAATATTGTGATTCGGTGCTGCCATGAGTGTTCTGAATTGCCAAACACAAAAAGAACCTATTGTGCTTGCAAACGTTTGGGATAGTATAGTTTTAAACCTTGATCTCGCCAATTGGCTGAGCCGTTTTATTTTAACGTCAGCAAGGCATAAACTATGGTAAATAAAACTGATTCTCCACAAAGCTCTTTATAAAATAAGGGAAAAATCATGTTGTCTGATGATAGAAACTTAATCAACATTACACAATACTTAAAAGATGTACAGCAAAGTCACAAAAGGTCAATTCCACCTTTAGAGCAATGGCATCCAAAACATTGTGGCAAAATGGATTTGAAGATAAAAGCCAATGGTGAATGGTGGCACGAAGGTCAATTGATCAAACGACAAACACTACTCGATCTGTTTAGCAGAGTCTTATGGAAAGAAGACGGGAAGTTTTATCTCAAAACACCAGTAGAACAGATTGAAATCGAAGTCGAAGATGAGCCGTTATTGATTAATCAGGCGGATCAGGTTGAGATCGAGGGCAAAACCTATTTACAACTCACTACGACCAACCAAGATGTGGTGATTGTAGACCAACAACATCCCATTTTTATGCGTGAATATGCAGGAGAATTACGTCCTTATGTACATGTGCGCTTTGGTATGAATGCATTGATTCAAAGGCAGAGCTTTTATCATCTGATTAACTACGGTAACTTGTCTGAAAATGCGCAAGGTGAGGCGGTTTTAACATTAAAAAGTGGTGATTTGGTCTTGCATTTAAGCACCTGAGGTTTAAGCTTAAAAGAGCGAATAAACAAGTGCCAATGATTTGTATGACTGCCGTTCAAGCGATGCCGCTTTTATTAGACCCTATGCCTCATGCATCCTCAGATGCACCGATTGGGATTTTTGATTCAGGGGTTGGTGGACTGTCTATTGCACAAGAGATTGCTCAGCATTTACCCAATGAGCGGATTCTTTATTATGCTGATACCAAACATGTGCCTTATGGTGCTCGTTCAGATCAGGAGATTCGTCAACTCACTGCGCAAGCGATTGAGTGGTTATACCGCCAAGGTTGTAAAGTTGCAGTTGTTGCTTGTAATACCGCATCGGCATTTAGTTTGGATTATTTGCGCGATCATTATGGTGACCGCTTTCCAATTATTGGTTTAGTTCCTGCATTGAAACCTGCGGTGATTCAGACCCAGAGCAAGGTGGTTGCTGTATTGGCAACGCCTGCTACCTTTCGTGGGCAATTGATTAAAGATGTGATGTCTAACTTTGCTGAACCTGCAGGTGTGAAAGTTTTAACCGTGACCAGTTTAGAACTGGTGCCTTTTGTTGAGGCTGGACAGCAACTGAGTCAAGCCTGTGTGTCGGTACTACAGCAGATTTTACAGCCCGTTGTTGACCAAGAGGCAGATTTTTTGGTGTTGGGTTGTACCCATTATCCATTTTTAAAAGAGGCGATTCGTCAGGTTTTTGATGAAAAGTTAAAATTAATTGATTCTGGACAAGCAGTTGCGCGACAAACTGCATATATTTTGATAAAAAATAGGTTATTATGTGACAAAATGCGTCATAGTTTTGCACGTATTGAATGTTTTGCCAGTGGTAACAATGCTGCCGTATTAGAACCCGTACTACAGCGCCTTATACCAAAACAAATAACATGGACGATTCAGAATTTGGATGTTGTGAGCACATGAAAGTGCCAAATCGAACCATATTTTATCTTTTATCAGGGTTATCTTTTAACAAAAATCAAGATTAGAACTTGATATTATTGATAAGTGAATTGGGGCTTAGCCTATGCAAGATACTCGTTATCAAGTCTTTATTTCGACATCTGGTCATGAAATGCAGCCAGAAAGAGCGGTTTTAGCCCAAACTTTGGTTGGTATGGGTTTTTTCTCATGGGGTTTAGAGCAACGGACGCCACTTAGCACCTCTATTGCTCGTCGTCAGATTGATGATTGTGATTATGTGGTGATCTTATTGGGAAGTCAGTATGGTGAGCAGTCGGTTTCAGGTGTAGGTTATATGCATCTGGAATATATTTATGCGATGACCAAACAAAAACCGATTGTGGTGTTTATGCATGAAGACCCTGAATCTAGGGAAGCGAAATTGCATGATCATAAATCTGAATTAAAAGAAAAATTTAAAGAGTTTAGAAAACAACTACAACATGAAGTCGATCAAGTCTTTTGTTATCGTACCTTAAGAGATTTGGAGCTTGCAGTGCGTTCGAGTATGCCGCAAATGTTAGAGCGTTATCCGGTGGTGGGTTGGGTGCGTCCACAAAATACGCAGGTATTACGCGACGAAATTGATAGCTTACGCGCTAAAGTCAAACAACTTGAAACAGAGCTGGGTAGCCGAGAAGCAGATCCGCTCACCAGTGTACCGAAAGTCTCAATGTATGAGTTATATGCATTTGAATATCGTATGCATGCTTATCAAGATGGTAACTTCAAAGAAATTAAACCCCACCGGAAAATGACATGGGCACAGTTGCTCAATGTATTGGGGACTGCGTTTGTGATCCCCACCCCTGAAGAATATTTTTCTAAGCGCATGAATGAGTATTTAAATGAAACGGGTTTGGATGATGCGCGGAAAGAAATGCCAAGAGCGCATGCAGTGTCACGTGCGCAAGTAAATATTCGTGCCTTGCATGAGATTAAGTTACAAATGCGCCAAAATGAATGGATTATTCCAACAGGGCGTGATGATCGTCAACGCATGTTGTGGCAATTGACGGCAAAAGGGCAAAAGCTCTTAGAAAGTAATGTATTGGATAGTAATCGGGTTTTTCAGTTTAAGACGATGCATTAATCCCATTTATAAAAGGGCGCTAAAACTGCTAAAGTAATTGCATGAACTCAATGAAAAGCGGATGCGATCTATGTCAGCGACACCAAAACCTAAAGTGACTGTGGTTCTGGCAAATCTAGGTACGCCTGATGAACCCACTGCTCCAGCAGTACGTCGTTTCTTAAAGCAGTTTTTATCTGATACGCGTGTCATTGAGGTTCCTAAGGCGCTTTGGTGGATTATTCTACGTTTATTTGTGCTGACCTTTCGCCCTAAGCGTGTCGCCGAAGCCTATGCTTCCGTTTGGTCGAATGACTCGCCGATGCGAGAAATAGTGCTTGAGCAAACGCAATTGATTAAACAACGATTACAAGAAGAAAATCATCAATTTGATCTCACCGTTGTTCCAGCGATGACTTATGGCCAGCCCAGTATTTATAATGTTTTAGCGCAACTTGAAACAGATCCACAAGAACATGTGATTTTATTGCCTTTGTTTCCGCAATACTCAGCCACATCAACCGCACCTTTATATGATGCTTTTGCCAAATGGATTCCACAGCAACGTCATTTGCCCGGCATTACCTTGATTAAAGATTATTATCAGCATCCTCTGTTTATTCAGGCATTGGTAGATAGCGTATTAAACTATCAATTGCAGCATGGCAAAGCTGAAAAGTTACTCATGTCATTCCATGGGATTCCTCAGCCTTATGCAGATAAGGGTGATCCTTATGCGGATCGTTGTCGAATGACCGCGCGCCTAGTAGCAGAGGCGTTGCATCTGCAAGAACATGAGTGGGCGATCAGTTTCCAGTCACGTTTTGGTAAGCAAGAATGGGTCAAACCTTATACGGATCAGTTGTTACAACAATGGGGTGAGCAAAAAGTTCAGTCTGTGCAGGTGATTAGTCCTGCATTTTCAGCCGATTGTTTGGAAACGCTGGAAGAGTTGGCGATGCAAAACAAAGAAATTTTCCAGCATGCAGGCGGTGGAGAATATGCTTATATTGCTGCCCTTAATACCGATCAGGTACATATAGATTTGCTTGCCAGTCTGGTTCAGGCTAATCTTGACGCACTGACCCATACCTTAGCCCATCGTTAAATCGATTCTTTATTTCGCCAGAGGTTTCTATGCTGCAAGTCAAAATCGTCCCTGTTACTGCATTTGCTCAAAATTGTTCTATCCTGTGGGATAGTGACAGTAAAGAAGCTGTTTTGATTGATGCAGGTGGTGACGCGGCTGTGCTTAAAAAAGAAGTAGAAACTTTAGGTTTAAAAGTCAAAGCATTGTGGTTAACACATGGGCATCTCGATCATGCTGGAGCAGTGGGGGAGCTTGCTGAAACATGGAAAATCCCTGTGATTGGTCCGCATAAAGAAGACCAGTTTTGGTTAGACATGATTCAAGAAGTTTCAGCACGTTACGGTTTCCCGATTCCACAACCTGTCAAAGTAGATCAATGGTTAGAGGGTGGTGAGGTGCTTAAACTGGGGGATGATGAGTTCGAGGTACGTTTTGCACCCGGTCATACCCCCGGCCATGTCATGTTCTACAACGCGCAACATGGTTTGCTTTGGACAGGCGATGTGCTGTTTAAGGGTTCAATTGGACGAACTGATTTTCCACGTGGCAATCATCAGCAATTGTTGGATTCAATTCAACGTGAATGTTTTAGCCTGCCAGATGAAACACAATTTATTTCAGGTCATGGCCCAATCAGTAGCATTGGCTATGAAAAGCAATTTAATCCATTCGTTGCCAGTAAAGCGGGTTAAGCCGTCGATGTTTGCTTCTGTATAAAGTTTGCGATTTATACAGAAGCATATTCCAAACACATTGGTACGCAGATCAAATGGTTTCAAGCCACTTCTGATTGGCTAGACTCATATCAAAATTCAAACTATTACAAATGCTTTGTAAATCAAAAGAGGCTTTGTCCTCTGGAATTTGAATCAAAATCGGCAAACGGGTAATGCCATTATCGCCTGTTGGAAAGGCATAATGTCGCTCTTTGTGATTCACCGAGATCAGTGATTCAAACTCTAAATAGACAATAAGTGATGGAAAACGTCGTTGCATACGCATGATTTCTTGATGCGCATGTTTTTTAATTTGTGAGGTTTTCTCTTTTAGTTTGAGGATGTTGTCCTTTATTTTTTGTGGTTTATTAAATAGCTTGTTCAAAAACGTAACGCTTTGTTTGAGTTGTCGCTGATTTTCTTTTAGTTCCGAAAACGCATCCTTATATTCTTGTAAGGAGTGCGCACTAATATCTTTCAGAATGTTGGTTGGCTCAAGTGCTTCTGCATGATGCTTTTTCCATTCATCATAAGAAAATACCGTGAAGATATCGGCATGTCTTTTTTGTAGCAGTGTTGCATAGGATTTGAGTCGTGCAACGAAAAGTTGAACCTGCTTATTGCAGATGATCGAGGGTTGTGATTGGAACGTAATAAAATGCCGAATCACATCATCCAATGTTTGTTTAATACTGATATATAGATAATTACATTCGTCTGTGTGATGAATCGAATGTTTTAGGGCATCCGCAATCGGCTCAAGGATATTGCGACATAATTTTTGCTCAAAATCGATCAACCGCTGTTCTACCAGTTTTTCAATAAATATTCCGTTCGGATGGAGTGGTTGCATTAAAAAGGGAAGTAACTCTTTATGGGTATATAGTTCGATATTGCGCACAATATCTGAAACATAGTGGTTGACTTGTTTATCAATAGTAACGATGTGGTTGATCTGCCATTGGAACTGTTCATGGTGTGAAATATCATCGATTTGATCTAGATGTAGAATTGCAGCGTTCACATAGATATTTTCACAGTTTTCAAATTGTTCTTCTTGTAAAAATCGTCGAATCGAAAAGGTACTGACCATGCCTTCTGTGCTTGGCGCAAGTGCGAATATGTATTTAGACGTTTTGATGATATCGAGTTGTTTGATTTTTTGTTGTTTATATAGAAAGTATTTAAGGATATGGTTCTTTTCTTCTCTTAATTGAGGTGAGCGAAGAATATTAAAAGAATATTTTAACAGTTGTTGTTTGAGAAAGACCTCGGCAATAAAGATTTTGATCATATCGCTATGAATATGCCGATGGTTGTTTGGAAGCGCGATATGCGGTTTTGCTAAGATTATTTGTGCGGCGACATAGATAAATTCTTTTAGAATCTGGTTTTTCTGCGCTTGCAGATCGAAATCATCTTCAGTATCTATGTTGTTAATTTGGCTTAAAATATTCTCAAGATAGTCTGATATTTCGTAAATGTCATTGTAATGCTTGAGCCGCTCTAAAGAATCTATAATCTTGTTGAGCAATATTTTGATATAGGGATAGCGAATTTTCTCACTCAGGGTATTTAGGTCAGGTTTTGTCAGGGATGAAAAGGTATTGTCTTTTCTATTCCAGTGGATTTTCTTGGGTTGTAGGATGTGTTGGCAAATGTTCTCACGATCTTGTGGAGAAATGTTGGAAAATAATGTTTGTAATGTGAGCTGCCAATCTTGATCTAAATGAGGATCAATTTGTGTTGCCAAAACTTTAAGTTGATAGGGGATATTATTATTCATTTTCACATCCTGTTAAATTTAAATATTTTTTATAAAAATGAGCTGATCGCAAAAAATGCGATTGCATCAGCATGATGTACAGGTTTCTGGGCTTAAACCCTATTTGGTTATCAATACAACATGCGATTAAGATTTGCATAGCATCATAGAAAAGTAAATTACTGTGATGTAATTCACACATTTAAAATGTGTAAGTTTTTATTGCTTCATTTTTATTGAATTATCTATTTAATTTTTATCGTTATTATTCTATACGTGGTCGGTGGGTGCTAGATTGTGCTGTACTCAATTCTAAAATTTGAACAAAAATCACAAGTATCGAACACAATCTTAGCGCAAGCCTGTTTACAAAACTTAAAGATGTCACCAGTCTGCATCAGCTCATTGAACGAATGCAGCAACGTCATTCAGTGAATTGATTGAAAAATTTTGTTGGCTTAACTGGCTTGATGTACTGAATCGAATTTGGGTCTAGCGAGAGAGAAGATTAATCTTCATACTCATCTTCACCACGTTTTACATCCGCTTGAGGAGATTCTTGAGTCGGGATTTTATATGCATCACTGGCCCATGCACCTAAATCAATCATTTTACAGCGTTCAGAGCAAAAGGGACGAAATGCATTGCCTTCCCAAATGCTGGCTTCTCCACAACGAGGGCAGGGAAAGGTACGCGGTATAGACATAGAAAATTCCTAAAAGCAAGAGGGTTTGTTGACATTTCAGCCATGCATTGCGTTATTAGCTAAAACGACATAAACAAGGCATGAAACGTAGGCAATGGCGACTCCCTTGTCAAGTTTCATAACGAAGTTTAGGGAAGTTTTAGTCATAACCCTATGGGACAGGGGTATTTTTTGCTGCTACTGCGTTATGCCTTATTCATTTAGAATAGCTAAATTTCATAAGTCATGCCTTGCATCAGCTAAAAAAAGCCCTCTGTCGCAATGAGAGCTATAGCTCGTAAGGTGAAATGTTAACAGACCCTAAATAGATTAGGCAAAACTAAAGTCAGTTGATAGACTTATGCCGATTTATAGATAGTTTGATGGGATTATGTCGATTCGTCAATTTCAAGCACAACGTATGCAAGCACCACGTGATTTTATCACGATTCCAGACACTTCGATTTGTGTTGAAATTGGTGCAGGTAAAGGCAAACATGCCTTGTTATTTTCAGGTGAAAATCCGCAAAAAACCTTATACGCCATTGAACGTACCAAAGAAAAATTTGTGGCAATGCAAAAACAGCATCAGCTTGAAGCGCGTGAACATTTACATCCTATTCATGCTGACGCGCTGCCTTGGGTGGTACATGCCTTATTTCCAGCGCAGGTTGAACAATTTTTTATTTTATACCCAAACCCAGAACCGCATAATCCAGCACAACGTTGGTTGAATATGCCATTCTTTGAGTTTCTCCTTTCTCGTCTTCAAACCAATGGCACGATTACCTTGGCGAGTAATATTCCTGAATATATTGATGAAGCAGAACAGCAGTTAATTGAGGTGTGGAAACTGCCGTATCAGAAACAGAAAATTGCAGCGGACGCTGCGCGAACGCATTTTGAAATTAAATATTTAGAACGTGGTGAGCTATGCCAACAGTTGGTTATTACCAAGCCCCAAGGCTACTCAACTCGTTTTGATGATTTCGCACCTCTACAAGGACAAAATACACAAGAGAAGCATGATGCCTAAGCGCATTGCCATTATTGGTGCGGGACCAGCAGGTTTAATGGCAGCGGAAGTTCTCAGTCAATATGACTATGAAATCGACGTGTTTGAACAAAAACCTTCGGCTGCACGCAAGTTTCTGATGGCAGGCAAAACAGGCTTGAATATCTCCCACGCTGAGCCGATTGAGACCTTTATACAGCGTTATGATCATGCTGAATGGTTGGCAGCTTGGGTCAAACAATGGGATGCCCAGTGGATTCAAGATTGGATGAAAGGCCTCGGTATTGAATCCTATATTGGCAGCTCGGGTCGGGTGTTTCCTGTAGAAATGAAAGCTGCACCCTTACTTCGGGCATGGTTAAAGCGATTAATGGCAGATGGCGTCAAGTTCCATTATCGGCATCGCTGCGTGGATTTATCCAATAATCAATTGACCATCGAAAATCAAAGCCAACGTTTTACCACCGCTTATGATGCGATTGTGTTGGCCTGTGGTGCGGTGTCATGGTCGCAATTGGGTAGCGATGGGGTATGGCAGCAATGGTTGTTGAATGATGAGGTTGAGCCATTCCAAGCCAGCAATGCAGGTGTCCTGAAAGCATGGTCGCCGTTTATGCAGGATTGTTTTGGTCAGCCACTTAAACGCGTAGATGCGTGGGTAGCACCTGAGCACAAGACACATGGTGATATTGTGATTACCCATTATGGCTTTGAAAGTGGTGTGATTTACAAGTTGGGGCGTGATTTAAGAACCAAAATTTCTCAGAAGCAAAATTTACAGCTTTATTTGGACTTACTGCCCGATGTGAGTCTTGAGCAATTAGAAAAAAAACTACAGGCCAATAAGAAACAGTCACTCACCAATGTTTGGCGCAAAGCGGGCTTGGATCATGTGAAAATTAATCTACTGCGTGAAGTCATCGATAAAAGTGTGTGGTCAGATGTAAAGCAAATGGCTCAGCATATGAAACAGCTCAGCATTTGTTTAGACGGATTCCGCCCGATAGAGGAAGCGATTAGCTGTGCGGGTGGGGTCAAGCAAGCCGTTTTGTCACCACAACTACAGTTGCAATCCAATCCTTATGTGTTCTGTTGTGGTGAAATGCTGGATTGGGATGCACCAACAGGTGGCTATTTATTGACGGCGTGTTTTGCGACAGGACGTGCGGCAGGTGAAGGTGTGCATCATCTATTGGAGCATATTCATGCGATCTGATGTGTTTTAAAGCACTTCTCTAATTTTGTATATTTTTCATGTTCTAAATATCCTTTATTTTTATAGGTTGGCGGGTTTCTTGCACTGTTGAGATT
Source organism: Acinetobacter sp. NIPH 2699 (assembly GCF_022549355.1). Classification (GTDB taxonomy): domain Bacteria; phylum Pseudomonadota; class Gammaproteobacteria; order Pseudomonadales; family Moraxellaceae; genus Acinetobacter. The sequence goes on from NZ_JAKZGL010000002.1 coordinate 240,926, forward strand.
TATCTTTTTACTGATGAATTTACAATGTGGCAAAAGCTTAAATCCAGTCTATTCCTTCAGGTGGTTCTTGCATTAATTCTGGGCATTATTGTTGGGATTAGCTTTCACGATTTTTCTTTGGCATTGAAGCCTTTAGGCGATGGTTTTATTTCCCTGATTAAGATGTTGATCGCGCCGATTGTTTTCTGTGTCGTGGTGCTCGGCCTCTATGGTGCCAATGACATCAAGAAAATGGGAAAGGTCGGTGCAAAAACGATTTTGTATTTTGAGATTGTGACCAGTATCGCGCTGGTTTTAGGCATCGTCATTGCTTATGTGTTTAAACCTGGTGTCGGCATGAATATTGACATCAGTAAACTCGATGGAAAGGACTTAAGTGTCTACACTGAACGTGCACATACGATGAGTACGGGATCTGATTTTCTCCTGCACATTATTCCAAAAACGTTCGTCGATGCATTTGCCAGTGGTGACATTTTACAGGTTCTACTGATTGCGATTTTGTTTGGGGTAGCATTGCTGCTTATTCCAAAACATTTGGCTGATTTGGTCTGTCAGGCACTTGAAGCATTTTCTGAAGTGTTCTTTAAAATGATGGGCTTGATCATACGCCTAGCACCGATTGGGGTATTTGGTTCAGTGGCTTATACCACTGCAAAGTTTGGTGTCGATTCACTGGTCCAACTCGGTTATTTGGTCTTATTGTTTTATGTGACTTGTATTTTATTTGTGCTGATTGTTTTAGGTGGGATTCTTAAATTCGCAGGGCTGAATATTTTTAAATTTCTGAATTATTTTAAAGATGAGTTGTCCATCGTATTGGGTACAGCATCTTCTGATTCTGTTCTGCCACAAATCATGAAGAAACTGAAAAATCTGGGGATTAAGGACTCGACGGTTGGCTTGGTTATTCCAACAGGTTACTCTTTTAATTTAGATGGATTTTCTATCTATTTAACACTGGGGGTTATTTTTATTGCGCAGGCCTGCAATATTGATTTATCGATGCATGATCTGATGGCAATTTTACTGGTTTCGTTGGTGACTTCAAAAGGTGCACATGGAATTCCTGGCTCTGCATTGGTCATTCTAGCGGCAACGTTATCTGTTATCCCAAGTCTACCGACCATTGGTTTGGTATTGTTACTGTCAGTCGATTGGTTTATCGGGATTGTACGTGCTTGTACCAATCTCATCGGGAACTGTGTGGCAACTGTTGCGATAGCGCATTGGGAAAAGGATATTGATCATGCGCGTGCACGGGCGGTACTGGATCAAAAGGTTTAGCTGGCTATTTATTTCTATTCGCGATTTGCATGGTGTGCTGATCTCGCCTATATTTTTACATGAAAATTCATTTAAGGAATGAAAAATGTCTCAGACTTCGCCTGTATATCATGGCAGTTGTTTATGTGATGGGATTCATTATGAGATTCATGGTGAAATTGGAGAGATCATCCAGTGTCATTGCCAACGCTGCCGTAAAGCAAATGGAACAGCCTTTGCGACCAATGCGCCGATCAAAATCACTGATTTTAAAATTACACAAGGTGAGCATTTACTCAAAAAGTTTCAGTCCACTGAAACCACACAACGTTGTTTTTGTGCTGAATGTGGTTCTCCAATCATAAGTATTAAAACCGATACGCCTGAACATTATCGCTTAAGAATCGGCACTTTAGATACGCCTTTACAGCAAAAACCAAGTATGCATATCTTCACTGCATCTAAAGCTGAGTGGGACTGCATAGCCGATGCGTTACCACAATATGCTGAGCGTCCTTAAAGAAGTGTTTGATTATGATTTTTGAGATAGCGAAATTAGAGACAAATGAAATCTATCGTTTGTTAAATGGGGGGATTACGCCTCGACCGATTGCGTGGATCAGTACTTTATCTGCTGATGGGGTCGCCAATCTTGCACCTTATTCCTTTTTCAATGTGGCAAGTTGTAATCCTCCTATTCTTTGGTATTCACAAGTAAATCCTAGAAATGGCAAGGATAAAGATACCTTGAGAAATTTAATCGATACCAATGAATGTGTGGTGCATATCGTGAATTCTCAATTGCTTGAAAAGATGAATTTATCTTGTGCGGCACTTCCATCAGAACAAAGCGAATTTGATTTTGCTGAGATTGAATCGTGTCCGAGCCATCAAGTACAGCCTTTATCTGTTAAAGATGCCTTGATTCGCTATGAGTGTCAGCTGAGAGAGGTGATTCAATTGAGTTCACTGCCATCAGGTGGAACAGTGGCTTTGCTCGATGTGAAATCAATATATGTAGATGATCGTTTATGGGATGGTGTGATGATTGATCAACAGCAATCGGATAGTGTCGGAAGAATGGGCGGGGATTTTTATAGTTTAACGACGGATTTACATCAACTTGCAAGACCTTAGCAATAATGAATCAATAAAATAGGGGCACATCTCCTATTTTTATTGTTTGCCATTATGGTTTTACCTTCAACGTTTACGTCATCTCAGTCATTTCAATAAACTCGCGGATCGTGCTAGATAATTCAAGTGGACTAATTCGCGAGACATAAATGGACTCGCACTGATTAAAACGTGCAAAACGGTGTAGTGTGTTGAGAAAGGGGGTGAGCCACAATGCCATATCTATTTGGGTATTTTCGATATGTAGATGAATTAACTCAAACTGACCACTTTTACGGTGAGCTTTGCAATCAACTCGACCAACGAAGACATCGCCAAACAAAATAGGTAAACAAAAGTAACCATATTTTCTTTTTTCTTGGGGGGTATAACACTCAAGGCGAAAATCAAAGTCAAAACACGCTTTTACGCGTTCACGATGAATAATGGAATTGTCAAAAGGTGAAAGTAAAGAAAGGCTTAGATGATCTGTATTATATGTTTTTTCGAATAAATCAGTGAGTACATAGATCGTTTGCAGTTCGTGTATTTGCAACTTTTGGATGATTTTGTCTTCAAGCATTTGACTTAGAATTTTTTCAACATTTTGGCGTAATAGTTGTCCCTTTTTCAAATGTGTTATTTGTTTGATACTGGTATAGCCATACGCTCTAAGATAGGTTTTGACTAGATATTTAGCATATTCTAATGCAGTGGGTGGCGTTGTATTGGTTGTACTCGGAAGCACTCTTTCACTCAGATCATAAACTTTTTCTATGCCATTTCGGGCGCAAATCATTAAATCACCTTGCATAAAGAGCTGCTCAAGGGCGATTTTTGTCGGCTTCCAATTCCACCAACTGCTGTTATTTTTACTTAAGCTCTCAAAATCTCTGGCTTTTTGCGGGCCATCGATACGGATCTTATCGTATACATTGCGCATGACTTGAATATCCGCTTTATAATAGCGAGACTCACCATTTTTAATGCTTAACATTTTAGGGAGAGCATATCGAAAGTCTTGCATCGGCAAATAGGATGCGGCATGAAACCAGTATTCAAATATCTGACGTTCTGCGACCAATTGATCAAGCCATTGCGGTTGATAATCTGCAATTCGTGTCCAAAAAGTATGATGATGTGCCCGTGCAACAACAGATAAAGTGTCGATTTGTACATACCCAAGTTGTTGTAAGGTAGAAAGGACTGCTGCTTTTCCTGAGCCAAAAGGTCTTTTTTGATTAAGCCCTTGGGCTTCTAAGGTAATATGTCGTAGTTTTTTTGATAGATCATTTTGTTGAATGGACATTATTTCCCTCAGCTATTTTTATTCAAATAATCGTTATTTCGCATGTTATGCGATGTGGTCTTTCAAAGACATGTTAAATCGACTTAGATGATTATATTAAATGATTTCACTCTTCACGCTGCACTCTCAAATTTCAAACCATCCCAGCCATTGAGTATAAATTGATAAATGTTTTGTGACAGAATGTGTAGGCTATTTTATCAGATGATAAAGTTCAACTTCTTTTTCTATGCGACATTGGTTATTATTAGCAAAATAAAATATTTTAAATCAATTTATTAAGTGTATTTATGAATACTGAATTATCTTTAGAGAAACAAGAGCAAAAAGAAATTTTACCATTTTCATTTAAAAACTTATGGATGCTGTTCTTCCAACCCAAGAGGTTTTTTTCCCTGCCAGCAATTTATCATCATCGCAGTATTATGATCGCTGCCTATTTAATTGGCATGTTTTCTGTAATGGATCGAGTCGATCAAAATTTGCTTAAAGCAGAATTTGGAAGTCGTACCTCGTTCATGCTTGATGTTACAGATGCTTGGTGGAGTTATTGGTTCCTCATTTTAGGGATGGGAACGATCTCTGCTGTACTGGTCTGGTTGATACATGGTTGGTGGTATAAAAAGCGTTTACAATTTTCAGGCGCGAAAGAGGCAGACCCACAACTCGCTCGGCATATTTGGGCTTTACAATCTTTGGTGGCGGCTTTGCCTGTTATTATTGTCACAATAGTACAGACATTGATCTATAGCAGTTATCTTGATGCTTATGAAAACTCATCCATTCTGAACTTTGTGGTCATTCCTTTTATGTTTTGGTCATGTTGGGTGAGTTATAGAGCAGCAACGTCAGTGTTTAATACCAATGCTTGGGCAAAGTTTTGGTTTCTGGCATTACCGATTACGTTTTATTTGCTGGCGATGGGGATTTTGACAGCGATACTTGTCAATGGATGATTGTATGGCTAAGCAGGAAGGGAATAGCCTTCCTGCTTTTTAATCTTAACGTGCAGTTAAGGCTTCGCCTTCAAACTTTACGCCATCCCAGCCATTTTGCATAAACTGACGGATATTTTGGTGATCTGTTGCTTCAGGTGTTGCCAGTACAGACGCATAGTGTTCTGCAAATAAGTTTAAAGTATCTTCAGCACTTAAACCTTCGATTTTGGCAAAAGAAAATACTTTGGCACTGCCTTGGTTTTCTGTCGCAGCATTAAATTGCGCGCCATTTTGAAAAGCCGTTGGGCTATGTTGATAACGTGCTTCAATAAATGCCAACACATCTGCAAATTTTGCAGAACCTTCTTTTAATTGCGCTAATAATGTTTGAGCCATTTTAAAATTCCATGTGCATAAAATGAATGTGAGCATCATAACATGATGAAACTGTGGATAACTGAATGCTTATACACAGTTTCATCACAACTCAAAAGAGCGGTTGAGTTGTCTAAAAATTATGTTATTTTAGACAAATAAAGGAGATGGTATTCCTCCTGTAACAAACCGCCATATCGGCTAATGATGCCTACGTGACCCTGAACAGAGGGGCGTAGCTTTTGCGTGCTCTGTTCTTATTTTAGAGTTCGCAGATGAAAATCTCTCATAAAAATATTGATCAATCCATGCCGAATACTTTTTCTTCTCCAAACTTGATTTTGGAGTCATCATGTATTATTCCTTAATTTCAATTGCAATGGGTTCTGTACTCGGCGCATGGTTACGTTGGTTTCTTAGTTTAAAACTTAATCCTATCTTTCCGAATATTCCCTTGGGTACGGTCACTGTTAATTTTGTTGGTGGCTTTATTATTGGTTTTGCGATTTCGTATTTTTCTCAAAGTTCTTTGAGTCCCAACTACAAACTGTTTGTAATTACTGGGTTTTGTGGCGCACTCACGACCTTCTCAACCTTTTCTGCTGAAATTCTTGCCTTATTGCAAAGTGGTAAATTAGGCTATGCTGGCGCAGCGATTATGATCCATGTGCTCGGATCATTGTTGTTTACAATTTTGGGTATGAGTTTGCACCAATGGTTAAGTACGGCCTAGTTTCAGCCTTAGAAAATACGATGTATTTTTAATTTTATCTTAAATACCAATTGGGTTTGCTTCTATTGGCTAAACCGCTGCTGATTGTTGTTAACACATAAAATTGAGACATAAAAAAAGAAGCCTAAGAGGAGGAGATAACCTTAGACTTCGAATATGTTTAGTTTAATCAATGAAACTTAAAATAAGATTAAGCCTTGCGATTAAAACGTGCAAAGCGTTTGTTAAAGCTTGCAACGCGACCCTCATTGCTTGCTTGACGTACTTCACCTGTATAGAACGGATGAGATGCACTTGAGATATCGAGGGTGACATAAGGATAGACTTTACCTTGATACTCTTTCGTTTGCTTGGTTTGAAGTGTACTACCAATCAAAAAGTAAGCATCAGCATTGGTGTCATGGAAAAGCACTTGTTGATAAGCTGGATGAATATCTTTACGCATTTGAAATACTCCTATTATTGATATGGATGTTATAACATAACAATATATGGCGTCAATCAAATCTATTTCAAGCTGTCATTTCAATTCGGTTTGAGATGAATAGATTTCCCCTGAACGATGGATCAGCAAAGGGGAATTTATTTTAATAATTCGGGACTAATTCTTCAAAAAGGTCATTTAGATTGTCATGTACTTTAAGGTGAATTAAGTTCCAGTAATGCCCAGAAATGGTACGGTTCACCATTAAGGTATCGGGAGACGGTTTAAATACATCCCAATATTTTAACGACTTTTTCACCAGACGCATGCCATCATGATGCGATGAATTTTCCGCAAAGTCATAATGTGTGCTTAATGGACGTAATAGAATTTCGATCCATTGTACATATAGTTCACTTGGGAATTTTTGCTTTTCAGCGATCGAGTGCAGTTCAACCAGTAGATCTTCGACTTGGGCAATATTTTCGTGGCGGGCTGCATTGACCAGTGCTTTAAAATGCTGAATGATTTCAGGAGATAGTGTTTTAACACTGCCATAGTCATAAATAATGACACTGCCATCTTCTTTGAAAGCAAAATTGCCTGGATGGGGATCACAATGGAAACGTTTTAAGAAAAACATTTCTTGACCTAAAGCACGAATCAAGCGACGACCGATTTGATTGCGCGTTTCAACTGACCATGTGCTTGCAGTTTCAATAGATTCACCTTGTTCTAGACTTAAAGTCAGCACTCGGCGAGAAGAATATTCTTTGAAAACGCTTGGAATGATGATTTGGTCATCCAAATTTTCATGGAAGGTTCGAAACACTTCTAGGTTTTGTGCTTCGATTTCATAATTCAGTTCAGCGGAGAGACTGTCTTGGATCTCTTGAAACAGTTGGTCTTGCAGCTTCTTATCTATTTTTAAAACACCCATCAAGCGTAAAGCTAAGCGAACTTGCTTTAAATCACTTTCACAGGCTTGGTCAACCCCAGGATATTGCACTTTGACGACTACCGCTTGTCCATTGGGCAATACCGCACGATGTACTTGTCCAATTGAAGCGGCTGCAAAAGGTTCAGTTTCAAAGGAACTAAAAATCTGCTTTAACGGTTTGCCCAATTCTTTTTCAACTTGTTGTTGAATTTCAGCGAAGGGCATTGCAGGGGCTTGGCGTTGTAGTTTTGCGATTGCTTTGGCGACTTCAGGTGGAAAAATATCTTTGTATTGTGAAGCGATTTGCCCAACTTTCATGACCGCACCTTTCATTTCTCCAAGCGTATCGGCAATTTGTAGGCCGATTTCTTGAAAGAATTGACTACGCGCGGCATTTTTTTGTTCTTCATCTGCGGTGAGATTTCGAATCGAATTGGCAACACTTTTGCTGGCAATACTTGCGGTCATGCCAGCCAGTTTAAAAAAACGTTTACTGGGAGAGCTTGCATGTTTTGCCATGGCGGTTGCACCTTATTTAGTCAGGTTTCAAAGTGATCTCTTGATCATAGGTGACAAAACTTAAATTGCCTATAACAAAATGTTAAGTCATGTAAGCCTTATCCATCAAAAAATGAGTCTTGTTAAAATTTACTATTGTGAAAGTGGCATGGATAGCCCCGCATTATTTTGCACACTGTTTAAGTTTCTCAATGACAGGTGCTGCGCTGTGCCATTGAATATCCAATAGCATTTTCCCATGATCAGATAACCTGAATCTTTGTGTATCACTCATCCCATTCAGCATGGCAGTCAGTGTAGGGACAGCAAACATCATCGTGCCAACTTCCCTTTTGTTGGGAGATATGAACGGTTGATTCTCGCTTATTTATATCATAGACGTTCGCGATGAGCTCTAACTGATTTTTCCTATACTTTATGGCTGTACGGGGTGATCTCATCAATCATGTGCGAATTTTATAAATGAGCCAAACGTTTATTATTTAAATATAAACGTCCAATCAAGAATACACAGGCAATGCTTAAACCAATAATTAGCCCTAGCCAAACGCCTGCCACGCCCCAAGCGGTATAACGAGCCAGATATAAGCCGATCGGGAAAGCAATCACCCAGTAAGCCACTAAGGTAATCCACATCGGTGCCTGAGTATCTTGCATGCCACGTAAACAACCAGCAGCACTGACTTGCCATGCATCCATCAATTGATAGGCCATTGCAAACCAGAGTAAATACATTGCCACAGGAACCACATTCAGGTCGGTGGTATAGATTGCCACAATATAAGGTCGAGCGATCGCGATCAGGGTCATGGTACATGCTGCAAAGAAGGTGGCACTCATCAGTCCAATTTTTTGAACTTGGCGCATGGCCTGCCAGTTTTTCTCACCATAATACATCCCGACACGAATAGTTAAGGCGATCGCGAGAGATAGCGGGATCATAAACAAAACCGAGGTGACCGAGATCGCGATCTGATGTGCTGCAATCGCATTTTCCCCCAAAGGGCTTAATACCAACGCACCTGTGCTAAAAATACTCACTTCAAAGAAAATAGCCAACCCAATCGGTAAACCTAAGAATAAAATTCGTTTTGCCCATGTTGGATCAATTTTTTCCCATTTTGTGAAAATCGGAACTTGTTGGTAGGCTTTTGCTTTAGAAATATAAAGGGCTAAACTGATGAGCATTAACCATTGTAAAATCGCAGTAGCAAAGCCACAGCCTGCACTGCCTAAAGCGGGAATTGGCCCAAAGCCGTGCATAAAGATCAGATTCAATGGAATCAGTGCGACCAGTGCGACTAAGCTAATCACTGTGACGGGGCGAGGATGACCTAAAGCTTCAGAATAACTGCGTAGAGCGGCATACATCATCACCGCAGGCATACCAAAACCAATGGCATGTAAAAATAAACTGGCCTTCGGTATTAAACTTTCAGGGACCCCAAATACAGGTAATAGCCATGGCATGGCTTGCATAATCAACATTGCGATCAGGCCGAGGATCGCAGCAACCCATAGTGACTGACGGGCAATGGTCGGGATTTTTTCAGGGGTTTTAGCACCTCTCGCTTCTGCGACAAGTGGAGTGGTTGCGATCATGATGCCTGCAAATAGCAGCATAATCGGCATCCATAAACCGACACCCACCGCGATGGCTGCAAGGTCAGCGGCAGATAAGTGCCCTGCCATAATGGTATCAATAAGGCCAAAGCCTGCCTGAGCAAACTGTGTCATTAGGATAGGTAACATTAAATGAAACAGTTGTTTAAGTTCAAACCGTGTGCTGGTGATATGGGACACTAAAAATACTCTGAAAGAATTAACGCTGTAGCGTGAGTAAAACACCGATAAAAATCACGATACTGCCAAGGAGACGTTGCCAATTGATCGGCGTTTTATCTGTACCCAACCAACCAAAATGGTCTAATAACATTGAAATAACCATTTGTCCGAAGATGACCAAACCTGAAAATGTCAGAAACCCCAGTTTGGGCGCAGTATAAATGCTCATACTGATCGCATAAACCCCTAGCAATCCGCCAATCCATAAAAACCATGGAATCTGTGAAAGTTCATTTAAATCTGGTTTTGCCGCACTTTGAAAATACACTAAAAATGCCAAGATGACTGTGCCAACCAAAAATGACAGAAATGCGGCTTGGAGTGGAGAATCTAAATATTCTCTGAGTTGCGCATTAATCGCAGTTTGAAAAGCCATCGCCACACCGACCCCTAATGCGAGAGGGAGAAAAAGGAGCAATTGGCTAGAAATTTTCATCATTTTTTTAAATCATTATAGGTTATGTCGATAGTCTAACGGAATCATGTGATGATGATAAGGGATCAATAGTAAAGTATTAAAATAGATCAATAACTGAGTTATATTGCAGAGATATCAATGACGGAAAAATAAAAATTGAGTGAGTTTTGAGAATGAAGATCGTTGATAAAAGACAGAGCCAAATTTTCCTTTGGAGCAATTTTCTGAAAAGATAACGGATTGTTTAAGTTGAAGTTGGGCCATTTTACCTAGATTTTTACGATATAAATAAAGCGATGCTGTATAAGAGTTTGAACTTCTTTGAAAGTTCATCAGCTTTACTTCATAAATGAATTCTGGCTGAGTATTGATAAAGACCAATTCTGGTTGAATTCCATATTCGATATTTGAAAATTTAAGTAGTCCTGAGTTTGGTAGACTGAGGAATAACTGATGGCCATCTGCGATGATACCTAACCTGTGCTGTTGTGATGAGTATAAGGTTGCAATACATCTTGCGTCAGTGATCTCGTCTATATTGAGTTGTTGTGCCAAGCTCTGTAATTGCTGTGCGTATATACCCATAGAGAAACTTGATAAACTGATTATAGCCAATAAATTATTTTTATTTTGCATATTTACCTCGCTACTCTTACACAGAAATATATTTTTGATCATCTAGCTAAAAGATAGCTCTCTTTAGACAAGAGACCTATCTTGTGTTGAATGAATCATCAATAACACTTTTTAATGATTATAGATTCTATTTTATTTTTCGTCGTAATAAGAGGAGTGAACATAAAGCGAGTAATGCTGTGAAAGACCAACTACCAGATTTACTTTTCTTTACGCTTGGTGGTTTAGGTTCAGCATGTTCTTTGTGTTCTGAGAATTGTACTTCTTTTAGACCTCCAATATGAGATATTTTATCATTTGAATCTGATAAATTGTTGGTTAAGGTAAAACTTAAATATTGACCTGTATGATTTGTGTTTAGTTCCTGACTCTTATTTAAGTCTTGATCAAATGCATGATAACCTGCCGCGATAACATTATAATGTAAGAATAATTGAACTTTGATGTCTTTATCAGTAGTACTAACGAGGTCAAATCGAGTCAGATCATATGGATAGTCTTTTGCTTCTAAATCATTTAGGGAAATAGATGTTACTTTTTGGAAGTTTACACCGTTTGGAACAGCATAAGTAAAATAGCCTCGTTTTTGTCGTGAAAATAATGATACAACATTGGCTTGTTTCCAGTCGGGAATACCGTCATTGTTACCATCAAATTCGAGATTCTGTCCGTAACCTCCTTGCTCGATATAGTCTGAAATACCGTCTCCATCTGTATCCTGATCTAATGTAAAGACATAGTTAAAATATTGAACCTCTCCTTGTTTATCTTTTACACTAATGAGAACACTATGCGAGTCACCTAGACTTGTATTTTCAGTATTCAGATTAACAGTAAAAATTTGATCAATGTTTTGCTCTAACACGATTTTTTTATGGTCAATAGAATCAATTTTTACATGATCAGATATTGCGTTCACTGTAAATTCATTTTTTTCAGCCAGATTTGTGACTTTAAAACGTAACTGTCCAGTATTGTTTGGCATTAATTCCGAGCTATCTATTAATTCGAGCTTAAACTCTTTAGGCGTGAATTGTGCACCATAAACACGTTGATAGTGATTGCCTTTAGTATCAATTGCCTGAATAGTTATATGACTTAATGCTGTTGTAATAGAGGTATGGGCTGCAAAGTTCTCAGAATCTTCTTTCTGGAGAGGAACTTGCTTTTGTATTACACCATTACGATCAATTAAAATGGCAGTGGCCTCTTTCATTGGGCTGGAGAACATGACTTCAATACGGTTTTCCCCAATGACTGGTTCATGACCAAAGACTTGATAGCCTTCATGTTCAAACTTACCCGTAGGTATGGGATCTAAGAATTTAATTGATTTAATATAACTAGGACTAGAAATATCCGCACGAATATCATATTGGCTAATTCCGTTGGTTGTAATCTGGATTGTCCATTTTCCTACTTCTGGTTTGGTAACTTTTAATCCTTTTCCTCCAATAAATTCATGGATTTGAACTTTATCGGAACTGATTACTTGTCCACTTGGAGAAATAAAACGAATGTTTCCTGCACTGGCATTCACGAGAATAGATAAACGATCGGTATTATCTTCAACATATAGATCAAAGCGTATATCTTTGTTGGTTTCTCCTGATGTAATGAGTACAGGTTGTGTCTGGTTTGATAAATGATCAATGTCGATTGAAGTAAAAACGGCTTCAACAGATTGACTATTGTGATCGACAAGAATAACTTGCCCACCTGTCGCATTTGCAACTGCATGGTAACTTGGATCAATTGGAGAGCATGAACCAGAGACAGCGTAAGAAATGGTAATTTCCTTATCTTTTGCTAAGTTTATAATTTGACTGGCAAGTTCACCATCATTAGATGACGCATCCGTAAATACAAATAAGCGACTTTTAGTTGGTGCTTTTTGAACAGCTTTTAAAATACCAGTATTGGCTTTTTCTGGACAATCGCCGCCTGCATGAGCATACAAAGCACCAACGGCATTTTTGATTGCTTCTGCATTTCCTATTTTGACTTCACCTACATTCGGATCATTAAAAGACACCATTAAGAATTGTTTCTCTTGCACACTCGTTGTGTCTGTAGAACTATTCTCAATAATTCGATCAATTAGCTTTTGAATTTGGTTTTTAATTCCTGTAATGATAGCACTCATACTACCAGTATCATCAATGATAAAACCATAAAGAGGTTCATCTTCAATCCCAAGAAGTGCTTTAATCATGTCATCTTGTTGGGCGAGCGTACCCGTTTTACGGATATCCTGAATCACCTGTTTTAAAAACTCATTGGTGTGTAAAGCAGCTTGATAAGATGCACGGGCATGTATAGGCGTTGGGGCTGGACGTTTTTTCAGATCTTCATCATTGTCCAGAGGAGCATAAGGAACATCTTTTGCAATACCAGAAAGCCACATAGGGGCTATTTCTACACCATGATCACATTTGACACCATTTTCATCAGCAGCAGTTGAAACTCCAGCGAATGAACGATGGGTAAAATAGCCTGTGGTATAGCGTGATGTATTGAGACCATTGGCTGCTAATACATAATTTCCACCATTGGAGGAAAACCCTCCGACAGGTTTTAGTAAGCTGTAAATTCTCGGTTGGCAGACATCAGCTGTTTTTCCCCAACTTTGAATGGATTGGGTTAGGGTTAAAGCCTGATAAAAATGACTATTGTTATTGAGATCAGCATAGTTACTATGTGCATAAAAGTCTTGAATTGTATGTAACGCTTTTCCTAAATCGCCTCGTGCATGACCTAATGTCTGTGGATTTTCTGTCTGAATGTATTGTTGAAGTTTTTGTATAACAGAATCTTTAAGTTTTACAATTCGTTGCCTACATTCGTCAATGAGCTCATCATCACAATGGGCAACAGGATTGCTGAGTTCTCCAACCAAATCAATTTTTTCTCCTTTTACTTTAAAACTTGCCCATGCCTGATCGGTGGAACGATTACCCTGAAAAACATGTTCAGCGGCTTCAGTTGTAAATGCAACCTCTCGACCATCACTTAATTTAGTCTTGAATTTGTCAACGCCCAAAGTACCATAGCTATAACCATGATCTAGGACACCTAAGGTAATTTTTTTATGACCATGAAGTGTTTCATTCGGTTTAAAGGCATTTGATATGCTAGTTGGTAATAAAAAACCTGATATGATCAGTGAACTAATATATAGATTTCTACTCATAATAAAATTCTTCTCTTTTAGATATATAATATGTATTATTGATGACATGCTTTCTTTATTAATTTCTGCATGCAACTGTTCAACTTTTGAGTATTAGATAAAATGTAGGTTTGGAGTGCTGTTTTTAGATTGTATAGTTTTATTGATGACATGCTTTCTTTATTAATATCTGTGTATCACTGTTCAACTTTTGAGTGTTAGATAAAATACAAGTTCGGAGTGCTGTTTTAGATGGGGTTTGCCGTTCAAGGCAGATCTTATTTTCAGTAGTATCAACTCGAATGAGTGAAATATTTTGGTTTGAACATTTTACATGATAAGTTTTTATTTTTGAACCTTTTAATGAATGATCTGATACTGGATAATTTTGAGCCTGTAATGTGGGTTGAACAAATAAAGTTGTGATAAGAAATAGTATATATTTCACTTATTCTCTCCTGGGGTAATAAGAATTATTTTAGATTTTATAATAATGAATACTAAATGTAGCATTTAGTATCTATTTAATTTTGGATTGTTAACATAAAAAGTACAAAATCTAGCAGGGTGCAATGTATATAATAATTTATTCTATCTCAACAAAGATGTGTGATTGTTAATAATTTTTAATTAATAAATAGGGGGCTTGGATTTCTGTTATTATATGCCTTTATATTAAGATAATAATTTAAGGGGTTGTAGTAGATAAAGTTAAATTTCGGTCCATTTTAATAGCATTTTAAGCTGTTGTTTTGGACTGACATAATTGAATCTAAACTCACATTCTTTAATAAACAACGGAAAGGCATTTCGGTCAATCCCATTGATATGATTCTGACCATCAACAAAATGACTTGAATGATTGATCCGATGATGGCTAAATCCTGCAACATCCAAAGCATTATAACTTATGCCGGTGATCTGTATAAACAACACTATCTGGAGTGATTTTATTCGATATTACAGGCATTAAGGTACTTGATTTAGTATCAGGAACTATAACCGTATAGACTTTATCATTACGCTTGAGTAAACCAAAAACAATCACTTTTCCAGCAGCACCTCTACCAAGCTTTCCTTTACGTGCTCCACCAAAATAGCTTTCATCTAATTCAATCTGTCCTTTGAATCCTTCAATGGTATCTTGGTCAAGGTGAAATATAATGATTTGACGAATTTTCCTATAGAACAGTGCTGCGGAATTAGGTTGAATTCCCAATAAATCAGCGGCAGTTCTAGCGATAACTTCAGCAATGAAAAACTCTAATAGCTTTATTTGAATTTTTCTATTTAATTTACATCTAGTTATCTTCATAAAAGTAGATTATCACAATGCTAATCTACTACAGCCCCTAATTTAATTTCTCCTTGCAATTAAAATGGTTTGTATTGATTGAATAGATATTCTAATTGTTTTTATTGAGTAGATATTCCAATTGCTTTTAATAGTACAATCAAATGTTATACAAATATAAATAAGGCATTTAAATCAATAGATGATAACAAGTAGGAATGGGAGTCGTGTTAAAATAACAAGGTTCTGTTATTGAGCCTGTACTTTGAGTCATTTAAACCCAGCAAATATCCCACTTTCACTGTATATCCATATGCCATGGTGCGTGCGTAAATGTCCTTATTGTGACTTTAACTCACATGCCGTACCTGATGGGCAATTATCCATGGATTTAGAGCAGCAATATTTGGCTGCATTGGTGGCTGATTTTGAAACGCAAGTGGAAATGGTGCAAGGACGTTCAATTCATAGTGTATTTATTGGTGGGGGAACGCCATCTCTCATTTCTGCCCAAGGTTATACATGGCTTTTTGAACAGCTAAAAGCACGTTTAAATTTTGAAGCGGGTTGTGAAATTACCTTAGAAGCCAATCCAGGCACGGTTGAACATGATCCATTTGCAGATTATTTAGCTGCGGGAATCAATCGTTTGTCGATTGGTGTACAGAGTTTTGATACGGAACATTTGCAACGCTTAGGGCGGATTCATTCAGCAAATAATGCACTGGATGCCATCCAACAAGCGCGACAAGCGGGTTTTGAACGGGTCAATGTCGATTTGATGCATGGTTTGCCACAGCAAACACAAGAACAAGCATTAACGGATCTTAGACTCGCAGTAGAGCAAGGTGCGACGCATATTAGCTGGTATCAACTGACCATTGAACCCAATACAGTTTTCTTCCGTACTCAGCCTGTATTACCTAAAGACGAGGTTTTAGAGTATATCCAAGAACAAGGTGAGGTGTATTTAAAAGCCAATGGCTATGTCAATTATGAAGTTTCGGCATGGCGTAAAGAATTGCCCTCCACACATAACCTGAATTATTGGCAGTTCGGTGACTATTTGGCAATCGGAGCAGGGGCACATGGCAAAGTCACTTATCCTGATGGGGTTTATCGTTTTCAAAAAACCCGTTTACCAAAAGATTATTTAGCCAAAGTTCCAGCCGACCACGTGCAAATGAAACGTATTGAAGCTGAGGAATTGCCGTTCGAGTTTATGATGAATGCATTGCGTTTAAATCAAGGCGTAAATGCCGAGTTGTATACGCAACGGACTGGACTTGATTTGAAGGATTTAAGTGAAACCTTAAATAATTTACGTGACAAAAAATTACTGGTTGCTGATCCAACCAAAATTGCTTGTACTGAACAAGGGCATATCTTTTTAAACTCGGTATTAGAAGCATTTTTATAATGAAAGCAAAGTATGACTTTGAGCAAGAGTGCTTGAAGTCATTCAATCGGTTTTGTCATTTTTTAGACATATATAATTTATATGATACCCAATAAAAAAGCCTCATCATTGTTGATGAGGCTTTTTAGAATTTGGTGGGTCGTCCGCGATTCGAACGCGGGACCAACGGATTAAAAGTCCGCTGCTCTACCAGCTGAGCTAACGACCCTGAGTGAGGATAAGTAAAACAACGTTTTACCCGAGCGCAAGAGAAAATCTATGATTTTCTTTAGGCTTTAACCTCTAACAGGTTTTTGTAAAATACATTTTACATATCAAAACAAGAAGTGGTGGGTCGTCCGCGATTCGAACGCGGGACCAACGGATTAAAAGTCCGCTGCTCTACCAGCTGAGCTAACGACCCTGAGCGAGGATAAGTAAAACAACGTTTTACCCGAGTGCAAGAGAAGATCTATGATTTTCTTTAGCATTCAAACTCGAACTGACTCAGAGAGAAGTAAAACTTCTAAACACTGTATCGTTTTGATGATGCGTATTCTAGCAACTTATTCAGCTAACACAAGAGGAAATTTAAAAACAGCCGCATGATTGTTTATAAAAAGCACGATTTCCTCTTGTTTAGCTAAAAAACACCCTAGAAACGATATTGATAACTTTGAATATTGTCAAAGATTTCAGTATTTACATCACTATAGCTCGTTGCACCTGGTAATAAAACCAATAAACGTTCATCCGTTTTATTCGGATTAAAGCCGTCATCTTTGAGCTTGTTTTTTTGGTATTTAAAGGTACCCGTTGTTTCAACTTTGGCTTGTACACGTAGGAACACTGGGATTGCGTATGCTGGTAAGCATTTTTTGAATACACCAACCATTTGGGCTAGATCATCATTGTTTAACTCGGCACCCTCAGTGAGCGTAATGGCTGCCATACCTGCGCGACCATTGGTATTTGGGATTTCTACCCCATAGACCACTGCCTCGACAATTTTTTCATATTCGCAAACCATGTTTTCAACTTCAGTCGTAGACACATTTTCACCTTTCCAGCGGAAAGTATCACCTAAGCGGTCGACAAACTGTGCATGACGGAAACCAATGTCACGAACTAAATCGCCAGTATTGAAGTATGAATCGCCTTTGGCAAATACATCTTTCAAGATGACAGATTTGTTCTTCTCAGGATCGGTATAACCATCAAATGGAGAGCGGCTGGTGATCTTGCCGATCAGCAAACCAACGTCACCTGTCTTCACTTTCTTGCAATAACCTTTTTGGTCACGTACAAGCTCATTCTTTTCTTTGTCAAACTCGACAATTGCATAAGGTGTAGGCGAGAAGCCGACGGTATTGTCAAAGTTAAAAATGTTGCTGAAACCGACATTACCTTCACTTGATGCATAGAGTTCGAGAACTTCTTCTACACCGAAGCGATCTTTGAACTTGCTCCAAATATTTGGACGCATGCCATTACCAATCATTTTGGTGACACGATGGTTGCGATCAAGCTCAGTCGTAGGTGCATCCATCAAATAGCGGCATAGTTCGCCGACATAACCAATGGCTGATGCATTGAATTTTTGTACATCTTTCCAGAATGCGCTGGTTGAGTATTTACGACGTACTGCCAAGGTTGCACCACCTGCAATGACACCACACCAACACACCACTACACCTGTGGCATGGTAAAGCGGCAATGTCACGTACATTACATCATCTTTACCTAGATTGAGGATGTGTCCATAAGTACCGTAAGCCAGTGACCAGCGACTATGGGTAAAGATGACCGCCTTAGGCAAGCCTGTTGTGCCTGAGGTGTAGATATAAAACAAACCATCTTTACCTGTGACGGTACGCGTGGTAGATGGGTTGAATTTCGGGAACTGATCAATTTCTTGAGCAAGATTGACATAACCTTGTGGTGCTGTTCCGACATCTTTACGTGTTCCTTGATCTGCAAACCAATGAAAGCGATCTTGAGCAACGTTGAGGTCTTGACGCGCTTCATCAATCGCAGCACGAACTTCCTCGCCTGCAATCACAGCAATTGGGTTCACTAGATTGATGCTGTGCGCCAGCACTTTACCAATTTGGGAGGTATTAACCAGTGCAATAGTCACCCCAATTTTTGCTAAAGCAACGATGGTGGCAATCAATTCAGGACGGTTTTCTACCATCACTGCGATGACATCACCTTTTTTTGCACCAAGCGATAAATAGTAATGTGCAATTTGGTTTGCCCATTCATTGAGTGCTTGGTAGCTATAGCTTTGATCTTCAAATAATAACGCGATACCTTGCGGGTTACGCTTTACTGCTTTTTCAAAAGCGACCCCTAAGCCAGTTGGAGAAGTTGGCGTTCGCAAATATGCTTGTTTAAGACCATTCAAAATATGAGGTACTTTGGTGAGAAAGTTTGGAAGTCGAGTTGCGACATCACCAAGAGTAATAATATCGGTCTGCGTAGTTTGGCTCATATCAATCCTATTTATTTTTCGATCAATCCAAAGGTGGCTATCTGTGAGAACACAACCATTAACATCATTGTTAGTGATGTAGTTTTTAATCGCAAGTTCCTAGAGCAATCAACCTAATTTGACAAAATAACAAAAAAGCCTAGTCACCGAAATGACTAGGCTCTTGTTTATTGAGTGCGATTTAGCAAATTATTCACTGCTAGGAACACTCTTTTTCGGTGGGCGTCCACGTGGGCGACGAGGGCGGTTCGATTTTTCTTTCTCGATTCTAGCCGCAGCCTCTTCTTCCGATTCTGGTGTTTCAGTATCTGAAGTTGGCTCATTTTTTTCAGTCGCTTGAACGGGTTCTACCGTTTGCTCTACAGCAGCAGCTTTTGATTTTGCAGCAGACTGTGGTTTCTCAACTGTTTTAGCAGGAGCAGCTTCAACTTGAGCGACTTCAGCGGTTGCCAGTTCTAGAGGTTGTTGTTCAGGCGTTACCGCAACGGTTTCCTCAACGACAACAACAGGAACGTCTGTTTCTTTCACTTCTGTTTTCACTTCAGTGCTTTCCGCAGGAACTGGCGTTGCTGCTTCTACTGGAGCTGGAGTCGCGGCTGCGCTTAAATGTGCCTCTTTGGCTTGTTCCGCAGCAAGTTTGGCTAAGCGACGACGCTCACGTGGGTCATTTGCAACACGAACAGAAGATGCTTCAGGACGCGTGAGTGCTAACACAGGCGCTGGTTCAGCTTCTTCAGTTGCTTTTTGACTAGGAAGCTCCACATCACGAGTGACTGGGCGTTTTTCCTCAGTTTCAGTTGTTTCAACCACGAGGCTGCTTGCATACTGTTCAGCGAACTTTTGTAAAGCGCGATTGAACGTGGTGATTAAGCCAAATTGCTCAATTAAAATGGTGCAGTCTTCACCATAAACATGACGAATCAAGCTGCCAAGTGTGTATTGTCCCAAGCTTGGAATTTGCGATGGGGCAATTTTTGGCATAGCTTTTTGGTTCGTTTGAGCTTTGCGCTGCTGACGGTGGCGTGAACGTGGGTCATTACTGGCACGTTTTGCTGGTGCTTGAGCAGTTTCTTCGACAGGGGCCTTTTCAGCAGTAGGTTGTTCTGCTGGCGCTGGCGTTTCAACTTTTTCTACAACAGGTTTTGCCTTTTCTGCTTTAGCCGTTGGCGTTGATGCCTGTTGTGGATTCAATGCAACAATTTCACTTTGACCTTGATCAATGTTCACAATCAATGCTGTGTTCATTGGTTCAGTGCGTGGTGTATCAATCACATCCACTTTAACTTGTTGTGGATTCTCTGCTGGAGCAGCAGGCGCTTCATTTAAAACGCTTTGATCACGGTGACGGGTTGGTCGATTTGGTCGTTGTTGATTACGATCACGACGTGGCAACGGTGCAGCATCATTTCCATGAGCAGCATCATTCTGCTGTTGTTGGTTTTGAGGCTCTTGTGGTTGCTGGCGTTTTTGCTGACGCTTCATCTCACGTTGTTCGTGGCGCTGCTCTTGACGAGATAATTGCACCACTTCTTCATGTACAGGAGCAGGAGTCTGTGCTTCATGTGCATGTACATGCACGTGTTGTTCACGCTGCTCTTTGTGTTTACGCTTTTTCTGATTTTGTGACTGATTTGGACGATGTGATTTTTCGTCTTTCTCAAAAGGTTCACGTGTTTCTTGTTTCACAGGGTGCTGTGACATATAAACATTGTTGCTTGCAGGTGCTGTTATTGCCTTTGATGCAACTGGGGGAGGTGTCGCGACTTGACCAAATTGACCACGACTGACCGCACCATTGTTCACCATTTGTTCAATGCTTGCTGCTGCATTTTGTGCAGTACGAGATTGATCAGTGGTTTGCGCTTGTTTTTGAACAAATAGGTTTTCTAACCATGCACATGGACTTGCTGATGCTTGTGGCTTCGCTTGCGTTGGTGATGGTTGAGCGGCTTGGGTTTGGTTGGCTTTTTTCTGTGGTGCAGTTGTCTGATTTCTGACAGGTGCAGCATGTTGCTGTTCAGCATCCTCGATATGCCATTCAGAAGACTCATAACCCAGTTCTTTTTCACTTGAGCGAGTTGCTTCGGTACGTTCGTAGCTTGAAGGTGCGAAACCTTCTGGATTGAACTGGATTTGATAATGTGGTGTTTCTAAGTGTGGATGAGGAAGGATCGTGACCCGCACATTTGAGGTTTGTTCAAGATAAACAAGGCTGTGACGCTTTTCATTCAATAGGAATGCTGCGATTTCCACAGGGACTTCAACTTGCACTTCACCTTGACGTTCACGTAATGCAATTTCTTCAACTTTACGCATGATCGAAAGTGAAAGAGAACGTAAGTCACGAACCATACCTGTGCCGTGACAGCGTGGGCAGACATAACCTGTTGCTTCTTCTAGCGATGGGCGTAAACGTTGACGGCTCATTTCCATCAAACCGAAACGTGATAACTGACCGAATTGAATACGTGCACGGTCGCTTTGGGTTGCTTCACGGAGTTTCGCTTCAACCATACGTTGGTTGCGGTCTTTGGTCATGTCGATAAAGTCGATCACAACTAATCCACCAATATCACGTAAACGCAATTGACGCGCGATTTCTTCCGCAGCTTCTAAGTTGGTATTGAGCGCTGTTTCTTCAACATCATGTCCGCGTGTTGATTTTGCAGAGTTGATATCAATTGAAACCAGTGCTTCAGTTTGGTCAATCACAATTGAACCGCCAGAAGGAAGTTTTACTTCACGTTCATAAGCCGTTTGGATTTGACTTTCGATACCAAAGTGAGCGAATAAAGGCTCATTTAATGTATAGGTTTTTAACTTGTCGAGTTGACGTGGCATTACTGCTTTTACGAAGTTATAGGCTTCGTTATAGGCTTGTTCGCTATCAATTAAGATTTCTGAAACATCATCACGTAAGTAGTCACGGATCGCACGTGTGACCACACCAGCTTCTTGATGAACCAACATTGGTGATGGGCCAGTGCTTGAGGTGCTTTGAATTTGAGCCCAAAGATCAAGCAAATGTTGCAAGTCGAGTTGTAGTTCTTCTTGAGTACGTCCGATGCCCGCAGTACGCACAATCACACTCATACCACGAGGAAGATTTAACGATCCTAAAATTTCTTTGAGTTCTTCACGAACTGAACCTGAAATTTGACGGCTAATACCACCACCTTTCGGGTTGTTTGGCATTAAAACTAAATAACGACCCGCAAGTGAGATGAAGGTTGAAAGTGCAGCACCTTTGTTGCCACGTTCTTCTTTTTCAACTTGTACCAGTAACTCAGTGCCTTCGGTGATGAGCTCACGGATATTTGAGGTTTGGCGAGGGTCAGCTTTGAAATACGAGTTTGCAATTTCTCGCATTGATAAAAAGCCTTGGCGTTGTGCGCCGTACTCGACGAAAACCGCTTCTAAAGACGGTTCAACACGAGTGACATGACCTTTATAGATATTTGATTTTTTCTGTTCACGAGTACGATTTTCTAAATCGAAATCGTAAAGACGATTATCAGTGATAAGTGCAACGCGAACTTCTTCGGCGTGGGTTGCATTAATCAACATACGTTTCATGGGTGTGACACCTAATAGTGATGCACACAAACAACGAGCTCAATACTTTTGAACAAACATCAAGTTGGCGCGATCAAGACTCAGAAGCAACGTTATATATGATGCTCTGAAACCACTGACTGTAATATCCAGTTTGGGGCTTTGATACGATTCTTTCGATGTAAGCAATCCTGCTTCAATCTTGGGACTGTTGGTATTTCATCCATGTCATGCATCTGTGAAATACCACTAGACCCGATGTAATCAAAGTGTCCTGTACGCTTCACTGGCGGGTGAGCGGTGCATTGGATGGTGACTTTCATTGTCTTAAGCATTGAAGTCGATCCATCTGGAAGTCTCGATACGGAATGATCATCGTATCTGTGCTTGGCAGTTCCAATGCATCAACGCTTTAGCCTGAATGCGACATCAGGGAGCAAATTGTCTGATGTGGATCAGTTTACGTTTAATAACCAACAAATTTGTTGGCGACATATTTTTTATGAACAAACTGTATGTGCAGATGCACAATTAAACGCAACAGTTTGTCATTTTGCCGATATAATAAGCCTTCGGCGTCGGCATAATTCTTTAGGACCTATTCGAGCTATTGGTGAGTTTCTCATCTATTTGAAATTTTAACTGAATAAAATTTTTGATTTGATGCTCACTTACGAGGGTATCCGTGTGATGAATATACCAAACCTTGCAGCATCTGCCTATGGGCTAAGTTTAGGTTTCTTGTGAAATAACTGAGCTAAGTGATCATTTTTTAATCGTATTTAGCAAATCTTGGATTAATCGAGCGTATGAATTCTACACAGCAATGGCAAACTGTCACTTGGTTTGAAGTGGATGAGCATCAATTAGAGCAGCGAATTGATAACTTTTTATTTACCCGATTAAAAGGTGTGCCAAAAAGTCGAATTTATCGTTTAATTCGCGAAGGACAAGTTCGTATCAACAAAAAACGTGTGAAAGCGGAGACACGTTTGGCGATTGGAGATCAAATTCGTGTTGCGCCAATTCGCTATGAACAAAAAGATGAAAGCGATGTGCCTGTGAGCGATGGTGTGGCGCAAAGTCTGCTCAGCCGTGTCGTGTATGAAGATGAAGGCCTGTTAGTCGTGAATAAGCCATCTGGTATCGCAGTACATGGCGGCAGTGGCGTTGCGTATGGCTTGATTGAGGCTTTACGTGCGGCGACAGGAAAAAAATATTTAGAGTTGATTCATCGTATTGACCGTGATACCTCTGGTTTGGTGATGATCAGTAAAAAGCGCAGTACCTTAAAACTACTACAGGATTTACTACGCGAACATAAAATACAGAAAACCTATACCGCGATAGTCAAAGGGCAAGTCAGTTTAGATCAACAAATGATTGATGCACCTTTGCTTCGGTATGAGCTTTCTAATGGTGAACGTCGTGTTCGAGTCACCAAAGAAGGTAAGCCAAGTAAAACCGAATGGAAGGTGGTAGAGCGCTTTAAAACAGCAACTTTGATCAATGCTTCACCTTTATCTGGTCGTACCCATCAAATTCGTGTACATGGTTTAAGTATTGGTCATCCACTGATTGGCGATGATAAATATGGACACAACACGTCTTATGCGGGTCCAGAAGCCAGACGCTTGTGTTTGCATGCGATGCGTTTGGAAATACCCAACTATCCAGTGATTGAAGCACCGATGCCTGAAGATATGCAACAGGTCATAAACGAGTTGAGAAAAAAGCCTTGAGCCAAATTGATAAAATAGCAATGAGCCAACGCATTGAGCTGGTGATTTTTGATTGGGATGGTACTTTATTCGATTCAGTGGGGCAGATTGTGGCAAGCCTGCAATATGCCGCACAACAATTCCAGCAACCGTTAACCGATGAAGCTGCAAAAAGTATTATTGGTTTAGGCTTGCCCGAAGTGATGCAAACCTTATTTCCTCAAGTGCCACATTTACAACAAGATATTTTGCAATGCTATGCAGATCATTATGTTGCGAACTCTAAAGGTGATGCTTGGTTTAGTGGGGTTGCTGAATTATTGGCTGATTTAAAACAACAAGGGCTTAAACTTGCGGTTGCCACAGGGAAAAGTCGTAAAGGTTTGGATCGCGTACTGAATCAAACCAATAGCCATGATATTTTTGATATTACGCGTGCTGCCAGTGAAACCAAGTCCAAACCAGATCCATTGATGCTGCAAGAAATTCTTTCGGAAATGGAGGTTGATGCAGCGCGTGCGATTATGGTGGGTGATACCAGTTATGATCTTGAAATGGCACAAAATCTGAATATGCACCGTATCGGTGTCAGTTATGGTGTGCATAGCATCGAAACTTTGCAACAATATCAGCCGCTCACCATTGTAGATAGCGTGCAGGATTTACATGGCTTTTTACACGGCGTATTACAATCATCCGCTTTAACTGAAGTTGAATAATTAAAATTTTTGAAAGAATATGAGAATGATGAGGGACGCATTTCCTCATCATTCATAATAAAAATAGGAAAACCATGAGTCGTTCAATTCGTTTACTCAATCTTTTACAACTTTTAAGAGAATATCGCTATCCAGTGACTGCAAAGGTGTTGGCTGAACGTTTAAGGATCAGTCAACGTAGTGTTTATCGCGATATTGAGAGTTTGCGAGAACAAGGTGTCAATATTGATGCGGCTGCTGGTTTGGGTTTCCAACTTAAAGAAAATTTCTTACTCCCACCGATGACCTTAAATGAAACAGAAATCGAAGCCATTTTCTTAGCTTTAAATTGGTTAAGTGACATTCCAGATCAAGCTTTAAAATCGGCATCGACCTCTGTGCTAGCGAAATTAAATGCCGTATTACCAGAGCATTGTCAGCATTTATTGCAACAAACAACCCTCAGATCAATCCAAACATGGTTGCCTGTTGATGAGCAATTGGTGGAGCAAGTCCGAGTCGCGATTCGTCAACAAGTTAAAATTTTGGTCGATTATGCCGATGAGCAGCAGCGAGTCAGTTCAAGAGTGTTGTGGCCGTTTGCATTGGGCTATTTTAATGATCGTATCGTTTTAGCGGCATGGTGTGAACTGCGTAATGGATTTCGACATTTCAGAATTGATCGGATACAACAACTGAGTTTAAGTCAGGAATTATATCCACATTTTAAACAACAACTGTTTCAACAATGGTGGGTACAAGAAGTTTGTCGTTCGACTACTGACAAAAACTGACAATCAAAACAATTAAATTGAAATGAGACCAACAAACAAGGAAATATCAAAATGGCTCTAAAATTATATACAAATTCTTTTTCACGCGGTGTGGTTGTCGATTGGTTACTGATCGAGCTTGGTATTGAATGTGAACGCATTGAAGTTGCATTTGATACGGAAATGAAAACACCTGAATATTTAAAAATCAATCCTTTTGGCAAAGTGCCTGTTTTAGTTGATGATGGTATCGTGATTTATGAGTTGGGCGCAATTTGTGCCTATTTAGCCGATAAATGTGTAGAACAAGGTTTAGCGCCTGCATTGGATGATCCTCAACGTGGTATTTATTACAGATGGTTATTCTTTATTTCTGGACCTTGGGAAGCAGCAGCAACCGACCGTATGCTAGGTGTAGGAGTTAATCCTGAACAAAAGTCTTCTGTCGGCTATGGCGATTATGATGATGCTTATAATGCCTTTGTGGTTGGGTTAAGTGAAGCAGCTCCCTATTTGTGTGGAGAGCAATTCACTGCTGCGGATGTGTTGGTGGCAGCAATGTTATTTTGGCAGTTAAAAATGAATGAGATAGAGCCTCATTCTGCAATAGAACGTTATTTAGAAAATGTCAGTCAACGACCAAGTTATCAACAGTTCGCTGCATTCTTTAGTAATGTATAAGCAATAAAATAAAGCAAAAAACAGCCGTATTATTCGGCTGTTTTTTTTATCAATTTTGCATATTGGAAAAAATAGGGGATTACCTCAGCTTACATAAATTAAGTAAACAATAAGGATAAGCAATAAAATTATATTGACTCGAATCAAGAAAGTCAGCATAACTAAGAACCTTATGTGAGGATTGAAGTCGGTCATTTGGATGCAATTAAATCGACTAAAAAGTCATACAATTTATTGATTTGAAAAAAATAGATTGAAAGACGCCTTATCATTTAATACATACTCGCTGACACCTGATGCGATTGGATTCCACCAAAGAAGACGTACATGAAAGATAAGCCGACATTAACCTATCAATTGCCGACACAATCTTGCTTGAGCCACACTTGGGAGAAACCTCCATTTCCACATGAGGCCTCTGAGCATTGTGGTATTGATCGTTTTTATAATTTGGAAAGACCCTTAACATCTTTAGGTCGTAAAGGTTTATTTAAATGGCTTGCGACACGTAAGTCTTTTACTTGGCGTGTCGATCCTGCGCATGAGTTGAATTTGCGCAATCAAATGTTGGAATTGCCACAAAACCGTCCGCATGCAGATCTCAATGATTGGCAAATGTGGTTTATTGGTCATGCCACTGTTTTGATTCAAATCGGTCCTTATAATTTTTTGACTGATCCTGTTTGGTGTGAATATGCCAGTCCACGGCAAGGGCGAGGACCTCAACGTGTTTGTTCCGCAGGCATCGCTTTAGAACATTTGCCAAATATTCATGGCGTCTTGTTAAGTCATAATCACTATGACCATATGGATTTGGCGACTTTGGAGTGGTTACATCAGAAGTTTGAAATGCCAATTTATACGGGTTTAGGTAATGGTTTTTACATGCCGCAACATTTTCATGTTATTGAGATGGATTGGTGGCAGGAGATACCGTTTCATGATGAGCTGACCATCGCTTACACCCCAGCACAGCATGCTTCTGGCCGTGGAGTCCGAGATCAAAATAGGGCATTGTGGGGCGGTTTTTCTCTTTTAGCTAAAACGGGGCATTGCTTCTTTGCTGGTGATTCGGGCTACGCGGAACATTTCAAACAAATTCATGAACGATATGGTGATGCAAGAATTGCATTACTGCCGATTGGTGCGTATGAACCGCGTCAATTAATGCGTTATGTGCATATGAATCCACAAGATGCATTTCATGCACATTTAGACCTCCATGCTCACCGCTCTTTGGCTATTCATTATCGAACTTTTCAGTTGACGGATGAAGACCGTGATACACCTGAACATGAACTGATGCATGCGATGAAATCATCTTCAAAATTGATTAGCCCTTTTTATTGCATTCGTGAAGGACATTTTATTCGAGCATAATGGTTAAGCCAAATGTTGATTTGTCATTGAAAATGAGAGAAAAACGATGATGTTAGATGATGTGCATCCTGAAAATTATGCAGAGCTGCTTATTGTTTGGGAGGATTCAGTTAGAGCCACACATGATTTTATTACTGAGGAAGATATTGAATTCTTTAAACCGATTATCATGGAACAGGCTTTTCCTGCCGTTACGCTAAAATGTGTGAAAGATGATACAGGTACAATTCTTGGCTTTGTTGGAGTTGCAGATCATAAAGTTGAGATGTTGTTTATTCAAAATGCAGCAAGAGGGCAGGGAATTGGCAAACAATTATTAGTTTATGCCGTGGAGCAACTCGGTGCGACACAAGTGGATGTGAATGAGCAGAATCCACAGGCTGTTGGCTTTTATCAGCATTTGGGCTTTAAAGTGGAATCTCGTTCAGCTTTGGATGGTATGGGAAAACCTTTCCCGATTTTGCATATGGGCTTGTAGATTGTATGCTTTTTATTGCTGAAAGGTATTTTTGGCATTGTGTAGTGAACTTATACACCATAATGCAATCACTGAAAGGCTCGCAAGTGCAATATTCATGACAACGGGATTGAAAGCCTGGTAGATTTTTTCAGGATAAATGAACAAAACGAAAATAAATAAGCCAATCAGACTGATAATGCTGAGCCAATGCAAATACTTGTGAGTTAAAAATAAAAACAGACTACCAAAAATGATCTCGGCAATGCCCGACAGTGAAATCATCCATGCAATATAAGGCATAGGCACATTGAGTTGCTGCCAAACATATTGCTCATCTTGTACCTGAAAAATTAACTTGGGAATCAGCCCCTGATAAATCCAAAGGCTTGCAATAATCAATTGACAAAATCTTAAGATTTGTTGAATAGTCTGGTTCTGGCTATTCATGTTAAGACTTCATCCAATAGAAAATGCTGCTGAGTTTCAGGTGCCACTCGATAGCATTGTTCGGTTTTACCAAATAGGCGATAACGATTGAGCGCAATACGACGATAAGCAAAATCACGTATTACTTTAGGGATAACACTCGTATATTTTAAACTGGCATAAGGGGAGTCTAGACGTTGAATGATGCGAAGAAAGGCGGTCGATTCGGTATAGCATTGACCATTTTCCAGTAATACCATCGTTTCAAAATGATCAGTAGGAAGATGGCAATAGGCGAGGAGTTGCTGTCCGATATTGGATTGGACAGAGACCAGTTTGAACAGATACTCAACATCATGCTTGATCATAAAATCAGCCCATGCTGAGCACAGCACACACTCTGCATCAAACAAGATGATGTTATTGGTTTGAATCAGCTGCTTTAATGATTTTGGCATGGTTATTTTTCTAATTGAATATTGAATAAATTGTTACCTAACTGCATTAAAAAAGCCACCCGAAGATGGCTTTTATTTTAGCATTTCAAAGCTTACAGAAAGCTTGGTAAATGACGCGCTGGATCAGTTGCACGTGCAGCTTGAGCATCTGCAACTGTTAAGCCTAATGCTTGCGCAACACCTTCACCATATGCAGGGTGACACGCATAACAGTTACGAATATGGCGATATTTGATGAAGTCTAGTGCATCGCCCATTGCACCTGCCGTATTGTCAAATAATGCTTGTTGTTGTTCTGGTGCCATAAGTTCAAACAGTGCACGAGGTTGACTGAAGTAGTCATTATCATCTTCACGATAATTCCAGAAATCAGCATCACCATTGATTTTTAATGGTGGTTCTTTGAACTGTGGCTGCTCTTGCCATTGACCAAAACTGTTAGGTTCATAGTGTGGCAAGCCTCCATAATTGGCATCAGTACGACCTTGACCATCACGGTGATTACTGTGAACAGGGCAGCGTGCTGCATTGACTGGGATTTGTTGGTAGTTCACCCCTAAACGATAGCGTTGCGCATCGGCATAGTTAAACAAGCGTGCTTGTAACATTTTGTCTGGTGAAACACTAATGCCGGGGACGAGATTGCTTGGTGCAAAAGCCGACTGTTCAACATCCAAGAAAAAGTTTTCAGAATTACGATTTAGTTCAAACTCACCGACTTCAATCAATGGATAGTCGCCGTGAGGCCAAACTTTGGTTAAGTCAAATGGATGGTACGGTACTTTTTCTGCATCTTGCTCAGGCATGATTTGTACACATAAAGTCCATTTCGGATAGTCGCCACGTTCTATGGCATCGAATAAATCACGTTGATGGCTTTCACGATCTTCACCCACCAATTCACCTGCTTCTGCATCAGTGAGGTTTTTAATCCCTTGTTGGGTTCTAAAGTGGAATTTCACCCAGTAGCGCTCATTCGCTGCATTAATAAAACTATAAGTATGACTACTGAAACCATGCATATGACGATAGCTGGCAGGAATGCCTCGATCTGACATGACAATGGTCACTTGGTGTAAGGCTTCTGGCAGTAATGTCCAAAAATCCCAGTTGTTGGTGGCACTACGCAGGTTGGTCTTAGGATCACGTTTAACTGCTTTGTTTAAATCAGGGAATTTTCGTGGGTCACGTAAGAAGAACACTGGCGTGTTATTCCCGACCATATCCCAGTTACCTTCTTCGGTATAAAACTTGAGGGCAAAGCCTCGAATATCACGTTCAGCATCGGCCGCACCGCGCTCACCAGCAACAGTGGTAAAACGGGCGAACATTTCAGTTTTTTTGCCAATCTCACTAAAAATTTTAGCGCGAGTGTATTGAGTAATATCGTGAGTGACCGTAAATGTACCAAATGCACCTGAACCTTTGGCATGCATACGACGCTCAGGAATCACTTCACGAACAAAATTGGCAAGCTTTTCATTTAGCCATAAGTCTTGGGCAAGGAGTGGTCCTCGTGCACCGGCAGTTAAACTATTTTGGTTGTCAACGACGGGCGCACCAAAGTCTGTTGTCAGTTGGCTATAAGGACATTTTTTGTCATCTTGGCTCATGTTTCTTCTCCGTCAGGATGATCTGCATGAAATCAGCCTGACTATTCCGTTATGAAAGTAGGACCGTTACAACCTCATCATTGGCCAATTGGGTATCGTGATAGATGCCTAAATATTTACAATGATTGGATTCAGCCTTTGTATTTTTACTTTAGGTGGATAAAACTCTTTTTTCCAATGGATTAAAGTTGATGTCTTAAATGCTTTATTCGATTGAAGCTGTTTAAATCTTAAACTCTAACTTGGCTGTTGTTGATATATAAATTGTTAAGAAGTTTAAAAAATATTTGAAAAATAGATGTTTATTTTGCATTTTTCTTGGATGCCAGCGATCAAAATGGGAAGTTGCTTGCATGTAGGAAAAGTGAATGTATTTAAATGGCCTATCGCAGATGCATGTTGATGTTGTGTAAATAAGCTGATTGTGCAGCTTCAATCGTTATGGGATTTCTACGGTTAAATGCTAGAAATATGTAAGTAAAAATGCATTGATTTTGTTTTATGCTATTTTTGAGTTTAGTTTTACTAGAGATTAAAAAAATGAGAAAACTAACATATAGCTTTGGGGTATCACTGACTTTGCTGGCTGGTTGTAGCTCAGTTCCTCATACGGGTGATATGAAAACCAATCACTCAAACTCCGTAACGGTCGAGTTTGTTGGAAATACAACTTATAGCGTAGCACCACAGCAGGGGGTAGTCAGTTTGTATGCTGTGGAAACAAGCATGGCCGATGTACCAGCGACTTTGATCCAACAAAAGCAAGTTCAGGTTTCTCAGATACCGTTTACAGTCAATTTTACAGTAGCGGCTGACCATAAAAAAAGCATTCAACCTCAGGTACGAGATGATGCTAACATCACTTATTATGTGACATGGCAGTCGAATACTCAGCATTTAACAGGCAAAGATGCAATTGTGATTGACTATGACCGTAAATTCCCGCGTGTCACTTTGGGAAGTGGCAAGCAACAGATTTATTTACGACAATAAGATAAACAGATATCACAACAAAGGGTGACGCTCATAAGAGGATCATCCTTTTTTATTTGATACTGATTAAACAGATCTAGGCGTTCACTAAGCGATTTGATTTGACCATATCCGCTAAACCATGTGTTCTAAAATAATGCTCTAGCCAGCTCTTAATCAGCAGTGGATTATTCATACGCAGGACTTCGTCTAATAACCGTTTTGCATCACTCATTGGAATATGACAAATCGCCTTACGGACCCTTAAAATATTACTTGAGCTCATCGACAGCGTATCGAAGCCCATCGCCATCAAGAGAATTGCAGACAATGGATCTCCTGCCATCTCACCACAAATACTAATCGGTTTTTGATATTTATGGCAGTCTTGTACCAGTTGTCGTAGTGCTCGTAAAACTGAAGGGTGAAGATGTGAATAGACATTGGCAACATGCGGATTATTCCGATCGACAGCCAGTAAATATTGCGTTAAATCATTTGAACCAACAGAAAAGAAATCAACCAGCTCTGAAAACTCATCAATTTGAAACAGCACGCTTGGTACTTCAACCATAATCCCAAGTTTGGGCTTGGTAATTTTGACTTGTTCTTCTTCTTGAACCGCAATCCAATCTCGTTCAAATAAATACAGCACTTCTTCAACTTCACTGACACTGGTCACCATGGGCAGTAAGATATGAAGATTGTTTAAACCAATACTGGCTTTTAGCATCGCACGGATTTGCGCAGAAAAAATCTCAGGATGATCCAGCGTAAAGCGTAATCCACGCCATCCCAAAGCTGAATTTTCTTCTTCGATACTGAAATAGGGTAGATCTTTATCCGCACCAATATCCAGTGTTCGCATAATCACAGGTTTATTGGCAAAATGACTGAGTTGTTGACGGTAAATCGCACGTTGTTCTTCTTCACCGGGGAAGCGTTCACGGAGCATAAATGGAATTTCACTACGGTATAATCCCACACCTTTGGCACCGCGTTGCACACCACGCACCACATCAATCATTAAGCCCGTATTGACGAATAACGGGATCGCAACACCATCAGGCGTAATCGCATCTTTGGTCTCATATTGCTTTAAGTCTTTAGCAATTTGTTCTTCTTCTTTCTGAACTTCTTTATAGCGTTGACGTAAGCGACGTGGTGGGTTAACAAAGATACGCCCTTGATAAGCATCGACAATCATCTCAATGTCATCAAGCGTAGTGATTGGCAATTCTGTTACACCAACGACAGTTGGAATACCAAGCGCACGAGCAACAATCACCATATGTGAATTGGCAGCACCTTCAGAGGTTACAATCGCTGCAATATTATCAACAGGAAGTTCAACCAGCGCAGCGGTACTAATTTCTTCACCGATGAGGATACTATCGGGGCTAAGCTCACGGTGACTGGTATCATTTTCTTGTAAGCAAGCTAAAATTCGACGACCTAAGTCTTTAAGGTCGGAAACCCGCTCTCGTAGATAGTCATCTTCCATTTGTGCAAAAAGTGCCACATGTTTATCAATGACTTTACGGACAGCACCTTGTGCCCAGCTTCCTGAGCGAATATGGTCTTTAATTTCACTCGGTAATGCATTTTCATCCAACATCCGTAAGAACACGCTAAATAAAGCACGTTCTTCCGACATCAGAGAGTCTTTCATTTTCTCATCTAAGGACTGAATTTCGACACGGACTGCGGCAATCGCCTGATCGAGTAACTCTAACTCATCGCTAATATCTTCTGCTTCACGATCAGGAATCACGGCTAAATCAGCAGGGGGGTAAAGTACAATCGCACGGCCTAAGGCGATACCACCAGCGCCAGACACGCCTTGAAAGGTCTTATACGTAGAGCTGCTGTTGGGTTTGCGGAAAACGTCAATGTTACCTACGGCATGCGCATGCGCGATAACACCAGACAGTTGTGCACATAGCGTCACTAGAAATGATTCAGCCGCTTCACTAAAGTCTTGTGATTCTTTATTTTGAACCACTAAAACACCCATGACCTTACGGCGATACATGACAGGCACGCCAAGGAATGAGTTAAATAGTTCTTCACCTGTTTCAGGCAAATAGGCAAAACGTTCGTGTTTTGGCGCATTGTCTAAGTTGACAATTTCTTCACGTTGGCCCACTAAACCGACGAGTCCTGTACCTACACTTAAAGAAACGTGTCCAACGGATTCAGGATTTAGACCTTTTGAGGCCATCAGTACATAGCGACGATTCCGCTCATCTAAGAGATAAATAGAGCATACATCCACATGCATCGCTTCAGCCACATGATTGACCATTATGTCCAAAGAATCATGCAAACTGACGGACGCATTAATTTCTTGCACAATGCGTCTGAGTGTGTCGAGTTGCATGTTTGACATGGATGTTTACTCCAATTTATAAATCGTTATATGCCTATATATAACAGCCTTATTGCCAAAAATCATTGCTTAAAATGATGATTTCATAACAATTAACGCTGAGGTAATTGTATGCACAACTCCATCATGGCTTTACGGTAAACATCACGCTTGAAGTTGACCACTTGACCTAATGGATACCAGTAACTCACCCATTGCCATTCATCGAACTCGGGTGGGTCTGATAGGTTTAACTGAATATGATGAGGCGAGGCCGTTAACTTCAGTAAAAACCACTTTTGCTTTTGTCCAATACATACCGGATCTGAATCTGACCGAATGTACCGATGTGGCAAACGATAACGCAGCCAACCTTTAGTTTGCGCTATAATTTGGACGTGTTCGGGCAATAAACCGACTTCCTCTCTCAGTTCACGATAAAGTGCCTGCTCAGGGGTTTCTCCAAACTGGATACCTCCTTGTGGAAATTGCCAAGCATTGTGACCAATGCGTTTTGCCCATAAGACGTGTCCGTCATCGTTTGCCAAAATGATCCCGACGTTGGGTCGGAAACCTTCTGAGTCGATCATTTGGCTACCTAAATTTTGTCTATATCGTTGACTTTGATATCGGGGACAGTCACGCTTGCACGTCCAACACGAAAAAGATCAAAGTAAAATGTTTAAAATTGCTATGATCTTAACGAATTTTTAGTGACTTACGGAAATAGATTTACGTTTTTTTTCTTTAATTTGCATTTAAATGAGCATTTATATGAAATTGGCTTTGTTTGATTTAGATCACACCCTGTTAAATACCGATTCTGACCATTCTTGGGGTGAATTTTTGGTCAATGAAGCTTTGGTCGATCCAGTTCATCATCGTCAAATGAATGACAAGTTTTACGCAGACTATAAAGCAGGGCAACTTGACCCAATTGCCTATAATGAATTTGTGTTTGAATTTTTAACTCAACACGACAATGACTATTTAACAGAGTTACACCAGTTGTTTATGCAAAAGGTGATTCGTCCACAAATGCGTCCTCAAGGTTTTGATGCGATTAAGCGACATCAGGATTTAGGTCACACGATTGTTGGGATTACCGCAACCAGTGATTTTATTACTGCGCCGATCTTCCGTGAATTTGGCATTACCGAAATTATTGCCACCAATGCTGAAGTGATTGATGGCAAATATACGGGTAAGGTGACAGGGGTACCATGCTATCAAAAAGGCAAGCTGGTGCGTTTGGATCAATGGTTAGCAGGCCGTGAGGTCAATGAATCTTGGGCTTATTCCGATTCGATTAATGACCGTTTCTTATTGGAATACGCAACGCATGCGATTGCGGTGAACCCTGATAATCGCTTGGAAGTGCTTGCACAACAACTAGCGTGGGAAATCCAAGATTGGTCGATTTGAGTTGCTTCTGATGACTTTAATTTTTCGACAAACATGCTATGTTGATCTTTCAATAAGATGAAAGAATAGGAAAAATAAGTCATGAATAATGTTAGACCAAGAATGACCAATTTATTTGAACAACTTGGCTTGGATTCAAGCGAAACGGCAATTGCACAATTTATTGATAGTCACCAACTTGATGCTGATATTAGTATTGTTGATGCGAGTTATTGGACGGATGGTCAGCGACAATTTTTAGCAGAAAAAATAAAGTCCGATGGTGAATGGGCGATTGTTGTTGACCAATTAAATGAATCTTTGCATGAAGATTCAGTGAAGTAATCATGATCAAAGAGCCTTTCCTGAATGACAGGAAGGCTTTTATCATGAGATTTTTTATTATGTGACTGACGTTTTTTCGTCTTTTAAGATGAAATTATAAAAAGAAAAATCAATGTTGCAGTCGTCGCTAGAGGATTAACTTTGACCAAGTTGCATCATCTGAATCAACTCTTCCGCAGCCTTAGATTGAATGCGGGCAGGGTGCCATACCATACCTAATTGTCGATTCATATCTAGATTCAAATCTAACTGTTTTAAGTCTTGATTGAGCAATGTCTTTGGTAATACAGACCAGCCTAAGCCAATAGATACCAGCATTCTGATCGATTCTAATGGGTTATTGCTCATGCTAACCTTGGGTTTTAAGCCCTTTTTCTCAAATTCAGCAAGTGTGATTTGACTGGTATAGGTATGTGCTGCTGGAAGTAGGCTTGGATAGGCAATTAAATCTTCTAACTTTAGTTGTGTTTGTTGCACGAGTGGATGAAAGGGTGATGCAACAAAAACCAAAGGATCATTCCAAATCGTCACATAGCGAAGGCGATCATCTCCCACGGGTGGCAAGGTCAAGAATGCAAGCTCTAACTCTCCAGCGAGAACATGCTCATGCGCTTGTTCAGAGTCGACAAAATGGACATCTAAGGTGACTTGTGGAAAATGTTGTACAAAGTTTTTGAGTGGTTCTGCCAGATGATGTAATCCAATGTGATGACTGGTTCCGATTTTTAAACGACCTTGCACCTGTGTTTGTTCATGACTCAAGGTATGGTGAATGACCCCAAGCGCATTGAGCCAATTTCTTACTTGGGGTAATAGCGAATGTGCGGCATGCGTTGGCTGAATACCTCGACCCGCAGATTCGAACAGTTTGACATCAAAATAATCTTCTAAACTATGAATTCGTTTGGTCACGGCAGGTTGAGTAATAAACAGTTGTTCTGCTGCGATAGAAATTGAACCCGTTTCCATTACTTTCACGAAGGCTTCAAAAGCGGCAAGATTCATAATTTAGACTCGAAAATCATTTAGATTTATATATGTGTGGTGATGCTATAACCCAATCTACATCGCATTTTATTTTAGAGAAAAGAGGTGAG
Organism: Acinetobacter sp. NIPH 2699; assembly: GCF_022549355.1. Lineage (GTDB taxonomy): Bacteria > Pseudomonadota > Gammaproteobacteria > Pseudomonadales > Moraxellaceae > Acinetobacter. Next base: position 277,761 of record NZ_JAKZGL010000002.1, read on the forward strand.
CAAACATAGCTTAACCGATATAGGTATAATTAAAAGTTAAGCTTTTTGTTCTGTTTTATTCCAAATTTTTTCATGAAAGAAGTATGCAAAAGCTTGTACGGTCGGTTCAAGCAAGCTTAAGGTGACAGCCATGATGAGATTTCCCGTCACCATATAAGCAACAAGCATCGCTACTGTGATATGCATGAAGTAATAACTTAAGGTTTTTTTTAAGGTCCGTTGATTTTTAATCACGAACTGCTGGATATTTGCCATGTTGATACCTAATGATGAATTTCGATTTATATAAATAATAATCATTATCAGTTGTAAAGTAAAAAAGAATTTTTGATTAATGACGATTGGATTTATAAATCGCCTCATTCATGTATAAAAGTGTAATTTGCAAACAATGTTTAAAGCTCAACAAAAGATAGTCGATTGATTTAAAATATTTTTAATCAGATATGAAGGCTAAGGTTTTAAAGCTGGAATTTATCATTCCAAAAAGTTTGTTAATTTATAAAAATGATAAATTAGATTTATGTGAAACGATGGTTATAATCAGTCTAAGATTAAAATTACCCAGTCCTATGACAAGCACGATGGAGAGCGACGACATGGCAGGCAAAACATTGTATGACAAATTATGGGATGACCATTTAGTTACCCAACGTGATGATGGATCGTGCTTAATTTATATCGATCGTCATTTATTGCATGAAGTGACCAGCCCCCAAGCTTTTGAAGGTTTACAGCTTGCAGGCCGTCAACCATGGCGTTTAAGTGCCAATGTCGCAACACCTGACCATAACGTTCCAACGTCTAAAAAAGAGCGTGAACAAGGGATTGCAGGGATTGAAGATGAAACCTCTCGTATCCAAGTGCAAACTTTAGATGATAACTGTAAAACCTTTAATATTGTTGAATTCGGAATTAATGATATCCGTCAAGGGATTGCACATGTGGTTGGACCAGAGCAGGGTTTGACTTTGCCTGGGATGACTGTGGTTTGTGGTGACTCACATACCGCCACACATGGTGCCTTTGGGTGCTTGGCGCATGGAATTGGCACATCAGAAGTTGAACATGTATTAGCAACACAGTGTTTAGTACAGAAAAAATCGAAGAACATGTTAGTGCGTGTGGATGGTGTATTAGGCAAGGGCGTGACATCGAAAGATGTGGTATTGGCGATCATCGGTAAAATTGGCACAGCGGGTGGTACAGGCTACGCGATTGAATTTGGCGGACAAGTGTTCCGTGATATGTCGATTGAAGGTCGTATGACCGTGTGCAATATGGCGATCGAAGCAGGTGCTCGTGTTGGTATGGTTGCTGTTGATGACAAAACCATTGCCTACGTGAAAGACCGTAACTATGCACCTAAAGGTGAACAGTGGGATCAAGCAGTTGCGTATTGGAATACATTACACTCTGATGAAGATGCGGCATTTGATGCTGTCGTGGTCTTGAATGGTGCAGAGATTGAACCACAAGTATCTTGGGGAACTTCTCCAGAAATGGTCATTCCAGTCACGCAAGCAGTGCCAACTTTAGAACAAGCCAAAGATGATGTGCAACGTAATGACTGGTCCCGTGCTTATCAATATATGGGGTTGAATGCAGGTCAGGCATTGGCGGATATTCAATTAGACCGCGTTTTTATTGGTTCATGTACCAACTCTCGTATTGAAGATATTCGTGCCGCTGCAGAAGTCGTGAAAGGTCGTAAGGTTGCTTCAAGCATCAAACAGGCGATGATTGTTCCGGGTTCAGGGTTAGTGAAACAACAAGCTGAAAAAGAAGGTTTAGATCAAATTTTCTTGGCAGCTGGTTTTGAATGGCGTGAACCGGGATGCTCAATGTGTTTGGCGATGAATGCTGACAAGTTACAACCGGGTGAACATTGTGCATCTACCTCGAATCGTAACTTTGAAGGTCGTCAGGGCAATGGTGGGCGTACCCATTTAGTCAGCCCAGCGATGGCGGCTGCGGCTGCGATTGCAGGTCATTTCGTTGATGTTCGTTCATTCTAAGGGAGCAAAATCATGGAAAAATACACTGTAGAACAAGGTATTGTTGCACCTTTAGATCGTGCCAATGTAGATACCGATTTGATCATTCCAAAGCAATTTTTGAAATCGATTAAACGTACTGGATTCGGTGATAATTTATTTGATGAATTACGTTATTTAGATGAAGGTTATTTAGGTCAAGATATTAGCAAGCGCCCTCAAAATCCTGACTTTGTTTTAAACCAGCCTCGCTATCAAGGTTCGACGATTTTGTTGGCACGTACCAATTTTGGCTGTGGCTCGAGTCGTGAGCATGCACCATGGGCGTTAAATGAATATGGTTTCCGTACGGTGATTGCGCCAAGCTTTGCAGATATTTTCTTTAATAACTGTTTTAAAAATGGCATGTTGCCGGTGATCTTGTCTGAAGAAATCGTCGATCAGTTATTTAAAGAGTGTGCTGAAGAAGGTTATCAATTGACTATTGATTTGGAAGCCCAACAAGTGCGGACACCAACAGGCGAGTCCTTTAATTTTGAGATTGACCCATTTCGTAAACATTGTTTGCTTAATGGTTTAGATGACATTGGTCTAACCTTACAAGTTGCAGATGAGATTCGTGCTTTTGAGGCAAAAGCCAAACAAGTGCGTCCTTGGGTGTTTGATGAAATCAAAGCTTAGTTGTTTGAATACAATTTGAACATAGTCATGGCGTAGCGATACAACTCTTGCTAACATGCGAACAGAGATTATTTTTGCTTGCATGCTGATATAACATGAGGACTGGGCCTGAACAATGAGAAGCTTATTAGCACGCAATATTTTGCTGTGTTTATGTGTTGGTACGACTTTAACTGCCTGTCAAAATACACGTCATGTGGTTGATCAGGTTCGTATTGCTCAAAACATTTTAGAGCAGAAAGCCAATAACGCAACGCTATATTGTTCAGGCGTGGAAAATTGTGAATTTGCGCGAATCGATGATATTGAGGTAATTAATGCAACCTCGCATCGCATTAGTAGAGAAGCGATGGAACGAGGTATTGTGAGACTTCAAGGTTCGGTTTTTAGTCGAAAGCAACAAGTTTATTTGAGTGTTCCTGCTAAACAATATGAAATTGTGATTCGCTTTTACCCGATCTCCTTAGATCGTGCAGAGATTTTCCATGTCATTCATGAATTCAAACCTTATTTAAACTATACCTTTAAAATGTATAGAAATAGGCCAAAAGGTTCAGGGAGTTTGTTGAATGTATCTGCACCTGAGCCGTTATGTGTTGATTTACTGCAAGAGCAACGCACCATTCGCCGTTTTTGCCGGTCTTATGATGTACGAAAAGGCTTAGGCGAGTTTATTGAGAAAAAGATTTAATCGGCTTGCAGTATAAACTGCTTCTATCAAAGTGGAAAAATAGATGTCTAAACATATTTTAATTTTAGCGGGTGATGGTATTGGCCCTGAAATTGTGGCTGCTGCTGAAAAAGTTTTAACCAAGGTCAATGATCAATTTAATCTAGATTTGACATGGGAGCATGGTTTGCTCGGTGGTTCTGCAATTGATGCACATGGCGAACCCTATCCAGCAATCACCAGTGAACAAGCAAAAAAAGCAGATGCGATTTTATTGGGTGCCGTTGGTGGTCCAAAATGGGATAGCATTGAGCGTTCGATTCGTCCAGAACGTGGTTTACTCAAAATCCGTAGTGAATTGAATTTATTCGCAAATCTACGTCCAGCGATTTTGTATCCACAATTGGCAGATGCTTCTAGTTTAAAGCCTGAAATTGTTGCAGGTTTAGATATTTTGATTGTCCGCGAACTCACAGGCGGTATTTATTTTGGTCAGCCTCGTGGTATTCGTGAGCTGGAAAATGGTGAAAAACAAGGCTATAACACTGACGTTTATTCAGAAAGCGAAATTAAACGTATTGCTAAGGTTGCGTTTGAGCTGGCTGGATTACGTGGTGGCAAAGTGTGTTCAGTCGATAAAGCCAATGTACTTGAAGTAACAGAGTTGTGGAAGCAAACCGTTACGGATCTACAGCAAGCGCAATATTCAAATATTCAGTTGTCGCATATGTATGTCGATAACGCTGCGATGCAATTGGTTCGTGCACCGAAACAGTTTGATGTCATTGTGACAGGTAACTTATTCGGTGATATTTTGTCGGACGAAGCGGCAATGCTCACTGGTTCAATTGGTATGTTGCCTTCTGCTTCATTAGATGAAAATGGCAAAGGCATGTACGAACCATGTCATGGTTCTGCGCCAGATATTGCTGGTCAAAACGTCGCAAATCCACTTGCCACGGTGCTTTCTGTTGCGATGATGTTGCGCTATACCTTCCGTGAAGAGGCTGCTGCTAAAGCGATTGAAGATGCTGTAGGCCAAGTATTAGATCAAGGTTTACGTACCGCAGATATTATGTCTGAAGGGATGCGTAAAGTGGGTACAGATGCGATGGGTGACGCGGTTGTTACAGCGCTAAGCTAGATCTCTATATTGAAAAAAACGCAGCAAAGGCTGCGTTTTTTTATTTGGTATATAGCTTTAGCAAGCTTTGCCTTCATAGCGAATTGAGCGCGCGATCTGTTGCTGATCTAACTCAAAAATAATATGACAATAAAAATTAACATCGTAGGATTGTTGACCTGTCTGGGCCATACCTATACGTGCAGAACTTCCCATACCTGAACCCGATTCACCAAATGATTGTGGCATTGGCACTGGAATATTGATGGGGCGGAGTACTGTGAAAATCAAAGAATGATCCGTTTTTTGAGGTTTTTTTAGGGTTTGAAAGCCTAAGTCCTTCAAGTCGAGCTTGTGCTGAATGTCATTAGCTGACTGCCCAATATAAGGCTGTAGGTAATCTTGCAGTTGAATCGATTGCCACCCAGGTGTTGCACAGCCTTGTAATAATAATGCGAAAAGCGTAATAAAAATTTTATAATGCATTGTGGCTATTTCCGTATATTTGGAATCAATAATTATTATATATTTGATTGATGAACATGAGAGAAATATATAAATCTATCCGTTTTTGAGACAAGACTATGTGAGGGCAATACTCGCGTATCACCGCTGATGACTTAAGTATTTAGTGAATGTCAGGGGATTAGATATAGGTACATATATCTTATAAAAAAAGCCACGAGATGTGGCTTTTTTGCATTCACTAATTCTTAGCGCGCACGATAAGTGATACGACCCTTTGTCAAATCATAAGGTGTCATTTCAACTTTTACACTGTCACCTGTCAAAATACGGATATAGTGTTTACGCATTTTACCAGAAATGTGAGCAATAACTTCGTGACCGTTTTCTAAACGTACACGGAACATCGTATTAGGAAGCGTTTCGGTGACAACGCCTTCGAACTCAATGAGTTCCTCTTTATTGGCCATAGCCTACCTGAGATCAAATTGGAAAGGCGCAAATTATAGTCAATTTATTTAAAATTTACAAGATATAAGCTAAGCAAGGCTGTCAGTTATTAATCAAAAGAACTGTCAGACAATTTATAATTTTTTTTACAAAAGAAGCAGAATAGTGTTGTCAGTTTGGTCAATCAACGTTAATCTAAAATTATTGTTCATTGTCACAATAACGTATCAACAGGGAAGGGCACTGCGTGGGTCAGCTAACAGATGCATCGGTTGTATTGCGCTTTGGTTATCAGGCAATTCGTAAAGCAGGATTACCAACCGAAGAGATTTTAACAAAGGCAGGGGTTGCACTCAATCAAGTTGATACCAATGCAAGAACGCCGTTAAGTGCACAGCATGCTTTTTGGATTGCTGCACGGGATGTGAGTAATGATCAAGATATTGGGCTGCATTTAGGGGAATATTTACCACTCTATCGTGGTCAAGTGATTGAGCATTTATTTATCAGTAGTGAAACCTTTGGTGAAGGCTTAAAGCGTGCCTTGGCGTATCAACGTCTGATTAGTGATGCTTTTGATGCGAAACTTATTGTTGAAGATGGTCGCTGTTATTTAAGTAATGGTGAACAACTATGGCCTGACCAATTCGTGAATCGTCATTTTTCTGAATGTGCGATGTCCGGTATTTTACGTTTCTTTAAGTTTATTACTGAAGGTCAATTTCAGCCGATTTATATTGATTTTAACTTCAATGAGGGGGCTGAGGATGATGAATATTTTAGAGTGTATGACTGTCCAGTTAGCTTAGGTCAAAGAGAGACCCGCATTTATTTCGATGCATCGGTTCTGGATTATCCATTATGGCAAGCTGAGCCAGAGTTGCTGCAACTGCATGAACAGCTTGCAATTGAAAAATTACAAGAACTTGCACGCTATGATTTGGTTGGTGAGGTTCGTCGTGCGATTGGTTCGACCTTGGAAAGTGGTGAGACCACCTTGGAAACTGTTGCTGCACAACTCAATATTACACCGCGTCGTTTAAGAACACAGCTCAGTGAAGCAAATACCAGTTTTCAGCAAATTCTTTCAGATTATCGTTGTCGTCTAGCCAAGAAACTACTCGCAAATACTACTGAAAGTGTCGAGCGTATTGTGTATTTAACGGGGTTCTCTGAACCAAGTACTTTCTATCGTGCATTTAAACGTTGGACCAATGAAACCCCAGTAGAATATCGTAAACGCAAACAGCGTCAGTGATTTCAACTGATCCATGGAAGAAGCCTTATCTCGAAAGATAAGGCTTTTTTTATTCAGCTAAATTTAACCACTGTGGTCCCAGTGGCGGCTGTGGTAAATCAAAATGTTCTGGATAATAGGCCTGAATAAAATAAAGCCCGTCAGCAGGTGCAGTGATGCCCGCAGCTTTGCGATCTTCAGCGGCAAACATGGTGTCAATATGTTCAATGTCATATAGTCCTTGTCCGATTTCAAGCAAACACCCCATGATATTTCGAACCATATGATGTAAAAAGCCATCGGCTTGAATATCAAGCACGAGGTAGCGACCATGTTCAAACAGACGACAGTGTTTCACATGCCGTACAGGTTGATTGGACTGACATGCTGCTGCGCGGAAAGATTCAAAATTATGCGTGCCTTCAAATTTTGCTGCGGCAGTGATCATTTTCTTCACATCTAAATTTTGATAGAGATGGGTGACTTGTTTGTGTAATAGCGCAGGCCGCATTGGTGCATTGTAAACCACATAGCGATAGCGTCGCGCAATTGCTTTGAACCGTGCATGGAAGCTTTCATCCATACATTTGATCCATTGAATCGAAATATCTTTAGGAAGTTGACTATTTGCGCCCATGATCCAGCCACGTTCAGGGCGAATGGCTGCTGTATCAAAGTGTGCCACCATGTTGGTCGCATGTACACCGGCATCGGTACGTCCAGCGCCATGTAAAATGATGGTTTCATTGGCAACTTTGCTGAGTACTTTTTCAATTGTATCCTGAACACTTGCAATGCCCGCTTGTTGGGTTTGCCAACCACGGTATTGAGTACCGCAAAATTCAATACCGATTGCATAACGTTGCATGTCTTAACCTCAAGATTAGTGTTGCTGCCAATGCTCAAACCATTGATCATGGGTCGGGTATTTTAAATACATTTGCAGTACTTTTGCATATAAATCAGCATGGCTGTGACAGTCATTGATCAAAATTTTAGCTGAATCAATCCAAGCGCTCACTGCATAACGCTGATCAAGTTGTCCAAAGGTTACTTGGGTACTTATAATTGGAAGGCATTGCTTGTGATAAAGCGCGTCAAATAACGCCAAAATTTCATCATTCACTGCGATATTGCCAGTACCGAAGCCCTGTAAGACTAGAAAATGAGGTGGTGCAGCTAAGATATTATTTAACTGTAATAGCAGTTGTTCTTTGCTAATGGGTTGTAGCATGAGATTGAGCATACTGAGTTGTGCTGCTTGCTCAATATGTTCATTTTGAATAATAAAATAATCAGCCGTTGTTTCGCACACTTGATTTGCATCTTTACCTGCAAAAGCATCAAGTTCTGTGGTGTGTACCTTTAAGGTGGTTTGTGCGTGGAATACGTGCTGATGGAATGCAAGATAGACCCCAGCAGGCTGTTGTAACACTTGCTCAAGTGCAAGAGATAAATTACTTAATGCATCGGTAAACTCTCTCGTCTCATCGCCTTCAATGTTGAGTAGGGGATATTGGCTACCTGTAATAATCGCATGACAAGAATGTCCCAAAAAACGTGCGAGGGTTGCTGCTGCATAGCTTAAGGTATCCGTGCCGTGGATAATTACGAAATGTTGATAATTCTTGAGTTGTAATTGTTGAATTTGTTGAATTAACTGCAACCAATCCGTCGCAGTACATGCGCTACTATCTTGAATACTCGGTGCAGCAAAACACTCTACATCTAAGTGAGGGGGAATCACTTTTTTGAGTGTAGGTAAAAAAGTTTGTTCTGGCATCGGCATAAGTGGTTCACCAATACAGCCAAAGGTTCCACCCATATAAATTAAGGCAATCTTTTGCATAATAAAAAGTTTTTCATCATAAAAAAGCAGTCATAGAGACTGCTTATATTAGACCGATCTGTTTCAAGACGCTATTTTATTGAGTAATTTTTCTGAACGTTGTTGTTGTTCTTGGTTTAGCTGAAACTGATGATTTTGTAATAGTTCACGGGCAGATGCATAAGCCCCTAACTCAATATATTGTTCAGCCAGCTCTAAGTTAAGCTGAGCTTCATCTAACTGTTGCAAGTCAGGAAATGATTGGGCCAAAGGATCGTTAAGTTCCACACTTGGAGTTTGTGGGGCTTGATCATCAGCTAACTCTAGGTTTGGCTCTATCGCTGTGGTAGGTTCTGTAATCTCAAAAGAAAACTCGGCTTTCTCGATCGTTGTTTGCTGTTCAGTATGATGCTGCGGCTGCTCAATCTTGAAATCTAAGCTAGGCGCCTCAGTGACAAGGTCGTCATTTATTTTGTTTTGGCTAGAGAGTGCTTCTAAATTAGAGATATTAAAATCTAATTCGGGTTTTACATCATTGCTTGGTATTACTTCAGCCGTAGGTGCTGATGCTAAGTTAGATGAAAACTCTAAAGCGGGTTGCTCTTGCGCATCAGATGTAGGTTTGACAGTATCTTTCTGCTCAAACGAAAAGTCGAAATCTAAAGGTTGAACTTTTGCTGCTGCTTCAACGGGTTTTTCTTGCTCAACAGGAGCGGTATATTCAGATTGTATATCATCAAAAGTAGGTTTAGCCGATGCTTGCACTAATGCGTCAAAGTCGGCAGTTTTATTTTGTGCTTCTACCTCTTCAACATGCGATGGTGTTGGATGTGAGTTGAAGTCAATACTATCAAATGATTGATTGTTTTTGATACGTTCTTGGTTTTTTGCTTCAGCAGCCTGTGCAATATCTTCTAACTTTAATGCGTGTACATGCTTGATCAATTGATCAATTGCAAAGTCATCTTTTTGTGCTAAATGAATATCGAGTAAAAATAGATAAAGCTCATGTTGCGAGTTATCTTGTTTTAAAGCCTGATTGATTTGTGCTTCAGCAGATTGATAATTCCCGCTTTGAATTTGTTGCGTAAGTTTTTGACGCAAGTTTTCTGAGATTGCTGTGGTTGCGGGAGGGGCAGACGCTAGCTCTTCACGTGCGAGTGCTGTGCGAGTAGCGGTTTTTTTTGCTGCTTTACTTGCACTTTTCTTTGATGCCGCATGATTTTGAGTGTTCTCACGTTTCTTTAAAACGATCGCAACGACTAATACGATGACGAGCAATACAATTATTATAGTTGACATGATCTATACCCCTTAAAAAATAGAACCGTTTTATCCAAAGCTATGAGAATCTTTTGTCATCACTCAGCGTGTTGGTTTTTTAGTTTCCTGCTGCGCTTTCAGTTGCTCTTGCAGCTCAGCAAGTCGAGCATTTAAAAGCTGAATCCGTTGATCCTTCTGGCGTAAGGTCAATTCTAACTGCGTTACGTTTCTTTGTAATGTAACGGTTTTTTCCCGTGCTGTCATAACTTTTAATGATAAGTCAGCACTGGTTTTCTGTTGTAGTGTGTCTTTTTTGGCACTTCCAGTACTTGAATCTTGATTGCTTTCAGCGACCAAAGACATTTCTGCTTGTTGTAAGCGATATTTTGCTTTTTCGGTAGGTGTAGCTAACGGTTTTGCTGCAATTTGATTGGCATTTTGGTTCTTACGAACAGGGATTGAATTGAGATCGAAGTTTAAATGTGAGCCTTGTCTCAGTCGGCTGGCATTTCCTCCGATAAATGCGTGTTCATTTTGCACTTTAATCTGCTTCATCACCTGTGGAAGGGGCTGTTGGGTTTCAGCCGAAATCCGCTGCGCAATACTCCACAATGACTCATTGCGTTGAACAGTATGTTGTTTGCTATTTGTAGGCGTTGAATGATTTTCTGCTGTTTTTTTCTTTGCTGGCGGAGTCGTGTTTTTTGCTTGATGTTGAGTCTGGGTATTTTGTTCCGCAGTTTCAATCTCAGTGTTCTTCGACTCACTTTCAACTGTTGTATTGTTTATTTGCGTTAGAGCACCTGTTGTTTGGTTCTCTGATGATAACGCGATGTTGTCCGCTTCATTGTTCGTGACGGTTGTTTTCTGATCTTGAACATGAGTAGCGACCGAAGCCGTTTGATTCGTGGTTGTTTGTTCAATTGGTGGTGTTGCAATATGCGCAACAGTAGCGCTCACTTTAGTCTCGGAAATATTTAATACGGGTGGAAGTGCAAAGGGCACATTGAGAAGTTTTTCATGTTTTAAATCAGGTGGGTTGGCTACGTTAAAACGGGTGCTTTCAGGTAGGTTCAACGCAATATCTTTTTCACTGACGATAAATTTTGGAGTCAGTGATTTCTCATTACTGGTTTTGGTGGCGGATGCAGCCATGGCTTGTTGACGTATAGGTTGTCGAATATGCTTTAGGTGTGCGGCATCGCCTTCTTTTATTTTAACAATAATATTCAGTTCAGCATCAATCATCGGGCGGGATGAGGTAATCACAATAGCCCCTTCACCTTGATGATTACGACGTATAAAAAAAGTAAGTTGTGATGGTGGCTGGTGCATGGCGCCCATCATGCGTAAATCTTCAGGTGTGGCTAAACTTACGTCTAATTTAGAGTTTGCATCTGCTTGATGAAAGCTCATTTCAGCATAAAGTAATTCACCCGGTGCGGACTTGATTTGCAATGGGTCAAAGGTAATCGCATAAAGTTGTTGCGAAGATAATATGGTTAAAATGGCAATTTTTAATTTGTTATTAACAGTCATCTCGATCCATGAAAAGTGATGTTATAGTCAGGTCTATGGCCTGTTGATATTTCAGCCATAGTGAAATGCCAACACAAGCTGAGTATACATTACCGTGATGTAAATGAATTGTAAATTATTCATATTTAATAATAATAAAAAGCCGATCAAGTGTGATCGGCTTTTGGTTTTTCGTCTTTTTTTGCTTAGGCGTTCTTGTATTCAACTAAAATACGCAGCATACGACGTAATGGTTCTGCCGCACCCCAAAGCAATTGATCACCGACCGTGAATGCACCTAAATACTCTTTACCCATATTGAGCTTACGTAGACGACCAACAGGAACAGTTAAAGTACCTGTGACTGCAACAGGGGTAAGATCTGTCATAGATGCTTCACGTGTATTCGGAACGACTTTTGCCCATTGGCTAGAGTTGCGAATCATGTCTTCGATCTCATCCAATGGCACATCTTTTTTCAATTTCAAGGTGATGGCTTGTGAATGGCAACGCATTGCACCAATACGAACACAGTGACCATCAATCGGAACGATTTGCTGATTACCTAAAATCTTGTTGGTTTCAACCTGACCTTTCCATTCTTCTTTGGATTGACCGCTTTCGAGTTGTTTGTCGATATACGGAATCAATGAACCAGCCAATGGCACGCCAAAGTTTGCTTTCGGGAAGCCTTCGCCACGTTGCAAATCAGCAATTTGACGGTCAATATCAAGAATCGCAGATTTTGGGTCATCCAGTAAGTCTTTTGTATTGTTATACAAATAGCCCATACCTGTGATGAGTTCACGCATATTTTGCGCACCCGCACCTGAAGCTGCTTGATAAGTCATTGAGGTTGCCCATTCCACCAAGTTGTTTTGGAAAAGCGAACCTAAGCCCATCAACATCAAAGAAACGGTACAATTGCCACCAACGAAAGTTTTAGTACCGTTGACTAAACCATCTTTGATCACATTTAAATTGACAGGATCAAGTACAATGATGGCATCATCAGCCATACGCAACGTTGATGCCGCATCAATCCAATAACCGTCCCAACCCTCTGCTTTAAGTTTTGGAAAAACTTCAGAGGTGTAGTCACCACCTTGACAGGTTAAAATGACATCCATTTGCTTCAGACTGTTAATGTCTGTTGCATCCATAAGTGCTGGGGCAGTCTTACCACCAAATGAAGGAGCTTCGCCACCTGCATTACTGGTAGAAAAATAGAATGGCTCAATATGAGCAAAATCATTCTCTTCAACCATACGTTGCATAAGGACAGAACCAACCATCCCACGCCAACCGACCAGACCTACTTTCATGTCATTTTGCCTCGGTATGTAAAAACTTTAAGGGGCTTGAGTGTATCAAAAGTGAACGCAACTGCAAGTGTTACATGAATAAAACAGTTGATTTATTGTGTGGAATTATTTGTTTGTGTTAGATGGAAAATTGATAAAGCCGTAACGTTATTGAAAATTCACGAAATCTCCAAGAGTAAAATGAACATGATATGGATTGAGATTTGCGCAGTATTGGTGATTTGGTTAAGTGTATGGTCCTTAATCCCCCGTGATGAATGGTGGTTTAGAGGGGCAGACTTTCCTCGATTACAGATTTTAGCGATTGGAATGGTTGCTTTGGTTGGTTTGCTTTTTATACCAGCCGAATGGACATTGCGAAGAGAAATATTACTTTTGGGTGTGATCGCAGCCGTTGCATATCAACTAAAAATGATATTGCCTTATACACCTTTATGGAAAAAACAAGTTCAAAAAGTGGAGGAGGCACAATTTAATCCTGAACAACAAATTTCATTACTGGTTGCGAATGTTTTAACCCCAAATGATAAATACCATTTATTACTGCAACAGATTAAAAACTTAAGCCCTGATATTGTGCTGACACTTGAGTCAGATTCAGTATGGCAACAAGCGTTGAGTCAGATCGAACAGGATTATCCTTATCGAGTTCCTGTACCGCTGGATAATCTCTACGGTATGCATCTATATAGTCGGTTGCCGTTAAATAATACCGAAGTAAAATTTATTTTAAGTGATGAAATTCCATCGATTCATACCGCTTTAACCTTGCCGTCTGGTTTGCAGGTTCAGTTATATTGTTTGCATCCGAAACCTCCAAGTCCAACAGAGGCGAAAGATTCAACCTTAAGAGATGCAGAGCTACTTATCGTTGGGGATCAAATCAAAGACCTTGACCAAAGTTGTATCGTGATAGGCGATTTAAATGATGTCGCATGGTCTCGAACAACACGTTTGTTCCAACGGATTAGCGGTTTACTTGATCCACGGGTCGGACGTTATTTTATGAATACTTTTCATGCGGACTATCCTTTATTGCGTTGGTCACTTGACCATATCTTCCATAGTACTGATTTTGGTTTGGTTAAGATGAAAAGGTTGCCTCATATTGGTTCAGATCATTTTCCAATTTATGTAGTCTTACAAACAGGACGTATTTTTGAGCAACAGCAACAAGCGTTGGAACAGACAGCTGAGGATGAACAAGATGCTCAAGAGGCAATTCAAGATGGTATAGAAAAGGCTGAAAAAGAAGAAAAAATAGTGGTCGATGCCTTAGCCCAACCGCATAAGCGAGCAATGGAAAGTGAAAATAGACAATGAGTATTGTAAGCATTATCGTACAGTGATTTAGGTCTGTGGCGAATAGTCCTACAAGATTAAAAGGTTTATTCTAAATACATCAGCACAAGGATGCAGGAATGGATTTTCCGCTTAAGGATAGCAACGCTGAGATGGAAAAAGTCATCATGGATATGATGCATGCGATGGAAGCAAGATAATAACAAATAACGTGAAAGCACAACCTCATTTGCCCGAGTTTTGCAGGATGCAGAACTCGGGTTTTAATTTTTAATAAATATTCTCATATCCTTCAGCGCGCGTTTTAAAACGACGATGGAACCACATCCATTGTGTGGGTGCAATTCTGAGTTGTGCTTCAATAATTTTATTCACGCGAATCGCATCGACAACTTCATCCTCACTTGGCATATTTTCAACAACAGGTTCAATCAGCACTTTATATTTGGGGTTGCGTATATCACCATAGCGATAAAAATATAATGGAATTGCCACCGCTTTAGCAATTTTTAATAAACGGCGATGTGCAGTGACCGTTGCTGCTGCTACGCCAAAGAAAGGCGCCATGACACCTTGTTTTAAACCAAAATCTTGGTCTGGGCTATACCAAATCGCACCACCATCTTTGAGTCTACGAATCAGTCCACGCATATCATCGTGATCAATTTGATGTTTATAAATCGTATCTCGGCAGCGATAAATAAACATATCTAGCATGGGGTTATCTTGTGGGCGGTAAACCACATCGGGTTCAAAATACTGCGAACAAAGGTAGCCTCCTGCATCGAGTAGGGTACTATGTGTTCCAAGCAATAGCACGCCATGACCTTGTGCTTGAGCATTTTGAAGATGTTCCAAACCTTCAATATGGTGGCGATTCTTAAACCATTTTGGGCTATACCACGCATTTAATGTTTCAAAAACACCCACCATCATATCGGTAAAGACTTGTTTGGCTTGGGCTTCCACTTCTGTGGGTGACCATTCAGGAAAACACACTTCCAGATTCCGTAACGTGGTTTTACGGCGTGATTGGAATAAGCACCAACATACCTGCGCCAAACCGTGTGCTAAGCGCCATTGAATTGCCCATGGGAGGATTGCCAATAACATCAGAAAGAAAATGGCAATCCAATTCTTCCAGTATTTAGGCAATAAAAATTCCCATTGAAATTTGCCAGAGGGATAAGATTGCTTTTGACTCATAAAACTTAGATATGTGAATAAGTTGAATTTTTTAAAAGTGTACCATGAAGTGGGTTTTTAATTCACTGGTGTAACTGCATAATCAATCTATTCTATTGTAGAGTGTGTATTTAAAAGCAAATTACAAAGGAAAAATTTTGAAAAAAATAACAATTGAACAAGGTGATATTACTCAAATTAGCGTTGATGCGATTGTCAACGCAGCAAATACCTCACTTTTAGGTGGTGGAGGTGTGGATGGCGCAATTCATCGAAAAGGTGGTGCTGGAATTTTAGCAGAATGTCAAAAGATTCGTGCGAAGCAAGGTGGTTGTAGTGTAGGTGAAGCTGTTATTACAACCGCAGGAAATTTGCCCGCTCAATATGTTATTCACACCGTCGGTCCAACGTGGGTTGATGGACAAAACAATGAAACTATATTATTAGAAAGTGCGTATAGAAATAGTTTTAAGTTAGCAGAAAGTTTGCAATTAAAAACACTTGCATTTCCAAATATTTCAACAGGTATTTATCGTTTCCCGAAACAACTCGCAGCTCAAATTGCATTAGAAACCATAAGTGATGAGTTGAATAAAGCGCATTTTGTTCAAGAAGTTATTTTTGTATGTTTTGATGAAGAAAATTTTAGTATTTATAATTTGTATATAAGTGAGTTTTAGGCCAAAGGAATTGTATTTACTTCAATTGAGCGAGCATCTACCCTCAAAAGAATAGATGCTCAGTGGGCTTAATTGCCTTTCGACATATTTTCTAAGATATCCCAACGTTCTAACTTTTCTAGCAGTAATTCTTCAATTTCTGCGAGACGTTGACTCGCTAATGTTGCGGCATTGGCATCATGAAGAAACCATGATCCATCGGCCAACTTTTCTGAAAGTTCAGTTTGCTCTGCTTCCAACTTCTCCATTTCAGCAGGAAGCTGTTCTAGCTCACGCTGATCTTTATAGCTGAGTTTGACTTTCTTCGGTGCAGTAGCAGCCTCCGCTTTGGCTTGTGCCTTCTTCACATCGCTTTTTTGATCAACCACAGTTTGATCAGGGCGCTGTTCTAAATAATCCTGATAACCACCCACATATTCATCAATATTGCCTTTACCATCAAACACCCACGTTGAGGTCACGACATTGTCCATAAAGGCACGGTCATGTGAGATCAATAATAATGTGCCTTTATAATCAGACAGCATTTCTTCAAGGAGTTCCAGTGTGACCATATCCAAGTCATTGGTTGGCTCATCCATCACAATTAAGTTTGATGGTTTTAGCAACAATTTTGCCAACAAGATACGGTTTCGTTCACCGCCAGACAGTGCTTTTACAGGGGTGCGGGCACGTTCTGGCGAGAATAAAAAGTCTTGTAGATAGCTATAGATATGGCGACGATTGCCATTTACATCGACAAAATCAGAACCTTCTGAAACGTTGGCCATGACTGACTTTTCAAGATCTAAGGCATTGCGCAACTGGTCGAAATAAGCAACTTCGAGTTGTGTGCCTGTTTTAACTGAACCACCATGCTCGATTGCGCCTAAAATCGCTTTGATGAGTGTGGTTTTACCGACACCGTTGTCACCGACCAAACCAATACGATCACCGCGCAAGACCAATGCAGAGAAATCTTTAATAATCGGTGCATTGTCGCCAAACGTGACACTGAGATGTTCAATATCAAACACCAACTTGCCAGAACGGTTTGCATCCTGAGTCGCCATGCTGACTTTGCCCTGTTGCGAGCGGCGTGCTTTAGATTGTTCGCGCAAGTCTTTTAATGCACGAACACGTCCTTCATTACGGGTACGACGTGCTTTAATACCTTGACGAATCCAAGTTTCTTCTTCAGCTAACTTTTTGTCAAATAAAGCATTTTGTTTTTCCTCTGCTTCCATTTGCTGTGCTTTTAGCTCTAAATAGCGAGAATAATTTCCTTCATAGCTACGTAGAACACCACGGTCAAGCTCAACAATACGAGTTGCAATGCTATCTACAAATGAGCGGTCATGTGAAATGAATAGCAGCGTGAGATTGTTTTGATCGAGTAAGAATTTCTCTAACCATTCAATACTTTCAACATCTAAATGGTTGGTTGGTTCGTCGAGCAACAGCACATCAGGTTGGGTTAATAGTGCACGCGCGAGTAACACACGACGTTTCCGACCACCTGATAAATCAGCTAAATCAGCATGTGGGTCGAGTCCCATTTTACTGAGAATAGAGTTGACCTTATTTTCTAAAGCCCAACCATCAAGCTGATCTAGTTTGTGCTGTAACATGCCCATATGATCACAGGCTTCCATATCACCCAGTACACAGGCATCGCTGGCTTCATGGTAGGCTTTAAGTACCGTTGCTGCTTCGCCAGCACCGTCAGCCACAATATCAGCAACCTTGCCTGAATCCATGGGTACATCTTGGGCTAACATCGAAACAGTTAAACCATTTTGAATCGAAACTTCGCCGCTATCAGGCAATAAGCTTCCCTCAATCAGTTTAAGTAAAGTAGACTTGCCTTCACCATTACGACCGATTAAACAGACTCGCTCGCCACGTTCTAGGTTAAAGTGTGCGCCATCGAGTAGGGCAGGCCCACCAAATGCGAGGTGGACATCCCTTAAAGTAATATAGGCCATAATGTTTCCTAAAAGCTCAGATGAGGTCTGAAATGACTAAACAACAAAATTTTGATGATCAAGCGTCATTGTCCGCACCCATTGAAGATTTGCAAGTCCGAATTGCATTTTTAGACGATTTAGTTGAACAACTGAACCAACAACTGGCGATTCAGACGCAAGAAATTGCAGATTTAAAAAAACAAATGCAATTCTTATATCGTCGCATAGAAGCATCGGATTTGTCAGAAGGAATTGCAGCTTTTGATCCAATGAGTGATAAACCACCGCATTATTGATGGATTCAAAAAAGTATCCTGAATACATAATGTAAGGAAAACTTGCCTTTTAACTTAAACTTATGTAACGCTAATAAAAGAACGTTTTGAGCGACCTGAATGAGTAATGTTGGAATTTGGATAACAGTTGCGATTGTACTGTTTGTACTTGGCTCGATTTTTGGCTTGCGCGTCAGCCCACGAGAGAAAGCATTGGGGATGATGCGTGACCAAGCGCGAAAAATGGGATTGCATCCACGTGTTATCGTTGCGCCAGAGTGGACCAAGATTCCAATGGCCACTGAAAACCGTGCCAGTATGGTGACTTATTATAGTGTGCTGATTCCAGATGCTCGTTTAGCATTGATGAGAGCAAGAGTGGTCGATGGAAAACTTCAAGTCGTGCAAGGTGAGCAGAAATTTAATGACTTAGCTATTGCATTAAAAGGAGTTTATGCTATTGATATGCAGGCGAACTGTGTCGGCATATACTGGGATGAAGAAGTTGATCTCAGAGCCACACAACTTGAAGATATGAAAGCTTATTTATACGAATTAGCTCAGCGCTAATTATTTGATTCATCAAAGGAAAAACGGTTCATTATGGCGAATACTCCGCGCTCTGCTGCAAAAAGCACAGCAGCTTCAACCTCTGCTGCAACTAAACGTGCCTTAGTGATTGTGGAGTCGCCTGCAAAAGCGAAAACCATTAATAAATATTTAGGTTCACAATTTATAGTGAAATCATCAGTAGGTCATGTCCGTGATTTACCGACTGGTGGAGGAAGCAAGGCAACAGAAAAGAAGCCTGTTACCCGCGTTAAACTCACCGATGAACAAAAGGCTGAGAAAGCACAATC
Source organism: Acinetobacter sp. NIPH 2699 (assembly GCF_022549355.1). Lineage (GTDB taxonomy): Bacteria > Pseudomonadota > Gammaproteobacteria > Pseudomonadales > Moraxellaceae > Acinetobacter. The sequence continues at coordinate 296,569 of NZ_JAKZGL010000002.1, forward strand.
AGCACTGATTAATCGTATGGGCGTCGACCCAGAACATGATTGGGTTGCACACTATGAGGTGTTGCCAGGTAAAGAAAATGTCGTTGCTGAGCTAAAGAAACTCGCCAAAGATGCTGATGCGATCTATCTCGCAACGGATTTGGATAGAGAAGGGGAAGCGATTGCTTGGCATCTAAGAGAAGTGATTGGTGGGGATGATAGCCGTTACCATCGTGTGGTCTTTAATGAGATTACCAAAAATGCCATTCAAGAAGCATTTAAACAGCCGACCCGTTTAGATTTAAATCGCGTCAATGCACAACAAGCACGTCGTTTTCTCGACCGTGTGGTTGGTTTTATGGTTTCTCCGTTGTTATGGGAGAAAATTGCACGTGGTTTATCGGCAGGACGTGTTCAGTCGGTTGCGGTTAAGTTAGTCGTAGAGCGTGAACGTGAAATCCGCGCATTTATTCCTGAAGAATATTGGCAAGTTTTTGCAGATACTGTTTCTCAGAAAGATGACATTCGCTTAGAAGCGGTGAGACAAGCAGGTAAAACCCTTAAGCTTAAAAATAAAGCTGAAACTGATGCTTTGCTCAGTGTCCTAAAAGATGCTGAATATAAGGTTGCCAATCGTGAAGATAAACCAACGAAGGTTAATCCAAGCGCACCGTATATCACTTCAACTTTACAGCAAGCAGCCAGTACGCGTTTGGGTTTCTCCGTCAAAAAAACCATGATGTTGGCGCAACGTTTGTATGAAGGTGGTTTTATCACCTATATGCGTACTGACTCAACTTTTTTGAGTGATGATGCGGTCAATATGGTACGTAACCATATTCAGCAAACTTTTGGTGAGCGATATGTGCCTGCAAAGCCAAATCGCTATGGCAATAAAGCGGGTGCGCAAGAAGCCCATGAAGCGATTCGTCCATCGGATGTTGTATTAACTGGCGATAAACTTGCTGGGGTAGAGCGTGACGCGCAACGTTTATATGATTTGATTTGGCGTCAATTTGTTGCATGCCAAATGACACCAGCAGAATATTTATCTTCAACCTTAACTGTTGAAGCGGCAAATGTAGAGCTTAAAGCCAAAGGTCGTACCTTGGTTTTTGATGGTTTTACCAAAGTTCGTGGTGCCAATAAATCTGATGATGATGTGCTACTGCCTGCGGTGAAAGTCGGTGAAGTACTGAAATTAGAACAGCTTGATCCAAGCCAGCATTTTACTAAGCCACCAGCGCGTTTTACAGAAGCATCATTGGTTAAAGAATTAGAAAAACGTGGAATTGGTCGTCCATCGACTTATGCTGCAATTATCTCAACCATTCAAGACCGTGGTTATGTCAAACTTGAAAATCGTCGTCTCTTTGCAGAGAAAATGGGGGAGATCGTTACTGATCGCCTAGATGAAAGCTTTAATAACTTAATGAATTATGCCTTTACTGCCGATTTAGAAGGGCAACTTGATAAAGTGGCAATGGGAGAGCGGAACTGGAAAGAGCTACTGGATGCATTCTATGGCGATTTCAAAAAACGTCTGACCAATGCACAAGGTGAAAGCGGCATGCGCCGTAATCAGCCTGTCGAAGTGGCTGACGTACAGTGTCCTGAATGCTCTCGTCCGATGCAGGTTCGTACAGGAACAACAGGAGTATTCTTAGGCTGTTCAGGCTATAACTTGCCGCCAAAAGAACGCTGTAAAGGGACACTGAACCTTACCCCAGTTGAGTCTTTAGCTGTGCTGTCGGATGATGATGGCGCTGAAACAGCAGACTTGATGTCAAAACATCGTTGTCCTAAATGTGGCACTGCCATGGACAGTTATGTGATTGATGGTGGCCGTAAACTGCATGTTTGTGGTAACAACCCAGACTGTGATGGTTATGAGCTTGAGGAAGGTCAGTTCAAGATCAAGGGTTATGATGGTCCAACCATTCCATGTGACAAGTGTGATGGCGAGATGCAGCTTAAAACAGGCCGTTTTGGCCCATATTTTGCCTGTTCAAGCTGTGATAATACACGTAAGGTGTTAAAGAGTGGTCAGCCTGCGCCACCTCGTGTTGATCCGATTAAGATGGAACATTTACGTTCAACCAAGCATGATGATTTCTTTGTATTGCGTGATGGGGCAGCAGGTTTATTCTTAGCCGCCAGTAAATTCCCGAAAATTCGTGAAACGCGTGCACCAAAAGTGGCTGAGTTACGTAGCGTGGCTGAGCAACTGGATGAGAAATATCAATTCTTGCTGCAAGCGCCTGATGTCGATCCAGAAGGGAATCCAACTGTGGTGAAGTTTAGCCGTAAGAATCAAGTGCAATACGTTGGTTCAGAAACCTCAGAAGGTAAACAGACCAAGTGGAGTCTGGTTTTCCAAAATGGAAAATGGGTTGAAGCTTAATTGTTGATAAAATAAAAATGCTAGCAATTCGCTAGCATTTTTTATAGCAAAAATAAAAACCTAGATAAGATTTGATTCAGGGGGAAATGCATGTGGAAGAATATTCGAGTCGCTTGTTTACTCATGGTTTTATTGATTGTGGCAGTCAATGCTTATCGTGATCAGAACCAAGATTGGAATCAACCTATTATCATTCTTCTCCATCCGATTAATGCCGATGGTTTAGAAACAACTCAGCAATATATTCAGCGTTTAAAGTTAGATGATTTTGCTGATGTAAAACAATATTTAGAAAAGAACAGTCAGCAATATCGAGGGCAAAGCAGTTATTTTATGCTACAGATTGGGCGACAACTTCATCAAACACCCCCAACCATGCCAGAGCAGCAGAGTATTCTCAAAAATATATTGTGGAGTTTAAAGTTTCGTTTTTATGCATGGAAGCAACAGCAATCTATAGATGGTTCGCCAAGTTTAACCTTGTATTTAAACTTTCATGATCCAAAGCAAAGCCGAGAATTAAAGCATTCCACTGCATTGGAACGAGGGCGGATTGGTTCGGTCAATTTATTTGCATCACTAAAACAAGCTGAACAAAATCAAGTGGTTTTGGTACATGAGCTATTGCATGGCTTTGGTGCCACTGATAAATATTATTTAGATACCGGTGAACCGATTTTTCCGATTGGTTATGCACAAGCAGATCAGCAACCATTGTACCCACAAACCAAGGCAGAGATTATGGGAGGGCGTATTCCACTTTCAGAACATAAAAGTAAAATGCCAAATGACCTAGAGCAAACTGTCGTCAGTATGCTCACTGCAAAAGAAATTGGTTGGATCAAGTAAAAATGAAGGCAACCGACGTTAATGTGTGGATAAGTTCAGACTTACCCCCAGACCAAGGAAATAGTGATCTCAATAGAAAATAATGAAATAAAACACAATTTTCCCTGACATTACATCATGAATTGTCAACACGCCGTATACAGAAAATGGCTCAAAAGGCGCTCAGAATATACATATAAACTTGATGATAAAAGAGTAAATAATGATGAAAACAGTGGGTAATGACCTGATTCGCAATCAGCTACACGCTGACCGTAAATGGTATCTGCTATTAGGCGTATTATTGATTATTATTGGTTTGGTTCTTTTAGCGGCTTTGCCCTTTGCAACCTTGTCTGCAGTGCTTTTATTCGGTGTGCTCATGATGTTGGGTGGCGCTTTGCATTTTGTTGCTGCATTTACGGTGTTTAAAGGTGGCACACGATGGCTGTGGGCATTGTTTGGTGTGTTGTATTTGGCAGCAGGTTATTTTGCATTTACTACGCCTGTAATCACCGCTGTTGTTTTGACGAGTCTCTTGGCTGTCGCATTGATTATTGCAGGGATTATCCGCACAGTGAACGCTTTTATCCTTAGACCCATGTCAGGCTGGGGGTGGGTGTTATTTTCAGGCGTCGTGACTTTATTCACTGGGCTGTTGATCTTATCCTCGCCAAGCTCACCTTTTTGGGTACTCGGTCTATTCCTTGCGATTGATATTTTATTTCAAGGCATAAACTATCTGACTTTTGCTGGTGCAATTAAGCAATTACCGCATAGTTCGACCGTGGTTTAGACTGAACGTTTTCGATATTAGGAGCATGTGTTGAACATGCTCTTTTTGTTTTTGTAGCGTGAAATGTTTCATTTGCTTTAGTCTGCTAAAATACCATTTCATTGTGAATTGAACGATTTTATGACGCTTGCCAAGCTAATTGATGAATTAAATCCCCAACAGAAACAAGCTGCAACGACGGCTGCACAAAATTGCTTGGTTTTAGCTGGGGCAGGTTGTGGTAAAACCAAAACCATTGTGGCAAGAGCAGCGTATTTGATTGATCAGGGGCTTGCAGCACAACAGATTCAGATTCTGACCTTTACGCGTCGTGCCGCCAGTGAAATCGTCACGCGTGTCGAACAACATATGGGTGCGCAAGCCAAAGGTTTACGGGCATCCACATTTCATACTTTTTGCATGTATTTATTACGTCGCAATCCCAAAGCTTTCGGTTTAACGCAATTCAGTATTATTGATCGTGATGACCAGCTACTGATGTTCCGTTTATTGCGTGGCAAAGATAAGGGCAATGTGCTACCCAAAGCCGCTGAGCTTTGTGACTTGTATTCCTATGCGCGTAATACCAAAACCAAGCTTTCAGATGCTTTGGTTGAGCAACTCCCGCAAGCCATCGAATATAAAACGCAAATTGCAGAATTGATGCAAGCCTATGAACAACGCAAGCAAGAACGAAACTTTCTTGATTATGATGATATTTTATCGATTGTGGCGGTGCATTTACAAAGTTCACCTGAGTTGGTGAAATGGGTGACTGGCTTCTGTTCGGCTTTATTGGTCGATGAGATGCAAGATACCAATCCACTGCAATGGGCTTTATTGCAGCCATTGGTCGGCAAGGTAAAACTGTTTTGTGTCGGTGATGATGCTCAGTCAATTTATGGTTTCCGTGGCGCAGATTTTGAAAATATTCACCATTTTAAAGAACGAGTGCCTGATGCTGAGGTGCTCACTTTGGCAATGAATTATCGTTCAACGCAGGAAATTTTAGACCTATCCAATTGGTTGCTAGAGCAGAGCCAGATTCATTATGACAAACATTTACAGGCTTATCGTGGTAAGGGGTTAAAGCCGCAACTGCATGTTTTGGGCAATGAATTTGAAGAAGCCAATTGGATTATTCAAGACTTAAATCAACGATATTTCCAAGGCGCAGCTTGGGCAGAACATATGGTCTTATTGCGCTCAGGCTTTAGTGGTCGATATCTAGAGGGCGCATTGATCGCAGCTAATATTCCGTATCGCTTTATTGGTGGGGTAAAGTTACTTGAATCTGCCCACGTCAAAGATGTGTTGAGCTTACTTCGGGTCAGTGTCAATTCGCAGGATGATCTGGCTTGGATGCGGTTTCTGACTTTGTGGGATGGAGTTGGCGATGTTGGGGCGAGTAAATTAGCGCAAGAGTTGATTCAACTTGCAGATATTGATGCGCGTTGTCAGCGCTTAGAACGACACGGCAAAGTGCCACAACAAGCGATTTTAATCTTGAAACAGCTTGATGTGTTACAACAGCATGTTGAAGCCTGTATTGGCTTAGCGCTAGATGCCCTGAATGAACAATTAGAAAATAACTATAAAAGCAAAGATTGGAATCGTCGTGTCAAAGATTTTGATTTGGTAAAACAACTGGCGCGTAAACATCAATTGTTGGGTGAGTTCTTAGAGGAATATGTGCTTGACCCGATTTCAGTTTCAGAGATAGATAAAACCCCTGATCAAGACTTGGTGACTTTGATTACCGTTCATTCCGCCAAAGGGACTGAGCAAAAAGTTTGCTATGTACCACATGTTTCACCGAATCAATATCCACATGCTCGTGTGCAAGGTGATTTTGATGATGTTGAGGAGGAGCGCCGTGTGCTATATGTGGCGCTGACACGAGCAGAAAATGAATTGATTTTGACCAAACAGAATTTAAATCTATGGTCACAAGATCAATATGATGAGCAAGGACGGAAAATAGAAAGCTATTTCCTCAATGATTTACCTCAACATTTGCTGAGTGTTCAGATTCATCGCCAAGTTCCATCCTCTTTCAATAAAGGTGGTTGGCAGCGTAACTCAGCAATAAGTTTAGGTTTTGGTATTGATCTCGATTAAACTAAGGTTAGGGTCTGTGGACATTTCACAGATGCTTGCGACAGAGGGTGTTTTTTAGACGATACAAGGCATAACGTAGTAACGGCAAAAAATGTCCCTGTCCCGCAGGGTTATGGCTAAAACTTCCTCAAACTTCGTTATGAAATTTGACAAGGGGGTCGCCATTGCCTGCATTTCATGCCTCGTTTGTGTCGTTTTAGCCGATAACGCAAGGCATGGTTGAAATATCAACAGACCCTATTCAATTATTTTGATTCATTTCTTTAAAAATGAATCATTTCTTAGGTTTTAGCATGAAAATTTTAGTTCGTAATTTAGATCGTTCCGTAACCGATGCAGAAGTCCTTGAGTTATTCAAGCCTTATGGCAAAGTTGAATCTTGTGTCGTGGTAAAAGACGAGGCAACAGGGAAGTCTAAAGGTTTTGGCTTTGTGGAAATGACCAATCCAAGAGAAGCAGTTAAAGCGATTAAAGGTCTCAATACTTTACGTGTAAAAGGTGTGGGTATCCGAGTGAAAGCTGCGGACGATAAAGCTTAACCTTCAATGCTTAAACAATATGCGGCTTTATCTATTGTTGCGCCCAATGGTGAGCGAATTGCACACGGCCTTAAAACCTTAGAGATTCGCTCTTGGTTGCCTGAGGAATTTCCGCTTAAAAATCTCGTTATTGTCGAAAATCAAAACTATCTCTTAAAAGATAGCGATGAAGAGATGGGGCGAGCCGTTGCTCTAGTCGATATCGAATCTGCGCATGCTTGGCAACAACATGAAGTTGAAGCAGCACAGGCATCTCGTTGGACAGAAGGGTATTATGCTTGGGTGATTAACAATGTCCGTCCTTTTCCTCAGCCAATCGCATGTATGGCAAAGCGTAAAATTTATCGTGTTGAATTGATGTGATGATCACTATTTGTTTAATCGTCAATTCGCTTTACAATTGCCCATGATTTAAATGAAATAGGGATTTAAGATGTCTCGTGTTGCTCGCTACCATGCTGATCGTACCAATCAAAAACTTTATTTTGCTCGACTTGCATGTCAACAAGCAGAGCAAACTGAACATATCCAACAAGCACAGGCGTACCGTGAAGCCGCAGTATTCCATTTGCATGGGGCGATTTTAGCCTTCTTGCAAGAATTGGTACGTTACTACCGTCTAAATGATTTACAACCGACGTTTAAATCGATTGAAGAGCATATGGCGGATAAAGGTCAGGTATCACCAGAAATTTCAGTCTTACAGCATTTGGCAAAAGATGGTTTTGTGGCTGAGTTAAAACGCGCCTATCGTATGTGCCAATATGCGCCAGAACCGACTTCGCCAGAGCCAGAGAATGAAACCTCATCCAATTTGATTATTAAAGTGACTCAAAGCCCACAAGCATGGTTGCCTGATGCCAAAATTTTGCGTGAATGGCATCGCGAGTTAAGTCACTTAATTGATGGTTTTCGTAACGAAATGGTTGAGTTCTAAGTTAAACCAGTGAGATACTTGAAATTCATGCAAACAGCACTTATATAAATAAGACGTGAGATCGCAAAGTGCACACGTGCTTTGCCACCATGATTGAAGCATGGAGAATATATATGTCAATGCAGCAGTTAAAAGAATTATTTGGTAACCAAGAAGCGGTTCTAGAATTGGTTCAACTCGAAGGTGGTGAGCTCGCGTTGCGTAATGCTGGTTCTGAACAAGAGCCTTTAGTCAAGATTCAGTTTAGTGATGAAGTGAAAGAAATTCTTGGAGATCAAACACCGGCAGTCGCTCAACACATGATTCAAGCGGCTTTATTTGGTTTGCTCGAAAAGCAAATGAACCAATGGCAAGCGGAAGTGATGGATGAGCAGCCAACTCATTTGAGTTAATACTAAATACGATATAAGAAGCAAAAAGCGTACTTAAAGTACGCTTTTTTTGTTTGCCATGTAGTTAATGTTCAACAGCTTGATGTGCTCGCTCGATTTGATTGAGAATATGATGACTCATATTTTTTGCCATTTCTTCTTTGGCATAGAAGACTTCACCAATATTTTCTTCACGAATCACTACCGCTTCTTCCTTACTTTCCGCACAGATCAATACCTGAATCTCAGGGTTCAATTGTTTAGAAATATCAACGATCCGATGAATGTCTAAAATATCCATTGGAGAAATCACCAATAATCGTGCGTGCTGAATATGCGCTTGAACCAAAACATTCGGTTCAGTTGCTGCGCCACTGACAGCGGCGATGCCTTGATGACGTAGCTTTTCAACGATCTCTCGATTTTCTTCAGCGATTACCACTTTGATATTTTGTTGTATGAGATTGTCACTAATGCGACGACCGACCCCACCATAGCCGACAATCACCACCTGATCGCGTAAATAGTCTTGGTCAACTTCATCTGGCAGCATCGCAAGTGGGTCACCACTACGTTCTAATAAGCGTGCGAGATGCGAGCGTTGACGAATCCATCGTTGCGTTGGTTCGATGGCAGAGAAAACAAACGAGTTCAATGTGATTGAGAATAGTGCACCTGCAAGAATGAGATTTTGAGCTTCTAAAGTCAGTAAACCAAGTGCAACCCCCATCGTTGCCAAAATAAATGAGAACTCGCCGATTTGCGCGAGACTTGCACCTACGGTTAAAGCGGTATTGATGGGATAACGGAAGAATAAAACTAGGGCAATCGCCGCCAATGTTTTACCCACCATAATAATCGCAACGACAGCGAGAATATGTAATGGTTCTTTGATGAGAATGCTTGGATCAAACAACATCCCGACCGATACGAAGAATAAAATGGCAAAGATTTCACGAAGTGGAAGGGTTTCTTCTTCAGCACGATGACTAAAATCAGATTCTTTCACCACCATACCCGCGAAGAATGCACCCAGTGCCATAGAGACACCAAAGACGGCGTAAGAGCCATAGGCGATAGATATAGCTGCTGCAACGACAGTGAGGGTAAATAACTCCCGAGAGCCCAAGCGAGCGACAAATTGCATAATCATCGGTACGAGGCGCTTACCCACAATCAACATGAAAGCGATAAAACCAGTGACTTTCAACAGCGTGATGCCAATGGTCATCCAGATATTCTGAGATGAATCCACACCATGTAACGCTGTTCCACCGAGTAATACTGCCATAGCAGGCAAAAGTACCAAGGCCAAGACCATGACGAGATCTTCGACCAAGAGCCAGCCAACAGCGATTTTACCATTGACGGAATCCAGTAAACCTCGATCACCAAGTGCTTTGAGCAGCACTACAGTACTGGCACAAGATAAACTTAGACCAAAGATCAAGGCAGAACCAAAGCTCCATCCCCAAAGCATGGAAACACCTACACCGAGTAAGGTTGCTACACTGATTTGCAGAATTGCACCAGGTATGGCAATACGACGGACTTGGAGTAAATCTTTGATGGAAAAGTGCATGCCCACGCCGAACATGAGAAACATGACGCCTAGCTCAGCCAACTGATTGGCAAGTTGAATATCACCGACAAAGCCAGGTGTGTTCGGACTAATAATGATGCCCGCAATTAAATAACCAATTAAAGGAGGTAAGCGTAAACGTGCAGCGATATAGCCAAAAATAAGTGCTAAGCCAAAGCCAAAAGCAAGTAATATAATTAAACCAACATCATGTGGCATTGGAACTCCTTAATCGTTGCGGTTAAGGTATAAATAGATCAGCATAAAACATGCCAAGAAAGAATCGAATAAATTGTAACAACTAAAATAGAATTTGTTGATGACATTTTTAAAAATTATCAAAAAAAATAATGTAAATTTCTTTCAACGCTGAGAAACATTTAAAGCGTGGTACGGGAGATAAGAGGGGATTTTAAAGCAAAAAAAACGACCTCAAAAGAAGTCGTTTTTTAAAGATACTAAAATTATTTAATTTTAGCTTCTTTGAAGATTACGTGTTGACGGATTTTTGGATCAAATTTTTTGATTTCCATTTTTTCCGGCATAGTACGTTTGTTCTTAGTCGTGGTATAGAAATAACCAGTACCAGCTGTAGAAACGAGACGGATTTTATCACGCATTGTTCAGACTCCTTAGATCTTTTGACCTTGAGCACGGAGATCAGCAACAACTTTCTCAATACCCAATTTATCAATAATACGCATACCTTTAGTGGTTAAACGAAGACGTACAAAACGCTTTTCGCTTTCTAACCAAAAACGGTGGTGGTGCAGGTTCGGCTCGAACCGGCGTTTGGTTTTGTTGTTTGCGTGCGATACGTTGTTACCAACGATTGGACGCTTGCCGGTAACTTGGCAAACCTTAGACATGGTGAACTCCATTGCTAGTTTTATAGCACTGTTTCGTGCAACTAGCCATTCAAGTAAACGGATGAAATCATTCAAGGGGCGTTTTATACCAAAAATACGATTAAAAGACAAGCGAAATTGGTAAAAACAAGGCATGAACTCGTTTGATAGGTCATGCCTTGATCAGCCTAGCGAAATAGTGTTTTCAAAAGCAGTTTGTGTGCGGCTTTATTATATGGCGGTAGAATGAATTTTAAACTATAAAGTTTAGGGCTCACAGGATTTGACATCATGGAGCGTTCATGTGAGAAGCTAAAGAAACCTTCTTTACCATGATATTTGCCCATACCTGATGCGCCGACACCACCAAATGGCAGGTCATCTTGAGCAACATGCGTTAAGACTTGGTTGATACCAAAATGCCCTGAATGGGTGCGTCCTGCAATATATTCTGCACGCGCACTATCCACATCAAAGTAATAGAAAGCCAATGGGCGAGGACGACTATTAATGAACTGAAGCGCATCTTCGATGTGTTCATATTCTAAAATAGGAAGAATTGGACCAAAGATCTCATTCTTCATGATTTCCATGTCTGTGCTGACATCAGTTAATAAGGTTGGTGCGATTTTACGAACCTCAGTTAAAGATTCGTTCTTGCTGTTTAACTCAACAATGTTCGCACCTTGCTTTTGTGCATCCTCAAGATAACCTTGTAGGCGGTTATATTGTTTGTCATTGACAATCGAGGTGTAGTCATTGTTGTCAGCTAAAGTTGGATACATGCTGTTTACAAAGTCTTGATAATGCTGAGTGAATTCAGCGGTTTTGCCTTTAGGTAAGAACATATAATCTGGTGCAACACAGGTTTGACCCGCATTCCAAAGTTTACCCACCGCAATACGTTGAGCGACATCACGAATATTCATGGATGGGTGAACTAGCGCTGGAGACTTACCTCCCAGTTCCAAAATAACAGGCACAAGATTTTGAGCAGCAGCAGCCATCACTGTTTTACCGACAGAGGTCGAGCCTGTAAAAATCAGTTTATCAAATGGCAGGTGACTAAATGCATCTGAAATAGGACCACCGCCATTTACAACAGCCACTAATTCTTGAGGAAAGGCTTCTGAAAGCGCATTTTCAAGGACATAACCGAAGTTTGACGACGCACTGGAAATTTTGATCATGGTATGGTTACCCGCAGCCAATGCACAAATCAGTGGGCCAACGGAGAGCAATAATGGGTAGTTCCATGGTGCAATAACACCAATGACTCCTAAGGGCTGATATTGTACCCAGCCTTTCGCAGGTTGGTGTAACATGCTGATATGGCGTTTAGATGGTTTCATCCATTCGGTCAAGTTCTTGCTATAGTATTTAATATGTTCCAAGCAAGTGAGAACTTCACCAATTTTGGTTTCCATAATGGCACGATTGCCATAATCTTGACTAATTGCGTTAGCAAATTGATCTTGATACTTTACCAAGATGGTTTTAAGTCGAGCCAAGCGCTCAATACGTTCTTTTGCGCTTGGGACGGGATGACGCTGGTAAGCAACTCTTTGCTGTTCAAGCAAATCATGTAGCCGTTTTACATCAACATGAGGTGTCATAGCGGTTGTTTTTGTTTGACTGTTCATAGGAGTAGACCAAAAGAAAACTTATTTACTTTTTCATTTTTAGAGTAAATACTCTAAAGTGTCAAGTCGCCTTATGGGTTTGTTTTATAACTCATTGATAATCTTATAGATGGTTAAAAACGATGTCGCATGCTAAACCGAACAAAACCAAAGACAGAATTTTGCAGATCAGTTTGCAGTTGTTTAATGAGCGTGGAGAGCGTTCTGTCACCACCAATCACATTGCGGCTGAACTCGGTATAAGTCCCGGCAATTTGTATTATCACTTTCGTAATAAGCAAGAAATTATTAAAGAACTTGCACTGCAATATCAGTCTGAGACCTTAGGCATGTTGGCGTTACCAGATGATCGTCCACTCAATGCCAATGACAAGATCAGTTATTTTCAGGTGTTAAGCAATCAACTTTGGGCCTATCGTTTTATTCATCGTGATGTTTATCATCTTGTTGAAAATAATGAGGACTTTAGAAAAATTTATCCGCGTTTTGCGGGGCAGGTCATGCAACAAGGGCAGAGAATCTACCGTGCTTTCGTCGATGCTGGGTTGATGAAAATGACTGATTCTGAAATCGAAGCCTTGATCATTAACTTATGGATCGTGTTGACCAACTGGACCAATTTCCTCTATATGTCGGGTCATATTAGTGACAATAACCATCTAGAAGAAAAATGGGTATGGCAAGCATTGCGACAAATGGTGTTTTTAGAAGGGCCTTATCTAATGGGTGAGAGTCGTCAGACTTATGAGCAATTACTGCAATCACTTGGCCCATCTGAATTATTTGCTAGTCTGTCTAATCTTAAAAATGATGATGAATAGATTGGCAGGAGCTATTTAGTCAGCAGCAAAAAAGCGCTAGAATGCTCGGCTTGATTTTAATTTGATTTGAATAAGTGATATTAACCACATGAACACGACTACTGCCCATACAGCACGATTACTGATTACTTGTGAAGACAAGCCGGGCATCGTGCAAGCTGTATCGAGCTTTTTGTATCATCAGGGAGCAAACATTACCGCACTTGATCAGTACGCAACAGAAGCTCAAGGCGGGCGTTATTTTATGCGTGTTGAGTTTGAGTTGGATCATTTGCATTCTCGCAAAGACGCTTTAATGCAAACCTTTGCTGCTAACGTTGCTGAACGTTATGGCATGCAATGGAAACTCGCGTTTGTAAATGAGCTGAAAAAAGTCGGGATTTTGGTCTCTAAAGTCGACCATGCTTTGCTTGAGCTGTTATGGCGTCATGCGCGTGGTTCATTGGAATGTGAAATTACCCATGTGATTTCAAATCATGAAGATTTGCGAGAAGCAGTTGAGAACTTTGGTATTCCATTTACGGTTATAAAAGTGACCAAAGACAATAAAACAGAAGCCTATGCGCAAATTAATGAGATGATGCAAGGCAATGATTTACTCGTTTTAGCACGCTATATGCAAATTTTGAGTGAAGATTTCGTGGCCAAATGGGAAATGAAGATTATCAACATTCACCATTCATTCTTGCCTGCTTTTGTTGGAGCGAATCCGTATAAGCAAGCTTATGAAAAGGGTGTGAAATTGATTGGTGCGACAGCGCATTATGTCACTGCTGACTTGGACCAAGGGCCGATTATTGAGCAGGATGTTGAGCGTGTGAGCCACGATTACAACGTTGAACAATTACGTGAGCTAGGCGAAGACGTTGAGCGTAATGTATTGGCGCGTGCAGTGAAATGGCATTTAGAAGACCGTATTATTGTCGATGGAAATAAGACCGTGGTTTTCTAATCCAACGGCAATGTTTCATTGTGTAAGGAAAACATGCCAAAAGGCATGTTTTTTTATGCCTATTTTTCAATGGATAATGATTATACAAGAAAAAACAGTTGCAAATGAAAACACTTCTCATTTATTATTATGGCACTTTAATTGTTCTATCCGATGTGTGTGATCGTTTTTTTACTAACACCATCTACTAGGTACTTTGATTCTTATGAGTCCATCTCCTGCAACATTTAACACATCAAACTCGATGAAAAAGAAAATTATCACTGCTTTAGTTGCGGTTGTGATTGGGCATGTGGGAGTTTTGTGGGCGGTCAGCCACATCAAAACGATTGAGTTAAAACCCATCGAAAAAGAGCCGCTTAAGGTTAAATTCGTCAAAATTAAAGAACCGCCAAAAGCGGAACTCCCTAAACCGAAAGAAACACCAAAACCTGAGCCTAAAAAAGAAGTGAAAGAGGTTAAAATCGTTGAAAAACCGTTACCTCCGCCACCGAAGAAAATTGAAAAGGTGCAGCAAGTAAAAGCTGAAGCACCTAAGCAAGTGATTCAGAAAACTGAACCAAAAGTTGAAACGAAGATTGAGACTACAGTTGTCAGTACAACTGTAACGGAAAAGGTGGTTGAGAAACCAAAACCTGTACAAGAAGTGGCTAAGTCTCAACCTGCCGCTGATCCGTCACCAAAAACGGTATCTATTGGTGGTTCTGGGATTCAATGGAGTCGTACACCGAAGCCAACAGCGACTGCAAAAGACATGGAAAATCAGCCACGAACTGCTGTGGTGGCGATTGAAGCAGATGAGAAAGGTAAGATTACCAGTGTTCGTATTGTACGTAGTACAGGCTTACCTGCCTTAGATGAAAAGTTAGTTAGGCAGGTTCGAAGTGGTAGATTCAAACCGTATATGGAAAATGGCGTTGCTTATCCAATTAAAGCAGAGCTACCTTTAGATTTAACCCTTTAAAAGATTTAAGCCTTCACGGCTAACTTTAATTAGGAGTTCGAGTATGAACTTTTCAGTTTATTGGCAACATGCAGATGCAGTAAGTAAGACGCTGTATTTCATTCTTCTTGCAATGTCGATTGCGACGTGGACGATTTTTATTCTACGTATTTTAGGGACGCGCCAATTAAAACAACAGGCTTATGCTCAGCTTGCTCAGGCTTTGGCGACGCTGAAAGCGAAGTTACAACCATTAACGTTTGAGCAGCGTAAAGCAGTCGCTGAACAAGCCCTACTTCGCCAAATCTCTGCTGAGAAATCACAAGCAGAAAAAGGTGTATCTGTGCTTGGAACCATTGCTTCACTTGCTCCGTTCGTTGGTTTATTCGGAACCGTGTGGGGAATCTTCCATGCGCTTGTGGCTGTTGGTAAAAGCGGTCAGGCGGGTTTAGCGCAAGTTGCGATTCCTGTCGGTGAGGCTTTGATCATGACGGGTCTGGGTCTAGCCGTTGCGATTCCAGCGGTATTGGCTTACAACATTTGTATGCGTTTCAATCGTGGTTTGGCACATGACTTACAAGATCAAGCTCATAGCTTGCTGATTGATACTATGTTGCAGCAAGAAAGCCCAGCAAAGGCAGAAACTAAAGCGACTCAACAAAGTTTAGTTGGAGGTCAAGCTTAAAATGGGCTTTCAATTGGGTGAAGACCACGACAGTGGCATGAATGAGATGAACCTCATTCCTCTGATCGATATTATGTTGGTATTGATGATTATCTTTTTAGTCACGGCAACGGTTGCTAGCCCATCAATTCCATTGAGCTTACCAAAGACAACGGCTGAAATTATAGATCCGCCACCGAAAGCCATTACCATCAGCATTAATGATAAAGGTGCAGTGGCTTGGGATACGCAAATCATTAGCTTAGATGAGCTAGAAAAGCGCTTCCAAGAGGCAGGTCAAGCAGAGACGAAACCGACTGTACAATTACGTGCAGATAAAGAATCAAAATACGATACGGTTGCACAAGTGATGTCTCGTGCCAGTGAAGCGGGCTTAAGTGATATTGCTTTTGTCAGTGAAAACTAATTCAATTAATTTGGTTTGATAAAAATTGAAAGCAACGCGAAGCGTTGCTTTTTTTATGTCTATTCTACTTTGAGTAAATCATGGAATTTTGCTCGTAATTTGGAGAGCTTAGGCGGAATGCTAAAGTTACAATATCCTTGTGATGGATTACGTGCATAAAAATTTTGATGTTCATCTTCAGCAGGATAAAAGGTAGGAGCAAGGCTCAGTTCAGTGACAATGTTTAAGCCTTCATCTTCCAGACTGTGAATGATCTGCTCTGCGAGTTGTTTCTGCTCATCATTAAAGTAATAAACAACAGAACGGTATTGCGTCCCCATATCATTACCTTGACGGTTTAATGTGGTTGGATCGTGCGTGGTGAAGAATACATTTAAGAGTTGAGCATAGCTGATCTGTTGTTCATCAAAATCAATAAGTACGACCTCAGCATGCTGGGTTGTGCCTTGACAGACTTGTTCATAACTTGGGTGCTGAACAATTCCACCAGCATAACCACTGACTACTTTTTCAACGCCTTTGAGTTGTAGAAATACTGCTTCTACACACCAAAAACATCCACCACCAAAGAGTGCCTGTTGCATAAAATTTCCTAGTTTTTAATTTTAAGAATGTGTCTAAGGTAAACCAAGTGCTCAAAAAGTAAAAGCCTGTGTTTGAAACGAGTTTTACTTATTACGATCAATCATTAAGGGCGTGGTTGAATCGCTGTCACAAAACTCACGAGGACTTTCCCTGAGTTGTCTAAGAACTGAAGTTCATGTCCTTTTAGCTGGTAGCTTGCTGTATGGGTTAGTGCATCGGTATATTGACGAGAGAGGGCAGCATTGTCATTGCCGATACAAGCCATCTTGGTAGAGGTAATTGGACCGATTTTTAATTGGTTCGCACTACTTTCAAAGCTACCTAAAATCTTGTTACAACCATCTGCACCAGAGAAACGTTTTGCTTGAGCATCAAATTGGATTGATGGTCGTTTGCCAGAGAGATCATTACTTTCGACCTCAACGCCATTTATTTGGGTTGCAATCCAAGTGCGGTTATACAAATCAATGCTCTGTTTTTGAGAGGCATTTGGTGAGCTATGCAGAGCTTCCGTGGCTGTACAACCAGTCATGACAACGGCAACCGCCAAAGTACACGATGTTAAGCATGCTTTTAACATAAAATTTTAAATCCAAGTTTTTGCGTTTATATGGTTATTATTTAAATAAATCATCATGTAGATGGGTGGTGTGTTGAGTATCCTTTTGTAAATATTCATTTATTTTTAATAAAGTGAGTAGGAAATTTATTCGGTTTCAGGCAATCCAGCCCGAATAATCGTGGAGAAGTACTCGCTACTTTGATTGGGTTGTTGTTCATATTGTGTAGTACGTGGATTGATATGTGCTAAGTGATACCACTCTTTCATACTATAATTCTGGTTAAGTGCTTTCAGATCATGTAAATAATTAGGTAAATAGCCTGATGCCAAAAGGCGGTAGTCCTTCGGCAATCTTTGAGAGTTGATTGCTTGTGCCATATCAAAAATCAGGGTGGTGCAGTTACTGGTCAGGGTGTTATACCATTTTGCTTCCGTACGTAATTCATCTGCTTTATTCAGATATTCAATAAACAAGGCCTTGCGTTCATCGGCTGGCATTTTGATGGGAAACAAATAGACTTGTTCTTGACGGATATTACTTCGGGTATAAACAATATCTTTTTCATCAGAGGCAATCAGACTAAGCTCATATTTACGAAAAAAACCGCCAATGGCTGAAAATGATTCACCTTTTTCTTTGCGGATTTCAATAGAAAAGACCAATGGTTTCTGATCTGAGAAATCAAAACTGACTAACGTATGGGCAATCTGTGGTCCCATCCAGTATGAGGCAATCACATTGATCCCCGTAATTTTACTGAGGTCAACTGTGCGATCTTCCCAGTGAACATCATAACTGCCATCAGTATGCCAGTTAAAATTACGAACATGATGTAAGGTGACGATATCACCATGCTTTTCATAACTCAGTTGCTCTGCAACTTCAGGATCCCATTCTCGATCTTGTCTGGCATCTAATGAAAAATACCAAAACAGTGAACAAGCAAATGCACAACAATAGAGAATAATGTCGGTGCGTCGACTAAAAATATGACCACTGATATAAAAGCCAATTAGACTCAGTGCAAAAAAGACCCAAAGTATAATGATCAGGCGGCTAAAAATACTGCCGAGAGGTTGTTGAATCCATAACGCAAGGCATAACCATGCACTCGAAAGGATCACGAATAAGGTAAACGTACTGTGTAATAGTCCGATTCCTAGCGCAATGAAAAATTCACGTGATCCAATGTTATGCATAGCAATTCGCGATCCATTTTTTTATTTTTGATACGTTGCAAACTCGAACGCTATATTTGATTTCTCATCAGTATGCTGTTCTGAGTTTACTTTATGAAAATCCTCAGAGATTTTTGGATAATGCGCATCACCTTGGACATCTAGATCAACATGGGTTAATTCTAGGCGATCGGCAATGGCGAGGGTTTGGGTAAAAATCTCTCCTCCCCCAATAATAAATAAGGATGCTTTTTCAGAGTGTTGTACGTCTGTAAGCGCACCATTTAACGCATCTTCGATACTATGCGCAACCTTAACCCCTTCAAATTGCCAAGCAGGGTCGCGTGTAATGACCCAATTCACCCGATTAGGGAGCGCTCGTCCCATTGATTCAAGGGTTTTACGTCCCATGATCACGACACCGCCTTGGGTGATGGCTTTAAAATGCTTAAGGTCGGCAGAAATATGCCACGGTAGGGCATTGCCTTTTCCGATACAGTGTTTTTGGTCCATTGCCACAACGTGTACAACTTCAGTTCCTTGCCATGCCATAGGGTGATCTCTCTAGATGGTTAAACAGCAACAGGTGCTTTAATTGCAGGATGTGATTCATAGCCTACAATCTCGATATCTTCAAATTTAAAGTCGAAAATATCGTTGATGTTTGGATTGAGTTTTAATTGACACAAGGCCAATGGCTCACGAGAAAGCTGTAATTGCGCTTGTTCAAAATGATTGGCGTATAGATGCGTATCACCACCCGTCCAGACAAAATCACCGACATCCAAGCCACAGACTTGCGCAATCATATGGGTAAGTAGGGCATAGCTCGCAATATTAAATGGCACACCTAAGAAAACATCGGCACTACGTTGATAAAGTTGGCACGACAGTTTGTTATCTTGTACAAAGAACTGGAACAGAGTATGGCAAGGGGGCAATGCTACTTTGCCAGCTTCATTTGGGTTCCAGCCTGACACAATGAGGCGACGTGAGTTTGGATTGGTTTTAATTTCATTGACCAACCATTTGATTTGATCAAAACCATTTTGCTGGTAACTGCTATCTTCATTCTGAGTCGCGCCAAAGTTACGCCATTGATGACCATAGACAGGGCCAAGTTCGCCTTCAGGACGACCAAAACGTGCAGTTTGTTCGGCGGTTGCCCATTCATCCCAAATCGAGACTTTGTGGTCTTTTAGGTATTGAACGTTGGTATCACCTTTTAAGAACCAAAGCAGTTCAATCACAATCGAGCGAAAGTGGACTTTCTTGGTGGTTAATAATGGAAAACCTTTAGAAAGATCAAAGCGCATTTGATGACCAAATACTGAACGTGTACCTGTGCCAGTACGGTCGCCTTTGTCGCCGCCATTGTCGAGGATATGTTGTAAAAGGTCTAAGTAAGTGCGCATCGTGATTCCTAATCGCAAATTTTTTATCGGGCTAATCTTATCAGAATTTATGTGATAAATAATGGTTCAATTACGCGTCAGCCATTGTCGCAGCAGGATGTTTGTGCTCTGTTTCAATTTATTTGATTGTTTTATATTACATTCTATAAATAAGCACATGGACAATGAACAAAATGAAACTTCAGCTTGAGACTTTACCGAACACTTTGCATCCATACCTAGAAAAAATCTCCGCAACAATTCTACCAACCGTAACCCTACAGCTTAGGCCAAATGATGCATTAACTTTATGGCAAAGTAAGGTGGGTGGGCAGCCCTATTTACCACTGGATATGCAATATCCAGTAGATTCGAAGGGGAATCCATTGGCTTTGTTGGCACAGTTTAATTTTGCTGAAATTCCAAATTTACCTAATTTCCCAGACAAGGGGATTTTACAGTTCTATATTGCAGCCGATGATTTGTATGGGTTGAACTTCGATGATCAACAGCAACAATCCGGCTTTAGAGTGCTATATTTTGATCAAGTGCTTGACGATGCTGCACAGTTAAAACAGGATTTTTCAGAACTTCAGTTTGGTGAAGATGATTATTTGCCATTTACTGGGCAGTATTCGATCGAATTTCAGCGAGCTGAACAAGCCATGAGTCTTGAGGATTTTTCTTTTGGAAAGAAGGTTTTAGGTGTCGATGAACTTTACGATTTTGAAGATCAATTTGATGGCGGCGATTTCGAGAATGATTTTATTGAGCCTTATAATGAATTGGTTTCTTCAAGTGGACACCGTTTAGGGGGTTATCCTTATTTCACACAGACTGACCCGCGCCACTATAATGAAAAAGTTCAGGACTATATATTACTGTTTCAACTTGATACCGATGATGCTGAGAACGAAATTATGTGGGGCGATTCAGGTGTTGGTAATTTCTTTATTCATCCTGATGATTTAAAGAAACGTGATTTTTCAAAAGTCTTATATAACTGGGATTGTTGTTAAATAAAAAAAGCGGATGAAAACTCATCCGCTTTTTTGCGCTAAGCGATGAGTCGGTTATTCAGTCACAAAGGTAACTTTGCCATCGACCAAGGATTTCACCCGAGCCAAGGATTCAACGCGATAACCTTTCTCAATCAGTAAATCACGGCCGACTTGGAAGGATTTTTCAATCACAATACCGACCCCAACCACTTCTGCATTGGCTTGATGAATTAAATCAATTAAGCCTAAAGCAGCTTGACCATTTGCCAAAAAGTCATCAATCACCAGTGCTTTATCACTTGAGTTAATGTGCTTATTTGAAATCGCAATGGTACTTTCAGTTTGTTTGGTAAATGAAAACACTTTAGAACGGTAAAGATCATCTTTAAGCGTTAATGACTGGTATTTACGAGCGAAAATCACAGGCACACCGAGTTCTAAACCTGCCATGATTGCAGGTGCAATGCCTGATGCTTCGATGGTAATAATTTTGGTAATACCTGCATCTTTAAAGCGAGCAGCAAACTCTTTACCCACCAACTGCATAAGGACAGGGTCGATTTGGTGATTTAAGAAAGCATCAACTTTTAAGACTTGATCAGATAGAACGATACCTTCATTTAAGATTTTCTGTTCTAAAGCGTACACGGGAGAATCCTCTAAAACGGATGCTTTTTCAAGCAAAGGCATATTTTAGAAAGCATCGAAAAAATTGCAAGCCAAAATTACAGGGTTTATTGATATTTCACATAAGTTTGCGATATCTGGCTGCTTGAGCGCTTAATTACTTTTACCTGAATAGCCTGTTAATAGGAGTCCATAAGATGATTTTCCATCATTGTGGGCCATTTTTACTGGCAGGTAGTCAAGTTGAGGCGCTAACCAAAATACGGTATTACGTTCAGGCTTGTCGTGTTGCATCACGACTTTGATGGTATTAAAAGTACCGTAATTGGTCTTAATTGTTTCAGTCCCTTGTTTCACAAAGCGACGATCATCCAATGCTTTTGCATCGGCAATTTGGTATTTGGTTCTGAGCGTATTGTTTTTCAAATCTTCACGGATTTGCAGCTCAGCATTGAGTTCGTCTAGTGCGCCTGCTTGCCATGCAAATGAACGAGATTTGTCATCTTTTTTGGTATTGATGACTTTACTGTTTGGATTAAAGTTAATACTCATCGTATTGTTATGGATCAAGATTTTGCTACTGCGACTAAATTTCTGAGAAAGAATTTTATTATCGACAAAGCCAAACTGACTGGTTTCAGACGCAGAAGCAATACCACCTGCTTTGGCGGTAAATTGATAAGTCCAGTTATTGCCTTGCTGAGACAGCGTACGAGTTGCTGAGCCTAGGTTTTTATTGTTATAGCTAAACTGATAGCTCGCTTGGAATGGTGTCATCGCCAATGCATGACTCGATAGGCTTGCGCCTAAGATTGCAGTAGAGCTTACGATCGCGATACTGAGAACTTTTGATAATTTCTTTGTCATAATACGATGCCCTTTGAGTGAATAATATGATACATCACTCGCTTATCAGGAGGATTGATAATTATTATGCCTGTAGATTGTGAAGAAAAAATCAGGTTTTCTGCTCAGCACTTGTTAATTTTCGTATAAATCATGGTGCTATAAGTTTGATCAATGGCAAGAACGATAGCGTTACTTGCCTGTTTCGGTTGCGTCTTATTTCTTCTTCAAGTTTTTTTGCTGGATGGGGGTCACGGTGGTGTCTTCTATATCATCTTCATCAAAGCGATCATCATCAGATGGATATAAGATTGCAGCAAGGTTGACATTGCCCCATACAATCAGTTCGGCAGGGCGGACTCGGGCACGATTGACATGAACTTTACTGAGGGTCTCGATAATGCTTGGTTTTTTGCCAAACCAGCGATTTAAATCCAGATAAAGTAAATCATCTTTGACGGTGACGATCTCAAAATGTTCTAAAATTTTGCCTAATGGGTCTTCTTCACGAAATTTTTGGTAATACCAAATAGCAACATAAAAGCCCCATTTCTGGAAAATATTCTTAAACTTTGCTTCGATGACTTGCGTATTACTGATTTGCTCAAACACCATCAGTTGCACATTTTGGTTCATTTCCATCTGAATCAGCTTTAAATCTACAGAAAGGGTGGTGTGTAAACCTTTCACATCCAATGTGGTGTATAGACGTAGCCAGCCATCATAAAGGTCTGCATGTAGGTCTTGCATGATCTCTACATTTTCTGTGACGTAACGCTCCATGGTTGCGTTCACAAATACTTGTGAGAGTGGAAATTCTCTTTCTTCTTCGATGAATTCTTCGGCTTTTTGGTAAACTTTACGTAGACGTTTGAAAACGGATGAAAGTAGCGTTTGCATAAAAGTTGTTCCAGAAAGTGAATGGTTTATTCGCCATCTTTGTATTAACTGAAAATAAAAATAAATTTGTAGCTTGCAGTGTAGCAAAATTAATTGCTACATTTTCATAAAATGATGGTATGGAAACACTGCAAGCTTAAGTGGATCACATTTTTCTTAACTTTTGAATATTGGTTTGGTTTTTATACGGTTCGTGCCGTTGGGGATGTGACATTTTGTCGCTTGAATACCATGTGGAATAAAATAAATTTTCGTACTGAGTTATCTCATCATTGGTGGCAAGATCCAATTTTCGTTGGAGCTGTTGCTTTAGCGATCTTGTTACATGGTGTTGTGCTGTCGACTCAATTTGCGATGCCATCACCGTCTGATACCTCGACCAAAGAAATCGCTGTTTCGGTTCGTCTAAGTCAAGATAAGGTTAAAGATGCTGATTTTTTAGCTCAAGCTGATCAAACTGGTTCTGGAGAGTTTCACAAAGCACATCGCATGTCGAGTGATATGCCGTCACCGATGCAAACAGATGCAACCGCGGGGGAGACTGAGCTTGATCGTTTGGAAACGATTCAACAAAAGCGTGAATTAAACTTTGAAGAAAAAGTGCTCATGACCGTGCTCAGTTGGCAAAAACAAGCCGAGCAAAGTGAGCGTAAAAAAGCATTAGATGAGCTACAGAGTCAGTTCCAAGCAAAAGCTGCGATGGTGGCAAGCTTAGAAGCACAATATTTACAACGACAACAAAATTTCAGCCGTAAGCAACGTATTAAAACTGTTGATGGTATTCAGGCCAAACAAGATGCATCAGCGGCGTATCTCGATAAGTTTCGTCAAAAGGTGGAGTTGTATGGTAATCGCTATTATCCAGATGCAGCAAAGCAACAGCGTTTAGCGGGTGAAGTTCGCTTAATGGTCATTTTAAATGCGCAGGGTGGTATTCGGGCGATTCGTTTAATTGAAAGTTCTGGACATCCAATTTTGGATGAAGCCGCACGAGCTTCGGTTCGTCGTGGTGCGCCGTTTGGTACTTTTGATGCCAATATGAAAGATATATCGGAGTTACGTATCATTCGTACATGGCGTTTTGATCCTATCGATGCCGAGTTTGAAGTGCATTAAGTCGTTCTTCTCTTTTTGTGTATATCTACGAAAAAACGGCCTATAAAAGCCGTTTTTTCGTAAGCGTGTGGATAAGTTTTTTATTATCCACATTCCATTTTACGCAGAGTAAGCACGTTCTACGGTACAGATTTCAACACTAAAGTTTTGATACCATTTTTCTTTACCTAAGCGCTGAGCGACTTGATGTTCTGCATCTTGTTGCCAGCGTTTTATATCCTCTAGGCTGTGCCAGTAAGACAGTGCAATTTCAAAACCATTTTCACTACACGCTTCAAACTTGAAACAGTTATATTCACTCAATGCCTTATTTCTCAGCTTGTGCGCCATTTCTGAATAGGTTGAATCGAGTTGTTTGATCGTGGCTTTAAAAATGACGATATACATGGGATATTTTCTTAGATTTCATCCGCTTGGTAAGGGTTGGTTATGCCAAGTTTTTTAAGGATCTGGATTTCCAAAGCTTCCATTTCTTCTGCATCAGATTCACTGGTTTCATGATCGTAACCTAACAAATGTAAAATGCCATGAACCAATAAATGCGTAAAATGATCACTTGGTGTTTTTTGTTGTTCTGAGGCTTCTTGTAATACCACAGGGATACAAATCACCAAATCACCCAGCGGTTCTGACTCAAGTAAAGAGAGCATTTCCTCTGGAATATCACTCGGAAAAGATAGAACGTTGGTGGGTTTATCTTTTTCACGATATTGCAAATTCAGCTCATGGCTTTCTGCAACATCAACACAAGCAATCCCGATTTCGCAATTAACGTCAAAACCGACATGGCGTAATGTGGTTTCGATATTTTTTTTGATTTGACCACGTTTAAGTGGAAGTTCAACCGTTTGAAAGTCTTGTTGAAGACTTAAATTGATTTTCAAAAATAGATCCTTAACTATGGCCCCAATCCTTCTTTTATCAAGAAGGATTGGGGATTTTTCTAAATATGCTGTGCATCTGCTGCGGAGTCATTCTCTGCAATCAGTGCCTCTTGTTTGGCTTTACGCTCGGCACGTGCTTCAGCAGATAAACGCTGCTGTTCGCTATCCCAGCCTTCGTAAGCTTCAACAATCTTTTGTACCAGTTGATGACGTACCACATCACGTGAGTGGAAACGCGTGATATGAATCTCATGTACATTTTCAAGGACACGTAAGGCCTGTGCTAAACCTGATTGTTGGCCACGCGGTAAATCGACCTGTGTGACATCACCCGTAATCACAGCCCGAGAACCAAAACCTAAACGGGTGAGGAACATTTTCATTTGTTCAGGTGTGGTGTTTTGCGCTTCATCCAAAATGACAAAAGAATGATTTAAGGTACGACCACGCATATAGGCAAGTGGAGCGACCTCAATGACTTGACGCTCTATTAGTTTGGCAACTTTCTCGAAGCCAAGCATTTCATACAATGCGTCATAAAGCGGGCGTAAATATGGATCAATTTTTTGGGTGAGATCACCAGGTAAAAAACCAAGTTTCTCACCTGCTTCGACTGCGGGACGAACCAATAAGATACGTTGGATTTCATTACGTTCCAGCATATCTACGGCAGCAGCTACTGCTAGGTAGGTTTTACCTGTACCTGCTGGGCCAATACCGAATGAAATATCACTTTGTAGAATACGCTGCACATAGCGTTTTTGGTTGGTGCCTCGAGGATTAATGCGGCCTTTACGGGTCTGAAAATAGACATCTAAAGGGGTATCATCTTCATCTATTCCTTCACCGACTAACTCAAAGTCTCGGTCAGTTTGTGAGGATTGAATCATGAGGTGTAATAAATCAGCACTGATTTGTTGTGATGCCTCAGATTCCGCGTAGAGCCGTTGCAATAATGCTTCGGCTCTTTCGACGGTTTCAATATCACCATCAAGGTAGAAGGCATCGCCTCGGTGAGTAATTTTGACATCTAAACGTTGTTCGATTTGTTTTAAATGCCCGTTATACGCACCGAGCATGCTTTTTAGGCGTTCCATTGATATCTCAGGGAACGTTACTGTACGTCGAATCGCTGCAGTCAAGAGAAACCCTCTTATTGACTTATGAGAATACCTCTACATTACGCCACGTCAGGTTCAAGATTCAAGAGTTCACCATAAACTAAATTTAAAGTTTTAATTTCAGTAATCTCAATTTCTGCGAAACGCCCAATCCAAGCAGCATCACCGATAAAAGCAACCAAACGGGTGTTGTCAGCCGTACCCATTAATACATTTGGATCTTTATCAGATACTTTTTCAATCAGGACACGTTCGATTTTACCAAGCATGGCATCCGTTTTATCAATACTCGATTTTTTAATCACTAGCTGAACTTGTGCTAAACGGTCTTTTTTCACTTGTTCAGGGGTGTCATCGGGTAAGTCAGATGCAGGTGTACCCGGACGTTTTGAATAAACAAAACTATAAGAATGGTCAAAATCTAAATCTTTAATGAATTGCAAGGTCTCAGCAAAATGCACATCAGTTTCGCCCGGGAAACCAATAATAAAGTCACTGGATAAATGCATGTCTGGACGGACTTTGCGTAATTTGGCAATTTTATCAATGTATACATCAATGGTGTGATTGCGTTTCATGGCTTGCAGTACATCGTTTGAACCGCTTTGTACGGGTAAATGCAAGTGAGACACCATTTGAGGGAGGTCGCGGTAGCATTGAATTAACTCATCCGAAAACTCAAGTGGGTGAGAGGTGGTATAACGCAAACGTCCAATCCCCGGAATTTCAGCCACCAAGCGCAGCAGTTCAGGGAAGGTGCAGATATCACCTTCAAAGGTTTCACCACGATAGCCATTGACGTTTTGACCAAGTAAACTGATCTCACGCACGCCTTTTTCTGCCAGCCCTGCAATTTCCGCCAAGACATCATCGAGTGGACGCGAAACCTCTTCACCGCGGGTATAGGGAACCACGCAGAATGAACAGTATTTTGAACAACCTTCCATGATGGATACAAAGGCTTTAAACCCTTCCACGCGTGGTTCAGGTAAGAAGTCAAATTTTTCAATATCTGGGAAAGAAATATCAACCAGTTTAATTTTTTCTTTCTTTGGCTTTTCGATTTGAGCTTGATGCTGATCCAGCATTTGCGGTAAACGGTGTAGAGTCTGTGGACCAAAGACCATATCGACATAAGGCGCACGTTTTTGAATGTTGTCGCCTTCTTGTGAGGCAACACAACCGCCTACGCCAATCACCAAATCTGGATTTTGTTCTTTAAGTTTGCGCCAGCGCCCTAATCCGCTAAAGACTTTTTCTTGGGCTTTTTCACGAATAGAACACGTGTTCATCAGTAAAATATCAGCTTCTTTTGGATCAGTGGTCAGCACATAACCATGCGAATCACCCAGCAAATCTGCCATACGATGACTGTCATACTCATTCATCTGACACCCTTGCGTTTCGATATAAAGTTTTTTAATCAAAACATCAGTGGTGTGCATTGGCTGGGTAACAGTGTTTTCTGAGGCAGCTTTTAAAGCACTTGGAATGAATGTTTGAACCGTCATGCAGGCTCCTGAACAAGGTGGATTTGAACAAACCGCGGATTATAGCAGTATTTTTGCGGGAGCGCAGAGAATAAAAAACTGACAAAAAAAGACAGTTTATGATTAAAATTGTATAAGTGTTAATGAATATGAATCAGTAAGTTACATAACACAACAATAGTGGAAAGCCAGACTTATTACACTATCACAGTTGGGTGAATTGGGCATGTTGATTGATGACGATGAAAAAGCAAGGTGATTTAATAGCGATGGAACGTAATAAAGTGAATAACAAGAACCACTTCCGCCGTTTTATCGCAATGGGTGGCTTGCTAGCATGTTCATCCGTCTATGCTTTAGATGCACAATTTAATGATGCTTTACGCGCTGCCAACGCCAGTAATATTGCTTTGCTCGATCAATTTCAAGAGCAAATGCAAAATGATGTATTAGGTTATTATCCAGAATACTGGAAATTAAATACCAATCTTGGTTTTCAACCTGCTGCTGCGATTATCAGTTTTGCCCAACGCTATCCGCAATCTGCGATGGCAGAAAAGTTGGCAGCAGATTATGTCGAAGAAAAAGTAAAACTGGCGAGTTTTGCTGAAGCTAAACCAGTATTAAGTTATGTCACCAATCCAGACCAAGCGGAAAGCTGTGCAATCGCACAAGTACGGGCAAAGACTGGAGATAGTTTGGTTTATGCTGAATACAAAGATATTTGGTTGACTACAAACACGCAGCCTGAATCATGTAATGGTTTGGGGAGAATGATGCTTTCTAGTCCATTAATGACGACACAAGATCGTCAGCAGCGATTGTGGGGGCAGTTACGAGCAGGACAATCGGGTCAAGCCATAGCAACAGCACAAGCACTTGGATTGAACTTATCCTTAGCCCAATTGAATCAGATTCAAGCCAATCCCTTAGAGTATTTATGGAATGCGGGCAAAACCAATGATGCAGATTATGCATATTTGATTTTTGCCTTAGGGCGTATTGCAGATAGTGATTTAACCAATGCTTTGGCCAATTTGCCACGTGCTGTTCAAGATACACCACCAGCAGTGCAACAGTATTTGTACCGTACTGTAGGCTATGTGGGTGGCACCACCGTTATGAAAAATGGCTTTAATCGTGGCGTATTGAATGCTTTCGATCAAAGTTATGGTTATCCATTTAGTCCTGAAGAAGCGGAAATTTATGCGCGTCAGTCGATTCGATTTGGGGCATGGGAAAGTTTGATTCGTGCGATTGATGCGATGTCGGTGACGCAGAAGCAAGAAGATCGTTGGCAATATTGGCTTGCGCGAGCGTCTGAGCAACGTTCAGATGCTGCTTCAAAACAAGCTGCACAGCAGATTTATCGTAAATTGGCTCAAGGTGATGACTATCATAATTTGCTTGCCAAAGACCGTTTAGGCGAACGTTATAATCATAAGGCATATGATGAACAGCCAAGTTCGCAAGATATTCAACGGCTTAACCAAAACATTCATTTTAAACGGGCTTTTACATTAAGAGATGTAAATGCCCCAGCGACGTATATCAACAGAGAATGGAATTGGGCTGTTCGACAGGCCTATTTACAACAAGATGATGGCTTGTTATTGGCCGCAGCGAAACGAGCACATGATATGGGGTGGTATGATCGCGCGATTTATGCGGCTGATCGAACTACTTCCAAGCATAATGATACTTATCGTTATACAACACCACATCGTAGTAATGTGAGCAGTCATAGTTACAATGCCGGCGTTGATCCCGCTTGGGCCTATGGTCTCATGCGTCAAGAAAGTCGTTTTGTCACGTCCGCACGTTCCCATGTTGGTGCAGGCGGGTTAATGCAAATTATGCCAAATACAGCCAAGTTGATTGCGCGTCAAATGGGTGAAACTTATAACCCAGCAGCATTAAGTGAAATGAATACCAATATTCGCTATGGCACTTATTACCTATCCATGATTCAGGGACAACTGAGTGGTAATGCTGTATTGGCAACAGCAGGTTATAACGCAGGACCGAATCGCGCACGACGCTGGCAGCCAGATGGTCAAACCATTGCCGCTGATCAATATACAGAAAGTATTCCATTATTAGAAACACGTGACTACGTGAAACATGTCATGACCAATGCAACACATTATGGTGTGGTGTTAGGACAAGGGCCACAATCCTTAGAAAAAAGGATGGGTGCGATTCCTGTACGAAATACCCCTTAACATACAATCGGATGTTTAATTTGAAATCATGAAGTTTTGGCATTTGATGAAATCAATAAATTTACTTAAAAGGCGGTTGATCAGATTGGGACAGGCATTGCTCTGTTACATGATCTTTTCGTTTGGTGCGCCATTATATGCAGCAGATAGCCCGAATATCGCTGGCTATATTTTGCACGTACAAATGACGCCTGCCGTTTGCGCTTTGGATTCATCGAAACAAAAACAACGTAAATGTTTAGAAGGGTATTCACTTACAATTTCAAGTCTACTTCCCGAAGTGCCCGTAAACCGTAATTGTGAAACCAAGTCATCTGCGAATCTTTCGCCTTTACAAGCAACAGTCGTCGCGCGTGTAATGCCAAACGAAAATGAGCGAGTGCAACTCTGGCAACGGGTGGGTGGTTGTGTTCCGATGAATGCCAGTCAGTATTTTAGAACGATTATTAATTTTGCTGAGCGTTTAAAAGTTCCAGCCGATTTGACCAGCCCCAATACGATTTCCGTTCAGAAAGAGAGCCTTAGGCAGCAATTTACCAAGTTAAACCCCTCATTGCCGGCGAATGGTATTCGTTTTAACTGCCAACATTCAAAATCAGATTCGATTTTAACTGAGATTCGAGTGTGTTATCAGAAAAATGGGCAATATAAACAATGTGCTAGTCATGTTGTGACAGGATGCCCAAATGAATTTATAATCAAAGGAAGTTATTAATCTTTATCTGACTTAATTTGTATTTTCCATCAGACTTTTGTTGAAATTCATTCTCTTTTACATGCATCTGTGTTCGCTTTAGAGTACAATCTTCGCCGTTTATGATCATTCGATTGAATCACAATAATATTCAATCGTGCTAACGCATCTCATTGGAGAATATCACATGAAACAACCCGTTCGTGTTGCCGTTACTGGCGCTGCTGGTCAAATTGGTTATAGCTTATTATTCCGTATTGCAAGCGGTGAAATGCTAGGTAAAGATCAACCTGTAATTTTACAATTGCTTGAAGTTCCTTTTGAGAAAGCTCAACAAGCGCTTAAAGGCGTGATGATGGAACTTGATGACTGTGCTTTCCCATTATTGGCGGGCATGATCGGGAGTGATGATCCTAAAGTTGCATTTAAAGATGCAGACTATGCATTGTTGGTCGGTTCTCGTCCACGTGGTCCTGGTATGGAACGTGCTGACTTGTTGAAAGTCAACGGTGAAATCTTCATTGGTCAAGGTCAAGCATTAAACGAAGTTGCGAGCCGTGATGTGAAAGTATTGGTTGTTGGTAACCCTGCAAACACCAATGCTTATATCGCAATGAAATCTGCTCCAGATCTTCCAGCGAAAAACTTTACAGCAATGTTACGTCTTGACCACAACCGTGCGTTGACTCAAATTGCTCAAAAAGCTGGCGTTGCTGTTTCTGATATCGAAAAATTAACCGTTTGGGGTAACCACTCTCCAACAATGTATGCGGACTACCGTTTCGCAACTGCAAATGGCGAAGGCTTAAAAGACAAAATCAACGATGCAGAATGGAACAAAGATGTGTTCCTTCCAACTGTTGGTAAACGTGGTGCTGCGATCATCGAAGCACGTGGTTTGTCTTCTGCTGCTTCTGCTGCAAATGCTGCAATTGACCATATGCGCGACTGGGCGTTAGGTACAAATGGCAAATGGGTGACTATGGGTATCCCATCTGACGGTTCTTATGGTATTCCAGAAGGCGTCATGTACGGTGTGCCAGTGACTTGTGAAAATGGCGAATACACACGTGTTGAAGGTCTTGAAATTGATGAATTCAGCCGTGAGCGCATGAACATCACACTTCAAGAACTTGAAGATGAACGTGCAGCGATTGCTGACATGTTAAAATAATTTATCTTTTTGATAAATTGAAAGCACTCTCCTAGAGAGTGCTTTTTTATGCGGATTAAAAACAAAAAACAACAAGAAAATATAGACATACATCTGCATGGCTACCGTATTTGCTGTTAGATTATTTCTATAGTGGACATAATTTGGAGAATAACAATGTTTGAACCGCAACCGACACTGGAACTTTTATTTGAGCAACTCGGGCTTGGGGCCGATGATGCTGCAATCGAAAGCTTTGTAAAAAGTCATCAGCTACCTGCCGAGCAAAAATTACATGAAGCTGAGTTTTGGAGTGCAGGGCAGAGAGATTTTTTAAAAAGCCATATTGATAAAGATGATGAGTGGGCTATTGTGATTGATGAGCTTAATCAGCAACTGCATCTTGATAGTACCCATTAGAAAGTCCAAAAATAAAGCTCACATTAGTGAGCTTTATTCCGTATGAGAGCTTTAAACCAGTCTTCCTGACGTACTAAATTAAATGCTGAATGCTCTTGTAACAATACTAAATCATGGTCAATACATGACACATATTTTTTCAACCAGTGTTGAGTTAAGGCATGTTCTTTTTTCGCTGTAGAGGCATAAGCCAAAAAGAAATAAATATCTATATGATGGTTATGTGCCAAAGGTTTTAAAATTTGCTGGGTGATTAAAGCAAAGCGCTGCTCTTTGGTCAGTTCGAAATACATCATATATGCTTTGGCTAAATATAAAGACAAATTCAAATACAAACTCAGGGGCATTTCGTCATTTGCAATACGTGCCTGTTCAAGCAGTACGATAGCTTCTTGTAAAAAATGCACCTGTTCCTGACGAATATGGCTCAACATGACCAATTGCAAGCGCAAGTCGGAACGCTCCAAAGCCAGCTCTGGGGTATCATTCGATAAATAGAGTTGATCTGTTTCACCAATTCGAGCAATCACATCTTTGGTTTCATTCGACATTTATTGATCCAAAATCGTCAGTTATGCCTAGGTATATAAGGCTATTTGTCACAATTTAAAGGTTGATGCTCTATAAACTTTGCAAGCTATACTTTATAGGTGTGTGTAAGTGGCTATCCATTCCAAATTGAACTGCCACTACGCAACCATGCTGTAATGGATAAACGCTGCTGCTTTGACAACAACACTTCATGTAATGAATCACTTTGGAAGATGACAAGACGGTTGGGTAAAGGTTGGATAATATGCCATTGAGCATTTTTATCTTGGAGCCGTAACTGACCACCCCAATGTTCCTGCCAGCTTTCATGTAAATAGAAAACCGTTGAAATCATTCGATCATTCTTTTGTTGGGGATTATCACGATGTAAGGCATAAAACTCACCCGCGTGATAACAAGCAAAATGAGCTTCTACTTCTTTTATCCCTAGATAAAACGCTTGGTTCAATGCTTGTGATAAATTTTCTAAGGCCTGAATGTGTTGTTGCGCAATGGATAATTGATCATCAATCCATAAAATGTGGTCGCTACGAATATGGCTGACCACACCATTTTGTACACCTGCTGCTCGAAACTCTTTCAAATGTGAACTACATTCTTGAGCCAGCTCACGCACATATTCATTGGGGTATACATCATCCACCAAAGCAAATCCAGATGTATTTAAATCATCTAAAATTTGATCAATATTCCACGATGTAGGAAGTAAGTTGAGTTGCATACAGCTCCAATGAACATTCATTTGATTACGGTAGATTTTTAGATGATCACATCAACGCTAAAGAATACTAAGGGGCTGTTGATATCTCAACCATGTCTTGCGTTATTGACTAAAACAACATAAACAAGGCATGAAACGTAGGCAATGGCGATTCCCTTGTCAAGTTTCATAACGAAGTTTATGGAAGTTTTAGCCATAACCCTGAGCAAAAGCAAAGCATTGCTTTGATTGCAGCGCAAGGCGAAGCTCAAGGACAGGGACATTTTTTGCTGCTACTGCGTTATGCCTTACTTATTTAGAATGGCTAAATTACGTAAGCCAAGCCTTGTATCCGCTAAAAAATGTTCACTGTCGCAAGTATGTGTGAAATGTCAACAGCCCCTATTTCATGATAAACTATCCTTTGAATTGAGGAATATTTGTCAACATGAATTACCGTCACCATTTCCATGCAGGTAACTTTGCCGATGTTATGAAGCATGTACTTTTGCTTCAACTGCTTACTCGTTTAAATGCTAAAGATAAACCTTATCGGTATATCGACACCCATGGTGGGGCGGGTAAATATAATTTATCACTTGCACCATCACAAAAATCAGGCGAGTTCCTTACTGGGATTCACCGTTTAGTGCAATTAAGCGAGATGGAAAAGCGCCAAGCACCTGAGTCCATTCAGGAGTTTTTAAAATTAGTTGGCACTATACGCGAGCAGGAAGGTAAGGGCAGTTACCCAGGTTCGCCTTGGTTTGCTCTACAGGCAATGCGTGAAATTGATAAAGCGACTGTATTTGAAATGCAGCGCGATGTATTTGCGGAGTTACGTCACAATATCCACGATAAACGTATGGGCTTACATGAACGTGATGCCTATGAAGGTTTATTCGGTGTCATTCCACCAAAAGAAAAGCGTGGTTTGGTGATGATTGATCCACCATACGAATTAGAGCGCAAAGATTTCCCTCAATTGGTTGAACTTTTACAAATCGCTCATAACAAGTGGCCAACAGGTGTATTTGCAGTCTGGTATCCAATTAAAGATCGTGCAATGATCGACCGTTTTGAAAAGAAAATGTTTAAAACAGGGATTCGTCGTCAATTGGTTTGTGAAATTTGTGTATGGCCTGATGATACGCCAGTTGGATTAAATGGTTGTGGTTTACTGGTGATTAACCCACCTTGGAAATTCTCAGAAGATGCTGATCAGGCTCTACAATGGTTATTTCCACATTTGCGTATGAGTGAAAATGGTGGTCATGCTGCGGTACGTTGGTTGGTGGGTGAGTAACCCATCAACGTCAAAATATTGTCGAGGAATTGAAAATAATGACAAATTCTCCTAAACCTGATTCTGATTCAAATAAAGATGTACGTCCTTTTGATCGCATCACATTTGAGGTGGAAGAAGAAGAGCATACGCACGAAGGCCAAAAAGTAAAACGTCGTGGTATTTATTTATGGCCAAATTTAATTACAACAGCGGCACTTTTATCTGGTTTTTACTCAATCATTGCCAGTATGAATGGAAACTTCAATCAGGCAATCTATGCGATTTTCCTCGCTGCATTACTTGATGGTTTAGATGGTCGCGTAGCGCGTGCAATTGGTGCACAAAGTGCTTTTGGCGAACAATATGATTCATTGTCTGATCTGTTGGCTTTTGGGGTTGCACCTGCAATCTTAATGTATAGCTGGAGCTTACATGACTTAGGTCGTATTGGTTTAGCTTGTTGTTTTATTTATACCGCATGTGCAGCGTTCCGCTTAGCGCGTTTCAATGTACAAATCGGTGTGGTGGATAAGCGTTACTTTATTGGGATTGCCAGCCCGCTGGCTGCGGTCACTGTGATTTCGCTGGTTTGGGTCGGGCGTGATTTTCCATTCTTGTTCGACTTGAAAGATATCGTGATACAAGTGATCAATGCTGCGGTCATGGTGGGTATTGCTTTGCTGATGATTTCAAATATCAAGTATTACTCATTTAAACAAATGGATCGCAAGCGTGTACCTTTTGTCGTGATGTTACCTGTGGTCTTGATTTTTGCTGCAATCACGTACAACATTCCAGTAGGGATCTTGATTGTATGTATCCTGTATGTACTTTCAGGCTTTGTAACGACTTTATTTGCGAAAAAGAGTGATTCAAAAATAACAAATTAAAATTAGGAGGTTCAGTATGCCAATGTTGATGAATAACAATCAATTAAAGCAACTGAACCTCAATAAGTCAGATGCTTTAACGTTTTACCCGCCCAAAGGTTTATTTAAAATCGTTTATCAGGCTTTGATTCTGCCGAATCTGCCAGAGCCGTTTCATTATCTGAATTTCATTAGTTTAATTGGACAGCCACGTATTCCGATTTGCTATAACGCCAGTGCGATCACCACAACAGCCATTGATACGGCAACGGTATTGGTGAGTAGTAGTGTGGCAACAGTTGGGCATCTCAAAAGTTATAGTGCCAAAGAACAATGCCAATTTGAAATTGATCGCTATCAATTTCTTGATGTTGATGATATTCAAGTAGAGTCAACAAATTATTATTTTAAGCGGATTGATGATGAGTTAAGTTGTCAGTTAAAAGTAAATACCTACTCTGAGATAGAGAATCATTCAGCATTGCAGTGGGGTGTCGCTGATTATTGGTATGCAAAATGCCAATGTGAAGGTGAAATCACCTATAAAAAACAAAAATATAAAATACAAACTCAGGGTGTTCTGAAACATGCCAGAGCTGTTTATTTACCCTTTATTGCCTTTCATTTTTTCACTTATCAAATTGTTCAGATTCGTCCAAACCTACAAATCATACTCTCTGAGTTAAGAAATCAATGGAATAACATCATTTTTTCAAGGATTGAAATTCAATACGATCAACAACAAATCATACTTTACGATGACCAAGTTACTTTTGATGTAACACGGGTTTATCCTAAAGTTCAGACACCAAATGGTCGGGAAATGTACTTGGCACGAGAGTTTATTTGGCAATGTCAGGAAAATGATCAAGTTACTTTTCAGCTTAAAGCACAAAGCCGAGGTGATTATAAGTTTGGATTGGCAGCGGGCTATGTCGGAAGCTTTAATTATCAATTGCGTTGGAAAGAAGAGACATATGAAGGTTCAGGCTATTGCGAATATATTGATTGCCGACCTTTACATTGGCAAGAAAAGAGCAAAACCGAGCAAATATTAGATGAAATTCCACATTTTCAGCCTTATTTGTGCAAGAAATAGACACTTGTCATAATAATTCCAAAAATGGGGTTGCGCGGTAACTGAAATGCTGTAGAATGCACATCCATCGGCGGTGATGCGAATAAAAACTTGTTGATAAACAAGGATTTGGATCGAAAGGTTGAATTCTTGGAATTGAGAATAAGTTTTAAAAATATCTAAATTGCCTGTTGACTTTTAAGAGATTGAGAGTAATATAGCCGACCTAGCTTGATGGTGACGAATCATCGAGAAGATCATTAAGAATTGAAGAAGAACAACTTGTGTGGATTTTTACTGGTTAATCGATCGAAATTATTTTCATTGATTGAATGGTAGAAATTACTCGAAGTTTATTTGAGAAATATTTGTCA
Source organism: Acinetobacter sp. NIPH 2699 (assembly GCF_022549355.1). Classification (GTDB taxonomy): domain Bacteria; phylum Pseudomonadota; class Gammaproteobacteria; order Pseudomonadales; family Moraxellaceae; genus Acinetobacter. Next base: position 333,461 of record NZ_JAKZGL010000002.1, read on the forward strand.
GAAAATTGATGAGCCAGATTTGGTGCTTAGAATAAAGCACTATTGATTTTAAACTGAAGAGTTTGATCATGGCTCAGATTGAACGCTGGCGGCAGGCTTAACACATGCAAGTCGAGCGGGGAAGAGTAGCTTGCTACT
>NZ_JAKZGL010000003.1 GCF_022549355.1 Acinetobacter sp. NIPH 2699
CCTGATCCCTTCCCGAACTCAGAAGTGAAACCTCTTCGCGCTGATGGTAGTGTGGCACTTGCCATGTGAGAGTAAGTCATCGCCAGCTTTTAAATTAAAAACACCCCTTAACTAACGTTGAGGGGTGTTTCTTTATTGGGGGAGACCTTCTAGTTTTCGTTAGACAATACGTAACGTATAAAAAATTCTCAGCGTATAATTGAAGTAAAATGGATAATGTGAATTAGAGATTAGAATGGTTGATCGTGTTTCATGTTCAGAATGTGGTGTTTAAATCTTAAAAGAGACATCAGAAAAAAATAATGGTTTATGTATGCCTTGTAAAAATGGCTATAGGAAAAGCATAGAAGTATCAAAAAAATTCTATGAAGAAGAGAGGCGATATAGAGAATCCCCGGAATGGAAGTATTGGCAATGGCTAGTAGATCAAGTTAATAAAACAGAAATGGGATTCAGTGAGCTTTCTTATAAAAGTAAATTATATTTTTCAATAAATTTATTACTTGGAGAGGTTTTTAATGGCGGATTTGATCAATATTTTTTAATAGTTCTGCCAACTATATGTCTTATGCAATCAATGGCTTAATAGAAATAAATGCTTTAGATAGTTTGAACTTATTGTCTGAAGAAAAAAAAGTAGTCTTTAATAATTTAGAGGTCCCAATTGATTGTGAGATACGTCGGGAATTTTTGAGAAATAGAGATAGTTTTCAACAAGAATACCAAGATAAAGAGCTTGATATTCTTGATCAAAAGTTTTGGGCTGAACCAGATCAGCTTAGTGAAAAACTTGTTAATTTTGCGAATAAACATGCTTTATACGAAAATTTTTAATTTCAAAATTAAGAGGTTCCTTATGATATTAAATATAAAGCCTCTAATTTTATTAGAAATCAGAGCTATTATAAGAAGATTCACTTTATAGATATGGGAACGTGAAAGAATCAGCAAAGTAATGTAAAAAAGTTTATCTTAAATAAAAAATTAGGTATCCATTATGCAAATTAACTCTTTCTCTCCACTACCCGAAGATGATGAAGAACTACATCTTCCTGAGCTTGTGTATTGGACATCCCTCGGTGATGTGGAACAAGTTGCACAATTATTAGAGGCTGGCACTGATCCAAACCAGACTGATGATGAAGGCTATAGTGCACTACAAGCAGCGGCTGAGAATGACAATTTAGCTGTAGTGAAGCTACTGGTGAGTAAAGGTGCAAACGTAGCGTATAAAGGCGAATATACAGCATTACAGCTTGCAGAAATGGCTGAGCATACCGAAGTGGTTGAGTACCTCAGAAGTCTTTAAATCACGCAAAGAAATGATAGATGAAAAGAAGCCCCATCATCCTGACGGGGCTTCTTCATATTTAGTTTATTGTCGTTTATTTCCTATAAACAACCACTTCCTGTGTGTCTTGTTATTCTGAATGAGACTTCCTGTCTCTCTATGATTTGTATGATAGGTGAAAAGTTTACGTTGGGATATTCGCTAATCGCTGCGATTGTTGTAGGTTTTAGCGTACATTGATGGGGCAAGCTTAAAGCATTAGGCATCAAAAAGTGGAATCTTGTGACTCCACTTTTTGCTTGATTGGATCTTTAGAAATGAATATCTATACCGATATAAGGACCTTTAAAGTTGAATTTAAGATCATTTTTTTCGTAGTCATCTAGCTTGATATCGAGGATACGGTAACCTGCTTTTAAACCAACATCGACCAAGAGATTATCAATAAAGTTGTATTGTAATTCTGCTTGGGCATCGGTGATCTTGGTGTCGTTAAAGTTGCTATACAACAATTCACCCTTCGCACTTAAGCCCGTGAATGGCAGTTTTACTCCTGCTGACCCATAAATCACAGGAATAGTTTTATCGATATCGACTTTCCCCATTTTATAAAAACTACTTGTTGGATCTGCTAGTAGTGTTTTGACATCACCATTTAAAGAGGTTGCACCGAATCCGACATCTGCATCAACGATATTGTCTAAAATCTCATAATATAAAATGAAGTCGGTATGAGCGATGTCTAGGTCATATATTGGTTGTCCTAGAACCTCATTTTCTGTTTGCGTCTTTAAATTCACGTGGCGAATTTTGGCATTTGGAATGAGAGGAATAGGATGTTCAAAAGCCAGTGAGAGTTGTGCTGAACCTTTACGGTCTAAGTCATATTCTCTCGAATCCATGTATGGATCTAATAAAAGATTGTCTTGACCTGTTTGGTTTGCGAGTGATGTCGATTTAGGTTTAACTTGAGCTTTACCATCATAAAACCAATAACTGACATCTGCTTTGATACCAATTACGTCTGCCTGTGCCAAACCACACAGGCTCGTTCCTAAAGCAAGCATTGATATTTTTAATATTTTCATTGTATTGTCCCAATAAATACCAGAAACAGTAATGAATTGTTGTAAATTCATCACCGATTGGGCGCATGATATAGTGAACAATTCAAATATGCAGTAGTCTAATTTTAAATTTTTGCAAAGAGAATAAATAATGTCAGATACACAAAGTGTTGTGGATTACCCGCTGTATGTGGCAGGCAAGGCAGTCACAACAGGTCAATGGTTAGACGTACAGAATAAATATCAAGGCACAATATTTGCGCGAGTAGCGTTGGCCGATGCAAAGGTATTAGAAAAAGCAATTGCAGCATCGGTTAAAGCAGAAGCTGAAATGGCAGCACTAAAGCCATTTCAAAAACAACACATTCTGCTGCACTGTGTAAAACGTTTTAATGAGTTGCATGATGAGCTGACAGAAATTTTAATCGCAGAAGGTGGCAAACCTCGTGTTGCGGCGAGTGCCGAAGTTGAGCGTTTAATTAATACCTTCCAACTGGCTGCGGATGCCGTGACTCAACTCGATGATGGTCGAATGTTGCCGTTGGCCGTCACGCCAGCCGCAGCGCGTTATCGAGGTATGGTGAAACAGGTACCGATTGGTGCCGTTTCATTGATTAGCCCTTTTAATTTCCCATTAAATTTGGTAGCGCATAAAATCGCCCCTGCGATTGCGGCAGGTTGCCCATTTGTTCTAAAACCTGCAAGTCTGACCCCGATTAGTGCATTAAAAATTGCTGAAGTTTTGGCAGAAACGGATTTGCCTAAAGGCTCGTGGTCGGTGTTGCCATGTGATCGTCAAGCAGCAGATATTTTAGTCACTGATGATCGTTTTAAATTGTTGAGTTTTACTGGTTCTGACCAAGTCGGTTGGGATATGAAAGCACGTGCAGGCCGTAAGAAAGTTACGTTAGAGCTTGGGGGCAATGCAGCGGTCATGATTGAAGCAGATGCAGTCGTCGACGATGCTTTGATTGATCGTTTGATTGCTGCTGCATATAGCCATGCTGGGCAAGTGTGTATTAGCGTACAACGGATTTTAATTCATGCTGATCTTTATGCTGACGTGAAAAAGAAATTGTTGGCAAAGCTGAAAAAAATCAAAGCTGACGACCCAGCATTAAGCACGACATTGGTTGGTCCTATGATAAAGGCAGCAGAAGCGCTTCGTCTGAAAAAGTGGATTGATAAAGCCGAGAAGAAAGGCGCGAAAATACTGATCGGTGGAACCCTACAAGGTGTTTTGCTTGAACCGACATTGCTGGAAAATGTCGATGCTAAGCTGGAAATTTATAAGGATGAGGCCTTTGGCCCAGTTGCAATTTTAGAGAAATATAAGGCTTTTGAGCAGGGCATTGCCACCATTAACCAAAGTCGTTTTGGTTTACAGGCTGGTGTCTATACACAGAGTCTTAATAAAATGCTGTACGCATGGGATCATTTGCATGTGGGTGGTGTGATTATCAATGATGTGCCCACTTTCCGTGTTGACAATATGCCGTATGGTGGCGTGAAGGATTCTGGTTTAGGTCGGGAAGGCATTCATTCTGCTATTCGTGATATGCAGGAAGAACGGTTATTGGTTATTAAGCAAACCTAAGCTTAATCAGCTTGGGGCGTAGTTTGCTCATGTGCAGTTGGAGAAAGGAAAGTTCATGCCTAGATTTTATCAATTAGTCTTGCTGTGCTTGAGCATGATGTGGACCTTGTCAGCATGGGCATTTTCTTCGCAACAGTTAGTTCAAGATGCACGAAAGCAAATTGGTATAACCCGTTATTATGATCCTGCTTATACCCGTCTGGATTATCCGATGGGTGATGTGCCGATGGTGAAGGGCGTGTGTACCGATGTGGTGGTTCGGGCGTTACGACAGCAAGGCATCGATTTACAGCAACGGATGTATGAGGATATGCGCAAGCATTTTAACGTGTATCCAAACAAATGGGGTCTCAAAGCACCTGATAAAAATATTGATCATCGGCGAGTACCTAATATTGCGACCTATTTCCAGCGAAAAGGTTATCAAACTCATGATCAGAACTATCGGGCTGGGGATATTGTGACGTGGGATTTAGGGAGAGGTTTGGTGCATATTGGGATTGTCTCGGATAAGAAAAGTTTCTTTCAGAAAACACCATTGATTTTGCATAATATTGGTCAGGGAGCTGAGGAGTCTGATATTTTATTTAAATATAAGATTACGGGGCATTATCGAATCAAAAATTAAAGGGATGAAAAGGATGTGTGCTAGTCATGATTTTTAATCAAATGATAAATTCAGGGTCGCTTAGTTGATTGAGTTGAAAAATAATCAATCGTGTTCGAAATAGTGATGAATGGCTTAAAATTTTGCATAATTTACAGTAAAAATAAATAAAAAAGAGTATTGTTCAATCATCAACAGGTAAAAATTAGTGAAAATTTTTTAAGGAAGAGTTTTCTAATTTTTGCTGGTTTGAATATAAGAAATGAAAACTCAAAAGGTTTTTTCTGGTTCAAACAATAATAGGATTTGCATTGGTACTTTTCTTGCTAGCAGTACAACAACCAGATAACAGCAGCATTGAAAAGTTGCCTTAGGAATAGGTTATTTTTATGACAGATACTCGTGAGCACTGGTCAGCACGATCAGGTTTTATTATAGCCGCCATTGGTTCGGCTGTTGGATTAGGTAATATTTGGCGGTTCCCTTATGTTGCCTATGAGAATGGTGGTGGTGCGTTTTTAATCCCTTATTTAGTTGCATTATTAACGGCAGGTTTACCTCTGTTATTCTTAGATTATGCGGTAGGACATCGTAGTCAAGGGGCAGCCCCTGCGGCTTATCGTAAATTGATTAAACGAGCGGAAACATTAGGCTGGTGGCAGGTCTGTGTATGTATCATTATTGGTTTGTACTATGCAGGTGTATTGACCTGGGCTGGTAGTTATATTTACTTCTCGTTTGGGCAAGCTTGGGGCAACGATCCCGAAAGTTTTTTCTTTAACAATTATTTGATGACCTCATCTTCTCAGACTTTTGATTTCACTTTTGTTGGGCATTTATTCTGGCCATTGGTTGGGATATGGACGCTAGTACTCATTATTTTATATGGTGGGGTCAAAAAGGGTGTTGAGCTTTCAAATCGTATTTTTATGCCGTTATTGGTGGTGTTATTTACCATTCTTGTGATTCAAGCACTCAGATTACCAGGTGCAGTGGATGGTTTAAATGCCTTCTTCACGCCGAACTGGACTGCCATGATGAACTATAAAGTCTGGTTGGCAGCCTACGGTCATATCTTCTTTTCATTGTCTGTGGGTTTCGGGATTATGGTGACCTATGCGTCTTACCTTAAACCAAAAACCAATTTAACAGGATCGGGATTAGTTGTTGGTTTCGCAAATTCATCTTTTGAAATCTTAGCTGGGATTGGCGTATTTGCGGCGTTAGGTTTTATGGCGCATACAGCTGGCTCATCGGTACAGGATGTGGTGAGTGGCGGAATCGGGCTTGCTTTTATCGCATTTCCTAAGTTGATTTCGAGTTTAGGTGCTGGTGCAGATCTGTTTGGAATCTTATTTTTCACTTCGTTATTTTTTGCAGGGATTACGTCATTAGTCAGCATCTTGGAAGTGCCAATTGCGGCGATGCAAGATAAGTTGCAATGGAGTCGAGTAAAGGCTGTGACGGTTATTGGTGCAGGAACGGGGCTTGTTTCGATTGCGTTGTTCTCAACAACCAATGCCATCAAACTGGTCGATATTATTGATCATTTTATTAATAATATCGGGATTATTTCAGGTGCCCTGATTTCGATTATTATGGTGTCATGGTTTAAGCGTTCTTTGATGAAAACGCTGGAGGAGCACATCAATCGTGTTTCTACTGTTCATCTTGGGCGCTTATGGGAGTTGACTTTAACGGTGGTTACACCTGTTGTATTACTGTCGACTTTAGGCTTGACCCTCAGTGCTTTATTACAAAAAGGTTATGGTGATTATGATCTGAGCCTACAGTTATGGTTTGGCTGGGGCAGTATCTTATTCTGTGTATTCGGTTCAATTTTATTGACTAAATTAAAAGGTCGAGGAGAGTAAGTAATGAATACATCAGCGATCATTATGATGGTGATTTCCATTGTACTTTTATGGGGTGGTCTGACGCTGGCTGTGCTGCATTTAATGCGACATCCAGAACAAGTAGATGACAAGTAAATTAGTTCTAGCCCACGAAGCCATGCAATGTAAATTGCATGGCTTTTTGTTTTATGGGCTTAAATTTTTTGAATCAAGCAATAATAGAAACCATCACCAGAGTGTGCAGAAGGAAGTAACTGACGACCATGGGTCTGTTCAATCCCCCAATCTGCATTGATTTTGATTTCTTCTGCATCAGCATGTTCTGCAAAGAATGCCACCATTTGCTGCTCATTTTCAGCTTTTAGAATTGAGCAGGTGATATACAGTAAAGTGCCGCCGACTTTAAGCTGTTGCCACATCTGCTGCAAAATCTGTTGTTGTAGCGCAGCCGTTTGCGCGATATCGGTCGACTGTCTGAGCAGACGAATATCGGGATGGCGACGAATCACGCCTGTCGCGGAACAGGGTGCGTCCAGCACGATACAATCGACAAGTTCCTGTGCCTGCCACGTGGTGGCATCAGCTGTAATAATCTCAACATTGTTCTGATCTAGGGCAAGACGTTCTAAATTTTCAGAAACACGTAGTAAACGTTTTGCATCATGATCAAGCGCAATCAATTTTTTAGGATTAAAGCGCTCAAGAATATGTGCTGTTTTACCTCCGGGTGCAGCACATGCATCGACAACAACTTGGTCATCTAAGTTCGGTAAAAGCGTCGCGCACAATTGTGCATGTTCATCTTGAACAGAAAAACCGCCTTCTTCGAAACCTGGTAAATGGGTAATATTGCCTGTTTGTTCCAAAACAATACCAACATTTGAAAGCAGGCAAGGACGAGCATCAATCTGTTCTTCATCCAAAATCTCTAAATATTCGTTACGACTGACTTGGCGTTCATTGACACGCAGGGTCAGTGGCGCGACTTGTTTTAAGGCTTGGCATAGAGACTCTGCTTGCTCAGGCCAATCTTTTTTGAGCCGTTTGAATAACCAACTTGGTAAACCATGGGTATTATTCAACGCGGTTTGAAAATCATCTGTTTCACGTGAAACACGGCGCAGAATCGCATTGACCAAACCACTCATTGGCTCGAAACCGAGTTGCTTAGCCGCATTTACCGTTTCTGAAATCGCAGCATGTACTGGAATACGCGTACATAAAATTTGATATAAACCAAGATATAAACAACTTTCTAGTGCTTCATTGTCTAATGGTTTTGTGAGCAATGGTAAGGTAATAGCTTTTAACGAATACCATTGGCGTAAACAACCTAAAGTAAGTTCGTGATATAAACCACGGTCACGTTCAGAAACGATATTGATATGTTGATTCAAAACGGAAGATAAAGATTGCCCATTTTGAACAGCCAAAAGTGTTTTGACCACTTGTGCACGCAGATTCAAATTTTTTGTAGATGATTGATTCGATTGGCTCATGGCAGGATTTGTCCAATATGTAATTTTTGGGTTTGGGCAATTTGAACTGGATTGAGGGCTTTAGCACCTGGCCATTGCAAACTGGTTAAGCACACTGCGCTATTGTCGCCACAGGCAACGTGTACGCCTTGTTTATCTATGGCAAGGATTTCACCGACTTGTGCATCGGTTTTGATGAGCTGTGAAAGTGTAGAACCCCAAACACGTAAGGCATTGTTTTCATCGAGCTGGATAAAGGCAACTGGCCATGGATTAAAGGCACGAATATTTCGATCAATTTGCACTGCATTTTGAGTCCAATCAATACGCGCTTCTGCTTTAACTAATTTGTGCGCATAAACGGTCAATGTTTCGTCTTGCACTTCGCGTTTGGCGATAAAGTCTTGTAGCGTTTGTTCTGACGCGAGTACAGTACAAATGGCTTCTGCACCTTGATCAGCCAATTTGTCATGTAAACTGGCCGAGGTATCTTCGGCTGTGATTGGACAAAAGGTTTTATACATCATATCGCCTGTATCTAAACCTGCTGCCATTTGCATGATAGTAATGCCTGTTTCGGCATCGCCTGTCGCAATGGCACGCTGAATTGGCGCAGCGCCACGCCAGCGTGGTAATAATGAACCGTGAATATTGAGACAAGCATATTTCGGTGTATCCAAAACCGCTTGCGGTAGGATCAAGCCATACGCTGCAACCACCATCACATCTGCGCCTAACTCAGCCAGTTGTTGCTGTGCCGCCAAGCCTTCTTCGGTAGAGGCTTTAAAATGTAAAGGTTGATAAACAGGCAAACCGTGTTCAAGTGCGAGTTGTTTCACAGGGGAAGGCGTTAATTTCTGCCCACGACCTGCTTTGCGGTCAGGTTGGGTATAAACCGCTACAATCCGGTGTGATGTTTTTAATAATGCCGCCAATGCAGTTGCTGCAAATTCAGGCGTACCCGCAAAAATGATGTTCACAAATGCAATCCGAAAAAAACTTACTGTAAATTATAAGCGAAAAAGCCAATAGCCCCTAATCAGAAGGTGTGAATCGCCTTTGAGCAAAAAAAGATAGGTTCAGTGGTCATCTGTTAAACGATAACTTGTAGTATGATGGGCTTAGCTCAGTATCATTTCGCCAGAGAGAATGTCCTATTCTTCTCGAGCACAAACTTGTTGGGAATACAAAATGCCTGATTATCGTTCGAAAACATCAACACATGGAAGAAATATGGCTGGCGCGCGTGGTTTATGGCGCGCGACGGGCATGAAAGATGAAGATTTTGGCAAACCTATTATTGCGGTAGTCAACTCATTTACCCAATTTGTTCCAGGTCATGTGCATCTTAAAGATTTAGGTCAACTGGTTGCGCGAGAAATTGAAGCTTCAGGTGGTGTCGCCAAAGAATTTAATACCATTGCGGTCGATGACGGCATTGCCATGGGGCATGATGGCATGCTGTATTCATTGCCATCGCGTGATTTGATTGCCGATTCTGTGGAATACATGGTCAATGCGCATTGTGCTGATGCGATGGTATGTATCTCGAACTGTGACAAGATCACTCCGGGAATGCTGATGGCAGCAATGCGCTTGAATATCCCTGTGATATTTGTGTCTGGCGGCCCAATGGAAGCAGGTAAAGTCAAGTTCCGTGGTGATGAAAAGGCGATCGATCTTGTTGATGCCATGGTGGTTGCAGCAGACGAAAGCTACACCGATGAAGAAGTGGCTGCATTTGAACGCTCAGCATGTCCAACCTGTGGTTCATGTTCAGGTATGTTTACTGCTAACTCAATGAACTGTTTAACCGAAGCTTTAGGTTTATCTTTACCGGGCAATGGTTCAATTGTTGCAACACATGCCAATCGTGAAAAACTGTTTTTAAGAGCAGGGCGCTTGGTTGTCGAATTGGCAAAACGCTATTATGAACAAAATGATGACAGTATTTTGCCACGTTCAATCGCAACCAAAGATGCCTTTGAAAATGCCATGACGCTTGATATTGCCATGGGTGGTTCAACCAATACCGTATTACATTTATTGGCTGCTGCACATGAAGCAGAAGTTGATTTCACCATGGATGATATCGACCGCCTCTCTCGTCAAGTGCCCGTGTTATCTAAAGTTGCACCCGCAAAACAAGACGTGCATATGGAAGATGTACACCGTGCCGGTGGCATCATGGCGATCTTAGGTGAGCTTGATCGTGCCAATTTGTTAAAGACGGCATGTCCAACCGTACATGAACCAACATTGAAAGATGCTTTAGACAAGTGGGATATTATCCGCACTGAAGATGCTGATGTGTATGAGTTCTATCGTTCATCTCCGGGGGGTATTCCAACGCAAGTGGCATTCTCACAAAACCGTTATTACTCAACGTTGGACGGGGATCGTGAAAATGGCGTAATTCGTAATGCTGAGCATGCATTCTCTAAGGATGGTGGTTTGGCAGTACTTTACGGCAACATTGCATTGGATGGTTGTATCGTTAAAACAGCAGGTGTGGATGACTCAATCCTGAAATTTACGGGAACAGCACGCGTATTTGAAAGCCAGGATTCAGCAGTAGAAGCCATTTTAGAGCATAAAATTGTGGCGGGTGATATTGTGGTGATTCGCTACGAAGGCCCACGTGGTGGACCGGGTATGCAAGAAATGCTGTATCCAACCAGCTATTTAAAATCAAAAGGTTTAGGTAAAGATTGTGCCTTGATTACCGATGGTCGCTTCTCTGGTGGTTCTTCGGGTTTATCGATTGGTCACGTTTCTCCAGAAGCGGCGGAAGGTGGTGCCATTGGTTTGGTTGAAGATGGCGATACCATTGAAATCGATATTCCGAATCGTACCATCCACCTTGATGTGGATGATGCAACCATGGCGCATCGTCGTACCGTTCAAGAAGCCAAAGGTTGGCATCCAGTTGAAGAGCGTAAACGTAAGGTGTCTAAATCATTGAAAATTTACGCAATGCATTCAACCAGTGCAGCGAAAGGCGCAGTACGCGTTTTGTAAGCCCATTCAGTCCCTCTTGCAATTAAGGGGGACTTTTTTCTCATTTTATAAGATACTGAACAGACTTATTTGCTCTCTTGTTAAAACACAAGTTAGAGAAGATTGACCAATTCATACATTTATAACCATTAGAGGCTATCGACATGTCTTTGTTACGTCGTTGGTTTGACCCCATTCGATCGAGTTGGTTCTATCAGAAACCTTCTCGTCAGGCGGTGTTACCCACGGAACAGGGTTTAAGTATTTACCTACGTCTAGACGATGTTTATAGTTATCTTGCGGTGCAACAATTGGCTCAGCTTAATGAGATCTTGAGTGATGAACTCAAACCGTTAAAAGTTATTATTTCAAAACAAGATGCTGAACCACCAAATGGCATGTCCGCACAAGATTGGCAGCGATACTGTCTCAATGATGCAAAGATATTAGCCAAACAACACCGTTTTGGTTTTGATGATACGCCCGAAATTCCAAGTGCAGAAGCATTACAACAAGCTGAAACCATTCTCAGAAATACCCCATTAAGAGATCAAAACTTCTTACATTTACTTGAGGATGTCTTTCATATGTTGTGGCAACAACAATATGGAAAATTACGCACCTTATATGCGATGGCCAGTCAGCATCAAACACCACAAGATTATCCTGAACGAATGTTTAAGGATGTACCTGTAGCAGCCAGTTATTTTGAGTTGAGTGAGCGCAAGTACCATGCGGTAGATGATTTATTGCGTTTGACTCGTCGTTTAAAACAACAAAAATTGCTGACAGATAATCCCATTTTTTTGATCAATCACATCGAATGGCGTGAGCATTTAATCAATGATGGTGAAGCATTGGCTGAAGTCCAAGCATTACATCCAGAGTTGGATTTATATATTGCACTTGAAGACCCGATGAGTTGGTTGTTGTTGGACTACATCAAAGAAGAACTTGCTGATTATTATAATATCCAGCTTAAAGTCTATCCTTTGAGCTACCAAGGGCGAGATTGGTTTGACTGGGGCTTAGCAACGCGTGTTTCAAAACGGACTGAAGTGGTATTTACGCCGTTTTGTCGTCCGACCCAAGAAGCCACCTATGAAATGGCCAAGCTGTTTTATAGTGTCCCAGAAGAGCAGCAGGTGGACTGTATCCATCAGATTTTGGAAGGGGTCTGGACACGTGGTAAGGACCTGTCTTTTAAAGCGCATTTTCAGCGCATGCAAAAACGTTTGGAGATCGAACAGATCACTGAACAGGATGTTGAAGAGCTGTTAAAGCAAAATGATGAGTTATGCCAGCAAAAGCATCAGCCTGATTTTCCTGTCTTAGAATTGCGTATTGATGGGCAAAGCTATGTGTTTAATAGCTTGTATCGGGTATGGATGATTGAAAGTATTATCAGTAATGTGTTGGAAGAAAAATATAAGAATGACAGCCTAGAAGGCTAGGATACTCAGCGTCTAAAACGATGAGGTGGAGTACTCCTCGTCTTTGGTCTCAACTTTTCATTGAGTCATACTCCTAAAAACAAGAATACGCAATTTCAATTATTTCCGTAGCATAGCTTTATATGAATGCGGAGATGGAACGTGACTTTTTTGATCATTGTAATGGTGGTATTTGCTTTCGCTGGCATGATAAAAGGCATGATCGGTTTAGGTTTGCCTGCGGTGTCTATGGGACTACTCACCATCGCAATGAGTCCTTTTCAAGCTGCCTCGCTTTTGATCGTACCGTCTATGGTGACCAATGTTTGGCAACTTTTTGCTGAAGGTCATGTCTGGTCTTTTATCTGTCGTTTTTGGTCTTTGCTATTGGGAGTTATCCTTGGCTCTATTTGGGGTTTTTTGCCCAGCTTGAGTCAAGGTCAGGGCAGTGAGATTTTATTGGGGAGTATGCTGGCTTTATATGGACTTTATGGTTTATGTGCCAAAAAACTACCGTATTTGGCAGCGCATGAGCGTTGGCTCTCTCCAATCATGGGTTATATCGGTGGTGCAGTCACGATCGCGACAGGGGTAATTATTATTCCCATCGTGCCTTATTTACAGTCCTTACACTTAAAACGTGATGAACTGGTGCAGGCTTTGGGACTAACGTTTACCGTTTCAACGATTTGTTTGGCGATTTTTTTACACGATCAGCCGACGACAGGCGGTGCTTTAGACTACCGCTGGTCCTCTGTTGCATTGGTCGCAGCCTTGATCGGGATGTGGTTCGGGAAAAAAGTGCGTTACCACTTAAACGAGCAAAAATTCCGTCAGCTATTTTTTATCGGTTTGCTGACACTGGGGAGTTATATGATCGTGCATTAAGATGCTTGATTCATCTTGTGGTTTTCGTTCTAAAAGAAATCTTGAAAAATCTTGATAGCTTTGTGGGAGTTGCTCAAAGTCTAGGCTGGCGAGGAGGAGCTTACGATTGGCCCATGCGCCTAGTAGTTGAATAGATTGAAAATGATAAATATGTTGTAAACGTTGCGCCGCACGTGCAGGCATAATTGCAATGCCTACACCTTTCGCGACCACTTCCGCAATCGCGGCAAAATTAGGTAAGCGCAAGCGATAGTGGATGTTGAAGCCTAACAGTTTGGCTTGAGTCTCAATGGACTGTTGTAGTGAGTGATGTGGCAAGAGACCGATAAAATCATAGGCTAATGTGTCGATCAGATTGATTTGTGCCTGTTGGGTCAGCATATGTGAGTCTGGGCAGATCAAGACCAATGGATCGCTAGCAAAATCTTGCGTGTGTAAATGATGTGTGTCAAAGAAACTGGACACCAGCCCTAATCGAGCAATCCCTTTGGTCAGCGCTTCTACTATCTCAGAACTTTCCGCTTCGTGTAAGTCAATGTTGATATTGGGATAATGCATCAAGTATTGAGGCAACAAGGCTGGAAGATATTCACTCTGCGCAGAGGAGTTACACCAAAGGATTAGTGACTCGGAGGTTTTCTGACGAAACCGTTGCATGTCCTGCTCAAGTTTATTTTTTTGTGCACTGAGTTTTTTTGCATGCTCAACCAAAGCGTGACCTGCGGTAGTCAGTTCTACACCAGCGTTATGTCTGATAAATAATGGTGTTTCGAAGTATTGTTCTAGTTTTTTAATCCGTTCACTGGCTGCTTGTAAAGAAATAGCGGCACGGTCTGCCCCTTGGGTCAGGCTACCTGTTGCTACAATATGAAGAATCAGTTGTAAATCAAAAAAATCAAAACGCATGATCTGAACGCATTGAAGTGCAAACAGTCATCATACTAAAAATACGGCGAGAAAGGATACGGCAGCGCAATATCGTCATAAAAAAGGCAGCTTGCGCTGCCTTCAAGGTTTTAATTTTTATCTTTTAAACTAAATAATAAATTTAATAAAATCGCAGCAAAGGTTGCCGTTCCGATACCACCTAAATTGAAATTTCCAAACAGCAGTTCAAAGTTACCCGCGCCTAGAATAATGGTCACAGATGCCACAATCAGATTTTTATTATTGGAAAAGTCGACCTTATTTTCAATCCAGATTTTCGCCCCTGCAATGGTAATCAAACCAAACACCACAATTGAAGCCCCAGTCAGCACAGCGGTTGGGATGGTGCTGATCACAGCGCCAAACTTAGGCGAAAGCCCCAAGAAAATCGCAAATACGCCTGCAATCACAAATACAATGGTTGAATACACCCGCGTGACAGCCATCACCCCGATATTTTCCCCATAGGTGGTCATACCCGGTGCACCGACACTGCCCGATAGGGTTGTGGCAACACCATCGGCAACAAAGGCTTTACCTAAATATGGTGTCAGGTTTTCACCTGTCATTGCACCGACGGCTTTGATATGTCCGAGGTTCTCTGCGACTAAAATCAAGGCAACAGGAGCAATGATCAACATGGCATTGAGGTCAAAAGTCGGATTTGAAAAGCTTGGAATACCAAACCAAGGTGCGGCTGCAATTTGAGAAAAATCAATGGCTTTCCCGAGTCCTAAGCCATTGGTTGCAATCGCATAAATAGCATAGGCAATCAATAAACCAACGAGTAGCAATAACCGCTGTAATAAACCTTTGGTGAAAACAGCGATGAGGCCCATACACAGAACGGTAATCAGTGCCATCCACATCTCAAAAGGCTGACCTGCAACACTTTTAATGGTGATTGGGGCAAGGTTTAAACCAATAATCATCACCACAGCACCTGTGACGACAGGTGGCATCAGTTTTTCGATCCAGCGTGTTCCCGTCAACATGACGGCTAGACCAATCAATGTATAGAGTACGCCACAGGCGATGATACCGCCTAAGGCAACAGATAAATTAGGGTTTGCACCTGAACCTGTGATATGTCCAGTTGCGGCCGCAACAACACCAATAAAGGCAAAACTAGAACCCAAATAACTTGGAACACGACCACCAGTCATTAGGAAGAACAGGATGGTACAAATCCCTGACATTAAAATGGCAAGGTTAGGACTAAAGCCCATTAACAGTGGTGCTAATACCGTTGCACCAAACATTGCAAATGCATGCTGTATCCCTAATACCGCGCTTTGTAAGGGCGGTAAATATTCGTTGGTCGCAACAGGGCGATGATCAATCTTGCCCTGATACGGTTGCCATTTGGGGAACCAACTTGACATAAATGAGACTCATGATGTGATATCAGTGCGTATGATACTCTGTCTTAAATCGTGCTTTCACCTATATTGCTTTGAGAATATTGGGGGACAACGCTTTAGATGTTGATGTTTTTACCTTTTGGTAAAATATGTGTCAAAATAACTCGTCGGATTTATTATTTATTTTGCTTAGATTGTTTGAAAAGTTAAATAACTTATTTTTAAAATAATATTTTAAATATTTTCTCATTTTTTTCAAAATATGGAATATTTTGCCAATCCTGCCATCAACAGGCGTGATTGCTGTTGATGGCAGTGCTGAACAAACACTTAACCTGTATTACGTAAACCCGCCGCAATCCCTGCAATACTGACCATTAAGGCATGATCAACAGGACTGTGCTCGGATTGATGCTCTGCCAAATATAAACGACGACGCTTCATCAATTCTGCCTGTAATAAATGCAGAGGTAATAAATAGGGTTTACGCACCTGCATAGATTGATTCAGTACTTCGTTGTTACTGAGCAGTTTGGATTCACCTTTAAGGCTGAGCAAGGTATTGACCGCGTTTTGTAGTCGTTGGCGTAACTCAGCTCCCAATACTTTTAAATCCTGATCTTGGGTGAGATGCGATTCATAGTACAGTGCAATATCGGCATCAGATTTTGACAAGACCATTTCCAACATATCAATTAAGGTTTGGAAATAAGGCCACTGTTCCAGCATCTCATCCAGTGTATTTTTATGTTGCTCATGCACTTGGTTAATCGCAGTTCCTGTTCCGAGCCAAGCTGGTAGCATGAGACGAATTTGCGTCCATGCAAATACCCACGGGATCGCACGAAGGGATTCAATGCCACCACTGACTTTGCGTTTTGCTGGGCGAGAACCGAGCGGTAGCATTTGTAGCTCAAGTTCTGGTGTGACCGTACGCAGATAACGGACGAAATTTGGATTTTCACGCACAGTTTGACGGTAGACTTGTACTGATAAATCGGTCATCTGATTCATCAAGGCGCGCCATTCTTGCTTTGGTTCAGGCGGTGGCAGTAAGGTCGCTTCCAATGTGGCAGCGGTATAGATTTCTAGGTTTTGTAGCGCGATCCCTTCTAAACCGAATTTAAAGCGGATCATTTCACCTTGTTCAGTGACACGAATCGCTCCTGAGATCGACCCCGGTGGTTGAGAAAATAACGCTTGTTGGGTCGGCGCGCCACCACGGCTGATCGAGCCGCCACGACCATGAAACAGGGTCAGTTGCACGTCATGTTTTCTGGCTATCGCGGTGAGTTCTTCTTGAGCGCGATATTGTGCCCAATTGGCCGACATAAATCCTGCATCTTTGGCAGAATCTGAATAGCCAATCATCACTTCATGTTTGCCTTGAATATGCTGTTTGTACCAATCCATATTGAATAGGGTATTCATGGTTTTGGCTGCGCCGTCTAGGTCTTTGAGTGTTTCAAATAAAGGTACGACCCGTAATGATTGCTGAATCCCTGCTTCTTTTTGCAAGAGTAAAACCGCAAGCACATCACTTGGATATTCCGCCATTGAAATGATATACGCTCCCAAACTTTCACTGGGTTGTTCTGCCAACGTGCGCATGGTCGCGAAGACTTCCAGCACATCGGGGTGCTGAATTAAGCTACCTTCGGGTTCATTTAAGTATTTCGGCAGTAATGGGCGTTTACTTTGCAATTCCTGAATCAGAAAATTCTGCCGTGCTTGTTCTGTCCAAGATTCAAAATTGCCTAAACCTAAATATTCAGTAATCGCTGAAATGGCTTGGCGATGTCGTCCTGATTCTTGGCGAATATCCAGTTTTAATAATTCAATACCAAAGCAATTGACTCGATAGATGAAATCTAGCAATTGCCCATTGGCGATTTCGGCTAAATTACTCTCCATCAAAGAGCGATAACACAGCAGTAAAGGTGCCAATAGTTCATCTGAGGTCTTGATGATATTGCTATCGTCGGCTTCTAAACCTTGTAAACGCTGTGCCAACCAATAACGAGTTGCTTTTAGGCGTTCTCGTGTTGAACGTAAATATTCACGATACGGTTCTGGATGGTCATAACCCAAAGCTTGGCTCAGCTCAGCGGAGCAGTTCTGAATCGAGAGTTCCCAGCGTAGATTTTCAATATCACGTAGGTATAAATCAGCAGCTTGCCAACGGGATAACCACAGTACTTCCTGTGTGACTTGATATGTGACATTGGGATTACCATCGCGGTCGCCCCCCATCCATGACGCAAAACGGACTGGTGCAATGGTGATTGGTAAAGACTGTTCGCAATGCTGTTGTGCCAATTCATTCAGTTCACGTACAAATTTAGGTACAGCATTCCATAAGCTTTGTTCAATGGTGGCAAAGCCCCACTTCGCTTCATCCACAGGCGTTGGGCGGTGTTGACGAATTTCATCGGTTTGCCAAGCGGAACTTACCAGTTGTTTCAGTGTGGCAATGCTGTGTTGGCGTTCTCTCGGGGTCAGTTTCTGTTGATCCAGTTGGGATAAACAATCGGTAATATCATCATATTTTTGAATCAAGGTACGGCGGCTGACTTCAGTTGGATGTGCAGTCAGCACCAATTCAATTTTTAAATCACAAATTTGTTGGAATAGTTGTTGTTCACTGATCTGCTGGGTTTTAAATTTTTCAAATAAATGCGAAAGTGGGTTTGGATTCGGTGCATGCTCATCAGATTCAGCCTGACGACGGCTGCGCACCACATGATATTGTTCAGCGATATTGGCGAAATTGAGAAAGTGGGAAAATGCGCGCGTCAGTGGCAGAATTTCTTCATCTTTTAAGTTGCGGAACAGTTGTTCGAGTTGTTTTTCTGCTTCGATTTGACCATCACGTGCCCCTTTGGCCAAGGTACGGATTTGCTCAATTTGATTAAACAATTCTTGCCCAGCATGTTGCTTTAACGTTTCACCAAGCAAATTACCTAATAATCGGACATCTTCACGTAATGGAGCAGTGATTTGCTGAACCATTGTATTTCTCCCTCAACCATCGCTTGTTATTGTCTAAAAAATTTTGCGCCTTAGCTGGCTCATGTTGCAAGGATCTATGAAGTATCGACAGACCCTATTCTTCGACTATAACGTGATTGAGAAACAATCCAAGTGCAGAATGCAAAGAAATGTGAAATTTCTTGAAAATTATGATTGATATTTAAGCAAAAAAAGCGCAATTGCGTGTTGAATCATCTGAT
The DNA here is from genome assembly GCF_022549355.1 of Acinetobacter sp. NIPH 2699. GTDB lineage: Bacteria > Pseudomonadota > Gammaproteobacteria > Pseudomonadales > Moraxellaceae > Acinetobacter. Next base: position 18,742 of record NZ_JAKZGL010000003.1, read on the forward strand.
CGATTTCAGTGATTGTGGGAACTGGGGTCAAGCCCAATAAAACTCTATGGTGACGTGTACCTAACATCAGGGACAAGATTAATTCTGTTTGTATCAGCGGCTCATCTGCTTGAATAAATTTAAGCGCGATGGCTTGCTGAAAAAAGTCACACCAAACATTGCACATGCGAGTGTGCGAGGCATCAAAAAATTGTTGTGTTAATGGACTCTGTTCAGCAGCAAGCTCGAACAGGACGCGATCAAGTTTTAGCGCTTCTGGTAAATAAATAATACTTAATGCGCGGTGACACATTAGATAGAGTGCTTGTTCAAAGTTGGTTTCAGCGGTTAATACAAATTCTTTGGCGCAAATAGATTCTTCACAGGTTTCCTCAATCGCACAAAGAAACAAGTTGGCTTTATCTTGGAAGTGATTATAGACCGTGAGTTTGGTCACGCCAGCTTCTTTGGCGATTTGATTCATATTGGCTGCGTGATAGCCCAATTTTAAAAAAATAGATTTTGCAGCCTGTAAAATTTTGGCTCTTTTTTCTAAATCTTTGGGACGGCCACTGCTAATTTGCACGTTATCGTTCTCTTTTAATTTAATTCAAAATCAATCTGCTAGATTTAATTTTTAATTAGTGTACTCATGGGTATATTAATTAAAAATTAAACAATTTATGATGGTTACTGTCAACAGACTTTATTGTGCCTTAAAAAATCAATTTGAATAAGAGCGAAACAGAGATGAATCTGCTAAATCATGTAATTGTGGGGTTGCTCGTACTCAGCAGTGTCACTTTATCAGCATGCCAAAAAGAAGTTCCTAAGACGGAGGAAGTTCCTTATGTCATGGTGACGCAACCGAGTCGTAATCACACCGATCAAAAAAGCTATGCAGGTGATGTGCAGGCCAAACAACAAACTGCGTTGGCGTTCCGTGTTGGGGGACAAGTGACGGAGCGTTATGTTGATGTGGGTGATCGGGTCAAGGTTGGGCAAGTCTTAGCAAAACTCGATGTAAAAGATGCGCAATTGCAAATGAATGCAGCAAAGGCACAATTGGAAAGTGCACAGGCAGCAGCCAAAATTGCCACTGAAGAATATCAGCGTTATCAGCAACTGTTACCTGTCAATGCAGTCAGTCGCTCACAATTTGATGCCGTAAAAAATCAATACGAATCGGCACAAGCAAATTTGCAACAAGCACGATCGAACTACCAAGTTTCTGCGAATCAAACGGGATACAACCAGCTCATCTCCAATAAAAATGGGGTGATTACTGAGCGTCAAATTGAAACTGGACAAGTGGTCGCCGCAGGGCAGGCGGCTTATCAACTCGCGATTGACGGTGAGCGAGAGGTGGTTTTTGGCGTGCCGGAACAAGCGGTGAGTGGCATCAAAGTCGGTCAATCTGCATGGGTGACCTTATGGTCTCAACCAGAGGCACGTTTTGCGGCAAGTGTTCGTGAAGTTTCACCCGCAGCAGGTCAATCAAGAACATTTACCGTCAAAGTTTCGCTACTTGAGGGGCAGTCCAGTATTCAGCTTGGACAAAGTGCCCGAGTCTTTTTTGTCAGTCAGGACAGCAATGTTTTGAGTGTACCGTTGTCGAGTGTCACTGCGACCGATCAGCAAGCTTATCTATGGGTGGTCAATGCCGATCAAACCCTACGCAAAGTTCCTGTCACGTTGGGCACCTATGGGCGCGACAGTGTGCCGATTTTGTCGGGTTTAAAAGCAACAGATTGGGTTGTAGTCGGGGGCGTACATTTGTTGCGTGATCAGCAAAAAATTCATCCGATTGATCGTGAAAATCGTGAAGTTACGATAAAAACTGGGGGTTAATCATGAAATTTAACCTTTCAGAATGGGCACTCAAAAATAAGGGTATTGTGCTGTACTTTATGCTGCTATTGGGCATTGTCGGCGTGATGTCTTATTCCAAGCTAGCGCAAAGTGAAGACCCACCGTTTACCTTTAAAGTGATGGTGGTACAAACGTTTTGGCCAGGTGCAACTGCCAAAGAAGTTTCAACACTGGTCACTGATCGTATTGAAAAAGAGTTGATGACCACGGGACAGTATGATCGCATCATGGCTTATTCACGTCCTGGAGAGTCCTTGGTGACCTTTGTGGCGAAGGATAGTTTGCCATCCAGCCAAATTCCTGATGTTTGGTATAACGTGCGTAAGAAGGTTAATGACATCCGTTCGGAACTGCCAAGTGGTGTGCAAGGTCCTTTTTTCAATGATGAGTTTGGCGATACCTTCGGCAATATCTATGTGCTGACAGGCAAAGATTTTGATTATGCGGTCATGAAAGAATATGCCGACCGTTTGCAACTGCAATTGCAACGGGTCAAGGATGTCAGCAAGGTCAATTTAGTTGGCTTACAAGATCAACGAATCTGGATTGAACTCTCAAATACCAAAGCGGTGCAACTCGGTGTTCCTGTGACTGCGATTCAGGAAGCCATTCAAAAACAAAATGACATGGCCAGCGCGGGTTTCTTTGAAACTGGCACAGACCGTATCCAACTTCGAGTCAGTGGACATTTACACAGCGTCGAAGATTTGAAAAAAATGCCACTCTTGGTGGGTGATAAAACCATTCAATTGGGCGATGTGGCAGACGTTTATCGAGGGTTCAGTGAACCCGCTCAGCCGCGAATGCGCTTCATGGGCGAAAATGGCATTGGGATTGCGGTCTCTATGCGTAAAGGTGGCGATATTATCGCGCTGGGTAAAAACCTAGAAACCGAATTTACCCAGCTACAAAAGAGCCTGCCATTGGGTATGAAACTGCAAAAAGTCTCCGACCAACCTGTGGCGGTACAACGCAGTATTCAAGAGTTCTTAAAAGTGTTGGCTGAAGCGGTGATTATCGTTTTATTGGTCAGCTTCTTTTCCTTAGGTTTCCGTACAGGCTTAGTGGTTGCACTGTCGATTCCTTTGGTCCTTGCGATGACCTTTGCAGGGATGTCGTTATTTGATGTCGGGTTGCACAAGATTTCTTTAGGCGCCTTGATTCTGGCATTGGGGCTGTTGGTCGATGATGCCATTATCGCGGTTGAAATGATGGCGATTAAAATGGAGCAGGGCTACAGTCGGCTAAAAGCCGCAGGCTTTGCATGGCAAAGCACCGCCTTTCCGATGCTGACCGGAACACTGATTACCGCAGCAGGTTTCTTACCGATTGCCACAGCACAATCAGGCACAGGCGAATACACCCGCTCTATTTTCCAAGTGGTGACCATTGCCTTGGTGGTGTCGTGGATTGCAGCGGTTTTATTTGTGCCTTATCTCGGTGAGAAATTATTGCCTGATTTTAGCAAGCAACAGCAAAAAGCGGCATGGTATCTACGGCTATGGGCGAGATTACGCAAACAACCTGCGCCAGTGGTGCAGGCACATACAGCGCATCATGATCCTTATCAGACCAAGTTCTATCAATCTTTCCGCCATGTGGTGGAAGTTTGTATCACTTATCGTAAAACAGTGATCGCCATTACCGTTGGGATTTTTGTATTGTCGGTGATGACATTTAAACTGGTACCACAACAATTCTTCCCACCGTCAAATCGTGCGGAAATTTTGGTGGATTTAAAACTGGAAGAAGGTGCTTCATTGACAGCAACGGAGCAGGCCGTACATAAAGTGGAACAGTTCCTCTCCAAACAAGACGGGATTGATAATTATGTGGCTTATGTCGGCACAGGTTCACCTCGTTTTTATTTGCCACTTGATCAACAGTTGCCACAAGCCAGCTTTGCCCAATTTGTGGTACTGGCTTCCTCTTTAGAGGATCGGGATGAGATTCGCCGTTCTTTAGACACCCAAATTAAGGCGTTATTACCGCAGGTACGTACCCGAGTCTCTTTACTGGAAAATGGTCCGCCTGTAGGCTATCCATTGCAATACCGTATTTCTGGTGAGGATTTGGGTACGGTGCGTCAGTGGGCACAAAAAGTTTCTAAAGTGCTCAGTGAAGATCCAAATACCACCAATGTGCATTTGGATTGGGGCGAGCCAAGCAAAATCATTGCAATTGAAATTGACCAAGATCGTGCCCGTCAAATGGGGGTTTCCAGTGTTGATTTAGCCAACTTCTTGAATGCCTCTGTCACAGGCATTGCCATGAATCAATACCGTGAAAAACGGGAGTTGATTGAGATCCGTTTGCGTGGTGATCAAACCGAGCGTGCGGAAGTGGCGTCACTGGCAAGCTTGTCTGTTCCGACCAGCAAAGGTACGACTGTTCCTCTGGCACAAATTGCGCAAATTGAATCACGGTTTGAAGAAGGTTTAATTTGGCATCGTAACCGCTTGCCAACCATTACGGTACGGGCTGATATTCGAACGCAGTTACAACCTGCAACTGTGGTTCAACAATTGGCTGATCCGATGCAGGCGCTACGTGCAGAGTTGCCAAGTGGCTATCTCCTCGAAGTTGGAGGAACAATAGAAGAATCCGCACGAGGTCAAAGCTCAGTCAATGCCGGGATGCCATTATTCTTGGCAGTGGTGATGACACTATTGATGATTCAGTTACGCAGTATGTCTCGGGCCACCATGGTATTACTGACCGCACCGTTGGGTCTGATTGGGGTGGTTGCATTCCTATTATTGTTCAATAAACCGTTCGGGTTCGTTGCAATGTTGGGAACGATTGCCTTATCGGGAATGATCATGCGAAATTCGCTGATTTTGATTGATCAAATTGAGCAAGACATTCATGCTGGGCATGCCGCGTGGGATGCCATCATTGGCGCCACCATGCGTCGTTTCCGTCCTATTGTCCTCACCGCAATGGCCGCAGTCCTAGCGATGATTCCGTTATCCCGTAGTATTTTCTTTGGTCCAATGGCCGTTGCGATTATGGGCGGATTGATTGTTGCGACCTTACTGACCTTATTTTTCTTACCTGCACTGTACGCAGCGTGGTTTAAGGTCAAGAAAACAGCACATCTAACATAATTATTTTGCGAATAGAGGTGCGAAATATTGAAAATTTCAATATAGTAGCACCTATATTGAAGATCAAAAAAATAATGGAATTCTATCGCATGGCTGATTTGGCAAAATGTGATGAATGAGGTGATATAGCGCATGGGCCAAGGTAATATTGAGCAGCATCGCCGTTACGTGGCGATTTCTTACGTGTTCATGTTTCTTGCATTATTTACAATCGTGTTTGCCGCATTTGCGTACCTGTTAGCGCGAAAAGTTGCAGTTGTGGATAATGCTGAGGTGTGGATACATGCGCACGCACTTTGGATTATGCGTAATGTTTTGTTATTTATCCTAATGGCTTTCTTTGCCGCGCTGTGGTTTATTCCATTGTTCTTTTTGGCGTGGGATAGCACACTGTGGATCACAGCGATGACGGTCACTGGTGTAGTGTTTAGTGCAATTGCATGGTTATTTCTGTTGAATGCTTGGTTTAAAGGCATTGCTAAGTACTTTAAAAATAAAGCTGTTTTCTAATTTTATCTTTTTTTATTGCGATAGACCTTGTAAAGATATCCTATAGCCCCTATTAAGGCTCTGTTGGCTTTTATAAATAAAATGTCAGCAGAGCCTATTTGTTTGTAGAAATTGAATTAATTCCGTGAGGAGCACCGCCAACCATGGCTAAACGTGATTATTATGAGGTTTTAGGCGTTTCGAAAACCGCAGGTGATGATGAGATCAAAAAAGCCTATCGTAAGTTGGCGATGAAGTATCACCCAGACCGTAATCCAGACAACGCTGAAGCTGAAGACAAATTTAAAGAAGCCTCTGAAGCTTATGAAGTACTTTCTGATAGTGAAAAGCGCAGCATGTATGATCGCGCTGGACACAGCGCTTTTGAAGGTGGTTTCGGCGGTGGCGGTGGTGGTTTTGGTGGATTTAGCGCAGAAGATATTTTTAGCCAATTCGGTGATATCTTTGGCGGTGCGTTTGGTGGTGGCGGTGGTCGTCAACAACAGCGTCAACGTCGTGGTTCAGACCTTCGCTATGTCATGGAACTTACTCTTGAGGAAGCGGTTAAAGGGATCAAAAAAACCATTACCTTTACTGCACCAGCACCTTGTGATGTTTGTGATGGCAAAGGGTCTAAAAATCCGAAGGATGTAGAAACCTGTCGTACCTGTCACGGTGCGGGTCAGGTGCGTATGCAGCAGGGTTTCTTCTCTGTTCAGCAAACCTGTAGCACGTGTCGTGGTCAAGGTAAAATCATTAAGAATCCGTGTCATGCATGTCATGGTTCAGGTGTTGCTGATCGTCAGCAAACCCTTGAAGTGACGATTCCTGCTGGGGTAGATAACGGTGATCGCGTACGCCTAACCGGTAAAGGCGAAGCGATTCGTGATGGTCAGTCAGGTGATTTATACGTTGAAGTCGTGGTTCGTGAACACGAAATCTTCCAACGTGATGGTGCTGATCTTTATATGGATGTTCCTGTCAGCATTGCGGATGCCGCTTTGGGTAAAGAGCTTGAGATCCCAACACTTGATGGTCGTGTCAGCCTAAAAGTTCCTGAAGGTACACAAACAGGTAAAATGTTCCGTTTACGTGGTAAAGGTGTTCGTCCTGTGCGTAGTAGTATGCAAGGTGATTTACTGTGCCGTATTGTGATCGAAACGCCTGTGAACTTAACCAGCCGTCAGCGTGAGTTGTTAAAAGAATTACAAATTTCTTTTGATGGTGAAGACAGTACATCTTCTCCAAAGAAAAAATCATTCTTTGATCGTCTATTTGATTAATCGACATCAACAGAAAAAACCTGCTTCAGCAGGTTTTTTTGTGGGAATTTTTTAGCGGAACGATAGAGTTTTGCTATAGTAGCGACATTGTTTAAATAAAAGACTGGGAAAAATTATGTCAACTTCTCCACGCATAGGAATCTTGGGTGCAGGCGGACGCATGGGGCGTATTCTGATTCAAGCTGTGCAACAAGCAGGCTACCAACTTGCAGCCGCAGTTGAGCGCCCTGAAAGCAGCTTGGTCGGTGCGGATGCTGGTGAGCTTGCGGGTGTGGGCAGCATCGGTGTTAAGGTGGTGGGAAGTTTGAGTGAAGTATTAAAAGATTGTGATGTGGTGATTGATTTTACTGCACCTGTGGCAACCGAGCAGCATCTAAAATTATGTCGTGAAGCGGGTGTGGCGATGGTGATTGGTACCACTGGTATGTCTGATGAGCAAAAGGCATTTTTAGACGAATCAGCAACACAAACACCTGTTGTGTACGCAGCCAATTACTCAGTTGGGGTCAATGTTTCAATTAAGTTATTGGAACTGGCTGCAAAAGTATTTGGTGATACGGTGGATATTGAAATCATCGAAGCACACCACCGTCATAAAGTGGATGCACCCTCTGGTACGGCATTTATGATGGGTGAGGCGATTGCAGATACGCTAGGTCGTAACTTAAAAGAAGTTGCGGTCTATGGTCGTGAAGGCTATACCGGACCACGTGATCGTCAAACCATTGGTTTTGAAACCATTCGTGGGGGAGATATCGTTGGTGAGCATACCGTGATGTTTATTGGTGAAGGTGAACGTGTTGAAGTGACACACAAAGCCACCAATCGCATGAACTTTGCTTCAGGTGCTGTACGTGCTGCTGCGTGGGTGGTTGGTCGTGAAGCACGTAAATATGATATGAAAGATGTTTTAGGTTTTAACGATATTCAAGTATAAAATCTTGGTTTTTTGCACTATAAAAAAGAGCTTGTCGAGCTTTTCGCTTAGATCAAAGTGAAGCAAGCTCTCGCTATCATTAAAAGAATTGGGCATTGCCATGAATAAAAAAACGATTGTTCTTGCTGCGCTACTGAGTGCCACCAGCTTGGTTGCAACTGCGACAACAGAAACTGCAAAGCTTAGCCTACATCGCAATGATATTAAGGTTTGGACCTATCAAACAGAAAATAATCCTGTTTTTCAGTATAAAGCTGAAACAACTTTTGATGTGCCGCTAGAGCGGGCGGTGGCGGTGGTATTGGATGTGGAGCGTACACCGAAATGGGTACCTTATGTCGGTAAAGTACAATTGTTGTCTCGTGATGAGAAAAAAGGCGAATTTACGCTTTATATGGTGCTGGATTTTCCTTTTCCGCTTAAAGATCGTGATGTGGTGATTAAAGGCAAAATGAGCAAAAATGCGGATGGCAGCATTAGTATTAAGAATCAGGCGATTAAGTATGATTATCCTGAACAGCCTGACATTATCCGTCTGAGTCGTTATGAGGGGGATTGGACCTTTCAGAAAGTCGCGGAAAATAAGGTCAAAGTCTCCACCAGTGGTTATGCTGATCCAGCAGGGGCGATTCCTTTGAGTTTTGTGAATATGTTTGTACAGCAACAGCCTTATCAAATGCTGATGAAAATGAAAAAAGAAGTGCATAATCCAGCATATAAACAACCGAAATTACCTGATTTGTTGAAATAAAGAATGCCTGATTTATGTGTAAATCAGGCATTCTTTTAATTTAAGCTTGGGGGCATTGTTGATACTGAGCGTTTTGTTTGCGTGAGAGTTTTATTTGGATCAATACCAAGATTAAACCGACAACTGCCAATACCGCTCCAATCATGGAAACTGCCGCATAATTTAAGCCAAGACTGAGTACCATCCCACCTGCGGCCGCACCAATGGCATTGCCCAAGTTAAATGCGCCAATATTGACAGAGGATGCGAGCCCTGATGCTTCATGGGCCACTGACATCACTCGCATTTGTAAGGGCGGTACGATTGCAAATGCGGCAGCGCCCCAGATGACTAAACCGATGGCTGCGCCAAGCTGGGTTTGAGCCAGAATGGGGAAAATCACCATCAATGCAATCAATAACAGCAAAGAACCAATTAAGGTCTTATCAATGGATACGTCTGCAAATTTACCCCCGAAGTGGTTACCAACAGAGAAACCTATCCCAATCAACACCAGCATCATGGTGATAAAGGTCGGTGAGGCATGGGTAAACTCAACCAAGCTTGGTGCGATATAGGTATATAGGGTAAACATCGCGGAAGCCCCGAAGACCGTCGTGAGTAATGCCAATACCACGGGGAGGCGAGTAAGAACACTCAGCTCCATTTTTACATTCGGTTTCTGTCCGACAGATCCAACAGGCAGAGCTTTCCAGAGTGACAACATGGTGATGACACCGAGGGCTGAGATTGCAAGGAAAGACATTCTCCAACCAATATTTTGCCCAACCCAAGTCGCCAGTGGCACGCCACCGATATTGGCAATGGTCAGTCCCATAAACATGGTTGCAACCGCACTGGCTTGTTTATGGGTTGGAACGACACTGGCGGCAACCACAGAGCCAATTCCGAAGAATGCACCGTGGTTCAAACTGGTAATCAAGCGAGCGCCCATGAGACTCATATAGTTGGGTGCGAATGCGGCAATCAGGTTGCCAATGGTAAAAATTGCCATCAAGAGAATAAGTGCATTCCGACGAGCAAAACCACCGAACCATAAGGTCATGATCGGTGCACCCAGCATCACACCCAGTGCATAACCTGTAATCAACATCCCCGCGCTTGGGATAGAGACACCAAGATCACTGGCAATATTGGGCAACAGTCCCATTGGAGAGAACTCGGTTGTTCCAATTGCAAATGCACCAATGGCCAATGCCAGCAATGGAAGATTAACGCGGCTGCTCATGTTATTTGTCCCATTCAGGCGCAAAAGGTTCAGGGCTGACTTCACGACCATTACGTTCAAGTTGAGCAATCATCCGCATCTCTTCCACACTCAGTTGTAGCTGCTGTGCTTGTAAGTTGCTGATCAGGTTTTCACGTTTGGTTGACGATGGGATCACCGTATAGCCCTTTTGTAATGCCCAAGCCAATGCCACTTGTGCTGTTGTCGCTTGATGCTGTGCTGCGATTTCAAGCAGTGTTGGGTCATTGAGGACTTTACCGTAGGCAAGGGTCATGTAGGAGGTCACATCAATATTTTGTTTACCTAAATAGTTCACCAGATTTTGGTTCTGCAAATACGGGCTTAATTCAATTTGATTGGTGGCAATCTGTTCTACACCAATGCTATCAATTGCTTGTTGCGTCAAGGCGATATTAAAATTTGAAATCCCAATCTGTTGGGTCAAACCTTGTTGCTTGGCCTCCAACAGCAATTGCATCACAGTTGGAATAGACACGCCCAATTGAGGTGCTGGCCAGTGAATCAACGTGAGGTCAACCGCATCAGTACCAAGCTTTTGCAGGCTTTCTTTTAAACTTGGAATTAGTTTATCTTCAGCAAAGTGATCTACCCAGATTTTTGTGGTTAAGAACAGCTCTTGGCGAGCAATGCCACTTTCCGCAATTGCTTGCCCAACGGCTGCTTCATTTCCATAAATTTGTGCTGTATCAATGGCACGATAGCCAACGTCTAAGGCTGTTTTGACTGAATCAATAACGACTTGATCCTTAAGACGGAAAGTACCTAAACCAAATTGAGGGATACGCATATTATTCACCTAATCTTTTGCATGCTTCAAAGAGCTTGTTTTGTTGATGGTGCAATTGTGCGATGATTATTGTTGCTAAAAAATAGATGAATTTGCAAAATATAGTTGACTAAATATCAATAATTGAGTGATGCAATGAAATCAACAATTGAAGAATTACTCGCTTTTATGACCATCGTCGATACTGGCTCTTTTATTGCTGCTGCTGAAAGATTAGGACAGACTGCATCAGGGCTGAGCCGTTCACTCAGTCGCTTAGAATTAAAGCTTGAAGTGACCTTGCTGGAGCGAACAACGCGTAAATTAAAACTCACCCAAGAAGGACAGCAGTTCCTCAATCATGCCCGTAAAATTTTAAGCGATTTAAATGCAGCGGAAGAGGCGTTACAGAAATCAGATCAGGATACCTCGGGCCTTATTCGCATTGATTCGGCGACACCTTTTATTTTGCATGTCATCACACCCTTGGTCGATCAGTTTAGGCAGAATTATCCAAATATTGAAATTGAGCTGAATAGTAGTGATCTGGTGATTGATTTACTTGAACATAAAACCGATGTGGCCTTCCGTTTTGGAGAACTACATGATTCCAGTTTACATGCCAAACTGGTCTGCAAAAGTCGAATTTATATTGTTGCTAGCCCCGACTATCTCAAACGTAAGGGAATGCCACAACAGCCCAAGGCATTATTGGATCATGATTTAATTGGTTTTACCCGTCCTGCCTATATCAATAAATGGCCCATTAAAGTCGATAATGAGTATTTCTTAGCACAAGCTAAAATTAAGGCATCGAGTGGCGAGACCGTGCGGCAACTGTGCTTGCGTGGGCAGGGCATTGCACGACTCTCTGAGTATGAAATCTGGCAAGACTTAAAAGAAGGTCGTTTAGTGGCACTGTTTGAAGACCACATTGAGCATTCTTACCAAAGCATCCATGCTGTTTATTATCAACAAGAGCACTTGCCGAAACGTGTCCGTTTATTTATTGAGTTTTTGTCTGAACAACTCAGCCAGGGTTTCTCGGTTTGCCAATAGCCTCATTTTGAAGCTGTACATTCAGGACTGGAATGGACGGACCTGTTTTGGGTATGACAGAAACGACAATATGTTGCTGCTGTAGCTTGCACTCAAGTTCTACTGTTGGCAGAAAGGTGCTCGAGAGTATCAGACCATTTTCATTGGGCTTCTTATAGGTCAGTTTGATGATACGGGTTTGCTCTGATGCTTCACGTTTTTCCATCTTCCATAATTCATAGGTTGGTTGGTTTTGAATTTGCAAATATCCCTCTGAGAGAGATTTACAGACTTGTTGCTGCTGGTAGGTGGCTTGGTCAGTGAGGTGGCATCCCGTAAATAAAACGGCGCTTAATATAAATAAGATATTATTTTTCATGCTCTTATCCTGTTGCTGTTGATTTTTATAGCTTAACGGTGTTGTATAAACCAATACAGATACAGAAATTTCTAAAAAAGCAGTACAGAGATGACATTCCACTATCAGCGCTTAGCAGAACAGCTTGCTCATAAAATTTATCAGCATGAATTACAGCCACAACAGAAACTCAGTTCTTTACGTGAGTTTGCGCGTCAGCAAGCGATCAGTTTAAGTACCGCGCAACAATGCTATGAACTCTTAGAAGCCAAAGGGCTAATTTATGTAAAAGCGAAGTCGGGCTATTTTGTCAGTTCACGGCAATATCAAAGCCCTGCTCCTGAGAGTCCTCAATTTGAGTCGATGCCAAGGCAAGTTTCAAATTTAGATTTGCAAAACCAAATTCAAACGGCCTCAATTCAGAGTCATTTAACGCCGTTGGGTGCAATTCAACTTTCTCCGCATTTGATTCCTGTCGATGGTCTGCGCCGTTCCTTACAACGTGCGCTTAAACACTGTCAGCCAGAAGACTTTTTGTACTGTAATAAACAGGGGCATCAGCAACTTCGTCAGGCACTCTCAGATCATTGGCGAGAGGATGGAATTTATGTGGCAACAGAGGACATTTTCATCACCAATGGCTGTATGCCAGCTTTATCCTTCCTGATTCAACAGATCAGTCTGGAGGGCGATAGTATTATGGTGCCTACGCCAACATTTAATGGTCAGTTGCAAATGTTGGCCAGTTTAAAACGCAACATTATTGAGATTCCTGCGGATCATCGTGGCATTGATTTAGAACGTTTAGAGTTCTTTATGAAAGAGGGCAGTGCCAAACTATGTTTGCTCACAGCTAACTATCAAAACCCATTGGGCTATTGTCTGAGTCATGAGCAAAAACAGCATATTGCGAAGTTAGCACAGCAATATCAATGTTTTGTTTTAGAAGATGATATTTATGGCGAGTGTAGTTTCCAAAAAGAACGACCTTTGCCGATTCGTTATTGGGATCAAGAGGGTTATGTCATCTGGTGTAGTTCGGTGTCGAAATCATTATCGACAGCGTATCGGGTCGGTTGGTTTTGCTTGGGACGGCAGTTGCAACATTTACGGCCACAGCTCTTGGCCAATAATGTTGGTGTCAATACACCCTTACAGCTTGGCCTAGCGGATTTTATTTATAGTCGGGGTTATCGGGAACATCTCGATCGTTTACGACCTGAGTTAATGCAACAGGTGGAACAATATCGAGCCTATATTTTAGAGGTTTTTCATGGCATCCCAATTGCATTAAGCCAATCGCAAGGAGGCTATGCATTATGGATGCAATTGCCTGAGAGTATCACAGGTCTAGAGTTGTATTATTTGGCGCAAGGGCAAGGGATTAATATTGTGCCTGGTGAGGTGTTTGGAGAAGACCAACGCTATCAACATTTTCTGCGTTTAAATGCAGGACATGCCTTAACCAAAGAAATCCGCCAAGCGATTCAACAGTTGGCGGATTGGGTCAGACAAAGTTTGAATTGATCTTTGAGCTAGTCAAAGTCTGCTTTGAGCACGATACGATAACGTGCTTGCCCTGAATGAAGACGTTCAATGGCTTCATTGAGCTGTGACATGGGAAATAACTCAATTTGTGGTGCAATCTGTTTACGTGCCGCAAATTGTAGCAGTTGACGCAGTGCCAAAGGCGAACCGGTTGGAGAACCCGTCACAGATTTGGCACCATCAATCAGGGAACCCACCGAAACAGGCACAGGTTCCAAGGTGAGACCGAGGAAATGTAAGCTGCCATTCGGTGCGAGAGTGCTTAAATAGGCTTGCCAATTCAGGGTCACATTGACCGTGCTAAGCAATAAATCAAATTTACCACGTTGTGTTTTGATCGCCTGAGCATCGCGGCTATTCACCACATGATCTGCGCCCATGGCTTTCAATTCTTCAGTTTTTTCTGGATTTGAACTGAAGGCTGTAATTTCACAGCCCCATGCTTTTAGTACTTTGATGGCAATATGTCCCAAGCCACCAATGCCAATTACACCGACATGATGGGTGGCTTGAATCTTATGTTTCAGTAAGGGATCAAAAACAGTAATACCGCCACAGAGCAGAGGTCCAGCACTTTCAGGATCTAAATCATCAGGCAGAGGAATCACCCATTGCCAACCTGCACGGACTTTATCGGCAAAGCCACCTGCATGCCCAACAATGGTGGCAATGCTTCCACCTGTACAGAGTACTTGATTTCCACCCATACATGGGTCACATGCTTGACAGCTTTCGGCGGTCCAGCCAATACCGACACGTTGACCAAGTTTGAGTCCTTTGGCCTCAGAGCCAAGTGCAACAATGGTGCCGATAATTTCATGTCCTGCCACAGCAGGATAGATAGAGGAGCGCCATTCATTATTAATCACAGAAAGATCGGAATGGCATAAACCGCAATATTCTACTTTGACTTCAATCTGATGTGCTTGTAATTCACCTGCATCAAATTGGTAAGGCACCAGTTGTTCACCTGCTTGCATCGCAGCATAGGCACGAATGAGGTTGTTGCTCATAGCTAACTCCTATAGAAAGGAAAATTTATTGATATACATTATTTAAAATGGCAGTGATTTTCATGGTCATTGACCATGCCAACCGCTTGCATAAAAGCATAACAGGTGGTGGGGCCAACAAATTTAAAACCATGCTTTTTGAGTGTTTTAGAAAGTCTTTGGCTGATTTCTGTTTGGGCAGGCGCTTCACGATAATTCGCCACATCATTATCCAAAGTCTGCTGATTTACAAAGCTCCATAGCCAAGCGGGGACATTGTTGACTTCATCTTTGAGCTTGAGCCATGCAATCGCATTATCACGGATGGCTCTGAGTTTACCTAAATGACGAATTAAACCAGCATCGCTGAGTTTGTTTTCAAGCTGATCATCGCTAAGCGCAGCGACCTGTGTGATGGGATATTGAAAGAAATGCGAACGATAGTGTTCACGTTTTTTTAAAACCGTAATCCAAGATAAACCTGCTTGTTGTCCTTCAAGGCAGAGCATCTCAAATAAGCGCGCTTCATCATGCTCAGCTTTGCCCCATTCCTGATCGTGGTAAGCAATATAGAGCGGATCATTGGAGCACCAACCACAGCGTTGAATCGTCATATTTGATGCTCCTTGTTGTTATTTGAATAGCGCAATTTAGAGTTTGAATGCTACCCATTCATCTACATGATTATCCCAATAATACAATTCAGCTGTAGTTAAATCAGTAAAGTTAAGCCAAAAGTCTTTACCTGATTTATCTGCAAAACCTGTACTAATCAGCAACGCATCTTCAGTAATTTCCATGATCCAGCCTTGATAGCTGGTTCCATTGATGATGATTTTTTGTTGATTTCCAGATTCTGCAAATTCAACCAGACGTTCAATCAATGCTTCTGACATTGTGTGTTCCTAACGTAAATAGGGGTATGGATTGACTGCACCACGCCCTTTGCCATTTAAATAAATACCATAGTGTAAATGGGGGGCTGTATGGCGGGCATTGCCTGTATTCCCCACATAACCAATCAGGTCACCTTTACGGACATAATCTCCAACATTGAGACCACGTTTGTGACCATCCAAATGTGCATAGTAGTGCCAAGAGCCTGATGGTCCAAGAATCCAAATGACCTTGCCACCTAAATTATTATTGCGTAAATCAGCGACGAGCCCTTCGGTAGCACTATACACTTTCGTTCCACGTGCTGCCATGATATCAATGCCTTCATGGCTGCGTCCCTGACTGCGTGCAGCGCCCCATGTATCGCGCAATTCACTCCGACTAACCCCTTTCACTGGAATTGGCAAGCGGCTATCTAAACGCATGTTTTGAAGTTTGCCCACTTGTGCGTTTGGTAGGGGTGTCGGTTTCTTTGGGGCTGTGGTACATGCTGACAGTAAAATCATTACCACAGCAAGAATCGTATAGGAAATCGAATGACGCACACAAACTCCTTACATTACGTTTTGATCTACAGCGTTCAGGCGACTAAGCTTTTTGTTTTGCTGTAATCAATTTTTTCATGGCTGTTGGAATGCCTTTGGCAATCGCTGCTTCTGGACTCAGCCATACACCATTTAATTCAATACTGAGTTGCTCTTTTTGGTCATGTTCCACGTGGAACAACTTTTCATGCAGCAACCACGTAAAATGGGTAAAACTATGGCTAATCTGCAAAGATGATACTTGAGCTTGTAGTTTGGCGTGTTGCTCAATCTGTTGTAATTCGGTTGCTTGTTCAATGATGGGGAGGCAATACAATCCACCCCATAAGCCATGTGATCCACGTTGTTGCCATAACCATTCATCACCCGACTGGATGATGAGTACATCGGCTGTTTTTATAGGGACAGGTTTCTTGGCTTTTTTGAACGGAAGTTCTTGTTCCAAGCCTTGTTGGTAGGCCTGACAATGTTGTTGCATTGGGCAATATAAACATAAAGGTTTCTTCGGTGTGCAGACGGTTGCCCCTAAGTCCATGATGGCTTGGGTGTAATCATGATTACGTTGCTGAGGGCATAGGTCTTTAGCAATTTGCCATAACGCGCGTTCATGTTGTGGCTTGGAGAGGTCATCTTCTATAGCAAGAAAACGAGCTAAAACACGTTTCACGTTGCCATCCATAATCACGCCATATTGACGTAAACCGAGGGACATGAGCGCACCTGCGGTTGAGGGTCCGATGCCTGGAAGTTCGATCCATTGTTCGAGTGTTTCTGGAAATTTGCCTTGTTGGCTGACGATACCTGCCGCCTTATGCAAGTTGCGTGCACGGGCATAGTAGCCTAGTCCTGCCCAGTATGGCGCGACATCATCCCAACTGGCACGCCCCAAATCCTGAACAGTTGGGAAGCGTTCTATAAAACGATCAAAATATTGTAGAACGGTTTTAACTTGTGTCTGTTGTAGCATGATTTCTGATACCCAGACCTTGTACGGGTCATCGGCGACTTGCCAAGGTAAGTCATGGCGACCGTGTTGGTCGAACCATGTAAGCAATGCATCAGAAAATGAAAAATCAGGCATGAATTAAAACAATAAAAAGCAGAGGAATAGTATAACGGAAAAGGAGAGAGGAGTTGGTGCATACAAACAAATTCGTTATTAAATCCTCATTAATATTTGCTGTTGGTCAGGGGTTACATGGATGTACCCTCTGATCAAAAAGGATTTTTGCTTACTTTTCATCCCTGAAAAGTAAGGCGAGCCGCAGGCTGATGAATAAATTGGATTAAAACTCGGCAAGACTCCGTTAAGATATTATTCTTGATAACATACGTCGCCTGCACAGCCTCTAAAATTATACAAAATCAAATATTAGTTGTGTAGGCAATGCCTTACTTTTGACTGGGCAAAAGTAACAAAACCCCTTTGTTGAGCTGATGGTACTTCTCTGATACCACAGCTCAACGGGCGGCATCCATGCCGCCTTTGCACGAGCAAATATTTTTGAGAGTTTTGGGAAGTTTTATCAAATTCTTTATTTGATAAAAATCACTTCAAATGTTTATCCAGCAGCTCATACATCGCTTCAAGACCTTGGCGTTCTGCTTCAGCGTTATAGCCTAAGTCAACATTATTGGCTTTCGCACGTTCATCAGCGAGTGGATTACTAAAGCCATGTTTGGCATCTTCAAAGATAATCACCTCATGATCGACTTCAGCATCGTGCATTTCCTGACGGAAGTTAGCTACATCGTCTAAAGTCACCATGCTGTCAAGTTCACCATGTAGCACGAGAATCTCAGCTTTCACTTTGCCTTTCTCGGCAGGCGCTTTAGGGCTTAATACCGCATGGAAGGTTGCAACAGTTTTTACATCTGCCCCCGAACGCGCTAAATCCAGTACTACTTTACCGCCATAACAAAAACCAATGGCTGCCAGTTTCTCCGCATTGACCTCTGGTTGAGCAGCTAACGTCGCTAAACCCGCTTGAGCACGATTCACGATGGTATCGGCATGTTCAAAAGTCTGATTCATCCATTCCGATGCTTGTGGTACAGCAGTGGTGACTTTTTTATCACCATACATATCGATCGCTAAAGCCGCGTAACCATGCTCAGCAAGCTCACGGGCACGTTGCTCTGTATATTCATTACGGCCCCACCATTCAGGTGCAACAATGACACCCGCAATAGGCGTATTAATCTCTGGGGCTGCAAAATAACCAATCAAACGTTGACCATCGGCAGCGGTGTATTCAATTTCACGTGTGGTAATCGGGAAGCTCATTTTACAATCCTAATCTGTATTTTTAGAATGTATCGATTAAAGCATAAAATCGGAAAATTGAAGACCTTGCCAAGGTACAAATTTTGAGGTCTTGGGTCGCTAAGAGGGAAATAATAATGAAGTATAAAAAAAGAAGAATACGGAGATTCTTCTTTTTATTATTCAGTGCTACTCAATATCAATATCTAGACTTTACCTCTAGATAAGAAACCAACGATTGCCAAAATCACAGCAACGACAAGTAAAATAACAGCAAAATCTTTTGATAAGCCAGCAACACCACCAAAACCTAATAAACTGGCAATCAGTGCGATTACGGCAAAAATAATGGCCCAACGGAACATAATGTTTCCTCCTAATTTATCGTTATGTTTCCACTATAGCGTGTGTTTTTTGAGCTAAATGTGGTGTTTCTGTGGTTGAAATGTTGAATAGATTAAGAAATGTTAATCGGATAATCTGTTTGAAAACCAAGTTAGAGATGGATGGATGCTATAATAAAAAGCTCGCTTAAACTGAAATCATCGGTATGTCCATCGAACTCCGTCCAAATTTTTGGAAACAATATGCACTTGATCAGCTAACGCATGCTGAATGGGAGGCATTGTGCGATGGCTGTGGTTTATGTTGTTTGATTAAGCTTGAAGATGAAGAAACGGCTGAGGTCGCTTATACCAAAGTGGCGTGCAAGTTATTGGATTGTAAAACGGCCAGTTGTTCGGACTATGCACAACGTCAACAGCATGTCCCTGATTGTATCCAACTTACACTTGAGCAACTGCAGACGATTACATGGTTGCCACCGAGTTGTGCTTATCGACGTTTAAGTGAGGGGAAAAACCTGCCCTCATGGCACTATCTCAATACGGGTTCACGGCAAAGCGTTATTCAGGCAAAGAAATCGGCAGCAGGGCGATGTATTTCAGAAAATGATGTCGATGAAGAGCAGATCGAAGATTATATTGTCCGTTGGGTGCGTTAACCTGAGTTTAAATCCCACGCTGAAATGATCTCGCATAATAAATACAACACTTTTATCGTAGTTTTCTGCCCCAATCTCCGTACGCTTAGAGAAGATAATAAAGGGGAGACATGGGATGATTAAGCTGTTAGCGACGCCACTCGTATGTGGGAGTTTTTTATTTTTACTCGCCTGTGGTTCAAATAATACCAATTCAAAAACGCCAGAACAAAGCACCGCACAGCAGACCTCAAAAACAGCGATTAAACAAACTTATCGTGTAGAGACGATTGCCCAATTGAACGAACCGTGGGCTATAACAACATTGCCAGATCAACGCTTATTGATTACAGAGCGAAAAGGACAATTAAAAATATTTGATCCTCAAAGCAAACAAAGCGTCAATGTACAAGGTGTGCCCGCGGTGAGTTATGGCGGTCAGGGTGGTTTAGGTGATGTGGTTTTACATCCAAAATTTCAGCAAAATCATTGGATATATTTGAGTTACGCGAGCAAAGGCCAAGGTGGCTACGGTGCTGTGATTTCACGAGCAAAACTAGATTTATCAAATCCAGCACAACCGCAACTTACGGATGTAAAAACCATTTGGCAGCAAGTGCCTAAGGTCTCGGGACAGGGGCATTATGGTCATCGTATGCTGTTTGGTTCTGATGGTAAGTTGTGGGTCAGTTCTGGAGAACGCCAAAAATTTGATCCAGCACAAGACATGAAAAGTAATTTGGGCAAGATTTTACGTCTGAATGAGGATGGTACAGCCGCATCAGATAACCCCTTTAGCCAGCAAGGTGGGGTGACTGCTGAAATATGGTCACTTGGGCATCGTAATCCACTCGGTATTGCACTTGATGCAAAAGAGCAGCTCTGGGTGGTTGAAATGGGGCCTGAAGGTGGCGATGAGCTGAACCTCATTGTCAAAGGCGAAAATTATGGTTATCCCATTGTCTCGAATGGCGATCACTATTCAGGTTTGAAGATTCCAG
The DNA here is from genome assembly GCF_022549355.1 of Acinetobacter sp. NIPH 2699. Classification (GTDB taxonomy): domain Bacteria; phylum Pseudomonadota; class Gammaproteobacteria; order Pseudomonadales; family Moraxellaceae; genus Acinetobacter. Next base: position 38,805 of record NZ_JAKZGL010000003.1, read on the forward strand.
ATCATCACACTCGCCCGGAATTTAAAGCGCCTGAAATGGATTGGACACCTGTGATCTCACCGTCCAGTATGATCATTTATTCAGGTCAACAATTTCCTTTATGGCAGCAAAAAGCTTTAATCGGTGGTTTATCTTCTAAAGCCATTGTGGTGGTGGATTTAAACACTCAGCCTGTACACGAGGTACAACGACTGGATATGAAACAACGGATTCGAGGCTTGCAGCAAGCTAAGGATGGTTCGATTTGGGTGATTGAGGATGGTCCACAAGCCAAATTACTTAAACTCAGTGCCAATTAATTTTTAACTCAAAGTGAAATGATGAATGACTAAGCGAAACAACTTTTCTATGCCTTCGAAAAAACTATGGTTGATAGCAGGACTTTTATCTTGCAATTCGATGCTTTGGGCACAAGAACTGACTGAACAACAGGTCAAGCAAGTGCTTGATCAACAATTTAAACCATTGTTGGAACAGTATAAAATTCCGGGCATGACCGTGGCAGTGACCTTGAATGGCCAACATTATTTCATCAATTATGGTGTTGCTTCAAAGCAAAGTAAGCAAGCTGTCAGCAGCGCGACTTTGTTTGAATTGGGTTCAGTCAGTAAAATCTTTAATGCCACCTTGGCGGGCTATGCACAGGCGCAAGGACAGTTATCTTTCTCTGACCATCCTAGCAAGTATTTACCTGAATTAAAAAATACTGCGGTCAACCGCGCCACCATACTCGACCTTGGTACTTATAGTGCCGGGGGTTTCCCACTCCAGTTCCCTGATTCGGTCGTGCAACAGCAGGATATGCTGAAGTATTACCAAACATGGCAGCCGAAAAGCCAAGTCGGAACCACACGGCAATATTCCAATCCGAGTATTGGTCTGATGGGTTACGTCACCGCTTTGGCGATGAAAAAACCATATGCTGAATTACTTGAGCAAACGCTGTTCCCTCAATTAGGTTTGACACAGAGTTTTATTCAGGTGCCTGAACAGCACATGCCGCAATATGCATGGGGATATAAAGCTGATCAAGCCATGCGTGTTTCTGCGGGCATGTTAGACGCAGAAGCCTACGGTGTGAAAAGTAGCAGTGCTGATATGTTGAAATTCTTGGATGCACAGATCAATGTCCAGCAATTGAAACAACCTATCCGTAAAGCCATTGAAAATACCCACGTGGGTTATTTTAAAGTCGGTGCGATGACTCAGGGCTTAGGTTGGGAACAGTATGCCTATCCTGTGAAATTAGAGGCTTTGTTGGATGGGAATTCCAGCAAAATGGCATTTGAAAGTCATACTGTCACGCCGATCAAACAGCCGAAGCTTGCTTCCCCAGCAACATTCTTTAATAAAACGGGTGCGACCAATGGTTTTGGTGCTTATGCTGCGTTTATACCACAACAAAAGATTGGGATTGTGATGCTCGCCAATACCAATTTTCCGAATGAAGCACGCATTACCGCAAGCTATCGAAGCATCGAACAGCTGATTCAACTGCAACAAGTTCGATAGAATGATCAGCTGATCGCAGATTCAAATTGTAGATTTGAGTCAGACACAATAGACTACGGTAAAACAGCATAAAGCCATTGATAATGTCCGATACGCATATTCCTCTACCTGAACGTTTACGTCCTCGTGATTTGTCCGAAATTATCGGACAAGATCATTTGCTCGGTGAAAATGCACCGTTACGTCAAATGATTGATCAGGGGCATCTACCTTCGATTATCTTCTGGGGACCACCCGGCGTGGGGAAAACCACGATCGCATTATTACTGGCTCAAGCGGTAGATCGTCCTTTTATTAGCCTATCTGCGCTGAATACTGGCGTGAAAGAGTTACGTGAAGTGATTGCTGAAAGTGGTGATCTACTCAACCTGACACCTGTCGTCTTTATTGATGAGATTCATCGTTTCAATAAGTCGCAACAAGATGCCTTACTCAATGCAGTTGAGAAAGGCAAGATCACCTTAATTGGTGCCACCACTGAGAACCCCTCGTTTGAGGTTAACAGTGCGCTACTATCTCGTTGTCAGGTCTATACCCTGAATAGTCTGGACGCGGAGGCGATTCAAACGCTACTGAATAAAGCCATTCAAAGTGATCAATTCTTAAAAGAACGTTTTATTCAAATTGAAGAATATGATGCGCTTATTCAATTTGCTGCGGGTGACGCACGTAAGGCACTGAACCTAATTGATTTAATTGCCAGTACCTTTGAAGCTGATATCGAAAATATCGTCAGCAATGCGATTGTGGTCAAAGTGGCGCAGCAAAATATTGCCCGTTATGACAAATCGGGTGAGCAGCATTACGATGTGGTTTCGGCATTTATTAAATCCATTCGTGGTAGTGATCCAGATGCAACCTTGTACTGGATGGCACGCATGCTCAAAGGTGGAGAAGATCCTGTTTTTATCGCGCGTCGGATGTTAATCGCCGCCTCAGAAGATATTGGCAACTCCAATCCGAATGCGTTATTACTGGCAGGTGAATGCTTTCGCTCAGTACAAGCGGTGGGGATGCCTGAGGCGCGTATTATTCTAGGACAAACTGCGGTTTATTTGGCCACCAGTCCGAAGAGTAATAGCACCTATTTGGCCATTAACCGTGCTTTAGAGCTGGCTGAAAAAACTGCAAATCTACCTGTACCTTTGCATTTACGTAATGCACCAACCAAGTTAATGAAACAACAGGGTTATGGTGTGGACTATCATTATCCACATAATTTTCCAGAACATTTTGTGTTGCAGGAATACTTGCCACCTGAGTTGAAAGGTACAAAACTGTATGAATCAGCGCGGAATAAACGTGAGGTTGAAGCTGAGCGTTTACAACAACGCCGTTGGCAGCAAGAACAACAGCAACAGTAATCCAATAGGCTTGAGCCTAAGCCTATTCTTTTAAATCCTAGAAGCAAAAGTTCACTCTCTCAATGGGTGGGCTTTCAGCTTTGATCTAAAGATTTTACCTGTATACATATGAATTCAAAAAAAGCCACGTTGATTGGATTGGTTGCGATCTTCTTATGGAGCTTGATCGTTGCCTTGATCAAGGATGTCAGTAGTCATTTTGGCGCAGTGGGCGGTGCAGCACTGATCTATACCTTCGCTTCAATCTTTCTATTTTTCTCGGTCGGCTGGAGCAGTCTGAGAAGCTTTCCCAGAACATATTTAATTTGGGGCAGTGCTTTATTTGTGGCCTATGAAATTTGTCTTTCACTTTCGATTGGTTATAGCAACAATAATCGAGAAGCTATCGAAGTTGGAATGGTGAACTATCTATGGCCCACTTTTACCATGGTGGCGGCCATTTTGTTTAACCAGCAAAAAGCCAATTTTCTGATTATTCCTGGCTTTGTCATCTCATTATTGGGAATTTGTTGGGTCTTGGGGGGTGAGCAAGGCTTTGATTTAGCAGGTATGTGGCAGAATATTCAAAATAATCCACTCAGTTATGGGCTGGCATTTATTGGAACATTGCTATGGGCTGCTTACTGTACGCTTACCGCAAAAATTGCCAATGGCAGCAATGGAATAACCTTGTTTTTCATCCTCGTTGCGATTGTGCTTTGGATTAAATATCTTCTCATGGGTGGCGGGGCGTTTCAGTTTGAATGGCAATCTTCGATTACGTTGCTGATTGCAGCCGCAGCTATGGGCTTTGGTTATGCTGCATGGAATATCGGAATCTTGCATGGCAATGTGACATTATTGGCAGGCGCATCTTATTTTATTCCAGTGTTTTCTGCATTTTTTGCCGCGATCTTGTTACATACCCCATTGGGCTTATCTTTTTGGTATGGGGCGTTCATGGTCTGTATCGGGTCAATTCTGTGCTGGATTTCGACAAAAACATCGCATTAGCTTGATGTTCCAGCAGCCATAAAAAAACCAGCCGAAGCTGGTTTTTTGCACTTCAGAGAGGCTTAAAGATCATCTAAGTTAATACCTAAACGCGTCGCTACTTCTTCATATGCTTCAACCACACCACCTAAACCTTGGCGGAAACGGTCTTTATCTAATTTTTTCTTGGTGTCTTTATCCCACAAACGGCAACCATCTGGAGAGAACTCATCGCCAAGTACGATACGGTCGTGGAATACACCAAATTCAAGTTTGAAATCAACCAGAATCATATTGCCCGCATCAAATAATGCTTTTAGGACATCATTGACTTGGTAAGTCAATTCTTTCATTTTTTCAAGTTGATCGGCAGTCGCCCAACCTAATGCAATTGCTTGAGATTCGTTGACCATTGGATCGCCAAGCGCATCATCTTTGAAGAACAATTCAAAGGTCGGTGGTGTCAACACTTTGCCTTCTTCAACGCCTAAACGACGGCACAATGAACCAGCCGCATAGTTACGAATGACACACTCAACTGGGATCATTTCAAGTTTTTTCACCAGTACTTCTGTTGGTGAAAGTAACTTCTCAAAATGTGTTTCGATACCCGCTTCAGCCAATTTTTCCATGATGAAGGCGTTAAAACGGTTGTTGACCTTGCCTTTACGATCTAGTTGCTCGATTTTTTCGCCATTGAATGCAGAAGCATCATCACGAAAGACTAAAATCAGGTGGTCGGCATTGTCTGTTTCATATACAGATTTTGCTTTACCAGTATAGAGCAAGGTTTGTTTTAACATGGGGGAACCTTTTTGAAAAAATATGCCTAATAAACGACTAGGCTGGCCAATTTTGGTAAATCTGGTTTAACACTTCTGTTGCAATGGCTTGTTCTGCAAAGGTTGTGTCAAGTTTGAATAAGGCAACGGTATTGCTTGAGCCAACAGCGGAAAGCTTCAATAAATAGCTTTGATTATCGACTTGAATGGTGGCTTCATAACCATTGTTGGATTGCGAAATCACCTTGTAGTTAAGACTATTCAAGGTTGCAAAGGTATATTGCCATGCTGTTGCCGTTGGGCCTTCCACTTTCAGTAATGGGTTTCTATTTCCATCCATCACTAACTGAGGGCGACCGAGCGCAGTAATGGTATCTTCTACATTACTGGCTTGTGTTTGTATCGCATCTGGGCGAGGAAGCGCGTAACGCTTACCACTTTTGTTTTCAAAAGTAGGCGCATGTTCAATCGCCAATGGATCAACTGTCGGAGCAGGATACAAAGGTGTAAATGGTCTGACCGTTGCGCCCTCAGGGAATTTAAGTGGTTCAAGTGCTTCTGCCTTCTTATAATCCAAAGAATGGTTATTGAGGGCAAAACGGCCACAACCAGCTAAACTTAACGCTGAAATGACTAGGACAACACCAACACGTAATTGCATCATAAATTGCTCGTATTAAATAATTCCCGCAGCTTTTAAATCTGTGCGGAGCGGTTCACGATATTGTTCTGCAAGCGGGGTGAGTGGCAGGCGAATACCTGTACTCATATAGCCCATCTCATGCAATGCCCATTTCACAGGAATTGGGTTTGATTCGCAAAACAAAATATTGTGTAGATTTGCAATTTGTTGATTCAAACTTTGTGCTTTTGCTTTATCTCCAGCCAATGCTGCTTCACAAACCTCGCTCATTTGTTTAGGTGCAACATTTGCAGTGACCGAAATATTGCCTTTCGCACCCAGTAAAATCAGCTCCCAAGCGGTTGCATCATCACCTGAATACACTGCGATTTTACCCTGTAAACCTTCAATCAGGGCTTGTCCACGAGGAAGGTCGCCAGTGGCATCTTTGATACCCACAATATTTTGCACATCTGCCAGACGAATCACGGTCTCATTTTGCAAATCCACCCCAGTACGGCCTGGAACATTGTAGAGAATCTGTGGAATATCAGCAGCTTCAGCAATGGCTTTATAGTGTTGATATAAGCCTTCTTGGGTCGGTTTATTATAATATGGGGTCACCAACAGCGCGGCATCCGCACCGAGTTCTTTAGCGGCTTTAGTCAGTTCAATCGCTTCACGGGTCGAATTCGCACCAGTACCTGCGATAATTGGAATACGTTTATTGGCCACACGAACCACTTCTTTGATGACTTGCGTGTGTTCTTCCATGCTTAATGTAGACGCTTCGCCTGTTGTTCCAACAGCAACAATACTATGTGTGCCTTGTTGGATGTGCCACTCAACAAGCTTCTCAAGACTCTTCCAATCTACACCGCCATGTTCAAGCATTGGGGTAACGATTGCGACAATTGAGCCTTGTATATTCTGTGCTAGCTGAGTCATTTTAAAAAAATATCCTATTTTCCCATCCGAGATTGAAGTAATTAAAAACGAAATATTGGATGGATGCAGTATTTTGATTGGTCGTTCAACAATTAAGCCACGTTGAATGACAATTATGCAAATTATGACTGATCGGAGACATAAGAACAATATGCTTTCGTTAAACTGTAAGAAACTTTAATTCATCTTTCGCTTGAATGCTTTTCATCTTATAAAATAATCACCGCTGTAGTCAGATGCTCAAGGGCAGCGTATGGTACAAAGGGAGGGTTGAGCTGGAATGTTGGGTGATCAAATGCAAAAACAAATGAAAGGTACCGCACTGATCGTGGTGGATGTACAAAATGGATTTACACCTGGTGGCAATCTGGCGGTTGCAGAGGCAGATCAAATTATCCCACTGATTAATCAACTTGCGCCAAGATTTGAACATGTGGTGCTGACCCAAGACTGGCATCCTGAGCAACATATTTCTTTTGCAGAAAATCACCACAATAAAGTGCCATTCGAAACCATTGAGTTGGCTTATGGAACGCAAGTGTTGTGGCCTAAACATTGTGTACAAGGCTCACATGATGCGGCATTCCATCCTGAGCTTGATATTCCAACGGCACAGTTAATTATCCGTAAAGGATGTCATCAGGATATTGATAGTTATTCGGCTTTTATGGAAGCAGATCGCAAGACGCCAACAGGACTGAATGGCTATCTAAAAGAACATCAAATTGACACTGTTTATATTGTCGGCATTGCCACGGATTTTTGTGTGGCGTGGACGGCTTTAGATGCCGTACATTTCGGTTTTAAAACCTATGTGGTTGAAGATGCATGTAAAGCAATAGACTTAAATGGTTCATTGCAACAGGCTTGGCACGAGATGCGAGTGCAAGGCATTCAGCGCATTCAATCTGCCGCAATTTTGTCATGAGCTTGTGAGGCTAGATCTAAAAACGTTAAACTGCACATAACCATGTATTTGCATTGTTTAAATGACTAAGTAAAACGATAACTGAGAGTTTCATGACTGAACAACTTGATGAGTTTGATCAAAAAATTATCCATCATTTACAACTAAATGGCCGTTTAGCCAATCAAGAATTAGCTGAATTGGTGGGACTATCTACTTCTCAATGTTCACGTCGTCGAATTTATCTTGAGCAGAAAAAAATCATCACAGGCTATTATGCTCAGGTTGCCTTGTGTGCTGATCCAACACCGATCGTTGGTATTATTGAAGTGAAGTTGCAAAATTATAATGATGCAACCCATGACCGTTTTGTTGAATTCCTTTTGCATGAATCGGCAGTGAAAGATATTTATAAATTGACAGGGAGTTATGATTTTGCACTCAAGGTTGCGGTTAGAAATTTAGATGAAATGGTGAAGTTGATTGGAATTTTATCATCGAGTGATTTTGGTGTAAGCAACTTAAATACTTCAATTGTTTTAGAAAAACTCAAAGAGAACGGCATTGCAACGAAATAAAAAAGCAGAACAATAATGTCTTTGCATTGAAACAGGGCATAACATGCAAAATCTATGATTCTGAATATAAATTGCATTTATGGTAAAAATATAAGAATAAATTGCGAAAACATAATAAAAATGATCAAATATGCCATGTCTTTCCTTGAAAGATACCTCTCCCTGTGTTGTTCTCCTATTGAGTTATACCGTTATGAATACCGAGCAAAATGTATCTTTGGTAAGTCCAGTCACGCCTGTGATTGAGCAACACTCAAAGATTGAAGATGCATTGGCGATGTTGATTGGAACATTTATCCTGTCTTTTGCCATGGTGTTATTGCAACAAGCAGGGATTATGACGGGTGGAACAGCGGGTTTATCTTTGTTGGTTCATTACATTACCGACATTCAGTTTGGTGTTTTATTCTTTCTGATTAATATTCCATTTTATTATTTTGCGTATAAGAAAATGGGACTTGCCTTGGTGCTCAAGACTTTTATTGCAGTGGCATTATTGGCGGGTTTTACTGAAACCATTCCTCATTTTGTCCAGCTCTCAACCGTGCACCCGATTTATGCAACAGTTTTTGCTAATGTGCTGATGGGGGTGAGTTTTCTGATTTTGTTTCGCCATCGTTCAAGTTTGGGAGGCATTAATCTGTTGGTTCTTTATTTGCAAGAACGTTTTAATATTCCAGCAGGAAAAGTGCAGATGGGGATTGATGTGGCGATCTTGCTGGTGTCATTATTTTTTGTGGATTGGAAATTAATTTTGATTTCAATTTTTGGTGCGGTGATTCTAAATTCGATTATTTTACTGAATCATAAAACCAGTCGCTATGTGGCTTAGTATAAGTTTTTTTGAGGCTTGATAATGATAGAAGGAGGTTTGAAACCTCCTTCTACCTATTTGATTATTCTACAGTTACACTCTTGGCGAGATTGCGTGGTTGATCGACATCGGTACCACGTAATACTGCAACATGGTAAGACAGTAATTGCACAGGAATACTGTAAACAATTGGCGCTAACCATTCATTGATCGTGGGAATATGCACGACATGTTGACGCTCTTTGCCTTTAATGCCGCTATTTTCATCTGCAAACACGAACAACTCACCGCCACGCGCTTGAACTTCTTCCATGTTCGATTTTAATTTATCGAGCATTTCATCCTTTGGTGCCAAAATCACGATCGGCATTTCATTGTCCACTAACGCAAGAGGACCATGTTTCAGTTCACCAGCAGCATAACCTTCAGCATGAATATATGAAATTTCTTTCAGCTTCAACGCACCTTCAAGCGCGATTGGGAAATTCGTGCCACGGCCTAAGAATAAGCAGTGGTTTTTCTCAACAAATAGTGTCGATAAACGTAGAATTTCGGTATCACATTGCAAGGTATCTAAAATGACTTTAGGACAGTGCCACAATGCTTCTATGATTTCTGTGCGTTGCGTAGCAGAAAGCTGTTGCTTGACGTCGCCAACTTTGAGAATCAATAACATCAAGGCAGCCAACTGTGTGGTGAAGGCTTTGGTTGATGCAACCCCGATTTCAGGACCTGCGAGTGTCAACAAATGGTGATCAGTCTCTCGAACCATTGATGAGGTCGCAACGTTACAAATCGTCATGGTGCTAATATCAATATTTTGCGCCTTGGCACGCTTTTGAGTTTCACGTAATGCCGCTAAGGTATCCGCAGTTTCACCTGATTGAGAAATGCAGACATACAGGGTATTTGCAACAATCACAGGGGTGCGATAGCGGAACTCGCTGGCAATCTCAATTTGGCAAGATACCCCAATCAACTGCTCAAACCAGTATTTCGCAATCATACCTGCATGATAACTGGTCCCACAGGCAATGATTTGCACTTGTTGAATTTTACTAAAATCAGCATTGGCGTGGCTGAGGAAGTCGTCACGTAAGCTATTGCCATTCAGCGCTTGAGAAATGGTTTGTTGAATCGCTTCAGGCTGTTCATAAATCTCTTTCAGCATGAAGTGCTTATATGCGCCTTTGGATACATTGCTTACCGTTGCATCCAATTCTTTTACAGGGCGTTCAACTGCTTCACCATTAACAAAAACTTCAATACTGCTGCGTGTTAAACGGGCAATATCACCTTCTTCTAAATAAACGAAGCGATTGGTGACAGGGAGTAATGCCAGTTGGTCTGAACTGATAAAATTCTCACCAATTCCCACACCAATGACGAGGGGTGAACCTTCACGTACGGTAATGAGTTCATCAGGATGTTCAGTGTGGATAATACCTAAAGCATAAGCGCCTTTAAGCTGAGGCGTCACCTTTTGTACTGCTTCTAATAAGCTATCGGTTTGCTTCAGTGCATCATTCACAAGGTGCGCAACCACTTCGGTATCGGTCTGAGAGCTAAACACATAGCCTTGTGCTTGTAATGTATCTTTGAGTTCTTGGTAGTTTTCAATAATCCCGTTGTGAACCACCGCAACATTACCTGAAATGTGAGGGTGGGCATTATTTTCAGTCGGTTTACCATGTGTAGCCCAACGTGTGTGGGCAATCCCGATATTACCTGTTAATTTTTGTTCTGATACCGCCTCATCTAAATTGGCGACTTTACCGACACGACGTTCGCGTAAGATTTTTTGATTGTTCAATAATGCTAAACCTGCCGAATCGTAACCACGATATTCGAGACGTTTAAGACCTTCGATAAGAATATCGGTTACACAACGTTCAGCAACGCCACCAACAATACCACACATAATTTTATCCTCTTATTTTTTCAATTTCTGGGGACGTTGATAATTCGCTTTTTCAAACTGTTTAGATCGTTCGACCGCTAAACTATGCCCAGTCACATTTCGGGTTAGGGTTGAACCAGCGCCAGTGGTGGCACCTTGACCAATTTTAATCGGTGCAACCAACGAGTTATTGGTGCCAATAAAAACCTGATCTTCAATAATGGTTCTGTGCTTATTTGCACCATCATAATTACAGGTAATCGTACCTGCCCCAATATTACAGTCTGCGCCGATATCGGCATCACCTAAATAGGTAAAGTGGTTGGCTTTAGAGCCCTGACCAATATTCGAGTTTTTAACCTCAACGAAGTTGCCAATATGTACATCATTGGCTAATTTTGCACCTGGACGTAGTCGAGCAAAAGGCCCGATTTGCACATTTTCACCGACAACTGCATTTTCAAACACACTATAGGCTTGAACCTGAGTGCCAGCAGCAATACGTGTATTCTTTAAAATACATCCTGCGCCGAGCTGTACGTTATCGCCAAGCTCACAGTCACCTTCAATGATGACATTGACATCAATCAGCACATCTTGACCGCATATTAAGCGACCACGAAGATCAAAACGACTTGGATCAATTAAATGCACGCCTTGCTGCATCAACTCTTTGGCTTGTTGCTGTTGGAATTGGCGTTCAAGCGTTGCAAGTTGTAAACGATCATTCACGCCTTCAACTTCAAAGACCAGTTCAGGTTGAATCGAGGCAATTTCTAAACCATCCGCAACAGCCATGGCCACGATATCGGTCAGATAATATTCACCTTGAGAATTATTGTTGGATAATTCAGGTAACCATTGATGCAGTTTGGCATTACTGACACAGTAAATGCCCGTATTGATTTCCTGAATTTGACGCTGTTCTTCATTCGCGTCTTTATGTTCAACAATCGCTTGAATTTTTCCAGCTTGACGAACGATACGCCCATAGCCCGTTGGATTTTCAACATTTAGCGTGATCATGCCAATACCAGACTGGCTAGAGGCATCAAGTAGTTGTTCAAGGGTGCTTTGACGAACCAAAGGTACATCACCGTAGAGAATCAATGAAACGCCATCTTGAGGTAAAACGGGCAAGGTCACTTGAACCGCATGACCTGTTCCAAGCTGTTCCGCTTGTTCAACCCATTCAATTTGTTCTTCAGCAAAGCTTTGTTTAACCAGTTCTCCACCATGCCCATAAATGGTAATAATATTTTCAGCCTGTAGCTTTTTAGCTGTTTGAATCACATGACCGAGCAGTGGACGACCCGCGAGTGGTTGTAATACTTTTGGTCGTTGTGAACGCATTCGCGTCCCTTTCCCTGCTGCAAGAATAATAACTGTTGTTGACATGTTTAACTCTAATATCAATAGCTTAAGTTAGAAAATAAAAGTGAATAATAAAGATACAAAGTGCCGCCCAAACGCCTGCAATGATGTCATCCAACATAATGCCTAGGCCACCAGACACTTTTTGGTCCGCCCAATTGATTGGGAAGGGTTTCCAAATATCGAATATGCGGAATAAGATGAATCCGATGAGGACCCATAGCGCATTGAGTTGTTGTAAATACAGTAAAGGAAGCAAGGTGATGGATTGTCCAGCAAACTCATCCCAAACAATACGACCATCATCATGGACATTGAGTACTTTGGCGGTATGTCCACAGATATAAATGCCAACCAGCGACATCAGTAGAACAACCACAATACTGGCAGATAATCCGAGATATAACCAAAGTGGGACGAAGAGCAAGGCGAAGGCTGAGCCAAAAGTACCTGGTGCTTTAGGACTGAGACCTGAACCAAAACCAACACCACAGAACACGATGAAACGGTTATACCAAGTCATTTGATTGAAGCGAATCGGTGGTTTATGCAAAGTGTTGGTATCCATGAACATCCAATGGGCAAATCTCGCCCTTATACTCAAATAACAATCCAGTGTGTTGGGTAATTTCGCCGATTATTGTAAGCGCAACATCTAAGGGTTGTCGCAACAGTTTCTCATAGTTTTGCGGTGATATTGTAAAGCATAATTCGTAATCATCACCCCCTGCCAGTGCATAATGCCAAGCTTGCCGCAAATTTATGTTTTTTAGTGATTTATCTATCGGTAGCTGATCGAGCAATATTTTTGCACCGATATTCGATGCTTTCAGAATATGACCGAGGTCTTGTGCAAGTCCGTCTGAAATATCAATCATACTGGATGCCAAGCCTTTGAGCTGTTGTCCTAAATGACAACGCGGTGTTGGATAGTCTAGGCGTTGTTGTAAAGGATGGCTTAAATGCTGTAATCCATAGGCAGCATCACCGATTTGCCCACTGACACAAATATAATTGCCCACTTGTGCGCCAGATCGAGTAATGGCTTGGCCATGTTCAATCCAGCCGAGCGCAGTCACACTGATGGTGAGTTGTGTACTTTGAGTGGTGTCACCGCCAATCAAGGCAACCTCAAATTGGTCGCAGCAGTCGAATAGCCCACGACTAAATTCGGCTAACCAATCGTGGTCGACCGTCGGGAGGCTTAAAGCAAGTAAAATGCTATGTGGTTTTGCACCCATTGCGGCCAAGTCAGATAAGTTGACTGCCACACTTTTCCAGCCAATGGCATGGGCTGAGGTGTCTAAAGGGAAGTGACGACCCGCAACAAGAGTGTCTGCACAGATCACCAATTGTTGTGACGGTGGTGGAGTCACAATGGCTGAGTCATCACCAATACCTAAACTGACATCAGTTTTTGATGGGCGTTTAAAGTATTGATCAATGATAGAAAACTCAGCCATAGAGCATCAAGCCTATTATTTAGCTTGCTGTTTTTCAGCTTCACGTAGTTTTGATGATAAACGGTCTAATACACCATTGATGTATTTATGACTATCAGCACCACCAAAGTGTTTCGCTAACTCAATTGCTTCATCAAGCACCACGCGATATGGAACTTCAAGATGATCGCGTAGTTCATACGCACCGAGGCGTAAAGTTGCAAGTTCGACACCATCCAGTGCGCTTAACTCACGGTCAAGTACTGGAATAAGTAACTCATCTAAAGCGTCATGTTGAGCAACCACTTGAGTGAGCAATTCATGGTAATAGTTAAGGTCAACTTTGTGCATGGCATTTTCTACACGGGTACGTGCTTCAATTTCATGAACAGGATTATGACTCATTTGCCATTCATAAATCCCTTGTACAGCAAAACGACGTGCTTTGCGTTTCGCTGCATAAGCGGCCTGAAGTGTTTGCGACATGCTTTAAATTGCCTTTAATAAGTTAACCATTTCGATCGCAGTAAGTGCAGCTTCGCTACCTTTATTACCTGCTTTCGTACCAGAGCGTTCAATTGCTTGTTCAATGCTATCGGTTGTCAAGACACCATTGATCACAGGCATTGTGCTTTCAAGTGCAACCACACCTAAACCTTTGGCACATTCACCTGCAACAAAGTCAAAGTGTGGTGTACTACCACGGATCACCGCACCTAATGCAATAATGGCATCAAAGTTTTTTGATGCAGCGAGTTTTTTTGCAACAATCGGCAGTTCCCATGCACCCGGTGCATGAATCACGGTGATGGCTTCTTCTGAAACGCCATGGCGTTTTAAAGTGTCGATAGCACCTTCAAGTAAATGTTCAACCACAAAACTGTTGAAACGACCCACTAAGATCGCATAGCGACCTTCGCTTGCGAGATGTAATAAACCTTCAATTCGGCGAATTGCCATAGCAACCTCGATTATTTTGCTGTGATTTGATCGGCAGTGATGTATTCCACGACCTCTAAATTAAATCCGGATAAGGCATTGAAACGAAGTGGGGAACTCAACAACTTCATTTTCTCAACACCTAAATCACGTAAAATCTGTGCGCCAACACCAATGGTTTGATATTGATGTGATAGGGCAGCGTTGGATTTGAGCGGTTTCGGCTGATTTAACAGGTCGAAAGCATGGCCTAAATCTTGTAAATGATCTTGACCGATCCAGACTAAAACACCGCGTTCGCTTGCTGCAATGGTTTTAAGCGCAAGATCTAAATTCCAAGCAGAAGAACCATCTGCTTTATTCAGCTTTAACAAGTCACGAATTGGACTGAAACCATGTACGCGGACAGTGGTCACTCCTTGTTTTGGTTCGCCTTTGACTAAAGCTAAATGAATATCTGGATTACCAAGCTCACGGTATTTATATAGCTCAAATGTACCATATTCTGTTTGTATGCTTTCTTGCGACAAACGTTCTACGGTTTGTTCATTGGTCATACGGTAGTGGATCAGATCTGCAATGGTTCCAATTTTTAAACCATGTTTTTCAGCAAAAATTTCCAAATCCGCACGACGTGCCATGGTGCCATCTTCATTAATGATTTCACAAATGACGGAAGCAGGTTCTAAGCCAGCAAGCCGAGCGAGATCACAGCCCGCTTCGGTATGACCTGCACGATGTAGTACACCACCGGGTTGTGCCATTAATGGAAAAATATGACCCGGTTGAACAATATCACTTGGTTTGGCATGTGCAGCAACTGCCGCGTGAATGGTATGGGCACGTTCAGCCGCAGAAATCCCTGTACTAATGCCTTCCGCTGCTTCAATTGAAAGCGTAAAGTTGGTTGCATGCTGTGCGCCGTTTTGATCAACCATCAGTGGAAGGTTGAGTTGTTTACAGCGTTCGCGACTCAGGGTCAGGCAGACCAAACCACGGGCATGGGTGATCATGAAGTTAATATCTTCAGGACGAACATGTGTCGCAGCGATGACTAAATCACCTTCATTTTCACGATCTTCATCATCCATCAGGATGACCATTTTGCCTGCACGAATATCTGCGACAAGCTCTTCAACACAACTTAGCGGCATTCGTTTTCACCTTTTTGCTGCCTTTTAGGGCACTAGTATTCGATAAATCTGGCATAGTTTAACGCATTTTAAAAAATTTCGCCTGTGCTTCTTAGACGCTGTTGGTATTTTATCTATGTTTAAGATGAAGCACATTTATAAACCACACACAGTCCCCTGAATTAAAAAACCCAGTTCTTGTGCGGAAGAACTAGGTTCATTTGGTCATGTAACTGACTCTAAATTAGAGTGATGAAATGTCCGTAGTCTCAGTTGAGGCTTTGGCTTTTTTACCCATCAGAATCTCAGTACGCAGCATTTGTGCTACGGTTGCACATTGCTCATTCATACCATTAATCATAAAAGCGTGACGTGTCATGATATTGCTTGGATTCGGCATGGCGACCAGTTCATAACTATGTTGAACGGCTTTTAATTGGTCATGGTTGAGGTGTAAAGCGGCTTCTTTGGCATGTAAATGCTGCGTTAAACGTTTTGCTGCTTCGATGGCATCTAGTTGCATGGCATCAACAGCACTGGCCACTGCACCGCGAGTTTGTAGCGCAAAGCGTTTATCTTCACGGTAGCGTTTATAAAGCACTTCGGCCAATAACTGGAACACAGCACCGACCATCATCAAACATTCAAGTGCATGTGGCTGTTCAGCCGTGGTCGATAAGGTCGCACCTTCAGCATTAAACTCTTGTGCTACACGAATGTGTGCTGCATCAATTTGATAATGTTTGGCGCAGAGATAGATGCTTTTATCTAAGAAAAGTTGGCACAATTTGAAATAAGGCACAGAAACAGACTGGTTGACACTATTCAAAAGCTGTTTTGGATCATAAAACTGGATATTGAGCGCTAAAGCTTGATCATTCACTTGAGATTGATCTATTGGATTTTTCTCAACACGCGGTTTGGCTTGTTCTTTGGTTTGTTGTTGCGCTTGAGCGACTAAAGTGATGGTATTTTGCTTTTCGAGCGCGAGTGCTTGGGTTAAACGCTGAATTTCATGTTTAAGATGATTTTCTTGATTGATACGTGCCAAGTATTCACTGCGTGTTGGGCGAGCAATGACACGATAAGCCAGCCATATCAGGAAGTGAATAAAGAGTGATGCAAAAATAGCCAGCCATTGGGTGCGTAAGATTTCACCAATACTGGGTTGAATTAAGGTAATTTCAACTGTCCCAACTTTCTTTTCATTTTGCAATGCATCACGGACGAACACTTCGCCTTGACGTGTTTTGGACATACCACTGGTCGCAAGCACTTGCTGATTTGCATTCAAAATACGAATCGATGCAACGCTAGGATTGGTGGCATAGCGATTGGCAACCAATGCCAATGAAACGGTGTTGGCGGGTTCCAGTTCTGCAAGACTATCTGCCACCAGCTGACTGGTCATCAGTTGTCCTTGGCTAGCGCGATTTTCATTGAGTTGATGTGTCGTTGCAATCACCAATAAAAAGGTATGCAATGCAAAACTTACGATCAGTAGGCTAGCAAATAGCCCTTGGCGAGGCGCATTCAAGTTAAAATTCCAAGGCAAATAGATTCATGGGTTATGCTATGATTCTTACATACAATAGTTGTCGCTCAAACACGAGTCAATTCATGCGAGAAATCATTCTTATATCCTTTTTAGGACCAGATCAACCGAATCAGTTTACTCGATTAATGCAAGTACTATCCGTACATTCTTTGCAAATACTCGATGTTGGTCAGGCTGTTATCCATAACCAACTCACCCTTGGGATTGTTGTTGCTTCGGATAATGAGACTGCAACTGCATTAGCAATGAAAGAGATTTTGATTTTAGCACATGATATTGGCTTAACAGTTCGATTTAAACCAATCTCCAACGCAGAATATGAGCAGTGGGTGAGTGAAGGCGGCCGAACGCGTTATATTGTGACAGCACTGGCGCCAGAATTAACCGCTGAACATCTGCAAGCCGTCACAAACATTGTTTCGAGTCAGGGTTTTAATATTGAAACAGTCACCCGTTTGTCAGGTCGTTTGGCATTAGCAGAAGAAAGCCATTTTCCACGTCGTGCTTGTGTGCAGTTTGGTTTAAGTGGACAAATGCTGGATGCGCAAGCCATGCGTGCAGCCTGTTTAAGTTTATCGGGTGAGTTGAATATTGATGTTGCGGTGCAAGAAGACAATGCCTATCGCCGTAATCGACGTTTAGTTTGTTTCGATATGGATTCAACCTTAATTGAACAAGAAGTCATTGATGAAATCGCCTTAGAAGCGGGTGTGGGCGAACAAGTTGCTGAAATTACAGAACGTGCGATGCAAGGCGAGCTGGACTTTCAACAAAGTTTTCGTGCGCGTGTTGCCTTATTAAAAGGCTTAGATGCGTCTGTGCTACCCAAGATTGCAGAGCGTTTGACCATTACCGAGGGTGCTGAACGCCTGATTTCAACATTAAAATCACTTGGTTATAAAACGGCTATTTTATCTGGTGGTTTTCAGTATTTCGCTGAATACTTACAAGAAAAACTTGGGATTGATGAAGTTCACGCCAATATCTTAGATGTTCAAGATGGCGTCGTTACGGGTGAAGTCCAAGGGGCAATCGTTGATGGTGCGCGTAAGGCAGAGTTATTGCGCCAATTGGCCGAACGGATGGGGATTTCACTTGAACAAGCCATGGCGGTGGGGGATGGGGCCAATGATTTACCGATGTTGTCTATCGCAGGTTTAGGTGTCGCATTCCGTGCTAAACCGTTGGTGCGTCAAAATGCCAATCAGGCCATTTCAAGTGTTGGTTTAGATGGGGTGTTATATCTGTTAGGTATGCATGATAAGGATTTAAACCGCGCTTAGGTCAACGTTTATTGCGTTTAAATAAGGTCGCTTTTACTGCGGCCTTATTCATTTTTTATACGTCACTTATTCGTCATAATTATGTCTAAATGTATAGAAAATCAACAATAAAAAAATTAAGAAAAAAGTTTTTATACGTCCAAATTGCACTATGTTTTTTTGTAATGACACGCGGCAATTGATGCTATATGGAAATTCAGGGCTTTTGTAATTTAAAAAAATGTAATGACAAAAGCATATTGCGACAGCTTGTGTCGTATGGTTAATTTCAGGCTCTTTTTTTCTAAAAAAAACACTCCATAATGCTTAAAGACGCAAATGCAATACGAAGTACTGTTAGAGATACAGAACAATTATGATGAGGTCTGAACAAGAATACAGACCATCTTTTTTAAGACGGAGGTTCCTATGGAAGCAGCGAATTTCACCATGTGGGTTGGATTTGGCTTAATCGCTGTCGCAGTTATTGCTGTTTTCTTTTCTCCTTATCGTCGTTGGTTAGGTTTTATGTTGGCAGGTATGCTCTGTTGGGGACTGTTAGAAGTGGTACGCTTTGGTGTGCAAACCACCTTCGACATATCAGTCGCTTATAGTTATCTGACGGCCCTGAGCCTCGCGATGGTGACGGTTACATTTATCCTTTTACGTGAAGACAAACAAGCACAAAAACAGTTAGCAAATCGTCAGTATATTGAACATACACCAGTATATAAGGATGACCAGCAACAATGTTCTAGCAGATAATCTATAATAATTTGAACAACAACAAAGGCATGCTCAGCATGCCTTTGTTGTATTCTGTGACAAAGCTTTTACCGCCTTTTCTACAATTGTGCTAGGATACGGATTGTCTTAATTTCCACCATTATACTGTAGGCATAAATGTCATGAAGCTTCCTTCTTTACCTGTGGTTAAGTTACCTATTGTTGATGTAAGTACTGATCCACTTGATTTGTTAGTGGCAGGTTTGGCGTTACGTATGAAGCAATTAGCACGTACTAGCCCGAAGTTTATTGAGTTGGTACATGATCGTGAGTTTCGTATTCAAATCGGTACAGATTTAGGTATGGCGCGTCAAATTCTTGTGAATCGTGGCAAGATTGAGACCGTTGCAGGTAGCCCAGAAAAGGCCGACTTTATTTTACAGTTTGCTGATAGTGAGCAAGGTGTAAAAACTTTGGTGAAAGGCGATCCAACTGCATTCATGACTGGTATGCAAGATGGCAGTATTAAAATGGAAGGTGATTTTAGTTTGTTGGTTTGGTTTAACCAAGCTGCAAAATTAATTCCACCGAAGGTGCCAAAACCTGTAAAAGAAAAGTTTCGCCAAGCTCGTGCGTTTATCAAAGAAAAAACAGGCAGATAAAAAGCCATAAAAAAAAGCTCCCGAATTCGGGAGCTTTTTGATTCTCTAGGATTATTCAACTTCTAGGTTAAAGGTCACTGGACCATCATTGACTAGGTGCACTTTCATATCCGCAGCAAAAACACCTGTTTGCACATGTGCAAATTGTTGGCAGGTATATGTCACCAATTGTTCATATAGTGCTTTGGCTTCAACTGGTGGCATTGCTGGCCCAAAGTCTGGACGTAAGCCTTTTTGGGTTTGCGCCATCAGGGTAAATTGCGATACCAATAAAATTCCGCCATTGGCTTGGCTGATATTCCAGCCCATTTTGCCTTGCTCATCATCGAAGATCCGATATTTTAGAATCTTATCAATTAGCTTTTGACCTTTTTCTAAAGTATCTGCTTTACCGAGGCCTAAAAATACCAATAAACCGTGTTGAATCTCGCCTGTGGTTTGGCCCTCAACGACAACTTTAGCTTCGAGGACGCGTTGAATGACTGCACGCATAACATTGAAAGATAGCTGAAAAAGACAGGCGATTTTAGCAGAGAACTTTGCTTAAAAAGTAGCTGAGCAGCAAAAGTCTACTATTCAACATGAGCGATTTGGTTGTATAACAAGAGATATTATGCAAAAGAATGGGTTAAAACCAGCACCTATGTCTGCCATTATTCGATCATTATTGGACACCGACTTATATAAATTCACCATGTTGCAAGTGGTGTTACATCAGTTTCCACAAACCCATAGTGTTTATTTATTCCGTTGTCGAAATTTACAAGATACGGCTTATCCTTTGGTCGAAATTTTAGCTGATTTAAATCATCAGCTTGATTTGTTATGTGATTTAAAATTTGCAGAAGATGAGCTGCAATATTTACGTTCATTGCGCTTTATCAAAAGTGATTTCGTTGATTATTTAGAATTATTCCAACTGAAGCGTCGTTTTATTCAAGCCAGTGTTGATGATGCAGGTCGTTTGGATATTCGAATCGAAGGACCTATGGTTCAGGCGATGATGTTCGAGATTTTTGTCTTGGCAATTGTCAATGAACTCTATTTCCGCCGTATTCGTCATGATGATGTCTGGGTTGAAGGTGAACGTCGCTTACAGCAAAAATTGGTTCAACTACAACAATATGCCCTAGAGCAACAAGACAGTGATCCACCTTTTCTCGTGTCTGATTTTGGGACACGTCGCCGTTATAGTTTTGAATGGCAAAAACATGTGGTACAGGCTTTTCACACTGCCGCACCCAAGGTATTTCGTGGAACCAGTAATGTGTTATTGGCAAAAGAATTGGGTATTAGCCCAATTGGAACAATGGCACATGAATTTTTACAAGCGTTTCAGGCGTTGGATGTACGCTTACGTAATTTTCAAAAGGCAGCACTGGAGGCATGGGTACAAGAATATCGTGGTGATCTTGGGATTGCCTTGACCGATGTGGTCGGTATGGATGCATTCTTACGTGATTTTGATTTGTATTTCGCCAAGTTGTTTGATGGCTTGCGCCATGATAGTGGTGATCCGTATGAATGGGGCGACAAAGCCTATGCACATTATCGTCAATTAAAAATTGATACCAAGACTAAGATGCTCACCTTTAGTGATGGTTTGAACTTGGAAAAAGCATGGTTATTACATCAGTATTTTAAAGACCGTTTTCAAGTCAGTTTTGGGATTGGCACCAATCTCACCAATGATATGGGACAAACGCCGCTGAATATTGTTTTAAAATTGGTGGAATGTAATGGGCAATCGGTCGCGAAAATCTCGGATAGCTCAGGTAAAACCATGAGTGATAATGAGACTTTCCTCGCCTATTTAAGACAGGTGTTTGAGATTGAGGAAACAACCGAGACTTTATAATTTTAATTCGATACGCGTAAACGTCATCCACAACCTGCGTGATATAAGCAAGAAGTCTTTTTTGCGATACAGTTAAATAGATGAAAGAAGTGAACAGGTTTTGTGGATGACAATGGTTTTGCCTACTTTTGTCGAAACAAAAGTAGGTCGAGCCGAAGGCTTATCCCGAAATAGGATGAGAACACAGTAAGACTCTGTAATGGAAATTCAATTATTTAACTTCTCTATATCTTCTTTTCTGCTAAATGAATGCAAAAAATCAGACAAAGATAAAAAGTGAGCTATGCTAAAATCAGCTTAATGCGAACGACAAGACACCATAACCATGACGGATGTAGATTTTAAACTGGGCTTACTGATTGAACCTGAACAACTTGCTCCCTATTTGGGACATGAGTTGATCCGTGTTATTGATTTAAGCCGTGCATCGGTTTATGAGCAATTGCATATTCCTCATGCGGTTCATTTACAACCTAAATATTTGGTTGCACAACAAGAACAAGCCAATGGGGTATTGCCTGATTTACAAGGTTTACAAGCCTTCATTGAGAAATTAAATATTTCTCCTCAACATCATGTGGTGGTGTATGACGATGAAGGTGGTGCTTGGGCGGGGCGCTTGATCTGGAATTTACATTGCCTTGGTTTTAACCGCACCAGTCTAATTAATGGCGGCATTCATGGTTGGCTTGGTGCAGGTTTACCGACCACGGCTGAAGTGGACCAAGTCACACCGGTTGCAGGTCTTTTCCAGATTGATTTGGAGACCGTACAGCAGCATCGAATAGAATATCAGGAATTGTTACAACACGTCGAACAGCAAAATATTCAGCTCTGGGATTGCCGTACTACTGAAGAATATACAGGCTTGCGTCTAGCTGCGCGACGCGGCGGTCACATCCCAAATGCACTGCATTTTGAATGGAGTACTGCCCTAAACCGTGAAAATCATCTAAAATTACATCCGCTTGAACGCACTCAACAACGTTTGGAGCAATTAGGCTTTGATTTACAACAACCTGTAGTGGTGTATTGCCAGTCGCATCACCGTTCTGGCTTGGCGTATATTTTGGCGAGATTGCTCAACTGGCAAGTTAGAGCCTACGATGGTGCGTGGAGTGAATGGGGCAATCGCCTCGATAGTCCTATTATTTCAGGGGAGTCACCGTCTTGAGTTTTGCAGTAGATTTAAAAAAACAATTCTTTATCAAAGCGCAGAATCTTGTGCCACAACATCAGCTTAGTCGTGTTATTGGCAAGGTTGCCGCAAGTGAAAATCTTTTGGTAAAAACTGCTGTGATTCAAGCGTTCAAAGCAAAATATGGCATTGATATGAGCATTGCCGAACAAGCTAATCCGAATCAATATAAATCATTTAATGAATTTTTTACCCGCGCTTTAAAAGAAGGCGTACGTGGGATTGATGAACAAGCAGATAGTATTGTTTGCCCTGCGGATGGTGCGATTTCTCAGTTGGGCAAAATTGAAGCGGGTGATATTTTCCAAGCCAAAGGTCAAAGTTTTTCTGTTGAGAAACTGATTGGTGATCCGCAATTGGCAAAGCCATTCCAAAATGGTCAATTTGCCACGGTTTATTTGTCACCTAAAGATTATCATCGTGTGCATATGCCATTGGCAGGTACATTGACGGAAACTTTATATATTCCTGGTGAATTGTTTTCAGTGAATCAAGTGACTGCGGAAAACATTCCCGGTTTGTTTGCGCGTAATGAACGTATGGTGTGTTTGTTTGACACTGAATTGGGACGTATGGCTGTGGTGTTGGTCGGTGCGATGATTGTCGCAGGCATTGAAACGGTTGCGACGGGTAAAGTAAAACCAACAGGTCGGGTTGAATTACAGCATCATCAAATGAAACTTGAGAAAGGCGCAGAACTTGGTCGTTTCTATTTAGGTTCAACCGCAGTGGTGGTGTTTGAAAAAGATAAAATGGTGTGGGAAGAGCAGTTTAAAGCCAATTCGGCTGTGGTGATGGGTGAGCGGTTGGGGCATTCAGTTTAATTTATAAGTAATTTTTAAAAGCCCCTTGATGAGTTTGAGGGGCTTTTTTTACGTATTTCGCATAAGGCGTATTATGTTAATTTTAGGAAAAGTGAACAATAAATGAATGACATAGAAAAATTTCAGTTCAAATTAGAATTAATATTAAATCTAAAATCGGCTAAAGATATTCAAGATTGGGCTACAAATAGAATAGAGCAAAATATGACAGATTCGGAAGCTTTGGAAATCTGTTTCTTTTCTAAAGAAAAACAAGTTTTAGATTATTTTTACAACATTAAATTTGAATGGTTGAACTTACCCCCTACTTTAAAGAAAATTTTTTTTAGGGAAGCGTTAAGAAAATATATTGAACCACCACCAACTATTGAATATTCAGAAGAATTAATCAGAAGTATCTTTGGAATGTTGCTTGAGCTTTCAAAAATTGCTGAAGATGAAGATTTATACGACTTGATAGATCATTATGACGATGAACTTTGTTTAATTTTAGATGGTATTTATAATTCAGCACCAGAAGAGGTATGGCCTTCATTCCTTAATGATCTTAGGAATAGGCTTTCCATAAAATCACTGTCCATTTAACATAATGGCCGTTATGTGAAGCAAATACAGATTAATTAATAAAAAAATCAAATATTTAAAGTTTTTGAGTAATATCAAAAACGATCAGAAAGACCAGTTTGAAACAAATCACTTTTTTGTGAGCAATTCTGATATTTTTCCAAGCGTTAACCCTGTACGCTTTTTCTTACAAACATTAAGGGCAATGTCCCATATTCAGACCCAATCAAATTGCCTAATATGAACTCATCAGGAACAGGAAGTTCCAAAACATAAAACAAGAATGATAAGTTTTAGCATCAGGATGTGAGGTATGACAGGAATTGTACCTAGTGAAAGGAATATGGAAAAAGCTCGACAGGATGTCGGGCTTTTTTTATTTAATTTCAATTTGTTTAGCCCAAAGTTCAATCAGCATTTGTACGGTCTTACTCAACGGTTTATAACTCGGCCAAATCGCATGAATCGGCATATCCAGACCATTGGTGGTATCGCTAAACTCTAATCGGACTAAACTTTGTTTGGCAAAATGCTCATTGACTACTGAAAGTGGAAAATTACCCCAACCCATGCCTTGTTCCACCATATTAATCGCCATGGACAAATTATCGGTATACCAACACGCATCAGAAACCAGTACGCGAGGATCAGGTAGCGGATGATTTTTACTGGCAATAATGATTTGTCTTAACTCAGAAAGCATGGTGAGCTCATTTTTATGATTGTCTTTCAATTGCTGGGCATCTTTCGGTGAAACCGCTGCGACAAATTTTTCAACACCCAATAATCTAAAACGCTCGTTGATGTCGATAGCCGATGAGCTATATGCGATATAAAGATCAATTTCATTATTTTGCAAACGCGTTTTTAACTCTTGTTGCGGTGCACAGACCATTTCAATATTTAACAGTGGATAACGCTGAATCAGATGCTCAATACCGACCAATAAAAATTTCTGATTGATATCCGCAGCGACACCGATTGAGAGACTGGTTTCCAGCCCTGTTGAAAGCTCGGTCAGATGCAATTCTAATTGGCGCATTTTGGTAACGATCAATCGTGCATGGGGTTCGATCGAAAGCGCGACCTCGGTCGGTGCAAGATGATTCTTACTACGGTCAAATAATTTTAAATTCAATTCCGCTTCTAAATGGGCAATCGCCATACTGACTGCGGAGGGAACACGATTTAGCGCACGTGCGGCGGCTGAAAAATTACCGCGATCAATAATCTCAAGGATTAACTCAAGCTGTTCACTACTTAGTTTCATACCTGTTTCCTTGTCAGTAAATCTGATCACGATTGACTTTTTTTATCAGAGTGAGGGCGTAAAATCCACTCATTATTGATTTGAAGGTGTTGTGATGCAAGGAACCAAAAGAAGAGTAACCTATGTATTGTTCTATGAAGTGTTTAGCTTTTTGATCTGCGCTATGATTTTGGCGGTGCTTTCGGGGACCACCATTAGCCATACTGGTCCGTTATCCATTCTCATCGCAGTGATCGCTGTCACGGTCAATTTCTTTTATAACTATGTTTTTGAGATGTGGGAAAAAACACAAATATCAAAAACACGGACAGTACGGAGACGGATTGCACATGCGATTGGGTTCCAAATCATATTGGTGATGATTTTGATTCCGTTAATTGCATGGTGGATGCAGATCAGTTTAGTGAAAGCCTTTTTATTGGATTTTAGTTTGATGGTGATCATCCCGTGTTATACCTTTGTTTATAATTATTTCTTTGATCACATTTTCGGGTTGCCTAGCCATTTGCTTGAAGAAAACGAACTGGGTTCAAAAGTAAGCAGCTCATTTTCAAAAATCCAAAACTAAACCAGCTAATCTGTTCGGATCGGCTGGTTTGTATTTTATGTTGACTGCTGCTGTGCAGAGTATTCAGATCATTCGATATAAACGTTCTTTGGGGAAAACAGCAGTAAAGGTCGAGCCTTCATTCTCTTTAGATGTAATTTCTAAATATGCTCCGTGCTGCATTAAGACATGTTTGACAATAGCCAGTCCTAAACCTGTGCCGCCTGTTTGACGGCTTCGTGCGCTGTCTACGCGATAAAAACGTTCAGTTAAGCGTGGTAAATGTTTCGGGTCAATGCCGATCCCATTATCCTGCACGGTAAAATAAGCTTGATCATTATCTTCGTGCCAGCCAATGGTAATAATGCCACCTTTGGGGGTGTATTTGATTGCATTGGTAATCAAATTACTGAAAGCGCTGGCAATTTCCATATCTGAGCCAATCAGATCACAATGACTGTCGATATCTAAGTTGAGGGTATGACCATAATCCAAGTTATAGGCGCGGGCATCATCAAAGATTTGATTCATTAAATTTGCCATATCAATGATCTGTTTTTTTGCGACTTTTTTATTATTTTCCAAATTAGAGAGTAACAGTAAATCATTGACCAATGCATTCATTCGCTTGGTTTGCGATTGCATTTGCGTGAAGGCACGTTTCCAACGTGGGGTAATATCATCTTGATCGGTAAAGGTTTCGATATAACCACTGAGCACGGTGAGAGGGGTGCGTAGTTCATGTGAAATATTATCGACAAAATCTTTACGCATCTGTTCAAGGTTATGCACACGTGTGGTGTCATAGGCCACAAGAAGTCGACTTTCTCCACCAAAACGTGTCAGTTTGACCTGCACATAGTGTTCTTCATCCATTTGGATTTGTAGGCGAATCCCATCGGGCGCTTGATCGCTATGCTTAAAATATTCAATAAAACTTGGTTGGCGTAAAATTGTCAACAAGTTACGTCCACGATCTAAAGGTTCAATCCCGAGTAACTTCTCGGCTGCTGGATTCCACCATTCGATTTGGTGTTGATCATCAATCAATACCACAGCTTCGGCTAAAGCGAACAGCGACGATTGTGCACGGTCAATTAAGCCTACCATTTCTGCTTGGACAATGCGTTCTTGGCGTTGGGCACGATAGACATTGAACAGTAATGCACCCCAAATCCCATTCAAATTCGGTGGTACATCATAAGGACGGTTGGAAATCCATTCATTGACCAAGTAGAGCGAGCGGAGCTGTAGGGCGAAAAACACCACAAATGCGATGAAAATACAGCTCCAAAAATAGCCTACTCCAAATCCGATTAAGCTCGCAATCAATAAGAAAAACAGCAACAGTCTTAAATCTTGTTTTGCAAAATCCCATAAACTGCTATAGCGAAAACGTTGGTGTTCACGTGCCAGTTCAGGGACGGGATAAGGTTCGTACATAAAGGGCTTTAACCTGCTGCCAAATCAGCTCGTGTAGAAAAACGATAACCTGTGCCACGTACCGTTTGTACAAAACGATCGACACCATAAGGTTCTAACACTTTGCGTAAACGACGAATATGCACATCAATGGTACGATCTTCGATATAGACATTACCACCCCACACTTGGTCAAGTAATTGAGCGCGCGTATAAGCACGTTCAGGATGGGTCATAAAGAAGGCGAGTAAACGATATTCGGTTGGTCCCATCTCCAAAATGTTGTCGCCGAAGCTGACACGTTGGCTGACAGGATCAAGCATGAGACCATTGGCATCAATGACCTTTTCGCCACTGAGTGCATTGGCGCGACGTAATACTGCTTTGATTCGCGAAACCAGTTCACGGGTAGAAAAAGGTTTGGTCATGTAGTCATCGGCACCCGCATCTAAGCCTTGTACCTTGTGATCTTCTTCACCACGTGCTGTCAGCATAATCACTGGGATTTCAGCCAAGTTCTCATCACGTTTGAGGCGACGGCACAAATCCACACCACTGACACCGCCTGGTAGCATCCAATCTAACAAGATAAGAGCAGGACGCTGATCAACGATAATTTGATGTGCTTGTTTGGCATCCTCAGCTTGTAAACATTGGAAGCCTGCCATATCCAAAGAGGTATGGATCATTTCACGAATCGGTAGCTCATCGTCGACAATTAAAATATAGTCATCTTTCACAGCGCAATACCCTCAAAATTTATAACGGTAATGGTGAACCGTTTTGTTGTTATGACAGGCTTATTACAAAGATTAATTATGACAATATCATTGCAAAAGAGTGAATAAAGTCGAATTTAGCAATAAATTGTGACAATTGTGAGGCAGCGTAGTGACCAAATGATGACATGTGATTGATCAATAAAACAAATGAATTCATTTGGTTAATATCATCTTAGTTTACCAGTTTTATTTGTCACAAAACTGTAAAATGATTTTAATTTTTTTGTGATGTTGTTGCGATAAAGGACAGAAATACCGCACAACATGCTGCTAATACATCATCTAGTGGTTGTTTGAAGCCCTCAGAGACCCACCGAATAATAATGTGTGTGACATAACCATTTAAGCCTGTCGCCATCAAAGATACTTCCTCAGTGCTTTGTGGAACATTTGGCATGGTGATCATGACAAAGCCTTGAATGATACGATCGAACTGGGTCAAGGTCTCTTGGATCGTGGCTTGATTGTGTAAGTCTTGCACCAACATGGCATCAATATAAATAATTCGTGCCATACGTGGATCATTTCTAATGGTGTTGAGTAAAGCCGATAACCCCGCAGTAACCATGTTTTTCGGTTCGGGTGCCGCCAGTAACACCGCCTGCGTTAAACAACTTTGCATTTCACCGATCATTCTCAAGAAAACGGTTTGGAATAATTCCTCACTTTTTTTAAATGATTCATAGAAATAGCGTTCAGTCAGTTTGGCTTCATTGCAGACATCTTTGACGGTAACCGAGAAAAAGCCCTGTGTACCGTAAGTGGCGATCCCAGCTTCAATGAGTTTTTCACGACGAGCTTCTTTACGTTCAGTTAAAGAAAGACCCTTGAATTGACGCTCTTTGGTTTCGCTATTGTTTTTCTTCGCTTTGGCTTGCTTTGGGGTTGTCATTGAAAGAACCGTTTCCTAAAAAGTCTTTATATCGTATGTCTAGCTCAGTTTACATCATGCAACGATGCCTTGTATCGCCTAAAAATTTTGTGCCATTCAAGGTAAAGAGTAAATAGACCTAATATGACAAGTAATGTGCGTGTTATTGCCATTTGTCTTAAAAGCATAGTGTATTATATTGACAACCTGTATTGTCAAAATTATATTGGTTACAGCTTAATCTGCACATGACAACGCATGATTGGGGCGAATATGTGCATCTCATTCATAGGGTTTGTTGGCATTCCACAGACCTTTATACAAAGGATAGGCAATGAAAAATTTTAAAAATAAAGTCGCAGCGATCACAGGGGCAGGTTCTGGGATTGGACAACAACTGGCTATTTTATTGGCTCAACAAGGCTGCCATTTGTCATTGAGTGATATCAATGAAAAAGGCTTGGCGCAAACTGTTGAGTTGTTAAAAGCATCTCCTGTTACTGTAACAACCAGAGTGCTTGATGTATCTAATCGTGATGCAGTGAAACAATGGGCACAAGATACCGTTCAAGATCATGGTTCAGTGAATCTCATCTTTAATAACGCAGGTGTGGCACTCGGCTCAACGGTGGAAGGTGCCAGCTATGAAGATTTAGAGTGGATTGTGGGAATTAACTTCTGGGGTGTGGTCTATGGCACCAAAGAATTCCTGCCATTTATTAAACAAAGCAAAGATGGGCATATTATCAACATTTCAAGTATCTTTGGTTTAACCTCTCAGCCAACGCAATCAGCATACAATGCAACAAAATTTGCGGTGCGTGGTTTTACAGAATCTTTACGCCAAGAACTTGATATTGAAAAGAGTGGTGTGAGTTCACTTTGTGTACATCCAGGCGGTATCCGTACCAATATTGCAAAAGCTGCGAAAATGAATGACAGCATGAAGAACCTCGGTATGGACCCGCAGAAATCAGCCAAGCAATTTGATAAGTTCTTGCGTACCCCACCTGAAGAAGCAGCACGTCAAATTCTAAATGCGGTGTTGAAAGATAAACGTCGTTTATTGATCGGTGTAGATGCACGTATTGTCGACTCTTTCCAACGTTTGTTCCCAACGGGATATCAACGTATTGCAGCACTTGCAACGAAAATGATGTAAGTTCTACTCTCGTGATTAAAAAGCCATTCTTGTGAGAATGGCTTTTTATTGGGTGCTGAAAATAATGCTGAATCTGTGATGCTTAAATCAGAATCTTAATCTCACGTTTTTTCCAGACAAATTGATAATAGCTGGCTTGGAACACACATAAACAGACAAAAGCCAGTGCGTACGCAATCCAAATCCCTCTGAGCCCCCAAAGCGTGTTAAACCAATAGGCACAAGGAACTTCGATTAAAATAATGGTAAAAATATTAATCAGCATGGGCACGTTGACGGTTCCGCTGGCACGCATGATCGAGGCAAAAATTGCACTTGCCCCAAAAAACAGCAGAGACCACAGCACAATAAACAATAATTGTTGTCCTAGCTCGATGACTTCAGGATCAGTAATAAACAATGCCATTAGATATTTTGAGAATAAATACGCCAGTACAATCAGACTACCTGTAAATAAAAAATTCATACTCAATGCCGTACGCGTCACTTTGGCCAGCAGGTCAGGTTTGCCTGCACCGATAGCTTGCGCTGCAAAGATTGACGCTGCAATGGCAATCGACAATGCAGGAAACTGAATATAGTTGAGCACTTGATTAACTGCGCCGTAAGCCGCAGTGGCGTGTGCACCGTAACGGTTAATCAAGCCGATAATCACCAATCCCGCTAAAGAAGTGGTGACCATCTGGATGCCAGTTGGAATACCCAACTTCAGGATCAGTTGACTTAATTCAGCATCATGACGAATATATTTGACCAGTTGACGATCGATCTTAAGTGGATGATTTTTATGGTTGAGATAAAATGCTAAAAAGATCAGTACCGCAGCATAACCTAAGATGGTGGCGATGGCGGGGGCAACAATACCTAAGGCTGGGAAACCAAAATAGCCTTTCAGTAACACAGGGGTGACTGCTAAGCCAATGAGGCTGGTTAAGCTCAAGGCGATCAAAGGGGTCACACTATCACCAACACCTCGTAAAATAGAGGTGTAAATAATATACACAAATAGCAAGGGGCTACCTGCTAGCATCCACTGCACATAAGGCAGGGAGAGGTGCATGACCTTGGGATCAGTTCCTAAAAGATTGAGAATATGCTCAGCAAAAACAAATCCTAAAACTGCAATGATACTACCGCCAATTAAGGTGATAAACAGGGTAGATCCGATCACGCTACGGACTTTTTCTAGATTTTGTGCGCCCCACGCTTGACCAATTAAAACCGTTGTACCTGCTGAAATTCCAATGGTAAATGCCAGCAAAAAGAACAAGATGGGAAAGAAGACTGATACCGCTGCAATCGCGTCTACGCCCATCATTTGCCCAACAAAAATGGTGTTAATCGTCCCCGACAAATTTTGCAAAATGTTGGTGGCGATGAGCGGGACAAGAAAAACAAAAAAAGTTTTCCATAGATTTGGTTGCATCACCAAAGTCTGGTGTGGGGTCATTCAAATTCCTTAACGCTTCACGATGAAACGTAAATATTTTTTCAAGATAACATACGCAGTATTGAAGTGATTGTTGTTCAGTTTATTTTTGTTGATCAACACTGAAGCAAGATTTCACCAGCACGTTGTAGTGTTTGATCGGTTTTTGCAAAGCAGAATCGAATGAGCCGCAGTGATTCAGGCGCTTGCTGATAAAATGCAGAAATCGGAATGGCGACAATCTTATGTTGTTGCGCAAGAAATTGGCACATGTCGATGTCATTTAAATCAGGACGAATGGCACTGTAATCCAAATTTTGAAAATAAGTCCCTTGAGAGGGAATGAATTTAAAACGAGCGTTTTGAATCTGAGTATTAAATAAATCACGCTTAGCTTGGTAGAAATCTGGCAGCTCTTGAATATGCTCAGGATGCTGCTGCATATAATTGGCTAAAGCAATCTGGCACGGTGTGGTACCACAGAAATTAGCAAATTGATAAATCTGGCGGAATAAGCGCATTAAATTGGGCGCAGCCACACAATAACCTGTTTTCCAGCCTGTGACATGATAGGTCTTGCCAAAAGAGCCAATCACATAGCTACGTTCACGTAATTCTGGAAAGTGCAGTGCGCTATAGTGTTTTTGTCCATCAAAGACTAAATGCTCATAAACTTCATCGGATAAAACCACAATATTTTTATCTTGAATGAGTTCAATGAGTTGTCGCCAGTCTTGTTCTGACCAGATTGCACCTGTTGGGTTATGTGGCGTATTGACGATAATCATGCGAGTTTTGGCTGTGATGCTGTCTTTTACTTTTTGCCAATTGACCTGAAATGTCGGTGCTTCTAAATGGATATGAATGGATTTCCCACCTGCAAGTTGTACCGCAGGTGCATAGCTGTCATAGCTTGGGTCGAAGATAATGACTTCATCTCCAGCATGGATACAGGCTTGAATGGCACAGAAAATCGCAATGGTTGCACCAGGCGTAATGGTGATTTCAGAGATTGGGTCGAGTCGGAGTTGATCACGTTGCAAAAATTGCTTTGCCATTTGCTCACGTAATGCCAGCACTCCATCGCCCGCAGGATATTGGTTATAACCATTTAATGTTGCTTGGCAGAGGGCATCGAGTAGAGCAGGTGGTGCAGGGAAGTCAGGAAAGCCTTGTGAAAGGTTAAGCGCATTGAGTCGTTGGGCGAGTTCAGTCATCA
Source organism: Acinetobacter sp. NIPH 2699 (assembly GCF_022549355.1). Taxonomy (GTDB): domain Bacteria; phylum Pseudomonadota; class Gammaproteobacteria; order Pseudomonadales; family Moraxellaceae; genus Acinetobacter. The sequence continues at coordinate 71,446 of NZ_JAKZGL010000003.1, forward strand.
CACTAAAAATGGTCACACCTTGACTTGGAAGTTTTGACTGAAGCTGCAACATGGTTTTTAACCTGATTTACGTTTTAGTTTGGACAGATTGTATCGCTAAAGGTGATGGCTGACTACGTCATTGCTGTCAACGTAAAACGTGATATTCACCCTTGATACCCTGAAAATTGTGTCTCACATCAAGCAAACTACAGCAATTGTGTCTTAATAAAAACAATAGTGACACAACGGGTCATTTTTTATTGAAAAATGTCTTAAAAATTTGTTATTTTTCATCATGATACGCTATTTTAGTTAAAACTATAAAGTTGTATAATTTATATCGAGGGGTTTAACGTAAATACCAATTATCGTGAAATGGGACATAGAATAATGGACAGTTTCGATCTAAAAATACGCTATCCGCATCATATTGACCTAAATGATGTGGAGCAGCTCGGGACACTCAACACCATTGGGGTATTAACCAGATTTGATAAAATGGGCTGGAAACAGCAGTTGAGTCGCTGGTTGCAGCTCGATGGTGCAAGCCCGACTTTTACCATTACAGATGAAAAGACAGAACAGACGATAGAAATCGTATTGAATACTTATGGATCATTTCAAGAACTTAACTTTATCGTAAAGACGGATATTCCCGTCGTTGTTGCTCAGAAAGAAATATTTGGATTAATTACGCGTCAGAAAAAAGAGACGATTCATTTTAATCAACTTTCATTGGTACAAGTTAAAGCCTACCTCACCGCGTTTTTGAAGCAGGACACCGATGCGTTGGTTCGATATTATCAACAAAGCAAACAACTGGCGCAATCTGCATAAAGCGAAAAGGCGCAAACCTTCTAGGTGAATATCATCCTGTTATCGGTCATATTTAAGTTTGCCCCTCACCAAGAGCTATGCGAAAGAGAAAACAGAACTCATTGTTGAATTCTGCTTTTCGTGAAGTACGGTTAATCTATATTTAAGACAAGACAAATCGGCATAAGTGCGCTACTGGCGATGATGAGGTCATTTACAACAAATTCTCAACCACAGCACGAATGATACCCAAGATTAGACCAATAAAGGCCCCGACAATGACCCCATTGACACGGATCATATGTAAATCACCGCCAACTTCACTCTCGATTTTGGCAATCATTTCACGTGAATCCCATTCATGGATGCGTTCACTGATATAGCGAATAATTTTATCGCTGTATTGCTCACTAAAATTGGTGGCCAAACCGACCATTTTGGTATTCAGGACTTGGCGAACATTCTCATTTTGGATCAGACTAACGCCAAGTTGTTGGATGGCTGCTTGTAAATTGGTTGCAATGCCTGAGTTGGGTTGCATCAAATCAGTTTTGATTGCATCACATAAAATCGCAATCGCGCCACTAATAAAGTTCAACACTTGTGGGCTATCCAGTAAGGCATCTTTGCCGCTATTCAAACGTTGGCTGGCTTCGCTATCGGTATCAGCAAGTTGCAACATGAGGGCATGCGTCGTTGCCTCAATGTCTTGTCGCCAAGGATGTTCGGGGTTTGCCAACATCGATTCCACTCTTTCAATCAGTGAATCAATGGTACGTTGTTGTACATCAATACCAATCCAGCTTGCACCTTTGGCCAGTTTCCAGACCCCTAGCTCTTTAAATAATGTTCGAGACAACTCACGGGCTTCTTCTGGATGCGAGACCATCCATTGATGAGCCAGATCGAGTCCACGCTGTAACACATCTTGATGGAAGTCATTTTCTAAAACCGCACGTAACATTTCACTGGCAAGGGTATTGATCTTGGTGCTACGGACCCATTGCACACTGTTATTTTGTACAAAGTTGGCAATTTGATCCTGACTGACGAACTCAAAAATTTTCGGAACCGTTTGCTGGATGATTTGAACCACGTGTCCATTATTTTTTGGATTGGCTAACCATTCGCCAACAGCCAAACTGAGGTCGGTATTTTGCAAACTACGTTGCACGATTTGGGGCGATAAAAAGTTTTCTTGAACAAAACGGCCCATGGATTCAGCAATACGTGCCTTATTCCGCGGAATAATCTCAGTATGGTCACGTAATAGTTTGGGTAATGGTATTTTTCCAAATGGATTGCGGAATAACACGGTTACCGCATACCAATCAGCCAAACCACCCACCACACCTGCTTCGGCACTTAACATGAAAATATGGATCAGCCATCTGTATTCAGGCAGAAAATGTGCCACGGCCATTAAACAAATCCACGTCATCACTGCAATCACTAAGGCTACAGTGGCGAAGTATTTACTTCTTTGCAGGCTCGGTACTTTGTGGATTTCTTCGGCTGAATTCATTGAGTCATCCTATTCATTCATTTTTGTTTTGAGGTGGTGCAGGCGGTTGCAACACTTCTCCTGATGGACTCAATCCGTATTTTTGTCCTAGGGATCGCAAAATCAACTGCGCATCAAATGCATCAGGTGATTGTTCTTGAGTCTGAAAGCATTCAATAGTATACGACACTTGGATGGGATCAATATTGACCACTTGTGGTACATCATAGAATGGATCCGGCCAAAAGGCAGGGTGACGACGATAATAACCATACGGATAATACGATCGACTCGGATAAATCACGGCTTGGCGTTGTTCCTTAAATCGAGCATTGCTTGGATCATCAACCACTGTAAAAAAACGGAAACCGTGCTGGAGCGTAGTTTGCGCTGCTTTTACTAAGGTGATTTCTTCCGCTGTACCATAACTCAGATTATTTCCTGCTTGGAAGCCAATACGGAAGCTTTTGTTATTTAATGGATAAGCGGTAAATTGACCCAACTGATCAAAAGTCTTGGGTTGCGTCGGGATGCTTGCACATCCTGTAAATGCCAATGTGACCAATAACGGGGCACAGATGAATAACGATTTCATATGCAATTCCTCTTTTTGACGTCTAGGAGAAGATCGACTTAAAAACTGCTGTTTGGTTGTGTTAAGAACTCAAGTTCCTCGGCACTTGATGTGCGTCCTAAGATCGCATTACGGTGAGGATAGCGTCCGAAGCGATCAATAATGACTTTATGCTTTTTCTCAAAATTTAAATTGATTTCATTGCCTAAGCGTTGAAAGAGTTTTAAGGCAAATTCATGGATGAGCTTGGATTCACTATGCATAAACGGCATATATAAAAAGGAACGTTGTTCTGGGCTTAACTGGGCATCTAATTGTAGGCTAATCGCTTCTTGAGCCAGCATCAATGCCATGCTGTCATAGGCAAAAGCGTGTGCTTGATCTCGGTATAAATTACGTGAGAACTGATCTAAAACAATAATTTCAGCCAAACGACCTTCAGGTGTTTGACGCCATGACCAAAGTTCTGCTTGGACTGCCTGATCATGAATGTTTTGAAAAAGCTCACGAATTTTTGTATCAAATTCATCGCTTTTGGCAAACCAAAGTGAGCGGTGATCAGGAGAAAACCAGAAATCAAGAATGTCTTGCGCTTGCATCGGTGAGTATCCATCGGAAGATTTATTTTTAATAAAATCACAATTTCAACATGTCTTATAGAGCAAGATTGTGATAAAAATTGCCAAGCTAAACCAAGACAATCAGATGACTAGATCGTAATTGTCGTTATAATTGGCAGAGTCGAGGGCGTTGGCATGTTGTGCATGCGAATATACGCGACGAAGTCGCCACCCGAATTTGGTTGGCTGAGTCTTGAATAACCGAGCATATAAATTATGAACCAACCCTGCACACTTTCGTCCGCTATCGTACCGACTTGGGTAAATGCCTCACAATTAGACGGTATGTTACGCGGTATTGAGCGTGAAAGTTTGCGTATGCAAAGCAATGGATTTTTATCACAAAAAAACCATCCAAAAGCTTTGGGTTCAGCGCTAACGCATCCCCATATTACGACTGATTATTCAGAAGCATTGATGGAGTTCATTACCACACCACATACCACCATTGCCGCAGCATTAAATGAGTTAAGCGATATTCATCAGGTGGTGCATCAGCAATTGGAAGATGGTGAAAAATTGTGGCCACTTTCAATGCCCTGCATGTTGGATGACAATGAAGAAAATATTAAACTTGCACAGTATGGCACGTCTAATATCGGGCGTTTTAAGACCTTATATCGTCATGGTTTAGGGGTGCGCTATGGTCGCCGAATGCAGACCATTTCAGGTGTCCATTATAATTTATCTTTTCCTGATCAGTTGTTTGCAACCTTGCAGCAGCATGAAAAAAATCAAGCATTAAAACAACTCAGTTTACAAGATTATCGCAGCCATCGTTATTTTGCCTTGATTCGAAATTTTATTCGCATGACCCCATTGGTGATGTATTTGCTTGGCGCGAGCCCATCAGTCTGCCGTTGCTTTTTAACGGGACGTAACCACCATTTGCAACCTTTAGTCAAAGGGACTTTGTATTTACCAGAAGCGACCGCTTTGCGTATGGGGCGTTTGGGCTACCAAAATTCGGCACAAAAACAGCTAGGGATTTATTATAACGATTTGCATGATTATTTAGAGGGATTGCAAAAGGCCGTACATACCCCTTATCCCGCATTTACCGATTTGGGTTTGGATGATGAGACTGGTGAAGCGATTCAAATCAATGATCATGTTTTACAGATTGAAAATGAATACTATAGCCTCGTGCGTCCAAAACAGGTGCCACAAGCAGGTGAAACCCCTTCGCAAGCATTGAAAAATCGTGGTGTGGGTTATGTAGAACTGCGTGCAGTGGATGTGAATCCTTATAGTGCGATTGGGATTGATGAAACCACGGCAGGTTTCCTCGAAAGTCTGGCATTGTATTGTTTATTACGGGAAAGTCCTGATCTCTGGTCTGAAGAACAAGATCAGATTGATCAAAACCAAACTGAAGTGGTTAATCGGGGACGTGCAGCAGATGCCCAAATCCAAGAAGGGCATTTGACTGTTCCATTTCAAGAGTGGGCACAGCAGCATTTAAATGAAATCCATGCCTGTGCACGTGTACTCGATCAAATGGATGGTACAGCGCTTTATCAAGATGCGGTGCATGTGATGCAACAGCGTTTAAAAGATGTAGAAAATACACTTTCAGCGCAGGTGGTGAAAGACACGTTACAACATGGCGGAACATGGAACTTTGGCAGTGTCATGGCTCAACAGCATGTAGATTGTTATGACCAACATCAGCTCAGTGCAGAAAGACAACAATATTTTGAACATTTAGCGCAAACTTCGTTGCAAAAACAGTGGCAACTTGAACAAGAAAATGACACGAGTTTTGAACAATATCTTGCACAATACCGTTAAATATTTTGAGGACTTCCCATGCGATGGAATTACCGTTTGGTCAGTGCCGTATTGGTGCTGGCCAGTATTATCGGACTCTCGTTCGCGTTGTATTTAGAACATGTGCAAGGTTTGGAGCCTTGTCCATTGTGTGTGTTTCAACGAGTCGGTTTAATTGGAATGGGGGTGATTGCACTGGTTGCATTTATTCATAACCCGATTTCAAATGCATTTAAACGTTTCTATGCATTTTTAGCAACTTTAGCGATTGGTTGGTCAGTGGGTGTTGCAGCACGTCATGTTTGGTTGCAAAACTTGCCTGCCGATCAGGTTCCAAGTTGTGGTCCAGGTCTAGATTATTTGGTTGATGTATTACCTATGAAAACGGTATTGCAACAAGTGCTTTCGGGTTCTGGTGAGTGCGCTTTAGTCGATTGGACTTTCTTAGGTCAATCATTACCCGTATGGTCATTGGTTTATTTCAGCCTAATATTATTGATTTGTTTATGGCAGCTTTTTAGAAATTATAGTACAGCTAAACAATAATCATAGCGTTTTTAGATTAACTAAAAAGCCCCTAAATATGAGTCAATATTTAGGGGCTTTTTCTTTTAAATCAGTTAGATATAATTTTAGATAAAAACCATTATTTTTGATGTACAGAACGGTATTTTTCTTATAAAGTTCAACCGATTCTTAAAATTATGATCATAAAAAATGCTTTTAAATATATTTAATGTATTAGAAAAACTGGGGCTCAATGCACAGAAACGCGCGATTCACATCCAATTTGCAGATCCGATGTTAACAGCTCAGGTTTTCTTGCAGCGTATATCTGGAAAACATATTTTAAATCAGGGGCTAACATCAGAACTCATTTGCTTGTCTACCAATGCGAGCATTCCGCTTAAAAAATTTATCGGATGTACTGTTGCGGTTGATCAAGTCACCGATACTGGGCAATTGGCACGCAGTACAGGGATAATTACTGCGGCAGCTCAAGGTCAAAGTGATGGGGCGCTTACGCTTTACCGCCTTACCATGCAAGATGCGACGTCGTTATGGGCGAAACGCCGTAATAGTCGGGTTTTTATGAATCAATCAGTGGTTGAGATTGTCCAGACTTTATTCAAAGAGTGGCAGGAACGCAGCCCATTGTTTGCAGCGAGTTTGACATTAGATCTCAGTGGACTCAGCAAAGACTATGATGTTCGTCCCTTTACAATGCAACACAACGAACTTGATTCAATGTTCATTCAACGATTGTTAGCATCAGAATCGATCAATAGCTTGATTGATGAAGCACAACATCTTGTTCCATTCAGTGCGACCCCGATCCAAGCGCAGAAACTCCGATTGATTGATGACAATAACCACTACCAAGCGCTTGAGCGTCGAAATATTCGTTACCATCGCAGCAGCGCCACCGAGCAATACGACAGCATGACCAGTTTGGTTGCAGAACGTAGCTTACAACCTACAACAGTACATATTCAACGCTGGCAAGCGGATGCGCTTGATCAAGAAGATGGCGCTGGCAGCGTCCAAAGTACGCACGGTCACAGTGATCACTATGACAATGCCAGTCTAGGGCTAGAGGATGCATGGCACTTCACCCCTGCATGGATACAAGACCTCAATGGTGAAGATGGTGCAAGCACCTCAGGAAACCATCAAATCGAACGTATGAATGAACACCTGAGCAATTACCACAGCGCACAGGCAAAACAATTCATTGCAAATACGACGGTTCGTGACGCACATGTGGGGTACTGGTTTGAACTCAAACAACATCCAGAAATCGACCAGCATGCCAGTGCAGATAGAAACTTCCTGATTACAGCGAAGCAGTTCTATAACCAAAATAACCTGCCCAAAGAGTTGAACCAACAAGTTAAGCAACTGCTACAACACAGCCATTGGCAGCCTCATCTGCTGAGTTACCCAGCCGCAGAAGAACGTCAAGGCAATCAACTCACATTGCAACGTCGTCATATTCCGACCGTTCCTGACTATCTTTCGCTACAACAGCGCCCCATTGCATATCCTCAACGGGCAAAAGTGGTAGGCCCAGCAGGTGAAACCATTCATGTGGATGAGTGGGGACGGATCAAAGTCCGCTTTTTATTTACCCGAGCCGATGATCATGGTCATGATGGTGGTGCTGGCAGCAATGACAATGATACGGACTCCGCTTGGGTGGATGTTCTGACACCATGGGCGGGTGAAGGTTATGGTGCACGATTCTTACCAAGAATAGGCGAGATCGTTGTGATTGATTTCTTTGATGGCAACATTGATCGCCCCTTTGTGACGGGACGCATCCATGAAGCGCAGCGTTCCCCCACCAAATTTGATATCAAAGGGCAACTTCCTGATACCAAAAAGCTTAGCGGTATTCGCAGTCAAGAAGTTGATGGGCGCGGATTTAACCAACTCAGATTTGACGATACAACGGGACAGATTAGCACCCAACTACAAAGCAGTCATGCCGCGACTCAACTCAACTTAGGGCATTTAAGCCATCCAAAAGAACAAGCACAGAGTGCAGCACGTGGTGAGGGTTTTGAACTTAGAACGGATGCTTGGGGCGCAGTACGCGCAGGTAAAGGCATGCTGATCAGTACCTATGCCCAAGAACAGGCGATTGCAGATCACTTGGAAGCAGCTCAAGCGCAATCATTGCTGACACAAGGTTTTGAGAGCATGAAAATGCTGAGTGACATTGCGCTCAAACAACAAGCCGATGCCCTCAATGTTATTGAGCGTTTACCCAAGTTTATCCAGTCGTTAGAGTTAAAAACCAAAGGACAGGCGTTAAACAATACCGTAAATCTTTTTAAAAATGAGATGCAAAATAACCCACTGAATGCTTTAAAAGATTGTGGTGGTTTTATTGGGGATATCGGTGCACTAGGCGGAAATAGCACAGCCATTGTTGATGAATTCAATGCATTTTTTGCAGATGCAAAAGATGCGCTAGAGAACCTGAAAACGTTTATCGAAAACGTGGAAGAACATGGCGCAGATATTGTTAAAGGACAACTGGCAAATCTGAAAGACAAGATTCAACACAACCCATTTGAAAGTCTAAAAGAAGTTGGACAAGTCCTCGCTAACGTCGATATAAAAGATTTTGATTTGATGAGTAGCTGCGGCACTTTTAGTAAAGGCAGCAGTTTAAAGGTCAGTCCATTACAGGCATTGGGTTCTTTGCAAGGCTTTATGGAAAATTATACCCAAGACTTGGAACAGAGTCAGGACAGCAAACAACAAGTACAAGGCAAAATCTTTAGACAAGCATTAATGCTATTGGCCTCACCGAATGGGATCGCGCTGACCACACCTGAGAATATTATTTTACAAGCTTCACAAGACATTGCAGAAAGTGCCAGTGGTTCCATCAATTTAAGTGCCCAGAAAAATATTATTGGCCATGCGCAAGACAAAATCAGCTTGTTTGCAGCCCAAAAAGGAATACGGGCATATGCAGCCAAAGGAAAAGTGGAGTTACAGGCACAGGATGACATGATTGAGGCAATCGCTCGTCGGGTGGTCAAGATTATATCGACAGAGGAAAAGATCGAGATCACCAGTCCCGTCGAAATTGACCTAAAAGCAGGTGGCTCGCAGCTTAAGATCAATAAGGATGGGGTATTTGTAAATACTGGCGGAAATTTTAAGGTTAAAGCAGGGCAGCATGTCTTTGAGAGTGGTGCAGTTGTCAATACAGAACTGCCTAAAATGCCTGAGAGTGGGATTTATAGCCGCCGCTTTGATTTTAGTGGTTTGGTTTCACCTGAACTTATACAAGAAGGTTTTCTTTATAAAGTGATTAATCGCGCCAAGAAAACAGAATATGTCGGGGTGCTTGATGAGGGGGCGAGAACGCAAAGAATCTTTAGCGATAACCCGGATCAAATCGAAGTTGTTTTACTCGGAAAAGACAAAGAAAGTGCAGATAAGTTGTTATTGGTAGAAGAGCCTGTGCTCGAAAATCACAGTTCAGATGAGGCTTGTTGCGGTGGCGATGAACATCATCATGATGATTGTGAACATGTTCAAGAAGATGCTACAGATGAGTCGAACTTAGAGCAGGATTTTAAGAAATTTGGGTGTGGGGATTAAGAAATGAAAATAGTGCAAGTATTTATAGGCTCATTGCTTCTATCGCAAAGCGTGAGCTTATATGCAGAGAGTTCTAAACAATGTTTAAAATATTGGAATGAGCCAGTAGTTCAATTTGAGTTGCTAAAAGATACTCAATGTCCGCATGTATGGGAGGATAACTTTAATCCGCATGGTAAAAAAGTGGTGGAGAATATAGGTTTTAATCTTAAAAATAATAATTGGATGTCTGCAGGGATATGTAGTCATATTAAATATAAGAATAATAATTATTACATTTACTGGGCGGATATGAAGCATAATAAAACGGATCTTATTATGGTTTTTAATGATAATGCTGCATTTTTATACTCTAGAGAAATAGATAGAACTAAAATTAGTGATAGTGGATATACAGATAAAGATGTTCTCGATGTAAATTTATCATGTGCGAAGGCGGGGAGTGATTCTGATCTCATATCCGTCTTAAATAGCTATATCTTAAAAGAAACGAATATTAAAAATATTTATAAGTATCAGATTGCTGATTGGTTTAAATAATGAAAAAGACAATTAAATTTTCAGATAATGATATTATTGAGTTTGATTTTAATCGAGCTGGGTTTATTCAGGCTGTAAGTTATAAAGAATCATCTTCCGATTTAAGGCAGCCTTTGAATGCTAGGAGAAATGTATTTTCTGCAGCAAAGAAGAATGATAAAGGATATATTGGGTTATTCCAGTTCGGTGAAGCTGCATTGATAGACTTGGGCTATTATAAGCATTGGGATAATAATACAGATAAAACAAAAGCCAATGATTGGACTGGAGCGTGGACGGGTAAAGCTGGGGTCAATAACTTATCTCAATTTTTAAATTCTCCAGATAAGCAACTTCAGGCTATTCATGAATGGATCGATCTTTTGTGTAATCGATTACGCAATCGTAATTTTAACGAATTCTATGGAAAAACTATTAACGGCGTAGAAATTACTGAGTCTGGTGCTATTGCAGGTGCGCATTTAGTTGGAGACGGTGGGTTAGGTTCATTTTTTGGTGTAAACGGTTTTAAAGGTAAATACAAAGAATCTGATGGAAATGGTGTCCATATCAGTAAATATATCGAAATGTTTAATCATTTTGATTTAGAAAACTGTTGCAAAAGAAAGATTTATATAAGCTTAACTGACTCAGAGAAAAATGCTTTAGCGAATAAAGAAGTTGTATTGGTTTCGCGTTATGATGGGAAATATGTATCTGGTGAAACGAGAGTAAGGGTAAAAAGTGATGAGCAGGGCAATCTCCCTGTGACTGTGCGTCATCCAAATACTGAAATCAAAATCGTTGCTGATGGAAAAACATCAAATAGCATTATCCAAAAAGCAAATGAGAAGCAGAAAGCGACCTTAAGTGATTTCAGCATTTCAAGTTATCCAGCGACTTTAGAAGCAGAAAGTACGCCTCAACCAAAACCACAAACCAATAAGACTCCGCAAGAAGTGAGGAATGAGCAAGTTCCACCATCTTCAGCGGTGGATTCAACGCCCGTATTAAAAGATATTCATTTCAACGTTCAAATCGTGGAAGGTGACTCAGGTAAACCTATTCCGAATATGAATTTTTTCCTTACCTATAAAGGAAATATTAAAAAACATACCGCAGACAACAATGGTATAAGAAAAGGCGTTGTTGCGGAAGAGGGACAAGATATTGAAGTCTCTGTAGATGGTGATGGGCAGAAACAGGTGATTCATCATTTTAAAGTGAGTTCAGCGTTAAACAACCAAACTGTTAAAGTGAAATTGCCAGTACATAGTTTTAATATTACGGTTACACAAGAGGGTAAGAACGTAGCCAATACACTATTTAGTATTTTTTATAGAGGGCGAGAAATTCCAAAAAGAACCAATGCATCAGGCGTGATCAATGTACGAATGCTCACAGGTTTTGTTTTCGGTTTTGGAATAAAAGGTAAAAGTCTGATTTTAAGCAGAGTTGAAAAGACCGTGGCGATGAAAGGGTTTACGGTAAATGCAAGTGCTGTAAAAGCTTCAAAATTGTATGAAACTGCGGATGAACAACGTAAAAAAGAACAACAAGCTGAAAGTGCCCGATTACAACAACAGCAAAAAGAAGCACAAGCAAAGAGTGAGCAAAAAGCCAAAGAAGAAGCGGAGAAAGCTAAGACGGAAGCCGATAGAAAAAAACAGGCCAAACAAGATAATAGCTATACCCAAAATGGGGGGAAACCATTAACGACAGTGGGCAACCAAGCTCCTGTGACCAGTGATACTACTCGATATCATATTTATCATAATGGAAAGATTAGAAGAGAGAATAAAGCAGCAACAGGCTTTGCTGAGTTTATTTACTATGATCAGAAGGGTGGTGCTCATAATTTGGGGAAGTCGGAATTTATTAAGGCTCCTATGAGAAAATCGGGTAATTCGATTATTGCAGGAAATTGTTATTTAATAGATTTTACTAAGCATGGATATTATAAAAAAGATGGGATTGGATATAAATGGTATGTTTCTAGTGATGTTAGATATTATCTCAATGGGGTCACTTTAGCAGCAATACTTGGTACATTTATGAGTTTAGGTTATCAGGAATACCCAAGTACAGGGGGAAGCCTTCGAGATGGAAGCTCTAAGCTCCCAAGTAAAACTCATCGGAATGGTGAGGCCTGTGATTTTAGATATTTAGCTAAAAATAATGCTCATAGGAATGGAGCAATTTGGACTACATATTCTTCATTTGATATGCAAGCTAACACAATGTTGACTGAAAGATTTAGAATATTTGGTTTTAGAACATTTTATACTCAAGACTCAATGGACAATAAACGTAAAGTAGCTATGATAGCTGGTACATCATTTGCTCCAAATCATTATCATCATTTACATATTGGTGAACATAATTATTTGGTTGAAGATATTTGAGGGGTGGATATGAGAAGTTTTAAATATATTTTTGTTCTTTGTTTTGTGGTTTTTTTATTTTCTTGTGATAATGCTGTTCAGCAAGTTAATTCTATTAAGATAAGTGAGGGTGAAATACAGCCTATAGTCTTTAAAGAAAAAAGTTGGGGGAGTGTTGAGCTTGGTTCAAATATTAAAAATAATCCATATTTAATAAGAATTGAAGAAAGCTATGTTCCAGATGAGAGTTGTTATTATGTTTCTAAAACTGGTGAGTGGTCGGAAAGTGAACCTGATGTAAAAGTTGTAAATAATAAGGTTGCAGCTATAGAGTCAACAATTCCATTTACGACTGATTATTATGGTATTTCTGTAGGAGATAATGAAAAAGTTATTTATGAAAAAATAGATGGAAATTTTTTTGATAAAATAGAGAATGATGATCCAGATGTGTCAAATCAATATTTTGTTGTGGTCTGGAGTTCTTTAAAAAAAGAGTATGGTGTTAAGTATAATATTGTTAATAATTTAATCGTGGAAATAAGTATTGGGACTTCTGAGGTTGTATATTCAGGTTGTGTTTGATTGTATATGTTTTCACTGGTTAATATATTGAAAATATTTCACTATATGCGTAGTAGGAAATAAAAATATCAGGTATTACTATATTTAATAAGCCAGCATAAGCATAGTGTTCATCAAAATAATAATAGACATCATCACCATCATGTTCATTTACAGGGCTTTTCTCCCCAAACAGAGGATATATGAAATGTTAAAATTTATTTTGATGATGATTAGCTTTATATTTTTACTAGGTTGTAGTGATAATGATGTATTTAATCAAACGAAAGATGTATGTAAAATAAATTTCTCTGAAGATAAGAAAGATCTCGAAAATATACCTTGCTTAAAACCACCAATTTCAAGTCAGGACTTTTCAAGTTTATCTAAGCTTAAGAATGGTTGGTATGATTTAGATAATTTAAATTTTGTTATTGATAATAAAGAGTATTTAGCTCCAGAGTCACATTCTTTTGCAAGGATTATAGGTTATTTCCCTGTTAACCAAGACTATGTATATATATTGATGCTACAAAATATGGATATGGAGGGGGATGGTTTTGCACAAACAATGACCTTACTTAAGGCGAAGATAGAAGATGGAGTGTATAAGAGTATTGATAGAGGGTATTATGTGGGTACACATCGGTTTAATTTTTCAGAATTAATTGACTATGATTCCGAAATGGAAATGATTGACTTTAGAAAAATTTCAGATATTCCATATCATGGAGAGTGTAAACAAGATTTTGTAATACATGAGGATTTTTCATTAAACACTCGAAAGGTTTGTACAAATAAAATTGATCTTGATAAAAATTATATTGAAGAAAAACAATATAAATTGGATTCTGAGACAATGAATTTTGTTGAAGTAGGTAGCGATAAATAAAACTTATAAGATCAGATATATTTATTAATTTAAAAAAATAAATGATCGGCAATTAGTAAATTAATAGCCGATCATTTTATTTAGGTCTCAACAATTCCTTCTAAATCATCAAAGGTATAGTTATTTGGTACATTAATGAGATGTGTTTGAACCCCTTGTTCAACTTTATCACTGACATCAGGATAGAGCCAACGGGTGATTTGTTCCGCTACACTAGAGTGATATTGAATCTCAAAATGGTTCAACCCATAGAACACCGCTTTATGCGTATCGGGTAATTTAAGCTGAAAACGAGGGTTTGGATGTTCGCCTAACGCACTCTTTACACTGACCAAATAATCACCGATCACAGTGAGTGCTTTGGTTCGTAATTTTTCAAACTCTAACGTCCCTGCAATTAAGAAGGTATTGATATGTGAGGGTAAAGGCGCAGGTTTACGATTGTCATCTGCAAAACCAATACGTGCATCATTATGTTCCCAATCATCATCACGAACACTGCCATGACGAAGGTCTAAAATACCGTTACTGCGAATATTGACCAATTGGCCGATAAGGTTAATGAAGGGGAATGCACCAAGTTTGTCTTGTAAAATAAAACCAAAGCGTTCCAGTGCTGCACCATGATGCGGAGAACCAATACATACCAAGTTTTCAACCATGTGTACCCATTGACAGAGATCTTGTTTGCCGTAGAACAAAGCACTACGAGAAACCAACCCCCCCATACTATGGCCAATCAAATCAATACTGGTAATGCGTGGATTACGTTGGATTAAATCTTCGAGTACGCTGGCAAAACTACGACCATTAGCGGAAATACGACGTCCAGTATTGTAGTTGAGATACAACATGGTGTTATTATCACGCTGCGCCAGTAATCGTTCCCCAATACCGCCATAACGCTGGTTTGACCACGTTAAATGGTTCATGCATAAACCATGCGCCAAAATCACCACACGACCTGTGAGTTCACCTTGTTGTAATGATCCATAGTGATCATAAAGCACCATTGGCAAAGCCATTGGATTATGTTGCTTCAAGAAAAAATCGCCAAAGATCCCATTCAGTGCACCCACTGCAAAATGTAGAGATGGGCTGAGAGGCTTATCATGTAGAGCAGGAAATTTCTCAACCACTTTGCGCAAGTTTGGTGCAAGAAAACTACGGCCATATTTTTGAATGGCGACATAAGAAAATTGGTAGAGTTTCTGCAACTGTGGATTTTTTTGTAAATTTTTGGCTTTTTGTGCACTTAAACCGAGCGTTGTCCGTAACACTTCAGTTTGTACCAATTGCATCAATTCGTGTACCCCACTCAAACTGGTACTGACGAGCTGTGCCAAACCTTCCAAAGCATCTGCCTGACTGGGAGGGGTACTGTCCCACTTACAGTAGGTTTCATGCAGAGGTGTTAAACTTGGCATATTGATTTCCTCATCCTTGATATATACCGAAGGGTTGAATTTATTAACCTTACACTGTTTAGATAAACTACAACAAACGCTTATATCTTTTGTTGTTTCATCCGTATTTTTTTTAGAATACTGATGAACGGCGCGGAGAATCGTTTTTTGTGTCGGACAATTTCAGGGTTATCTGCAAATTATATTGTTATTTGTTTATCAATTATGATTAATAATGTGATTTATTTAACTATCTGTCAAGCTGGTGTCTATTTGGGTGCATATGCAAATTATCTATTTACATGGTTTTCGTAGTGGCCCCATGTCAAAAAAGGGGCAACAATTGAGACAATACTGTGCAAGTTACGATCATATTCAAGTACATTTGCCAGATTTGAACCAGTCTCCTGAGCAAGTCCTTCAGCAGGTTTCTCAGCTCATTGAAACTCAACCACGTGAACAAGTGGTTTTGGTCGGAAGTAGTCTGGGTGGGTTTTATGCGACGTATTTTGTCGCCAAGTATGCTTGTCCTGCTGTATTGATCAATCCGGCTATGCAACCATGGCAGCTATTTCAAACGTTATTCGGTATTGATCAAATCCCCCTCAAAATCACCGAGTCATGGACACTCAATGCTGAACACTTGCAACAATTACAATCCATTGCTGAAGTAGAGCTAAAAAATGCCGACAAAATTTTAGTGCTATTGCAACAAGGCGATGAAGTCTTGGATTATCATCAGGCACAACGTTATTATAGTGCAGCACAACCATCCGCTTTGATTTTCACTGATACTGGTGGCAGTCATGCAATGGATGATTTTGAAGAAAGATTAGCGTTAGTAATCGAATTTCTATCGGCAGCGATTCAATAAGGAAGTCAGACCAAGTGACACAATACACCGCACAATCTCTTGAAGTTCTTTCTGGTTTAGATCCTGTTCGTCGTCGTCCAGGCATGTATACCGACACCACACGGCCTAACCATTTGGCACAAGAGGTGATTGATAATGCTGTCGATGAAGCACTTGCAGGACATGCCAATCAAGTTTATGTCACGGTTTATGAAGATGGGTCGCTGTCTGTCGAGGATAATGGACGGGGTATGCCTGTCGATATTCATCCCGAATATGGTCAAAGTGGTATTGAAATTATTTTAACCAAGCTACACGCAGGCGGTAAGTTCAGCACAGATAACTATCAATTTTCAGGTGGTTTACACGGTGTTGGGATTTCAGTGGTAAATGCCTTGTCAACACGCGTTGAGGTTGCGGTACAACGCCATGGAAATTTGTATCAAATGGCGTTTGAGCAGGGCGAGCCTGTGGCGCCATTATCTGTATTAGAGGGCAAGGTTGCAAAACGTGCCACAGGAACCACCGTTCGTTTCTGGCCTGAAGCAAAATATTTTGATAGTCCGAAGTTTGCATTAAAAGCGTTAAAACATAATTTAAAAGCCAAGGCTGTTTTAGCGGCAGGCTTAAAAATCATTTACGACGATAAAATTAATAACGAACGTATTGAATGGCAGTTTGAAAATGGCTTAGTCGATTATTTGATGGATGAATTGCAAGATCGTGAGATTTTGCCTGAGCCTGCATTTGTGAGTAGTGGAAAAGCAGATCGTGCAGCATGTGAGTTGGCGATTTGTTGGAATGTAGATGGTGGCGAACAAATTCAAGAAAGTTATGTCAACTTGATTCCAACTGCGCAAGGTGGAACACATGTTAATGGTTTGCGTTCGGGTGTGACCGAGGCATTGCGTGAGTTCTGTGAGTTACGCAATTTATTGCCACGCAATGTAAAACTCTCTGCCGAAGATGTTTGGGATGGGGTGAATTTCATTTTATCGTTGAAATTCCAAGAACCACAATTTTCAGGACAGACCAAGGAACGTTTATCCAGCCGTGAAGCTTCTAATATCGTTTTGAATATTGCCAAAGATGCATTTTCGTTATGGCTCAATCAACATGCTGAGATTGCAACGCAATTGGCAGAGATGGCGATTGCGAAAGCTGGACGTCGTTTAAAAGCAGCAAAAAAGGTTGAGCGTAAGAAGATTGTTGCAGGTCCTGCATTGCCGGGGAAATTAGCAGATTGTGTTGGGTTGACCCGTGAAGATAGTGAACTGTTTATTGTCGAAGGGGATTCTGCTGGTGGAAGTGCCAAGCAAGCGCGGGATAAAAACTTTCAGGCGATTATGCCGATTCGAGGAAAAATCTTAAATACTTGGGAAGTGTCTTCGGATGAGGTGTTAGCCTCGCAAGAAGTGCATGATATTGCCATAGCGATTGGGGTTGATCCGGGTAGCGATGATCTGTCAGAACTGCGCTATGGCAAAGTTTGTATTTTGGCCGATGCAGACTCGGATGGTTTACATATTGCGACCTTATTGTGTGCATTATTTGTGAAACATTTTCCAACTTTGGTGGAAGAGGGTCATTTGTTTGTTGCGATGCCACCTTTATATCGTATTGATATTGGAAAAGATGTGCATTATGCCCTCGATGATGAGGAGCTTGAAGCGATCTTAAATAAGGTCAAGGGCAATAAAAATCCACAAATTACCCGATTTAAAGGGTTGGGTGAGATGAATGCCAGCCAGCTTCGTGAAACCACCATGGATCCTGATACGCGTCGTTTAGTACAGTTAGATTTGGATGATGCTCATTTCACTGCAAGTTTGTTGGATAAATTGCTGGCGAAAAAACGTTCAGCCGATCGTAAACATTGGTTAGAGCAAAAGGGCAACTTAGCGGATATTGTAGTTTAAGATTTCAGCTCAAATTGAGCAATCAGAGATTCATTGAGGCCAAGCATTATGCTTGGCTTTTTATATACAGCATAAAAATGCATCATTTTAGGTCGCAGCGTATTTTTTGTATGCAATGTTGTATACAAGATGGAAGTTTTATTGAGCTGTATAATAAAAAATATATAAAAAACAAATAATTGTTGTGTTGGCATAAAAATTGAATAACTCCACTCAGTCAATATCACAAGACCAAAATGTGGAGAAAAAAGATGCAACAAAAATTAATGCCGATTTCTATGCTTATGGCTGCCATGATGGGGATGGGTTTGGTTGGCTGTTCAAAGCCAGCGGAAAAAACAGAACAAACCAAAACTGAAACCAAAGCCGCACCTGCCGATGGTGAAACCATTAAAGTCGGTATTTTGCATTCACTCTCAGGCACGATGGCGATTTCTGAAACTTCGCTGAAAGATACGGCATTGATGACCATTAATGAAATCAATGCCAATGGTGGGGTATTGGGTAAAAAGTTAGAACCTGTGGTGGTTGATCCTGCATCAGATTGGCCGTTGTTCGCTGAACGTGCTCGTCAGTTGATTACCCAAGACAAGGTTGCTGTGATTTTTGGAAGCTGGACCTCAGTATCACGTAAGTCGGTTCTCCCTGTGGTGGAAGAATTGAATGGTTTAATGTTCTACCCTGTGCAATATGAAGGGCAGGAACAATCTAAGAATATTTTTTATACGGGTGCAGCACCGAACCAGCAAGCCATTCCTGCGGTGGAATATTTAATGAGTGATGAGGGCGGTAAGGCTGAACGCTTTGTCTTACTCGGTACGGACTATGTCTACCCACGTACCACCAATAAAATTCTACGTGCGTTCTTGAAGTCGAAAGGTATTGCTGATGCAGACATCATGGAAGAGTACACTCCATTTGGTCACAGCAATTATCAAACCATTGTTTCCAATATTAAACGATTCTCGGCAGGTAAAAAAACGGCTGTGATCTCTACCATTAATGGTGATTCAAACGTTCCGTTCTATCGGGAGTTGGGCAACCAAGGCATCAAGGCATCCGATCTTCCTGTGATGGCTTTCTCTGTGGGTGAGGAAGAATTGCGTGGGATTGACACCAAACCATTGGTGGGGCATTTGGCGGCTTGGAATTATTTCATGTCGGTGAAAAATCCGAAAAATACTGAATTCGTAAATAAATTCAAACAATTCGCTGTGGAATATAAATTGCCAAATGCGGATAAAGTCGTGACCAATGATCCAATGGAAGCCACTTATGTGGGCATCAATATGTGGAAACAAGCCGTTGAAAAAGCGGGTTCTACCGACGTAGATAAAGTCCGCGAGGCCATGGCAGGTCAGACCTTTGCAGCACCATCGGGCTATACCTTAAAAATGGATGCCAGTAATCACCATTTACATAAACCCGTCATGATTGGCGAAATTCGTGCCGATGGACAATTTGATGTGGTCTATAAAACGCCTGAAACCATCCAAGCTGAGCCTTGGAGTCCGTATATCCCGAAATAATCATTTTTTAGAGCCTGCTGTCTTCGACAGTAGGCCTTTTCATTTTTTGCTTCAATCATCTAACTCGAGATTTAATCAAGGGGGGTCATATGGCGAAACACTATGTTTTAGCAATGCTCTGCGTCATGGCACAGTTTTTTTGCGGCGTTGCTTGGGCAGAGCAAAATACGTCGGCAACAGTAGCTCCGATCGTAACACCTACCACTGCTCAAGATGCTATTCAACGCTTTGTAAAAGCAGATTTTGCCACACGTCGCGCCATGTTAAATCAGTGGCCAGCCAGTATTGAGCAGCTTGATCAGTTAGTTGCGTATATTGACCAAAATGAGTTGTATACCGATGGTGCAGGACAGACTTACATTCTACAAAATGATGAGACTTTACTGAGTTACCCTGCCAAACAGGTATTGGAAGATTGGCCTGCCGATTTATCTCAAGTTACTTTGGTCAATACTTTACGCAAGGCGCTCAATTTTGGGCAAGCAAAAGTCAAACTCGATTCTGAAGATGCGTCACAACGCTTGGTTGCGGTTGATATTCTGGAAAATAATCTGGCTGAAATTGATTTGAGCATGGTCAAACAACTGTATTTGGCTGAACAGAATAATAAAGTGAAAGCCAGATTAGCGCAGTTAAAAGCACGATTAGAGTTTAATGATCCTGACGTGTTTGTACAAATTGCAGCGGTCAGTGTATTGGCTGCATCGAATCGTCCTGATGTATTGGCTTCGATTGAACAACGTCTAACACAACCTATCAATAATCAAGAATTGCATATTGCTTTGGTTGATGCCAAGAGCAAGATTAAAACACGCATTCAGGCCAGTGAGTGGTCAGGGCATGTATTTTCAGGGTTGAGTACCGCCAGCATTTTACTGCTCGCGGCATTAGGATTGGCAATTACTTATGGTCTGCTCGGTGTGATTAATATGGCACATGGTGAGCTGATCATGATCGGCGCTTATACCACCTATGTGGTGCAAAGTTTCTTTAAAACCCATTTTGTGGGTTTAGTCGATTGGTATTTATTGGCAGCGATCCCTGCTGCTTTTGTGGTCAGTGCCTTAATCGGTATGTTGATTGAACGTACTGTGATTCGTCCTTTGTATGGTCGTCAACTTGAAACGTTGCTGGCGACTTTTGGTGTGAGTTTGATCTTGATGCAACTGGTTCGCATGATCTTTGGGGCACAAAATGTTGAAGTCTCTAATGTCGCATGGCTGAGTGGTGGTATTGCACTGACGCCCAGTTTGATGCTGCCGTATAACCGTATCGCGATTATCGCATTTACCATTGCAGTCTTGCTGCTTCTGGTTTTCTTACTTAATAAAACCCGTTTTGGTTTGTTCGTGCGTGCCGTGACGCAAAACCGTCAAATGGCGCGTGCCGTGGGTATTCGTTCAGCTCGTATTGACATGATGGCATTTGGTCTGGGTTCTGGTTTGGCTGGACTTGCAGGTTGCGCATTGGCACAAGTCGGCAATGTTGGACCTGATCTTGGACAAAACTACATTATTGATGCCTTCCTTGTGGTGGTGGTGGGTGGTGTTGGACAAGTGTGGGGCGCTGTCTTGGCGGCACTGGGTCTAGGTATCAGCGGTACGATGCTGGAAATTGGCATGGGTGCTGTATTGGCAAAAATTATTCTACTGGTACTTGTGATTTTGTTTATCCAAAAACGTCCACAAGGTTTATTTGCCATCAAAGGCCGTTTTGTGGAGTAAGCCAATGAAAATCACTTCTTTATTTGCAGATAAACCCTATAGCGCAGTCGCTATTGGCTTATGTTTTGGCATCTTATTGACGCTACCTTGGTTGCATCTATTGCCATCAGATTCTGCATTTTACCTATCTGCTTATTGGATTACCTTGATTGGTAAGATTATGTGTTTGGCTTTGGTGGCATTGGCACTGGATTTGGTATGGGGTTATGCAGGTATTTTAAGCTTGGGGCATGGTCTGTACTTTGCGTTGGGGGGGTATGCCTTTGGTATGTATCTTATGCGTCAATCGGCAGGAGATGGTCTGCCTGATTTCATGCGCTTCCTCAGTTGGACAGAATTACCGTGGTATTGGGCAGGAACCGACTATTTTATCTGGGCAATGGCCTTGGTGATCCTGATCCCAGGTCTTGTGGCCTTTATTTTTGGTTTCTTTGCATTCCGTTCCAAGATCAAAGGCGTGTATTTTTCGATTATTACCCAAGCCATGACCTTTGCTGCGGCCTTGCTATTTTTCCGCAATGAAACAGGTTTTGGCGGTAACAACGGTTTTACAGGTTTTAAAACACTCCTTGGTTTTGACATTACTTCTGCACCGATGCGCGCGACGCTTTGTTTTACCACAGCATTGGTGTTGATGTTGTGCTTTCTCGGTTTACGTCAACTGATGAACCGTCCTTATGGTCGAGTTCTTGGTGCGATTCGTGACAGTGAAAATCGGTTGCAGTATTTGGGCTATCGAACCTTGTGGTACAAGCTCTCGGCATGGGTACTTTCGGCAGTAATTGCAGGCATTGCAGGTGCACTCTATGTACCGCAAGTCGGCATTATTAACCCAAGTGAAATGAATCCTGTCAATTCGATTGAAATGGCAGTGTGGGTCGCCGCAGGTGGGCGAGGTACCTTGATTGGTCCAATTTTGGGTGCAGGTCTCATCAATGCGGTAAAAACTTATTTTACTGTGGCTGCACCTGAAGCATGGTTATTGATCTTAGGCGCATTGTTCATTGTGGTGACTTTGTTCTTACCCAAAGGGGTGATTGGTTTATTTGACCGCTTTAAAAAGGAGCGCAACTAAATGAATGATGTTAGCACCAATTCAGCGCAACATGACGGTCAGCTTGGCGAAGGCTATGGACGTACCAAAACACAGGGTGCAGATTTTAGTCATGGTATTGCGCTGTACTTAGAAAATGTCAGTGTTTGGTTTGATTCCTTCCGCGCATTGAATGATTTATCGCTTTATATTGCTGAGGGAGAATTGCGTTGCATCATTGGGCCAAATGGAGCGGGAAAAACCACTTTGATGGATGTGATTACGGGAAAAACCAGACCGACCACAGGTACAGCCTTTTTTGGACAGAACTATGATTTAGCCAAAATGGGTACAGAACAGATTGCAGAAGCGGGGATTGGACGCAAATTCCAAAAGCCCACTGTATTTGAAAATTTTACTGTGCTGGAAAATTTACTGTTAGCTGCACCACGCGATAAGCGGGTGAAGAAAAGTTTGTTTAGTCGTTTAGATCCTGAAGCACAACTGGCATTAGAGGAAACACTGGAGCAAATCCGTCTTCAAGAATTTATCCATAAGCCAGCAGGTTTATTGTCACATGGACAAAAGCAGTGGCTAGAAATTGGTATGTTGCTGATGCAGCGCCCAAAACTGATCTTGCTGGATGAACCTGTAGCTGGCATGACCGATGCAGAAACTGAGCGCACGGCAGAACTGTGTCTGGAACTGAAGAAAAACCATACGTTGGTGGTGGTGGAACATGACATGAGTTTCATTGACACCATCAGTGAAAAAGTCACAGTGTTGGCGCAAGGAGCGATCTTAGCTGAGGGAACCTTGGCTGAGGTTCAGTCTAATGAAGATGTGATTGAAAAGTATTTGGGACGCTAGGGAGACACTGATGTTAGAAGTGAAAGAAATTAACCAGTTCTATGGTGGTAGTCATATTCTGCGTGATGTGTCGTTTCAAGCACCTGTCGGTGAGTGTAGCGTGGTGTTGGGGCGCAATGGTGTGGGCAAAACCACCCTATTGAAATGTCTGATGGGGATTCTGCCGATTAAATCAGGACAAATTCTGTTAGATGGCAAAGATATTGCCAAGATGTCTCCTGAACAACGGGTTCGTGCTGGTTTGGCCTATGTACCACAAGGTCGTGATATTTTTTCGACCTTAACGGTTGAGGAAAATATCTTGATTGGCATGGCAAAGTTTTCAGGGGCAAAGACCCGAAAAGTGCCCAGTCATTTATATGAGATTTTTCCTGTGCTGGATGAGATGAAATATCGTCGTGGTGGAGACTTATCGGGTGGTCAGCAACAGCAATTGGCGATTGCCAGAGCCTTGGCATCTGAACCTCGGGTCTTGATCTTGGATGAGCCAACCGAAGGCATTCAACCCTCGATTATTAAAGATATTGGTCGAGTGATCCGTAAATTGGCTGATCAAGGTGAAATGGCAATTGTGTTGGTGGAGCAGTTTTATGATTTTGCTGAGGAGCTTGCCGATAATTATACAGTGATGGCACGTGGGCAGGTGATTGCACAAGGGCGAGGTGAGGATATGCCTGAGAAGGGGATTCGAGAGTTGGTCGCGATTTGATGAAAGCCTCGAAAGAGGCTTTTTACTTCGCCTGAGTTCAACTTAAATGTCTCTCTAACTTATTGATAAATATTTTGGTGGAATCTTATCGAGTTCTCATCCAATTTCAGGATAAGCCACTTCGTCTTGTGCCTCGCCAAAGCTTTAATCGCTTTGGCTTGCTCAGGCTCGACCTACTTTTGTTTTGGCATGAGGAGCGAAGCTCCGCAAGGGCAACCATCTTGCGCAGCTATCGCTGCTCACCGCAAAACTCGTTGACTACCATCAACTAACTTAACGAATCGCAGAAACAATACTTTATTAACGGAGTCCTGCCTCAAACAGTTGCGGATGACTTTTCTGAGTATCATATTTCATCGAGAATTTTATATCGAACTCAGGTTACTTATTTATTCTCAACTTTATAAAACGTACCCCCTGCATAGACATTATGTCCAAAACCACATGATGAGCCAGCATTGTTCTGTTCGACCTTAATTTTCTGACCATGCTTGGGATCATTTGAAAATTGAAGTTGAATCAAACAATCCTCATAACGATAGTTCGCTTGTTTTGCAGTGATCGGCATCGTGGTATCGAATGACCCTAGATTTGGACCATAAATCAGCCCTCGAAGTCCGAAATAGTAGCCTTCAAAGTCAATCAGATACCGATTCTGTTGTTTTTTGACGGTGATGTAGTCCCATTGTCCAAAGCCATTGGCCCGTACATAGCTCCCTTGTAGGTCTTTGGAGATTTGCGGTTTAGGCAGTTGTTTTAAATTATATTGGCTGGTTTTAGTATCTTTATTACGCAAGAACCAAACGCTTGCCCATTGCGGTTTGCCGAGTTTAGCGTAGCTAAGACCAACATTATTATTGGCGATTTCAATGTCTCGATCCGTCATTCGAATGCCACTTTCTTCTGCATTCAGTTGACAGAAATGCGCCCATGCCGCTTGATCTTCAAATTGTTTCACAGCTTTTGCGTATTGCTTCTGATCGTAGAACTTTTTGCCCGCTTGGGCATATTGTTTTACTTTGGCACAGCCTTGTTGTAGCTCTTGTTCAAAAGAGGATGCAGCGAAACTTGTTGTCGCTGCGAAAATACTGGCAATCGCTACATATACTGGTGATGTTTTCATCATATTTTGTCTTTATTTAAAAATCTCATTCTTTTGATTTTAACGAGCAATACATCATGATGGCAGTGATGAAATTGTTATGCTGGCTGCTGATGAAGTTGCAATTGCATTAAAACCAAATCTCGCCATTGTCCAAACTTTTGTCCGACTTGGGGCATATAGCCTGTTTGCACAAATCCGAGTTGTTCGTGTAGCACGATTGAGCCTGTATTTTCGCTATCAATTGCTGCAACCATAATATGCATGTGTTGTTGCGTAGCCAGATGAATCAGTTGCAACATTAATGCTTTACCAAGACCTTGACGTGCATAACTTGGGTCAATAAAGACTGAGTGTTCAATGCTTTGGCGGTAACCACTGATACTGCGAAATTCGGCATAATAGGCATAGCCTGCCACTTTTTGATGGTGTAGATCCTGTACCACAATCATGGGAAATTGCTGTTGTTGCATGGTTTGAAAGCGTTGTTGATATTCAGATAGCGAAACGGCTTGGTCATTCCAATTGGCAGTTCCACTGAGTATCTCCGCATTATAGATCGCAAGAATCTCTTCAAGATCATTTTCAGTCGCCAAACGAATCTGAAAATGTGGGGCGAGTGTGTTGGCTACAAGTGGAACATTTACGGACATGGGCGAAAGTCATCAAATAACAAAAGAAGATGTGATGATGCTAAAAAAACAAATATCAACCCAAACGAATATGAGCGATAGCCATAAAAACAGCAAGGAAATCCTTGCTGTTTTTTAACACATCTAAACTTTAGAAATGGTATTTAATCAAAGCACTGACGTTATTTTCGTCGCTGCCTTTGATACCAAATTTGTTATTCCAAACCGAGTGTTCAACACCGAGATATAAACGTGTGTCTGGTGAAATGTGTTTACCAACATTCCATTTATATTGTGTGGTCCAGTTGAGTTCGCTGGCATGATCTTTTTCAGCCGTTGACCAGTCGAGGAAACCATCTACCAAAAAATCTTCGTTCGATACTTTAAATGGCAATGCATACACGATTGTCATTTGATAGTCATCAGTGGTGTTTTCATTGTTGGCACGGTAGAAGTTGATGTTCGCATATTGAAAATATGGAAGATCTAGGTCAAAACCGACACCATATAAGAAGTTGTCAAAACTAGAAAAGTCATCACTATTGCTTTCCCATGTTGTCGAGATCAACACATCTTTAATTGGGCCAAGTGCAAGTTTTTGACCTGAAATTTCACCCAAGCTTAAACGTGGAGAAAGTTCGAAATAGGTGCTTTTATGGTCGTCGCTACCACGCATACGATCCATAAAGAAAAACACATCGGCATATTTTACTTTTGCCGCATATTCAACCGTTAAGGTTGTTTGCTTTTCATCCACAACTTCGTAGTTCTCACCGTATAAACCTGTGAGGCTAAAATCTTGCCAAATCGGTTTTGCTTGAGTAAACGCTGCTGTAGATACCAATAAACATGTCGCCGCAAGTTGCTTAAATTGCATTAAAAAGATCCCCCTAAAAAGGCGTGTAAAGCATACAAGGAAATAAGCAAAAATAAAGCCAAATTTGACCAAATGCTCAAAAGAATTGTATAGAGCAGCGCAATCTGAAATGGTGGTTTATTAACGTATTTGTTTATCGCCTTGCCATTCTGTTTAAAGACATATTGTTACTTAATATTCGCAGTCACTGAGTTCTACTCAATCGCCCTGATATTGTTTAATTTTTTTTGTAGCACGTATATTCATGCTGCAATCATCTGTGAAGTGCGAGCGAACCTGAATAAAAAATGTAAAAAATCAGCTTGCATATTTTTAATTATGGACGGATATTGGGAATATAGAAGATCTTCTTACATACTGAAAAACGACAGATGCAAAGCAAGGGGACTACAGGTATTTACACAATCAGAATATACAACTGCACTGAATGACGGCATGCTCAAAATGCGTCTAGATAATAAGTTTAGTCAAAACGTCTCATAGAAAAGAGAGGAAGATATTTATGAATATTGAAATCCGTACAGATAAAAACATTCAAGGTAGTGAACGTTTAATTGGTTATGTCCGTGCAGAGCTAATGCAAGAATTCCAACGCTATAGTGAGCGTATTACACATTTTTCGGTTCATCTTAGTGATGAAAATGGGGACAAAACGGGAGATCATGATAAACGCTGTATGATCGAAGCTCGCCCAGCAGGTCTGAAACCTGTCGCAGTGACGCATAAAGCTGCAAATATTGATTTTTCTATCCATGGTGCGATTGATAAGTTAAAACGTAGTTTGGAGCATTTATATGAGAAAAAAGACCATCATCGTGGTGGCTTACCTGAATATGTAGATGATGACCTCGACCTAGATGTAAAAGAAGCATAATCATCTACGCATAAAAAAAGCCCAATTTCGGGCTTTTTTTATGCGTGTATCAAATTTATACATGATTTTTAGATCGTTTTATAAAAAGCTGTCGGGATATTCGGCATAATAGAAACATTAAATATTATATTGTGAGAATTGGTCATGTTAAGCAATCAGCAACAGGCCTTGGTGCAAGCCATACAACAACTCGATTTAGCCCAAGTGCAATCTTTACTTGCTGAAGGGCTTGACCCAAATTTTATTGATCCTGAGCAAGGTCCGCCAGTTTCAGTCATTTGTGATGGTTTATTCGTATGGTGGGAAAGAATTTGTGAGGCTTATGAAGCCAATCAACCCATCACTGAAACTGAAAAACAACAACAGCTTAAAGTTTATTTAGATATTTTAGATGCACTCATTCAGGCAAAAGCGAATTTGCATTTGTGGGATGCGGAAGAGTTCTATGGTCCACTTTGGGATGCAGCAAGTTCAGCTTGTGCGCCAGTCGTACAACGGTTATTGGATGAAAAAGTGGACCCAAACACACGTGATGAAGAAGGCTTAACGATTTTATCGTCAATCAGCCAACTATTCTTTGACTGTGATTTTGATGAAATTGACTGGTCGGAGTCATTATCCGAAGAGCGTGAAACACTTGAGTTACTGCGTAAGAATGGCGCAAAAATGTCAAAAGAACTGACCGCCTAAGCGTAGTCAAAGAATAGAAAGGGGATAATGATGAATAAACGTCAAACATTGAGTTTTATTGCTGTATCGATGCTGGCGAGCACTGCTTTTGCGGCCGATTTCTCTTTTGATCGTCCTGGCGCTGGCATGGGTACAGGAATTACACCTGTCGGTCAGCTCGCGTGGGAACAAGGTTTACCTACCGTCAGCTATCAACAACAAACCGTAGATGGTGAAAAAGAGAAAACGCTCACCCTCAATGGTGACATGTTGTTGCGTACAGGTTTGGCCAAAGGGCTCGAATTACAACTCGGCTGGCAAGGTCCAGTTTGGCAGCAACATAAACGTGCAGGCATGACCAAAGAGCACAATGGTCTAGGTGATGTCAGCATTGGTTTGAAAAAAGCCATTAATCTACACGATGATCGTCTCACCATGGCTTTGTTGGCTGAAGCAATTCTTGCAACAGGAAATGATGAGTTCACTGCGCATGATGATATCTATAGTTTAACCTCGGCTGTGGCCTATGAGTTTAGTGACCTGATCGGCACCTCGATTACCATGCGTTATGAAGCGCAAAACAGTAATTGGGCCGTGACTGCGATTCCAACCATTGATTATAAAATCGCGGGTAAATTATCTGGATACTCAGAATTTATTTACCGTAAAGCAGAAAGCCAAGATTACGAATATGGTTTAGGCACAGGTTTGGTCTATGCCGTGAATAACCGTATGCAGCTCGATGCCAGTGTTGGGGTTGATTTAAATGGTGATGCAAGAAGCTACAATGGTGGCTTAGGCGTATCGGTTTTATTTTAAGCAAAAGTATCTTCTCATGATCTCCCGTGAATTCCTGTATATCTCATCGGGAGCATTGGGCTGACTGAAGAGAAATCATCATGAAAAAATGTACTCAGGGTGGCTACAGTTCCGAACTGATGTGTTACTTCCTTGGTAGTTTATTGTTGTTGTGTGGGTCGATGACCTATGCCCAAGAGAACGTATCCACGCAGTTGTTAAGCCCTGAAGATGCATTTGCCTTTTCGGTTGAATCGACCGAGCGCAATCAGGCGCGTCTACATTGGAATATTCAACCAAACTATTATTTGTATCAACACAAATTTGAAGTACAACAAGGCAATCAGCCAGTACCATTAACTTTGCCTAAAGCGGTTGATCAATATGATGAGAACTATGGACATAGCCAAGTTTATTATCAGCAAGCCGAATTTGAAATCTCAACACAAGCATCTCAACATTATCGTGTGACTTGGCAAGGCTGTGCCAAAGATCGGATTTGTTATCCACCGCAAAATATTGAATTTCAGACCGATGCTGATGGTCTGGTCAGTGTCCAAAATACAGGTTCACATTCACAAAAACGTTTTTTAGATGTTGCCCGTTCTGCCAATGCCTTAAATACTCAGACCACAGCATTTGATACGGTCTCAGATGAGGCATTATCTCCTGTAGATCCCGCTACGACTGATTCAGCAGGTCTGGCACAAGACCAAAAGTGGTCCACGACCTTGGCGCAACACTCACTGGCATATAGTGTCTTGTTATTTCTGGGTTTAGGGATCTTACTGGCCTTTACGCCTTGTTCTTTACCCATGTTACCAATTCTCACCTCATTGATTGTCCGTGACAATAAAGGAGTGAAAGCATGGGCGATTGCCTTTACCTTTGTGGTCAGTATGGCCATGGTTTATGCCGTATTAGGCTTGATTGCTTCGGCGGCTGGACTCAACTTTCAACGTTGGTTGCAACAACCTGCAACTTTGATTGCATTTAGCCTGTTATTTATTGTATTTGCTTTAAACCTGTTTGGTTTGTATGAACTTAAACTGCCACAAAAATGGGTCAATCAACTAGATCGCATGCAGTCGATGCAACAAGGCGGCACTTTAATTGGTGCCAGTGTCATGGGCATGATTTCAGCGTTATTGGTTGGACCTTGCATGACTGCACCATTGGCTGGGATCTTATTGTTTATTTCACAAAACCAAAATCAATGGCAAGGTGCTTTACTGCTGTTCACACTGGGTTTCGGGATGGGACTGCCCCTATTGCTTGCGAGTATTTTAGGTGCGAAAGCCTTACCTAAAGCAGGCGAGTGGATGCATCAGATTAAAGTGATTTTTGCCTTTTTAATGCTGGCATTAAGCCTTTATTTTGTCCGTCCGTTATTGCCAGAGTTAGCGATGCAACTGCTTAGCCTTATTTTAGGTTTAGCTTTTATTCTTTATGCAATTTATCGATTATTCGCCCAAAAGGGTAAGTTGCAATGGCTGTATATTCTGTTGTTAATCCTCACGATCCCATTTCTTGCTTATACTCAATATCAACATATTCAGAATCTTGGTTCGGTTCAGGCTGAAAAATTAGCGACATGGCATGTGGCAAAGACCGCTGATCAATTCCAACAAGTGTTAGCCAATGCACCAAGAGGTCGAGGCATTATTATTGATGTGTATGCAGATTGGTGTGTGGCATGTCAGCCAATCGAGCACCGTATTTTAAAAGATGCAGAAGTGCAGCAGGCGTTGTCGCCGTATTATTTAATTAAGCTGGATCTCAGTCAGTATGACGCTTCTCATCAAGCTTTGCTCAAGCAATGGGATATTTTAGGACCACCGACCTATTTGTTTTTAGATCAGCAACGACAAGAAATTCGTTCGCTGCGTTTGACTGGCGCTTTCAAAAAGGCAGATTTATTACAACAACTGACTTTATTTAAAGGAAAATCATAAGTATGTATACTTTATCTATTGGCAATAAAAATTACTCAACTTGGTCAATGCGCCCGTGGATCTTATTAAAACAAGCGGGAATTCCATTTCAGGAGCATTTAATTCAATTTGATAGCTTTGAACCTGAGAGCCAGTTTAAGACCGAAATATTAAAACTAAACCCAACGGGTAAAGTACCTTTGCTGTTGGATAGTGATGTGGTGGTCTGGGACAGCTTGGCGATTTGTGAATATGTGGCTGAGCAATATCCTGAAAAAGGTTTGCTGCCACAAGATAAAAAGTTACGAGCCAGAGCACGATGTATCAGTGCAGAAATGCACAGCAGTTTTCAAAGTCTACGTAATCTTTGTCCAATGAATGTCGAAGCGGATTTGGCTCATATTGGTCAGCAACTTTGGGCTGAGCATGATCAGCTTCGTGCTGATGTGGCACGTATTGAACAAATCTGGGCTGAACGCCCAAGTGAAGATAGCTTTTTATGTGGCGAGTTTAGTGTTGCTGATGCTTTTTATGCGCCTGTGGTGATGCGTTTTGTGTGTTTCCGGCTTCCTGTATCTGCTTCAAGCCAAGCTTATATGAGAAAAATCTTGTCTTTGCCATCGGTTCAGCAGTGGATCACCGAAGCTAAACAAGAACAGATGTTTGTACCTTTTGATGAGCCGTATCGTCAAAATCGTGAAGAGTATTTGACGAATTAGACAAAATCCAAACAAAGAACTCCCCCTCATAATGAAAACATGAGTGATATTATGGCTTGAAACATAGCCATAATAGGAGAAACTGTTCGGTGTCTTTAAAAACTTATAAAGCAATGTGGCGTGTTTCCAATAAATTTTATAAAAATGAGAAGCAACATTTAATTGTTCTTATTGGCTTGGTTATTGCCACAAGTCTTATTACAACGATTCTTCCTTACTTTATTAAGCTTATTATTGATAACACACATCAAAATGAAAGTATTAATTATATTTATATTCTAGTGCTTTCATATTGCCTAGCTTGGTTTTTATCCCAGATTATTGAATGGGTTAAAAATGCGCTAAGTGGCTTGATTAGTGCAAAACAAGAGACTTCCGTACTCATTGCGAGTTTGGAAAACTATCTTAGAATAGAAAAGTCTAGGCAAGATAAAGTCGATATTGGAGTATTTAATGCAGAGGCAGTACGAGCAAGTCATGCTTTTTCTATGATCACTTTTGCATTCTTGCTTGCTTTCTTCCCTGTGGTATTACAGCTTGTTTTTATTACTTATATTCTTAGTGTAAACATTAGTGTGATTTTTGCTCTAGGTTTCCTTGGGACAGCATTTGGGCTGTTCTTGATTTCTGTTTTTATCAACAGGAAGAGTAAAAAATATTATGAACCACTCTATTCAATCAAAAATATTTTAGACAGTAAGTTCCTTGAAAAGATAAATAATGCTTATGAGATCAAAATGAATAATGCTGTTGATTTTGAAGTTGATTATTTCAAGAGGAATGTGAAAAAATTTATTGATCAAAGTTTTAATAGCCATTTAAAAATTGCTTGTTTAATGATCTTTCAAATCGCTTTTATATTTCTATTCTTGCTTGGATTTTTACTTCTTTCAACCAAATTGTTTTCTATAGGAAAAATAACGACAGGTGATATGGTGATGATCAGCTCTTATATCATGATGCTCACCATGCCATCGCTTATGATTTCTCAACAAATAAACTTACTTGCAGGTAATGTTGTAGCAGTAGAAAAGTTTTATAGTTACTTTGAATTTGAAAAAGACAAGTTAAATAATAGGATGTATCAGAATGATCATTTATTATTTTCATTTAAGAATGCATTGTTAGACGTCGGTGGTAAGTTAAGTGCTGAAGTAAACTTGGATTTATATAAGAATAAGATGTACGCAATTATTGGAAAAACTGGGGCTGGAAAATCAACTTTAATTAACTATATGCTAGGTGCTTATAAATTAAAGGGAGGGCAGTTATTTTATAAAGATCTAGATATTACTCAACAGTACTCTACTAAAATTTTTGATGAAGTGGCTTTTGTTGGGCAAAACTATTCTATTTTTACTGGCTCTTTAAGAGAAAACCTAATTTATAATACTCAGTATGCTTATACCGATGATGAGATCTCACAACTGCTTAGAATTTTTGATCTACAACATCTTCTTTCAGATAAAAATCTTTCATTAGATGATGATATCAATGAATATCTAAAGAGTTTTTCAGGCGGTGAGAAGCAACGTTTAAATATATTACGTGCAGTGCTAAAGAAACCTAAAGTGCTCATTTTAGATGAACCAACCTCAGCACTGGATTCACATACAAGCATCAGAATTTTAAATTTCCTCAATGAAAATATTGAAACATTAATCGTGATTACACATTCCCAAGAATGTAAAGATCTTGCAGATGAAATTATTGATGTTGAGCAATTATTCAGAGTTACAACATCTTTAACCTAGTCTTATTTTCAATGGTTATTCTATCTTTGGACATTTAACGACTCATCAAATCTTCAAAAATCTGGACTTGATTCCGTCCAGTTGCCTTAACAGCATAAAGCGCTTGATCCGCCTGACTAATAATAAGATGTGGCTCATCGGCACTGAGGGAACTACTGATCCCAAAGCTGGCACTGACAGAAAACTCTTGCTGATCTTCTGTCATGAAACGTAGATTTGCAATCGCTAAACGACAACGTTCGGCGATATTTTGTGCTTGGGTGGTCGTGGTATGTGGCAATAATAAAATAAACTCTTCGCCACCAAAACGGCCGATTATATCTTGATCCCGCAAATGCTTGGTTAAGCATTCCGCGACTTGAATCAGAACCTGATCTCCCATGCTGTGTCCAAAATGGTCATTAATATTTTTAAAGTGATCCAGATCAAGCAATACAAGTGAATATAATGCGTTGGGTTGTTGATGTAATTTTTCTAAATAAGCACTAATACTCCGTCGATTTAATACATCGGTTAGTGGGTCGAGACGGCTCAGATGCTGAATTGCCAACTCTCGTGAACGCCACTGAGTCAGTAAAATTTCAAACAGAAATAAACAAGCAATCAGAATAGGTAACAGGAAGAACAACATGCTCCCTACCCAAAAGGGATGCATTTTTGCCTGACTCATAATCTCTGGATTAAACAAAGGGGCGTACTGGAGTACGCCATACATACTCAGAACATTGCAAAACAGCAAAGCAATCGTTGCTGGAATAAGTGCGCAATAAATCATTTTGCGATTAAATAAAATTAAACCAACCGCGACGACGCTGACATACACCACCATGGTGGCAGGACTAAAACTTCCGATCAAATAACTGGTATGACAGAGCAGTACAGTAAAAAGCTGTACACTTAAAATCGGAATGATTTCATGTGCCCATGCTTTGTCTTTGTAGCGATAACAAGGCACGATTAGGCTTAAAAAAACAAACAGCATAATCACGTTGGTCCATAGTTTAGAATAAACCAACGGTACATTTACCCACTGCCATGTGATGGGATTAAGTAAGATAAGGCTGTCCCAAATAATTCCAAAAATGGTCATAAATGCAGCAAGTATGAGCAGTAGAATAGATTTCTTTAACATGTTCCAGTTAATGAGTGGTTCATGTTCCCAGAATTGCGAGAAATTCCATTTCTCTCTATTTACCAAACGCTTAAAATGAATCTTCATCATTGGCATGCATCCTTATATGCAATGAGATTCCTAAGAAACTTTATAAATGTAAATTCGTCATCAGAACGAGCAAGAAACGATTATTAAAGTAACAATAGCATCTTTAAAACGAGAAAAAAGTTTAGTTTTAGGCTTTTGAGTGCAAATCAGAACGGGAAATTTTTTTGAAAAATAGACTATGATCTGAATATTCGATCAATTTAATTTTATGATGACAAAAATAAATGAGGAATGACAATGGTCAGCCATAGCTGACCATTTTTTACACAAAATGAAAAATGCTTAGTCACGATCAATTCGCTGTGCAAATTGAGCAATATCTGCCAAGGCTTGTTTGGCTTCAGGGAACCATGCATTGAACATTTGGAAGTTATGCCACATCCCTGTATAGAGTTTAAAGATCACTTTGACATCCGCTTGCTGCGCTTTTTCGCGGAAGCGTTTTGAGTCATCCAACAGAATCTCCTTTGATCCTACCTGAACCAGTGTTGGCGGTAGACCCGTCAAATCATCAAACAGTGGCGATACTCGAGGATCATCCGCTTGGATTTCCTCAGTTAAATAATGATTGATCCCTGCTTGTAAGGCTTCAATTGAAAGTAAGGCATCGTGCTTTTGATTGAAACGCAATGATTCGCTGGTGAGGGTCAAATCTAAATAAGGCGACATTAAAATTAAGCCACTTGGCATCAACTCAGGTTGCTGTTTTAAACGTAAGCAGAGTGCTAATGCGAGGTTTGCACCGCAGGAATCACCAGAAACAATGATGTCTTTGGGTTTAATCCCTTGAACAAGGAGTGTTTGATAGACATCAAAGATTGCATCGATTGCATCAGGGAATGGATGTTCAGGTGCGAGTGGATAGTCAATATGGATGACTTGCATTTGTGTACATGCTGCAATATCGGTCATTAAAGCACGATGAGTATTTAGACTACCTAAGAAAAAAGCGCCGCCATGAATATGAAAAATGAGTTGAGTTGCAGCGGCTTGGGTTTTGATTTCTTCACCGCGGATACCTGCCAAACGTAAAGGACGGATTCGTACTGTCGGGTTGTGTGGAAATAAGCGACATAATTGGTCCAATACGGGACGCAAAGCATTCGGTGCGACATTGAATTGACTTGGTGTACGGATCGTCGCTTTGAGTAGCGATTCAGTAAAATAATATTTCCAAACAGTACCAAATTTCATAATTTTTCCATATTGTTAGAGCAGTATACAACTAAGAGAGCACTTGATTTTAGTCCACATTTCTTGTGATTAGAGCAGGGTTTTGCAGCTGTTCAGATTGTACCTAATAGTCACAATCAAGAATTGCAAAATTGATGGAAGTTCTCAATACTCTTAGTCTTAAAAGACCCATTAAGGATATTACAAAAATGAAGAAAATTGCTTTAGCACTAGGATTGTTTAGTTTGACTGCTTTTGCCAATGCGGCAGATGCATTACACGGTAGTGTTTGGCAAACCATTGATGATGAAACCAAGCAACCAAAAGCAATCGTCAAGTTTACTGAACAAAAGGACGGTTCATTATCTGCATCGATTCAGAAGTATTTAGTTCCAGGCCAAGAAAGCGTTTGTACGAAATGTGAAGGCCCATTTCGTAATAAATCACTGAATGGTGTGGTCATTGTTCGCAATCTGAAAAATGCGGGCGGTGTAAATTATGATGGTGGTTCGATCGTTGATCCAAAAAATGGTAAAACCTATAAACTCAAAGCTGAACTCACTGACGGTGGTCAAAAGCTGAAATTACGCGGTTATATCGGTGTTGCGGCACTAGGTCGCAACCAAACGTGGGTACGTTCTAACTAAGTTATCCTGATAAATAAAAAAACCGAGTCAGATGACTCGGTTTTTTTATGTGATGCCTGCTTTAAGCCGATAAGTTTTGATAAGTAGCCTCATCAAAGCCAATGATAAAACCTTGTGGCGTTTGCAGTACTGGACGTTTAATTAAACTTGGCTGCGCGATTAAAGCCTCAATCAGATTTTGTTCATTGCTGGTTGCGTGTGCCTGTTCATCCGCTGTTAATTTACGCCATGTGGTGCCTTTTTTATTTAGCACCTTATCTACGCCAATATCTTTAAGCCAGATTTCTAGCGTTGCAGCATCAATACCTTGTTTCTTGTAATCATGAAATTGGTAATCGATTCCTTTTGCCTGTAATGCATCAAAGGCTTTTTTCATCGAATTACAGTTTTTAATACCATAAATTTTAAACATGCTGAAAACCATAGAAAAGAGTGAACGATATGATTAAAAGCCTAACGCATAAAGGTCGTGCTTTGCCAGCCTAGATTGTTGATAAAGTTTATAAATGGCAGCGATGTTGCGTAACAATGGGATGATCCAATCCATTCGATATTTGGATAAAAAATATTGAAGTGAAAGCTGAGAAAAAATATCTAATATCTAAAAAGAGAAAACCCGCATTTAATCATCCTGATCATGCGGGTCTCATTTCAACGTCCAATGTCTCATCCTTGCAAATAAACTTAAACTAAGTTTATTTTGTCTTCCTACGGCGTCCTATCCTTTTGTGGTCATCCTGACCGCTTCCCTGTGCCGTGCAGCTATAATGCCGATACAGCCGCTAAATAAAAATACACAAAAAACGACATGGTGTGTAAGTCAAAGAAGTGGCCAAAGTGAACAACTGTTCACTTAATCGTGTATTTTATAGTCAATAATCACAGGTGCATGATCACTAAACCATTGTTCTTTATAGACCCATGCGTTTGCAGTGCGTGTTTTCCAGTCTGGAGAACATGCTTGGTAGTCGATACGCCAACCGACATTTTTTGCACGGGCTTGCCCACGATTTGACCACCATGAGTACAATTCTGCTTCGGGACGGACTTCACGGAAAGTATCCACATAACCCAACTCATCATAGATATGATCAAGCCATGCACGTTCATGGGGCAAGACGCCTGATGATTTCTGGTTGCCTGACCAGTTCTTAATATCAATGCGTTTATGCACGATATTGTAATCACCACACACGATGATCGATTTATTTTCA
The DNA here is from genome assembly GCF_022549355.1 of Acinetobacter sp. NIPH 2699. Lineage (GTDB taxonomy): Bacteria > Pseudomonadota > Gammaproteobacteria > Pseudomonadales > Moraxellaceae > Acinetobacter. The sequence continues at coordinate 108,860 of NZ_JAKZGL010000003.1, forward strand.
TCTCGCCATTGTTTTAGTATTTGGGCATATTCTTGTAGAAATAAATCTTTACGTGCTTGCGCTTCGTCACCACTTGATCCTGATGGCAAGTATAACGAGGCAATATGAACAGGATGTGACAGCCCTAAATCAAATTCAGCCGCGATAAAACGACCTTGTGAATCCGCTAATTCAAAGCCTAAACCATTTTTTACTGAGACAAACGGTAGACGGCTATAAATCGCCGTGCCTGCATAGCCTGCACGTTCAGCAGGGAACAGGTGGGTATACCAACCTTCAGGTTTAAATTTATCGGTCCATTGTTCATGGGTAATGCGACTTTCTTGCATGCACACCACATCAGCATCGGACTGTTCTAACCATTCCAATAGTCCTTTGGTTACGGATGCGCGCAGTCCATTCACGTTAATTGAAACGACTCGAAGAATTTTTACATCACTTGGATAGCTATCCTTTGGTATCATACGTCTGTTTAACCTCAATTGAAGAATTTGGAGCACCTTATATGACAACGCCTGTGTCATTTCATCCGCAAGCTTTTATCGAACTCGCATTATCACGTGGTGTGCTTAAATTTGGTGAGTTTACCTTAAAATCAGGTCGTGTCAGTCCTTATTTCTTTAACGCAGGTTTGCTCAATGATGGTGAAGCACTGTCACTTTTAGCGCAAGGCTATGCGGATAAATTGTTACAGTGTGATAATGTAGGCGTGATTTTTGGCCCAGCGTATAAAGGGATTCCATTTGTTGCAGCGACAGCCGTGGCATTGTCTCAAGTGCATGGCAAGAGTGTGCCTTGGGGCTTTAATCGTAAAGAAGCCAAAGATCATGGCGAAGGCGGTATGTTGGTCGGTGCATCGGTTGCAGGTCAAAAGGTCTGGATCATTGATGATGTCATCACTGCGGGAACTGCGATTCGTGAAGTTGTAACGATTTTAAAAAATGCAGGTGCGACGATTGCCGGTGTATTGGTCGCGTTAGACCGTCAAGAACGTGGTCAGGGGGAGCTTTCTGCGATTCAGGAAGTTCAAAAAGAACTCGAAATCCCTGTGCATGCACTCATTACTATGAAAGATTTGATGGATTATTTGGATGCGAAAGGTGAGAAAGAAGCTTTGGCAAATATGCAGGCTTATCGTGAAAAATATGGCATCTAAGTTTTAGGTGGTAGGAAAGGAAGCGAAGGCTTCCTTTTTTGTTACAAAACAAAGGGACTAAAATTGGCTTTTTAGTTGGTCTTTTCTCATTTTCCCCAATCTTTTCTGTGCAACGTGACCAAAACTATAATTTAGAATCCAATACTGAACCAGTAATGAAATCGTAAGGCTGATCATTAATATCCAAAGTGGAACTTCGCTTAAAATGGATTGAATAACTTCAATAAATGAATCAAAACCTCTATCTACAATTGAATAAGCCAATATTAATATAGTACTGAGGGCGATTGATGAGAAGAAACACCACCAAACGAGTTTTCTTTTTTCAGAATGATCAGGAATACGATTTTGGTCAGTTACAAATTTTGCTGATGTGTAAGCTGCTGCTGCCAGAAGAATGATAACAGAACTAATCGCTCCAGAAATATCAATAAAAATAGAAATAATGCCCAATAAGATAATCATGAATAGATAACTAGCAGTAAAATTAAGCACATATTTTTTAATCATAATACCTCTCTAATCGTTTAAAAATATAGTAGATTCATTTCTTTTTAAGGTACAGTTTTTTTTAAACTAGTGATCCAACTTTAATTTTTTTATGTGAATGCTAACCTTTCAGAGGGGGCATAAAATTAGACCCAATTCTCTAACTTTAGACCATCAATGCGTTCAAATTCTTTGGTATTGTTCGTGACTAAGACGACATCCAACGCTAAAGCATGGGCAGCTATCAACATATCTAAGTTACCAATAGGTTTACCTGCCGATTGAAGGTCATAGCGTAATTTAGCGTAATGCCAAATAGCATGCTCATCATAAGCTAAGATGTCTAAAGGTGATAAAAATTTGTTTAATGCCTGCTTATTGCGTTCAGATCCAGACTTTTCTACACCAAAAGCAAGTTCAGATGCAGTGATACTCGAAATTGCAAGCTGCCCAAGTTGGTACTGTTTAAAGCGTTCAAAGACGTGCTGAGGTTTGTGATTGATCACATAGATACAAATATTTGTGTCTAAGAGGTAAATCATCTGAACTCCTCACGCTCTTGTTCCCCTTGATCTGCTCGCTCTAACTGGAACCCAACCTCAAATTCGTTGACAGCTTCTAACATTACATCCCAAGGATTGTCGATGGGCATGAGTAACACGCCACGACCAAAGCTTTTGATCGCTACCTCAGTACCATTAAAACGAAAGGCTTTAGGCAAGCGAATTGCCTGACTGCGACCTGTTTTAAACACTTTCGCAATTTCCATATTTACCTCCTAATACTTCGGTATGTATCATTAATATATATCATATCATCAAGGGACATTCTTTTAAAGCGAGGTTGGGATAACGAGAAAAGAAAAACGATACGCTGGTGGAGGATGTATTTGACGCTTAAGCATGAAAGATCATTTATATAATTACAACCGAAGCGAAAAAACTACACATTCTGATCCTGCATCGCAGGCATCAAGATTTCTTTGACACAGCTTGCCTTACTGGTTGAAATAATAAAATTAATCGCATGAATCACATCTGCCAAAGGAATTAAGGAATATTCAGTTTCCTCTAGGACTTCTTCAACATGATTGTCGATTTCATATTCACTGGCAAGGTAGCCTAGGTTAAGCACACCTACCCCAATTAAGTGTTCACGTAAGATTTCTCTGAGGGAGTGAGCAATGCCCCTTAAAGCAAACTTGGTTGCTGAGAAAACAAATTCTTTACCGTTATGATTATCAACACCCCAAGTTGAACCGACCAGAATGATTTTGGCTTTGTCAGAGCGTTTTAGATTTTCAATGAGTGATTGAATAGATTGGATGCAAGTGGTGATATTGATGTTAATGATTTGGTTGATTTCAGTAGCAGAAACATCTGCAAAATTATAGTTTTCACTAAATGCCTGTTGTTCCCAGATACCCACATTGTAAATCAGTACATCAAGTTTTTGCTGTCCAATTGCTGTTTTTACCTTACTTACAGCCTGATCTGGTTTAGATAGATCAGCACGAATCCAGTTTAAATTCGGCATTTCTTGTGGTTGGGTGCGAGATACGCCATAGACGGTATCTGTTGGCTTTGGTACAGCTTGAACAATGGCTTTGCCTAGACCTTTACTGACGCCGTATATGAGAAATGTTTTATTCGAATTGCTCATCAATTTTTTCAAGTATCTAAGATTAAAAGGCAACTATAAAAGCTCAACTTAGCTTGAGGTCAAGGACTAAATTTAGTTATTAGGCAAAATATGTGAGAGTTTCGTGTTTAGCTTAACTAATCGATTATTGGAAATAATGATTGAAAACTAAGCGTGGAACGTGAAAAATCACAAAAAAGCCGTTCCAATGTGCTGAACTCTAGAACGGCTTAATTTAAGATATTGATGCGAAAAGGAAAAATTTAAGTATTTCGCATAAGGCGTATTATGTTAATTTTAGAAAAAATAAAAATACCATAGAGTTGTTTTAAGAGGATTGAAATGGAAATATTAATATCAATGAACGATCAAATAAATACAGAGGAAGTATTAGAACTATATTTGGCAAACAATTGGTCATCAGCAAAGAAGCCTGAGCAGCTTTTATCTGCCTTAAGAAACTCTCATAGTTTGGTTACTGCTAGATATGATGGCAGATTGGTTGGACTAGGTAATGCTATTTCAGATGGCTATTTAGTTGTTTATTTTCCACACATGTTAGTCCACTCTGATTTTCAACGATTAGGAATTGGTAAGTTAATGATGAAAGAAATGTTAGATAGGTATAAGGACTTTCATCAAAAAATGCTTACAGCTGATGGTAATGCTATTTCATTCTATGAATCACTGGGATTCTGTAGAGCAGGTAAAACAGAGCCTATGTGGATCTATTCTGGAACAGAACATTAAAAATGTAAAACTCACCTCATTTTCGATCCATTTAACATAATGGGCGTTATACGTAACCATAGCCATCTAATTTGTCTAAATCAGGCACTTAATAATTTTACATAACGCCGGAAACTGTCAAAAAAGCTGACTTTGTAATTAAGTCGGCTGTTTATTAATCAGCTTTGACACTTTATTACCAATAAAATTGCTTGAGAAATAAATAAAATCACACTTTTCCTGATTTCTAAAGGAGCAAAATGTTGAAATGATCCACAGCTTCAGAAGGTAGGCTCTAGATTAAGAAAAGCTTCATCATCAGTTCATCACTATATTCCATATTATCTTTCAATGCCTTGGGCTCTACTCCATATGTTTGAAAACCAAATTTCTTATAAAGATGAATGGCAGAATGATTGTCATCAGCGACTGTTAGTAAAATTTGTTCGACATGTTTATTGCTATATTCTATGACTGCTTGAAGTAGTTCATTTGCGATACCTTTGTTTTGAAATTTAGGCTGAACAAACACACTTGATAGATAGGCTTTATGGGAAATTTTGGCGACTGTTTCTTGTGTTAAAGTCGCTAAAGCGACGATTTCTTTTCCGTGATAGGCACCAAATACAATTGAGTTTGATAAACAGTTCTGAAAAAAATCTAATGGCTTGTTTACTTCTATTGAATAACTAGAACCAAACATTTTGGGGGCGTTTAATAATGCTGCAAGTCGAATATTTCTAAAATCGTTAACATCACTTACATTTAAAGTTTTAATCTCAATATTCATCATTTTTTTCTTTTGCAAAAAATTTAACTTAACACAAAATCTCTTATCCAGATTTTATCTCCTCACACTTCTTACATTCCAACATCACACCTAACTTTCCATTTCGCCCTTGTTCAGTCAAAACCCAAGGGCGATTTTGCCACGGTGGATCATGGCGCACATGTTGACTATGACCGCAAGCCAAATTAGCAACCCAGTGTTCTTCTTCATCGAGATGAAATCCAACAATTGCCTGTTGCATTTAGTCACTCATACTTTCGAGTTTAGAATGCTCTAAACCCTTTAAAAAGCGATGACATAAATTATGGATCGCCACTAAATCATTCGGGTCTATACCCAACGAACAGGCGAGCTTAAATGGAATGAGGGTAATTTCATCTTTTGCAGCGAGTGCTTTTTCCAGCAAGATCACTTTTTTCATCCGTTCATCTTCTTTCACTGCAATACGCTTTAAAAACCGTTTTTCTTCGAGTTTTTTAATAATCGGTGTGAGCGTTCCTGAATCAAAAAAAGTCTTTTGCCCAATCTCAGACAAGGTCACATTGTCTTTCTCATACAAAGCCAATAACACGATAAATTGCGGATAAGTCAGGTCGTATTCCTGAAGTAAAGGACGATATTGGCGGATCATTGCATTGGTCGCGGAATACATGGCAAAACACACTTGGTTATCCAAAAAAGAAATTTCAGCCATGTTTTACTCCTCAACATCATCATTGCTAGAAAACAGTATAGTTTGAAAAGTCGGGGAAGTATATTGCGCATAATTAACTTGTGCACAAGATAATTGTGTGCAATATTGTTTGCCATGTAGCTGAATTACCAAAACAGCGACGTTGGAAATTGCACATTTATTGAAGAGAGAACTGTTATGACCACGATTTATGATTTTCAGGCTGAACTTTTAGAAGGCGAGCAAAAAAACCTTGCAGACTACCAAGACAAAGTTTTATTGGTGGTGAATACCGCAAGCCAATGTGGATTAACCCCACAATTTGAAGGGCTGGAAAAGCTATATCAGGATTATCAACAACAAGGTTTGGTAATTTTAGGTTTCCCTTGCAATCAATTTGCCAACCAAGATCCATCCAGCAATGAAGAAATTGGTAGCTTCTGTCAACGCAACTATGGCGTGTCATTTCCGATGTTTGCCAAAGTTGACGTGAATGGGCCAACTGCACATCCTTTGTATCAATACTTAACTTCGGAAGCCAAAGGTCTGTTGGGTAAAAGTATTAAATGGAATTTCACCAAGTTTTTGATCAATCAAAAAGGTGAAGTTGTGAAACGATATTCTCCAATCACAAAGCCAGAAAAAATTGCGAAAGATATTCAGAAACTTTTGGCATAAGTTGCATAAAGCCTTGATGATTTGGAAATTACTGGTATTGAAATCATCGACCAGTAATTTTCTCATTTTTAATCCATGATCAATTTAGACGTTATATGGAGATTAGTGTAGAAGACTGAATCAAATAGATTTTTTTATACTTAAGAATTACATAACTTGTTTAAACATCATCATCAAACTTCGCTATACTTTTTGCCAAGATTAAAAATACGAGCGTCAGATTATGCGTGTACTTGTAGTGATGGACCCGATTGAAACTGTGAATCTTAAAAAAGATTCCACCATGGCGATGTTATGGGCGGCCAGTCGTCGTGGACATGAGTTGGGTTATGCATTACAACAAGATTTGTATATCGACCAAGGCAAGGCATTTGGTTTGATTTCGCCGTTAAAAGTCTTTGAAGATTATGATCATTATTACGAACTGGGTGAAAAACAAAAAGAGTCAATCGCCGCTTATGACGTGGTGTTGATGCGTAAAGACCCACCATTCGATATGAACTTTGTCTACAGCACTTATATTTTAGAACAGGCGGAGCGTGAAGGCGCGTGGATCATTAATAAACCGCAATCTTTACGTGATTGTAATGAAAAGCTGTTTGCAACGCAGTTCCCAGAGCTACAAGTGCCAACCTTGGTCACTTCACAACAAAGTTTAATTCGTGAATTTATCAAAGAACATGGCGATGTCATCGTCAAACCTTTAGATGGCATGGGCGGTACAGGGATTTTTCGCTTGTATCAAGATGGTGTCAATATCGGTTCAACTTTGGAAATGCTCACTGAACTTGGAACATGTCCAATCATGGCACAGCGCTATATTCCTGAAATCGTGGAAGGGGATAAACGCATTTTGATGGTCAATGGTGAGCCAATTCCGTATTGTTTGGCGCGTATTCCACAAAATGGTGAAGTACGTGGCAACTTGGCTGCGGGTGGTTTAGGTCAAGCCCGTCCATTGAGTGAAAATGATAAAATGATTGCGGCAAAAGTAGGTCCATTCTTACGTGAAAAAGGTTTGGTGTTTGTCGGTTTAGATGTGATTGGCAATTATGTGACTGAGATTAATGTGACGAGTCCGACCTGTATTCGAGAGATTGATGCACAATTTGGCACCTCAATTGCCGATGATTTATTTACGGTGTTAGAAGCGGGTCGTACACACTAAATTATTATCAATTTTTGACCGAATTGCCCGTTTATTTTTTATGTTAATTTAGCGGTAAATGGGCAATTAGATGTAGACATCATCATGTTTTTAGCAAACAATTGCAAAAAGTATAGCTTTCTGTTGTAAACAAGTGAAATTCGCTTTTCGTGAATCAAACTTTAGGATTAAAATAACTGCCGAAAACAATAGACGATAACCTTCTTTTTTTGAGTTGAAGAATTAGACCGTGACCAATTCACCACAGAACAAACCCAAACATGTCTTGATGATGGCCGCTGGTACGGGTGGGCATGTTTTTCCTGCGCTTGCCGTTGCAAAACAACTTCAACAAGACGGCTGCCAAGTGTCTTGGCTGGCGACCCCGACGGGCATGGAAAATCGCTTACTCAAAGATCAAAATATTCCGATTTATCAAATTGATATCCAAGGCGTGCGTGGTAATGGCATATTACGTAAACTCAGTGCGCCGTTTAAAATCTTAAAAGCAACCTTAAGCGCGATGCGCTACATGAAGCAGCTCAAGATTGATGCTGTTGCTGGTTTTGGTGGTTATGTCGCAGGACCGGGTGGTTTGGCGGCACGTTTGCTCGGTATCCCAGTACTCATTCATGAGCAAAATGCGATTGCTGGTTTTACCAATACCCAGCTGTCACGTATTGCCAAAACAGTTTGTCAGGCTTTTCCAAATACATTCCCAAGTAGTGATAAAGTGGTCACCACAGGTAATCCTGTACGGGCTGAAATCAGCGCGATTTTAAATCCATCATGGCGCTATCAAAGTCGTGAACAAGAACAACAGCCACTCAATATTTTGATTGTTGGTGGTTCATTGGGCGCACAAGCGTTAAATGAGCGTTTGCCAGACGCTTTGAAAAAACTCAATGTGCCGTTAAATGTCTTTCATCAGTGTGGTCAAAATCAGCAAGATACAACGCGAGATCGTTATCAAGCTGCACCTGAGGGGTTGCATGTCGACGTTCAGCCCTTTATTCAAGATATGGCCAAAGCTTATAGTGAAGCGGATCTGATTATCTGTCGTGCAGGCGCTTTAACGGTCACTGAAGTTGCAACTGCGGGTCTTGCTGCGATTTTTGTACCTTTGCCGATCGCGGTGGATGATCACCAAACTGCCAATGCTAAATTCCTTGCAAATGTGGGGGCTGCTAAGATTTGCCAGCAAGCAGACATGACACCTGTTGTTTTAGATGAGTTATTAGCGACGTTATTGAATCGTCAGCTCCTCTCTGAAATGGCCATTAAAGCACGTCAACAAGCACAACCGAATGCAACTCAGCATGTGGTTGATCTGATTAAAAAATTGTAATTCGAGTCTTATTTATGTCTCCAACAAATCCAAACCAAGCCAAAAAGCTGATTAAAGTGCCAGAGATGCGCCGTATTAAACACATCCATTTTGTTGGGATTGGTGGTGCGGGGATGTGCGGTATTGCCGAAGTATTGAGTAACCAAGGTTATAAAATTTCAGGTTCTGACATTAAAGCCTCAAAAACCACAGCGCAACTCGAAGCCAATGGCATCAAAGTGTATATTGGTCATAGTGCTGAAAATATTAAAAATGCCAATGTATTGGTGGTGTCGACTGCGATTGATCCTGAAAACCCAGAAATTAAAGCAGCCATCGAACAACGTACCCCGATTGTGCGTCGTGCGGAAATGTTAGGTGAGTTGATGCGCTACCGTCATGGTATCGCGGTTGCTGGAACGCATGGTAAAACCACCACCACCAGTTTGTTGACCACGATGTTGGCGGAAGAAAATCTTGATCCGACCTATGTGATCGGTGGATTGTTGAATAGTACAGGCGTCAATGCCGCACTCGGTGAAAGCCGTTTTATCGTGGCTGAAGCCGATGAGTCGGATGCGTCATTCTTGTATTTGCAGCCAATGGCGGCCATCGTCACCAATATTGATGCGGATCACATGGATACCTATGAAGGTAGCTTTGACAAGTTAAAAGATACTTTCATTCAATTTTTACATAATTTGCCGTTTTATGGCCTAGCTGTGGTCTGTGGCGATGATGCCAATATTCGCGAGATTCTTCCGCGAGTCGGTCGTCCTGTCATTACTTATGGCTTTGATGATGATAATGACGTGCGTGCCATTGATGTGGAACAGGATGGTATGCGTTCACACTTCACTGTGTTGCGTAAAGATCGTGAACCGTTACGTGTCACCGTCAACCAACCCGGCTTGCATAATGTGCTAAATGCACTTGCAGCGATTGGTGTAGCAACCGATGAAGGGGTTTCGGATGAGGCGATTTGTCGTGCTCTAGCTGGATTTAGTGGTGTCGGTCGTCGCTTCCAAGTTCAAGGTGAGTTTGAGGTCGGAGATGGCTTGGTGAAATTGGTGGATGATTATGGTCATCACCCTAAAGAAGTTGAAGCCACCATCAAAGCGGCCCGTGCCAGCCATCCTGATCGTCGTTTAGTGATGATGTTCCAGCCGCACCGTTATAGCCGTACTCGTGACTGTTTTGATGATTTTGTTGATGTGTTATCGCAAGTCGATCAATTGTTATTGTTAGAAGTCTATCCAGCAGGGGAAAAGCCAGTCGTCGGTGCGGATAGCCGTGCTTTGGCACGCAGTATTCGTCTACGCGGTCAGGTTGAACCGATCTTGGTTGATCCTGTCGAAGGTAATTTACCAAGTGTTTTACAAAAAGTGTTACAAGCGAATGACTTGTTATTAACACAAGGCGCAGGTAACGTGGGGGCAATTTCGGTAGAATTGGCTCAGCATCGCTTGTATGCCAAATAATTGTGTTTTGTGAATATTAAAAGTTTTACAGTTTTAAGGATATAAACGTGTCAAATGCTGCAAAATTCGGCAAAGTTGCTGTGTTGTTTGGTGGGAAGTCGGCTGAACGTGCTGTGTCATTGGATAGTGGTCAAGCTGTTTTAGATGCATTGCTGCGTTCGGGTGTGCAAGCAGAAGCCTTTGATCCACAAGATCGTAGTGTGACTGAGTTGGCTGCTTATGATCGCGCTTTTATCGTATTACATGGTCGCGGTGGCGAAGATGGTCAGATCCAAGGGGTATTGGAATGGTTAGATCTTCCCTATACAGGCACTGGGGTACAAGGTTCTGCGATTGGTATGGATAAGGTGAAAACCAAGCAAATTTGGCAAGGAAGTGACTTGCCAACAGCGCCATACCGTATCGTTAGCAAAGAGACTGACTTAGATGCTGTGATTGCGGATTTGGGTTTGCCTGTGATTATTAAACCTGTGCATGAAGGCTCAAGTGTGGGCATGAGTAAGGTTGAGAAAGCAGAAGACTTTGCAGCGGCGATTGAGAAAGCCACGCAGCATGATGCTGTGGTGATGGCTGAAAAATGGATTACTGGTCGTGAATTTACCATTTCATTTTTAAATGGTCAGCCTTTACCCGTGATTCGTTTACAACCGCCAGCAGATGTGGCGTTTTATGACTATGAAACAAAATATCAACGTAATGATGTTGAATATGGGATTCCTTGCGGGCTAAGTGAGGCAGAAGAGCAAAGCTTACAAGCACTTTGTTTGCGTGCTTTCCAAGCCGTTGGTGCGGAAGATTGGGGACGTATTGATGCGATGCAAGATGAGCAGGGCAACTTCTGGTTGTTGGAAGTGAATACTGTTCCAGGTATGACCAGTCATTCCCTTGTGCCAAAAGCAGCACAAGCCGTGGGTTATAGTTTCGATCAGCTCTGTGTTGCGATTTTAGAGCAAACCTTAGCAAAGTCGGCTTAATTTATGGCTCAACTCCCTGCATCTATGCGCCGTAAATCACGGCCTGCGATTAGCTCTATCCACGAGAAACCGCCTTCGCCTCAACAAAAGATGGTGAATGCGGGCGGCTGGGTGTTGCTGGTGATTGCATTTGCAGTGCTGGCGCTGGGTGTTTATGGCTTATATAAAGTCATGACCGATGCAACGGTGGCGGAATTGCAGGTGGTTGGTGCAAATTCAGAACAAGAAAACCAATTGTTGGTGCAGAAATTAACACCGATTATTAAAGATAATTATTTTACTTCAGATTTAGAACTCATTCGAGATCAAGCATTAAATGTTTCATGGGTCGACCGTGTGGTCGTGTCACGAGCTTGGCCAAATGCAATTCGTGTGCGGGTGATGCCGCGTCATGCAATTGCGCGTTGGGGAACAGGGCGTTTGCTCAGTGACAATGGTGAAGTATTTAGCGAAGCTGTGCCAAAAGCACATCCAAATTTACCGCTTTTACATGGTCCAACCAGTCAATCCAAAATGATGATGCGTCGTTATAATGAAATTAATCAGCTTTTTCTGCCTGCTGATTTGCGTTTAAAAGAGTTGTATTTAACCGAGCGTATGACGTGGTTTATGCAGTTTGATTCAGGTTTACGTATTATTGTAGATCAAGATCAGACCATGAATAAATTACAACGCTTAAGCCATTTGGCACAAACAGATCTTAAACCTGTATGGCCCAAAATCTCGGCGATTGACTTGCGTTATCGGAATGGTCTTGCCATTCAATGGAGAAATGCAACACCGCCTAAGATTGTCAACGGTCAGTTTGTTGTAACGATTGATGACACAAGCCTTGCAGGTGCAATTTAGGCAAAGCCATAATACGTGGCTTGAAAACAACAGGCAGTTTGCCCGTACTACACAACAAAATATGGTATTCAAGTAATGAGTGAAACTGTTCCCTCAGTTGTTACGATTGATATTGGGACTCATAAGGTCACAGTTTTAATTGGTAAAATCCATGCGCCGGATAAGATCCAAGTCATTGGCATGGCATCTGCTCGTAACCGAGGTATGGTTAAGGGCAAAATTGTCAGTCTGGATAAGGTCATTGCGGCAATCAAAAATGCAGTATCAGAAGCTGAGGATATGGCGGAGTGCCGTATCCATAGTGCTTGGGTTTCTATTCCGAGTACTGAATTACAGAGTTTTTATGCGTCTGGCCGTACGCCTGTAGCCAACCATGATCATATTATTACAACAAATGAAGTGGTCAGAGCGTTAGAGTTAGCGAAAGCCAGTCATGTGTCCCCAGATTATTATTTGGCGAGCGCAGTGCCACTGGGTTTTGAATTGGGTGACTCAGCAGAGTGGGTGCAGAATCCAGTCAATATGTCTGCGCACAGTATGACGGGTCATTATCAATTGATGATGATGCCGATTAGTACCATGCAAAACCTTGATCGTGCCATGAAAGGCGCAAATATCGGGGTGGAAAAAATGGTGGTCTCGTGCTTAGCAACCGCAGAAGCCAGCCTGCTCAAAGATGAAAAAGAATACGGTGTTTGTTTAGTGGATATTGGTGCGGGTATTACCAATATTGCGGTATACCTAGATGGACGTTTAGCGCTAGCGCGGACTTTGCAGCGTGGTGGTGAAAATGTAACGCGTGATATTGCCGCTGTTCTACAGACCACAACGGATGAAGCTGAGCGTATCAAGATACTACACGGTTGTGTTGACCTGAGTGTGGTGAAACCTGATCATATGATCCAAGTACAAGGAATTGATGGCACTCAAACCATTAGTCGCATTGAACTTGCAGAAATCATCATTGCTCGTTATGAAGAAATCTTCGCACTGATTCGTGAAGAGTTACAACATAGTGGTGCGATTCACGGTTTGTATCATGGCGTGGTGTTAACTGGCGATGCATGTCAAATTGAGGGTATGGTGAATTTGGCACGACGCATGCTTGGAGTTTCTGCACATTTGGGCAATCCACCTTTACAGGTGTATGCTGATGATCAACATTTACCTGCTTTGCGTCGTTCGATGTACGCTACAGCTTCTGGTTTGTTGATGTTTAGCCAAAGTGATTTGCAAGATGTGGTTGAAGAGCCAGAGGAAGCAGCGGACCGTAGTTTTGTGGATCGTGTTGCCAATGGCTGGAATGCATTGAATAGCAAATTAAAAGCTATATTTTAAGTTGTAGTTATTTTTAGGAAAATTTGTTAGGAAGTTGTAATAGTCGGTCGCTCTACTTGACAAGTTGGTGATTATTGCACAGCATCCTAAACATCAGTAGTTTTAAAAATCAGGGCAGTAACGGGCTGAAGTAACTGCCATTAATATATTAGGAAATCTAAAGGTCATGGCCTCATTTGAATTTATAGAAGATGAACTAGACGATGGCAACGGTCAAGCCCGTTTCACAGTGTTTGGCGTTGGTGGTGGTGGTGGTAATGCTGTTCAGCACATGGCGCAATCTGATATTCAAGGTGTGAAATTTGTCTGTGCCAATACAGATAAGCAAGCGCTTGACTGTATGAATGCACCATTCAAGATTCAATTGGGTGAGCAAAGTACCCGTGGCCTAGGCGCTGGTGCAAACCCAGAAGTGGGTCAGGTTGCTGCGGAAGAAAGTCGTGACCTCATCCGTCAACATCTTGAAGGCACTGACATGGTCTTTGTCACTGCGGGTATGGGTGGTGGTACAGGTACTGGCGCAGCGCCTGTGGTTGCTGAAGTTGCCAAAGAAATGGGCATCTTGACTGTGGGTGTCGTCACCACACCATTCAACTTTGAAGGTCGTCGTCGTCAAAAATCTGCGGAAAAAGGTATTGATGCTTTAGAAGCACATGTTGATTCTTTAATTATCATTCCGAACCAGCGCCTACTCAGCGTTTATGGTGATATTTCAATGAAAGATGCCTATAAAAAGGCAGATGATGTATTGTTAAATGCAGTGCGTAGTATCTTTGATCTCGTGGTCAATCGTGGTCATATTAACCTTGACTTTGCTGACTTGAAAACGGCGATGAGCACACGTGGCTATGCCATGATGGGTGCAGGTTTAGGTCGTGGTGAAGATCGTGCACGTCAAGCTGCAGAACAAGCGATTCGTAGTCCATTGCTGGATAATGTAAATATTATCAATGCGAAAGGTGTGTTGATCAATATCACGGGCGGTGATGATATTACCCTTCGTGAAACAGAAATTATTACCGATATTGTCAATCAAATTGTTGATTTGGATGATGGTGAGATTTTCTATGGCACCGTATTTGATCCAGATGCACGTGATGAGCTGCGCGTGACGGTGATTGCAACGGGTTTAACGCGCAATTCGGCTGAAGTTGATCATAAAAAACGTTCGACTACTCCTCATGCTTCGTCTCAAGGGACACAGGCAGTTGATGAAGATGATGTGCCGGCGATTAACAAGCGTGCAAATACGGAGTCTTCTGCGAGTACAGCACCAAGTTCATCACCACTTTCATCACCGATGAGTATTCAAGACTATTTGAAGAATCAGCAACGCAAATAGTAAGATTATAGAGTTGTTAGAAAGGGGTATTGATTACCCCTTTTTTTTATTTTTTAGAATACATCAGCAATAGTGTCGCTATTGCTTACGCTTTATCTCTAGTCTGATAAGATTGTCTTTGACAACGCAATCTATTTATGAAGTGCCAAAACACCCTAAATATGCTAACTTATAGCGGTTTTTGCAAATAAAGTTGGCATGGCATGTTGAAACAACGGACTCTCAAACGTGTGGTGAAAGCGAGCGGTATTGGTCTGCACAGTGGTCAAAAGGTGCTGATTAATTTTGTTCCACACCATATTGATGGAGGTATTGTCTTTCGCCGTATCGACTTAAATCCACCCGTTGACATTCCTGCTGATGCCTTGCTGATCCAAGAAGCATTCATGTGTTCCAATCTCGTTCGCGACGATATTAAGGTGGGGACCATTGAGCATGTCATGAGTGCCATTGCTGGACTCGGGATTGATAATTTAATCGTTGAGGTGTCCGCTTCTGAAGTTCCGATTATGGACGGAAGTGCAGGGCCATTTATTTATTTGCTGATGCAAGGTGAACTTGCAGAGCAAGATGCTCCAAAGAAATTTATTCGAATTCTAAAACCCGTCGAAGCATTAATCGAAGATAAGCAAGCAATTTTTACGCCCCATTCAGGTTTTCAGCTAAACTTTACCATTGATTTTGATCATCCTGCCTTTGCCAAAGAATATCAGTCCGCCACGATTGATTTTTCCACAGAAGTCTTTGTCTATGAAGTGAGTGAAGCTCGCACCTTTGGTTTTATGAAAGATCTCGATTACTTAAAAGCCAATAATCTTGCTTTAGGCGCAAGCTTGGACAATGCTATTGGGGTGGATGATACTGGTGTGGTCAATGAAGAAGGGCTACGTTTTGCAGATGAGTTTGTACGACATAAAATTTTAGATGCAGTCGGTGATTTATATCTACTCGGACATCAGGTCATTGCTAAGTTTGATGGCTATAAATCGGGTCATGCGCTCAATAATCAGCTTTTACGCAATGTTCAAAACGATCCAAGCAGTTATGAAATTGTAACATTTGATGACGAGAAAAATTGTCCAATTCCGTATGTAAGTGTGACATAAGTCATTGTCTTTCCATGCCTATGTTATAGTGTAACAGATTAAAATGAGATGTGTGTCACGGAAAATAACAACAGATTCCATCACTTAAGTTGAGCGGTTTACTTTTTATTGCTTGCCAAACGTAGTAAAGCTTGGCTAAGCTTAGGGTCGCTCACATATTCAGCGGCACTACGCAATAGCTCTTGGGTCTCTGATGTAAGTACTTTGGTTGAGGGGGAAGGTTCTTTAGGTACAATCACTTTGTGTCTTAAACGAACTTGAATTTTTCGTAAATCATGAAGTCCTTCGAGTTGAGCTAACTGCGCAACATAGTGGCTTTGCAAATAACTCAGTTGACTAATCATTGCTTGATTTTCACCGGTTATGATCAAAACACCATGTTGATAACAAACAACCTGCCATTGCTCTGGTTGGGGTAGTAAAGGTTGAATAATTTTCGTAAGTTGTGTCCATTGTGTGACTTGCGTCGTCAGAAACGTTAAGTTTCCAGTTTTTGTACGTTGTCCTTTCTGTTGAAAAACGTTACTAGGTTCAGACATGTCAACTTCCTTCGAGGTGATATGACCATCTTAAGCGTTTATTTTAACTGTTATCAAGGAAGAGATGATAAAGGGACTTTTTAAGGACGGTTTCAAGAGGTTTTTTATGCATCATACGCGTCGTATTTTACTGGCATTTTCATTGGCGGCTTCAGCTGCTTCAGTTGCTTTTGCAGACTATCAAAATATCAATCAAGCAAATGTTGCTGATCGTTTAGAACAGTTATCAAATACCTTGGCTCAAGGTTCTTATACTCATCCTGATGATATTGATCTACCTGCTGTATCCAATGTGTCGGTTAAATTACGCGAAAAAACCATTGAATTGAATAATGCCACCATTGAGAAAAAATATGGTCGTCAAGATGGTGGATCATCATTCTCAGCGGGTACAGGTCATTCTTGGTTGGTGAGTCATCCCCTACAAGAAGGTCGCGTCAGTTCCACTTGGGGCAATCGCACCTTATTGGGTTCGACTCGTCACCATTCAGGTGTAGATATTGCAGCGCCATCAGGTACAGCCATTTATGCAACAGGTCCTGGTGTCGTGACCAAAGCAGGTTGGGGTACAGGTTATGGTCAATATGTTGAAATTGATCATGGCAGCGGCTATGTGACACGTTATGCACATGCATCACGCTTAATGGTGAATGCAGGTGAACGTGTAGGTGCTGGTCAGCATATTGCCAATGTCGGATGTACAGGTCGTTGTACTGGACCTCATTTGCATTTTGAAGTTGTAAAAGATGGTCAGCGTAAAAACCCTTCAACTTATCTCGCGATGTTGCCTTAATGTAATTTGTAAACAGTTGTATATAAATATTTAAAAAAATCGCCTTTATTGGCGATTTTTTACGTTTTTTGTTAGAGTTGGGTCAATGACTATTTAGGAAAAAAATATTAAGTGGTTTTGTATTCATCTGGGGCGATACCTTTATGAAGCCAAAACATGATAAATATAGCAAGAACAATATAACTTAAGGGAAAAGGTGAATTATATGGCGTTTTATGGCGACTCTGACGCGCAGGAAACCCAAGAATGGCAAGATGCTTTTGATTCAGTATTGCAGCATATGGGCACGGAGCGCGCTGCTTTCTTACTGGAAAAGCTTTATCAACGGGCGATTGCGAAACACGTTCCAATACAACGCTTAAATACACCTTATACCAATACCATTTCAGTTGAAGAACAACCCGCGATGCCCGGTGATCAAGATATGGAGCGTCGTATTCGTGCTCTCATTCGCTGGAATGCATTAGCGATGGTATTACGTGCCAATAAAACTGGTGATGATCTGGGTGGTCACTTAGCTAGTTTTGCTTCATCGGCAACCTTATATGACGTTGGTTTTAACCATTTCTTCCGCGCTGCCTCAGATCATTTTGGTGGCGACATGATTTATTACCAAGGTCACTGTGCTCCTGGTATTTATGCACGTTCTTTCTTAGAAGGGCGTTTAACTGAAGATCAATTGAATAATTTCCGTCGTGAAGTCGGTGGCAATGGTCTACCGAGTTATCCGCATCCTTATTTAATGCCTGATTATTGGCAGTTCCCAACGGTTTCAATGGGTCTTGGCCCAATCATGTCGATCTACCAAGCACACATTCAAAAGTACTTGATGAATCGTGGTCTGATTAAAGAAGAAGAGCGTAAGATCTGGGCCTATCTCGGCGATGGTGAGATGGATGAGCCTGAAAGTTTAGGGGCAATTTCACTGGCAGGTCGTGAAAAGTTAGATAATTTAGTTTGGGTGATCAACTGTAATTTGCAGCGCCTAGATGGGCCAGTACGTGGTAATGGTAAAATCATTCAAGAGTTAGAATCGATTTTCCGTGGTGCAGGCTGGCGCGTGATTAAAGTGGTTTGGGGTCGTCATTGGGACCCACTGCTTGCACAAGATGCGACTGGTGCTTTGCAGGCTTGTATGGATGAAGCTGTCGATGGAGATTTCCAGCGCTATCAAGTGAAAGGTGGTGCTTATGCACGTGAAAACTTCTTCGGTAAATATCCCGAAGCGGCTGAGCTGGTGAAAAATCTCAGTGATGAAGATATTGATGCTTTAAATCGTGGTGGACACGATCCGTACAAAGTGTATGCCGCATATGCCGCAGCGACCAAGAGTAATGGTCAACCTACCGTGATCTTGGCGAAAACTGTGAAAGGTTACGGTTTGTCTGATGAAATTGAAGCCGTCAATAAAACCCATCAAATCAAGAAAATGCAAATTGAATCATTGCAGTATGTACGTGATCGTTTTAATCTGCCTTTTGATGATGAGCAGCTTGAAGAGCTACCATTCTATCGCCCTGCTGAAAACTCACCTGAATTGAAATACATGAAAGCGCGCCGTGAAGCGTTAGGTGGCTATTTACCTGCACGTCGTAAAGAAAGTGCAGCATTACCGATTCCTGAACTTTCGATTTTTGATGCGGTGTTAAAAGGCAGTGGTGGCAAAGCGCAATCGACCACCATGCTGATGGTTCGTTTGATCTCAGCCTTACTGAAAGAAAAAGCCATTAAAGACCATGTGGTGCCGATCGTACCTGATGAAGCGCGTACTTTTGGTTTGGAAGGTATGTTCCGTCAATTGGGTATTTACGCTGCACATGGCCAAAAATATACGCCAGAAGATAATGAACAGTTGATGAATTATCGTGAGGCGAAAGATGGTCACATGTTGCAAGAAGGGATCAACGAAGCAGGTGCCATGAGTGCATGGGCGGCGTTAGGCACCAGTTACTCGACCAATAATTTGCCAATGATTCCGATGTATATGTATTACTCGATGTTTGGTTTCCAGCGTATCGGTGATATTGCGTGGGCAGCAGGTGATGCACAAGCGCAAGGTTTCTTATTGGGTGCGACAGCGGGCCGTACTACCCTGAATGGTGAAGGCTTACAGCATCAAGATGGTCATTCGCATATCTTAGCAGGCACCATTCCAAACTGTGTTGCTTATGATCCTTGCTTTGGTTATGAACTTGCGGTGATTGTACATGATGGTCTAAAACGCATGTATCAAAATCAAGAGCGTGTGTTCTATTACCTCACGGTCATGAATGAAAACTATGAACATCCTGAGATGCCAGAAGGCGTTGAAGATGGGATTAAGCGCGGTATGTACTTATTGCAAAAAGATGAGCAGGCAAGCGTTCAACTGCTGGGTTCAGGTGTGATTCTGCGTGAAGTGATCAAAGCTGCACAGATTCTTCGTGATGAATACCAAATCCATTCCAATGTCTGGAGTGTCACCAGCTTTAATGAGCTTGCACGTGATGGGATGGCCTGTGACGAATATAACCGTTTACATCCATTAGCTGAAACAGCACAAGAATCATGGGTGTCGCAACAGTTACGCAGTACAGACGGTATTGTGGTTTCCGCAACCGATCATATGCGTGCCTATAGCGAACAAATCCGTGCCTATTTACCTGATAGCCGTCCATATGTGACCTTGGGTACAGATGGTTATGGGCGTTCAGATACGCGTGGCAATTTGCGTAGCTATTTTGGAGTTGATGCAGCACATATCGTGGTGGCGACTTTGAAGAAATTGGCGGATGAGGGTGAAGTTGAAAATCGTTTGGTCAAAGATGCGATTTCATCGTTTGAGTTAGATACTGATCGTCCAGTGGCTTGGGCACCGCAAGCACATCCACAAGTTCAAGCCGTGGCTGAATATACTGAAAATCAAGCAGGTGAGGGGAATTAATCATGCAAATCCAAGCACCTGACATTGGCGTAGATAAGGCTCTTGTTGCAGAAATTTTGGTAAAAGTCGGTGATCATGTTGCGGTTGAGGATAGCCTTTTGGTTCTAGAATCAGACAAAGCAACGGTTGAAGTACCCAGTACAGCAGCGGGAATAGTTAAGAGTATTCTCGTACAACAAGGTGATGAAGTCACAGAAGGTGTGGCGTTGATTGAGCTTGAAGAAGAATCTCAAGCGAATGAAGCAACCGTTACTGAAGCACCAAAGGCTGAAAGTCCGAAAGCGGAAGCAAAAGTTGAGAAAACTGAAGGTCAGTCAGCGCCAGTCACTGCTCAAACGGCGACTTCAAGCCAAGTGGTTGATGTAACAGTCCCTGATATTGGGGTTGAAAAAGCATTGGTTGCAGAAATCTTGGTTAAAGTGGGCGATCAGATTGAAGTTGAACAAAGTATTGTCGTGGTTGAGTCTGATAAAGCCACAGTAGAAGTGCCAAGTTCTGTCGCAGGTGTGGTTGAGGCGATTCAGGTTAAAGAAGGTGACAGCGTCAAAGAAGGCGTTGTGTTGATTCAAGTCAAAACCACAACAACTGAAACAGCGTCAGCTCCACAAGCTGAACCCGTTGAAGTGGAAGCGGCAGCATCAACCAGCACGGCAACAGGTGAAGTTGAAATCACAGTTCCAGATCTCGGTGTGGAAAAAGCAGTGGTTTCTGAGATTCTAGTGGGCGTGGGTGATCGCGTAGAAGCACAGCAAAGTCTATGTGTGGTTGAGTCGGACAAAGCTTCGGTTGAAGTGCCAAGTTCCTCTGCTGGGATCGTGAAAGCCATTCATGTGTCATTGAATCAAGATGTTCGCCAAGGCATGCCATTGGCAAGCATTGAAGTGAGTGGTCAGGCTGCTCCTGCCGCAGCAAAAGCACCGAAAACCTCTCCAGTAGCGGATACTCCTGCGACGAAACCACAACCAGTTGCAGCTCAATCACCGTCAGCACCAACGCAACCAGAAAAGTTGAGCAAGCAACAAGAAGCGGACAACGCTAAAGTTTATGCTGGGCCAGCTGTACGTAAATTGGCGCGTGAGTTAGGGGTCGTACTTGGTCAAGTCAAAGCCTCAGGTGAACATGGGCGCGTGATGAAAGACGATGTTTTTGCTTACGTCAAAACACGCCTTACCGCACCACAGGCGGCATCTACTGCTCAAGCGGTTCCTGCTGTTTCAGGTTTGCCATCATTACCAGACTTTAGTGCCTTTGGTGGCGGTGAAGTGAAAGCGATGACACGTTTGCAGCAAGTTTCTGTTCCGCAATTGTCATTGAATAACTTTATTCCTCAAGTCACACAGTTTGATTTGGCCGATATTACCGAGTTAGAAGCGTGGCGTGGTGAACTCAAAGATGGCTTTAAAAAGCAGGGTCTGAGCTTGACCATCTTGGCCTTTATTGCCAAGGCTGTGGCGCACTTGTTGAAAGAAGAGCCTTATTTTGCTGGACACTTGGCGGATGATCAAAAATCCGTGTTGTTGCGTAATGAAATTCATATGGGCATTGCCGTCGCAACACCAGATGGATTGACCGTTCCTGTATTGCGAAATCCTGACCAAAAATCGATTAAGCAAATCGCCACTGAATTGGCTGAGCTGAGCCAAAAAGCGCGTGATCGCAAGTTGTCGCCGAAAGATTTACAGGGTGCAAACTTTACCATTACCAGTTTAGGTAGTATTGGTGGAACGGCATTTACTCCACTTGTTAACTGGCCTCAAGTTGCAATTCTTGGTATTTCACCTGCAACTATGCAACCTGTGTGGAATGGTAAAGACTTTGATCCACGTTTGATGTTGCCACTGTCATTGTCTTATGATCACCGTGTCATTAATGGTGCAGATGCAGCGCGTTTTAGCAATAAACTCACCAAGTTATTAAAAGATATTCGTAGCTTATTGCTGTAAATATTGTTTGATTCAGACAACCTCGCGCAAGCGGGGTTTTCTTTTTGGGGGAATTTAAAATAAGAGCCTTTATTTGATCGGCATTTTATTTAGAATAAATCATAAGGATTCAATACTTTTTTTAGCCAAGGGGTAGAGATGTTCGCAATTTACAAAGTGATGTTACCGCTATTATTGATTGTTTTCGTATTGATGGGGCTGTGGGTGAGTTACTTGCACTTTCCATGGAATTGGATCATTTATGCTGTAATGGGCTTAGAAGTATCGCTTGCGACCATAGCGATGACAATGGAATATCAAGCGCAGCATGCGGGTAGTACCAGCGGTTGGGGAAGTATGGGTATTATTGGTGGCAATATCATTTTTGCATGCTTATTGGGTATTTTTAGATGTCTGCTGTGGTGGTATCAAAAAAGTTAAGTTCAAAGATTTAAAATAATATTGTTCTTTGATAGAATGATTTCACTTCATTGGGGAGTAGCCGCTCTTTACGCAAAGTAAAGAGGTGATGATCAACATAATTGTTCAACAGAACATGGTCATCATAGCAAAGAACCAAAAAACAGCTTTTTTGGCTGAGCTTTTGTTGGCAAGACCTTTGATTTATCACTCTGCAATCAATCTATTTGATTTTGGCTAGCAGGAGGGATAGGTCATCGGTATATTTTGCTAGCCAGAGCATTCAACAATGTATGAATTTCTCATCTCGACTTCAATTGTTGCCCTTGCAGAAATGGGCGATAAAACTCAACTTCTGGCTTTATTGCTTGCAGCACGTTTCCGTAAACCGATTCCAATTTTGATTGCCATATTATTAGCGACCTTAATTAATCATGGTTTATCGGCTGTACTTGGACAATGGATCACCACTGTATTGAGCCCTGAAATCTTATTGTGGATACTTGCATTGGGCTTCATTGGAATGGCAATTTGGATGTTAATTCCAGATGAGTTAGGCGATGAAACTGAAAACATCAATAAATGGCAAAAATTTGGTGTGTTTGGTGCAACTTTTATTCTCTTTTTCTTGGCGGAAATTGGCGACAAAACCCAAATTGCGACGGTTGCATTGGCGGCTCGTTTTGACAGTATTTTTTGGGTCACGCTGGGTACAACCTTAGGTATGCTGATTGCCAATGCGCCTGCGGTGTTTATTGGCAATAAATTGGCTGAACGTTTACCGATTGCTTTGATTCATAAGATTGGTGCAGCCATTTTCTTAATCATCGGTCTTTCTGCGTTGGTTCAGCATTACGTCTTTGCTTAATATGCCGTGGATGAAAATACATCTAATCGAGGACGGTTTAGGCCCATTTTCAGAAAAGTTTATCCTTGTTTCAGTCCCCCTTTTGATAAAAGGGGGACTTTTCGGGAAAAGGTGTAAGTGCTTGGATTAATATTTAAATTTTACCGTAAAGTTAATCTGACGTGGATCGCCTAAGCTGATTAGGTTTTCATTTAGCGCCCCCGCATAATAATCCTTATCAAACAAATTACGGATCGCCAGTTGAGCACCCCAGTGTTCGGCATCATAACCCGCCTGAGTATCAAACAAAGTGTAGCTTGGAATATCAACATCTAGGCCATTGATACTTTTCTTGGTTTCACCTCTAAAACCTGCACCGATGTACCAACCGAGCTGAGCATTTGCTTCGAAATGATAGCGCGTAGAAAAGCTATAACTGTGCTTAGGTACATTGTCGATACGTAGTCCAATATTCTCCACTTGAGTATCTGCACTGGTTTTTGCATCGGGCGTATAGGTATATGCTGCGGTCAGTGTGAGTTGATCAAACAGTTGTGCATTGACTTCGGTTTCGACACCGCGCGTCATTTGTTCACCGCGCTGTATTTTAAAGCCATTATTAATCGGGTCGGTAACCGAAACATTTTGGCGGCGTAGGTCAAACCAAGCAATGCTGCCTTGAATACGTTGGTCGGGGCTTTGCAGTTTTAAACCGACTTCGATTTGTTTGCCTTTTTCGGGTTTAAATGTGTTGTCATAGAAATCTGTTCCACTGACGGGTAAGAACGAGGTTGCATAACTGACATAAGGTGCAACGATATCATTGATGCTATACAGCAGCGAAGCATTGCCTGTAAAGGCATTGTCAGATTGCGTTGATTTGGTATTTTTGATCAAATTGGTGCTTTGTGTTTCTGCCCAATCATGACGACCCGCGAGATTTAAAACCAGTTGTTCATTCAGTTGAATACGATCACGTAGATATAAGCCCGTGTATTTGAGACGATTGATATCATGATTGGTTGGTGATTCTGGGCAAGTGACAGTCGTATTATATTGGGGTTTATATAGATTTAAATTATCGACTGTGCAGCGATTATTGATGTAATCACTTTTCTCTTGCATGGCATCGACACCAATGGTCAATTCATGCGACATATCGGCGAGCTTAAATGTTCTTTGTAGTTGGTTGTCGATCGCAAGGTTCAGATTGTCCACATCCTGATAGCGTCCCTGACGTTGAATGGTGGTGTAATCTATTTTTCCATCTTTATCTTTGGCCCAAAAGCTTTTCCCTGTTGCCGCAAACACCGCTGGACCCAGCATTTCGGTTTTTTGTATAGCGAAATTCTGTTTAAACTGCCATTCATTCTCAAAAGTATGAGCGACGTTATAACCTGCACGATAGACATCGGCGTTGTAGCCACCATGTGATGGTTCACTTATAAATAATTTTGAATCAAGTGAACCATTTGGATTGGTTAACAGCGTTCCCATGATAGGTAAGCCCTGTTGGCGCATATATTCACGATGTTGATAACTGGCAATCACGGAAAGATCAGTTTTTTCACCTAGATCAAAAGTATAAGACGGTGAAATATAGTAATTTTTAAAATAGACAAAGTCCGTTGGGTCATTCTGATCAGCAATACGTCCATTGATACGAAAGGCACCTTTATCGCTGTCATTGGGACTGTAGTTTAGATCAAATGTGCCTTGTTTGAGTTGATTGGAGCCATAGGTCAATGAACCATGATAAAAGGTTTCTGCTTGTGGCCGCTTGGTGACCATATTGACCATACCACCGGGCTGCACTAAACCAAAATTCACGGATGCGGGGCCTTTTAAAACTTGGACTTGATCCATGCCTGAAATTTCGGTGGCAACGAACGTACTTTGACCTTGGCGTAATCCATCAATAAACACCTGATCAGATGAGTTTTGTCCCCGAATAATAAAGTCATCCCAGCCACGTCGCCCGAGTTGTCCTGATACCACACCCGCAATACCATTGATGGCTTCGGTAAGGCTAGAGGCTTGCTTTTGTTCTAATTGTTGTTGGCTAATCACACTGACGGATTGAGCTGTTTTAAATAAAGGTGCATCTGACTTTAAGACCGAGCTGGCTTTGTTGGCAACGTAACTCAAAGTCGGTTCTTTTTCTGCCTGAATCTCAA
Organism: Acinetobacter sp. NIPH 2699; assembly: GCF_022549355.1. Taxonomy (GTDB): domain Bacteria; phylum Pseudomonadota; class Gammaproteobacteria; order Pseudomonadales; family Moraxellaceae; genus Acinetobacter. The sequence continues at coordinate 134,201 of NZ_JAKZGL010000003.1, forward strand.
TCGTCGGCAAGATATTGGTTGATTGGTTATTTGGGGGAGTCACGTTTTCTGCATGACTTGTGGTCATGACGGTAAAAACAGCAAGAGCTAAGAGGGTGGGTGAAGATGGGAGTCGTTGCGATGGTCGCATAAGTGAGTCAGCCTAGACAAGCAGAAGTTGGATTTGATAATGAGAATTATTATATTTAAAAAGGGGCGTTTTTAAAATGTCCAAAATATTTATTTTTAAATTGAATGAGAGGGAAAACTACTGTCTAAAAAACAATCTAAAATCTGTAGTTATGATCAGAATCGTTGAGTGAGTCATGGATGAAATAGAAAAGAATGGGGTGTGTAAAAATTATTTCATCATAGAAAATGAAAAATACAGCGAAATTTGTTTATAATAGCTCACGGAAATTACCAGTGAGATTGTTATGCTGACCATCGTTCAAGAAGCGTTAACCTTCGATGATGTCTTATTACTTCCTGCCTACTCAACTGTTCTCCCAAAAGATGTCTCTCTAAAGACACGTTTAACTCGCGGAATTCAACTTAATATCCCTCTCGTTTCGGCTGCAATGGATACAGTGACTGAGTCACGTATGGCGATTGCGATGGCACAAAATGGTGGTATTGGTATTTTGCACAAAAACATGGATATTGCAGCGCAAGCCGCTGAAGTACGCCGTGTGAAAAAATTTGAAGCAGGTATGGTGAAAGATCCAATCACTGTGACACCTGAAACCACTGTTCGTGAATTGATTGCGATTACTCAAGCCAACAACATTAGTGGCGTGCCAGTAGTGAAAGATGGCAAAGTGGTTGGAATCGTGACAGGGCGTGATACACGTTTTGAAACCAATCTTGAGCAACCTGTAAGCAACATCATGACAGGTCAAGACCGTTTAGTTACCGTTCTTGAAAGCGAATCTAAAGAAAATATTCAAGCACTTCTTCAAAAGCACCGTATTGAAAAAGTATTGGTGGTTGATGAAAACAATGCGCTTAAAGGTTTAATCACGGTTACCGACTTCCGTAAAGCTGAGCTTTATCCAAATAGTTGTAAAGACGAACTCGGTCGTTTACGTGTGGGTGCTGCTGTTGGTACAGGTGCAGAAACACCTGCACGTGTAGAGGCGTTGGTCGAAGCAGGTGTGGATGTGATTGTCGTGGATACGGCACATGGTCACTCTGCGGGTGTGATTGAGCGTGTACGTTGGGTTAAACAAAACTTCCCACAAGTTCAAGTCATTGGTGGCAACATTGCCACTGGCGATGCAGCATTGGCATTACTTGATGCGGGTGCAGATGCGGTGAAAGTCGGTATCGGTCCAGGTTCAATTTGTACCACACGTATCGTTGCAGGGATTGGTGTTCCTCAGATGTCTGCGATTGATAATGTTGCCAGCGCTTTGAAAGGTCAAATTCCCTTAATTGCTGATGGTGGTATTCGTTACTCAGGCGATATGGCGAAAGCGATTGCTGCGGGTGCGAGCACGATTATGGTGGGTTCACTCATGGCGGGTACTGAAGAAGCACCAGGTGAGGTTGAATTTTTCCAAGGACGTTACTATAAAGCCTATCGTGGTATGGGTTCATTAGGTGCAATGTCTGGTGCTTCAGGTTCATCTGACCGTTATTTCCAAGATGCCAAAGCAGGTGTAGAGAAACTTGTTCCTGAAGGTATTGAAGGTCGTGTACCTTATAAAGGTCCAATGAGTGCCATCGTGCATCAAATGATGGGCGGTTTACGTTCATCTATGGGCTATACCGGTTCAGCGGATATCGAAGCAATGGCTCAAAACGCTAAGTTTGTGAAGATCACTTCTGCGGGTATGCAAGAATCACATGTGCATGACGTTACCATTACTAAAGAAGCACCAAATTATCGCATTGGTTGATTTTTGGTAACTGTTTAGATTGAAAAACCGTCAGTTCACTGGCGGTTTTTTGGTTTTGGTGTAAAGTGAATAACATGAGGAAGATATGGTTACAATCCATATAAAAGATAAGAAAGCGAGTAAATAATGAGTTATTTTGGTACTGATGGAATTCGTGGAAAATTTGGACAAATGCCGATTACCCCTGAGTTTGCATTAAAACTAGGCTTTGCGGCAGGAAAAGTATTAAAACGTACCAGCCCGAAAAATAAACCGATTGTCGTTTTGGGGAAAGATACACGTTTATCGGGTTATATTTTAGAAGCAGCATTGCAAGCAGGCCTCAATGCGGCAGGTGTTTATGTCCATTTATTGGGTCCGTTGCCAACACCAGCCATTGCCCATTTGACCCGTGCGCTACATGCCCATGCGGGGATTGTGATTTCAGCATCACATAACCCTTACTATGACAATGGGATTAAGTTTTTTTCGAGTGAGGGCAAAAAACTCCCAGATGCCTTACAAGAGCAAATTAACCAAGAATTAGAAAATGATCTTCAAATCGAGGACAATGCCAGCCTTGGTAAAAGTGTTCGGGTCAAAGATGCCAATGGACGCTATATCGAGTTTTGTAAGTCGACCTTCCCATATCATTTTGATTTGCGTAATTTAAAAATTGTGGTGGATTGTGCCAATGGTGCAGCCTATAGCGTTGGACCTTCGGTATTTCGTGAGTTAGGTGCGAAAGTGATTCCCCTTTATTACGAACCCGATGGTCTAAATATCAATGAAAACTGTGGTTCGACGCATCCTGAACATTTACAGAAAGCGGTTGTTGAACATAACGCTGATCTAGGTATTGCCTTTGATGGTGATGCTGATCGAGTGGTCATGGTGGATAAAAATGGTCAATTGATCGACGGTGATCATATTCTCTATATCCTTGCAACACAGGCAAAGCATAAGCCCGCAGGTGTGGTTGGAACGGTGATGAGCAATATGGCACTTGAGTTGGCATTGCAAAAAGCTAATGTTGATTTTGTCCGTGCAAACGTGGGTGACCGTTATGTTTTACAAGCACTGGAAGAAAAGGCTTGGGTCATTGGTGGTGAGCCATCAGGTCATATTCTGACACTGGATAAGAGCACCACAGGCGATGCGATTATCGCTGCATTACAAGTGCTCACCGTGATGGTTGAGCAAGGTAAAGCTTTACATGAGTTGGTCGAAGGCTTTGAATTATTCCCACAAATATTGGTTAATGTTCGCTTACAGCAGATGATTGATCCGTATTCTATTCCTGCCCTAGTTACCGAGTTTGAAAAAGCTGAACAACAATTGAAGGGACGTGGCAGATTATTGATCCGTAAATCTGGGACTGAGCCTGTGATTCGCGTGATGGTTGAAGGTGATCAACAGCAAGAAGTTGAAGCTTTAGCCCACCAATTGGCTGATGCAGTGCGCGCTCAAGCCCAAGTTGCATAGCGGAGAGTCAGCAATGAGTGATGTGATTAAAGACTTAAGTGAATTACGTTTAAGTTATGAACAAGGTGAGTTACACGAAGCGCAGATTAGTGACCACCCACATCTTCAGTTTTTAAATTGGTTTAATCATGCTCTGGCTGCACATTTGCATGAGCCGTATACCATGTCTTTGGCAACGGCAAATGCACAAGGGCGACCACATGTGCGTACCGTACTGTTGCGTGGCGCAACGGAAGTTGGCTATGACTTTTATACCAATTATGATAGTCAAAAAGGCGTCGATCTTACTGAGAATCCTTTCGCTGAGCTGTTATTTTACTGGCCGAGTTTAGAACGTCAGGTCCGTATCAGTGGTCAGGTGATCAAGATTTCTGAACAAGAATCAATGGAGTATTACCGCAAACGCCCACGTGATAGTCAGATTGCAGCACATATTAGTACGCCACAAAGTGGACGGATTGCCAGCCGTGATGAGTTACAGCAACGTTTCCAAGACCTACAACAGCAAATTGGTGAATTTGGTGAACTTGATAAGCCTGAATTTTGGGGAGGCTATCGTTTAGTTGCGGATTATTATGAGTTTTGGCAGGGACGACCGAATCGTTTACATGACCGTTTGAGTTATGAAAAACAAAATGGACTTTGGATTATCCAACGCTTGATGCCATAAATGACCAAGATACACATTCAACAAAGACCTTTTCTGACACGCCCTGAACAGTTTCAGGGCGTACCATCGTTTATGGCTGAAATTTTAGCGAGACGAGGAGTTCAATCTGAACAAGAACTTGAGCTGAAGCTCAAACATTTACGCTCACCTAACTTAAAAGGGCTAGATGTTGCGGTTGGACTGATTGATCAAGCGATTGACCAGCAGAGAAAAATTGTCATTATCGGTGATTATGATGCCGATGGTGCAACCAGTACTGCGTTGATGGTCTTAGTATTACGAGAAATGGGTGCACAGGTTGAGTATCTTGTTCCTGATCGTTTTAAATATGGTTATGGGCTGACGCCAAAGATTGCAGAGCTGGCACAACAAAGCTATCAACCTGATTTACTGATTACCGTCGATAATGGTATTTCCAGTCATGCAGGTGTAGAAACCGCACAAGCTTTGGGCATGCAAGTAATTATTACCGATCATCACTTGACCACAAAGGCGACGCCAAATGCAGAAGCGGTGGTCAACCCCAATCAATTGGGTTGTGATTTTCCGAGTAAGGCCTTGGCTGGTGTCGGCGTTGCTTTTTATGTGTTAGCAAAATTGGCGAGTTATCGTAGTCAGCAGGGCAAAAGTAGCTGTAAAGTTACCCAATATCTAGATTTGGTGGCACTCGGCACCTATGCCGATGTGGCGACCTTGGACTATAACAATCGGATTTTGATTGATACTGGTCTAAAGCGGATTCAGCAACAACAATGTCGCGCAGGAATTTTGGCTTTACTGGATATTGCGAAACGCGATGCAGCGACATTGCGTGCGCAAGACTTAGGTTTTGTTATCGGACCACGAATTAATGCCGCTGGGCGCATGGAAAGTATGCGTATCGGTATTGAGTGCCTGTTAGCTCCAGATATGGCAACGGCTTATCCGATCGCTCAGCAACTGAATCAACTCAATCTTGAACGTCGCCAAGTCGAAACTGAAATGAAGCAACAAGCATTAACGGCTTTGCAGCACATTCAGCTTGAAACTGAGCATTTACCAGCGGCTTTGGTGATGTTTGATGAACAATGGCATCAAGGTGTGATTGGTATTGTAGCGGGGCGCTTGAAGGAACAATTCTATCGTCCAAGCTTGGTATTCGCACCTGATGAAGATGGGATTCATATCAAAGGTTCAGCGCGTTCCATTGATGGGATTCATATTCGAGATATGATTGAACTGGTCGCAGAGCAGCGCCCAGATTTGATCAGCCATTTTGGTGGTCATGCAGCAGCGGCAGGGTTGACACTAAAAAAACAACACTTTGATGAATTTAAAATGGTATTTACCCAGTCGATTGCGGATATGGATAAAGATCTATTTCAAGCGACTTTGTGGACGGATGGGGCATTAGTTGATTCAGCATTGCATTTGTCTACACTGGACTGGATTGAGCAGTTGGGACCTTGGGGGCAAAAGTTTCCACTGCCGCAGTTTGAAGGTCGGTTTAAAGTGATTGATTATCGTTGGTTGAAAGACCAACATTTAAAATTAAAAGTCTCACTTGGGCAGCAATCTGTCGATGCAATTGCTTTTAATGCAGTTGATCGTTTTGAATTTAATCCAATGTTAGGTTATGTCGATTTGGTTTATACCCTAGAACGTAATATCTATAATGGAAATACCAGCTTACAATTGCAAGTGGTACATTTAACACAATAAAAAAGCCGCTTTTAATAGCGACTTTTTTATATATTTTTTAGAATTAGAAACGGAATGTACCGTTAATACCATAAGAATTTGCACCATCAATCGTTGTATAGCCAACACCTATGGCAAATTCAGGTGTAATGAATTTCTTGGCACGGATGTTGAAAATACTATCTGAGTCATCCGCAGTAGAGTCTGCAAATGAAATTCCTACGCTAAGTGTTGGATCAAGATAAAGATCAGCAGCCAAACGGTAAGTTGTTTCATCACCGATATAGGTTTGACCTTCAAAATTGGTATAAAAGCCTGCAATTTGAGAAACATACTTTGCACGAAGAGTAACTGCTGTATCTTCATCTTCTCCAGAAACAGCCGCTGCATTAGAATAAGTGGTGATAAAACCATATTGAGCGGCTTGTGCAGGATCAAAACTTTCGGATAAATCAGCAATTCCAACTGCGAATAATAAGCCATTGATAGGTAAGAAACCTGCTTCAATAGAGTAACCATTCCCATCATTGCTAGCGAATTTATAAGAATATCCCAAAGCTTTGGCAGTTGTATCGATCTCAGTTCTATGGAGGCTACCAGCAACATAGAATTGAGAGTTGGGGATAAAGAACTCACCATTGATACCTAGACTATTAAATTCTCGTTTGAGATCTACATCTGCAAGTGGCATTCCAAAAATGTTTGTAATTGGGTATTGGCCAGATTCTTTGGCATAAGTATAGCCTAATCCAATATTAGATGTTTTATCTAGGAAAGCTGCCTCAGCTAAAGGGGCACTGCGAGTTTGTACAGGATTGAAGTAATATTTACCATTGAGACTAACGGTATTTACTCGATGGCTATCAAGCTCACTGTCCTTAATATATGTATATTCATACGCACCTGCTACTTCTGTTTGATAGGCATTTGTATTCAATGCAAAAACAGATGCAAAAAGTGCTGTGGCTAAGCTGAGTTTTTTCATAAGGAGACCCCCTTCATTAAAATAATTAACTTATTAATATTTTGTTACAGCGGTAGTGTAATGAAAAATGGAAAAACGTCAATTATTAAATAAATGGTCAAATGCGTAATTCTCTTTTTATTTTAAGTGTTGTAATCAGACACTTTTTTATCATTTCGGTTGCTGATGATATTCAGTACGACATTTCATTTATGATGTTGAGATGGTTTATTCCAGCAGAGATATAAAATAAAAAATACCCTGAAAATAAATTTTCAGGGTATTTCGTTGTTGATTTAAAGTGTTTAACTTTAAGTATTAGAAGCGGTATGCACCACGGATACCGTAAGTATTGTAGTCATCACCGAAACCGACACGACCTTCAAAGCTCACTTGTTGGTTGAGGAATTTTTTCGCTGAAATGCCCCACTCATCACGATCAGTTAAGTCATTGTTGTAGTAGTCAGCTCCAACACTTAGCGTTTTATCAAGGTAGTAGTCACCTTTGATGCGATATTCGTCAAGATCACCAAACGCACCATATGCTTCTAGGTTAATGTCATTACCACCGACTTGAGTTACATATTTAGCACGTACTGTTGGATCTGCACCATCTTTACCATCTTTTTCATCATAGCCGACTACACCAAGCGCAAGTAATAGACCTGGTGCTGGTAAATAACCGATTTCTGCACCGTAGGTTGTGACTTTCTGATCAATCGGTGTCTTGTCTACTTCAAATTCGCTACGACCAAGACGACCACTTACATAGAAATCACTGTCGGGTACAAAATACTCTACACCAACGCTATATTGAGAGTTTTTCACGCCGCTATTATCAGCATAGTCGATTTTTGCGTTTACATTGCTGGCACGGTTTAAAAATGCTGCTTCTGCAAGGGGTGCATTACGAGTTTGCACTGGGTTAAAATAATAAGTCCCGTCAACACCAAAGCTATGATTACCATCGAAATCATCCCAATCTGTATAAGTATATGAACCACCTACTTCAGCTTGATAAGCATGAGCAGTTCCTGTTACTGCAAGTGCAGATAAAAGTGCTGATGCAATTGCTAATTTTTTCATGGTTATGCCCCTTTGAGATAATGAACCAAATGAAATTTCGATTACATGTTTTGTTACAACTTCCAGTCTAGGCTAAAAACATCGTGCGTCAATCATAAGTCGGTAATCGAATGGTACGAATGTAAGCATACTGTAACTTGTTTGATTTAATTTATTGATTATTATGGTAAAAAACTAATGTTTTGATTTATTAATACTTAGGAGAGATTGTGTGTTTTGGTATTTTAAGTGTAATTCATAAACACTATTGTCGCTAAATGTGTCGTTTGAAAATAATAAAATCAATAAGGAAAAAAGATCATTTTGAGATCAAAATCAGGAAATATCTTCGATTCACATAGGCTGTGTAGTGCAAAACACTTATGTTAAAATAATCGATTGAGTGAAAAATATTGTGAGACGAAACGCGTGGAAATTAATCCGTATTTAAACCAATTGAAAGATTTATCTGATCGTAGCCTGACACTACGGGGGTATCTTTGACTACGATCTAAAGGCTGAGCGCTTAGAAGAAGTTTTAAGAGAATTAGAAGACCCTGAGATTTGGAATGATCAAAGCCGTGCGCAAGCGATCGCAAAAGAAAAGGGCAATTTAGAAAATACATTGGGTGTGTTTGATCGTCTTGCTGAACAGTTGGATGATGCCAAAGCCATGCTTGATCTTGCTGTTGAAGCAGATGATGAAAGTTTGCTTATTGATGTACAAACAGAATTAGACAGTGCTGAAACTGCATTGGCCAATCTTGAATTCCGTCGTATGTTTAGTCATCCAATGGACCCAAACCCATGCTTCCTCGAAATCCAGTCAGGCTCTGGCGGTACCGAAGCGCAAGACTGGGCGTCCATGTTGTTGCGTATGTATATGCGTTGGATCGAGCGTCACGGTTTTAAAGCTGAATTGATGGAAGTGTCTGATGGTGATGTGGCAGGAATTAAATCTGCAACCATCCGTGTTGATGGTGAGTTTGCCTACGGTTGGTTACGGACTGAAACTGGCGTACATCGCTTAGTACGTAAATCACCATTTGATAGTAACAATAACCGTCATACCTCATTCTCCGCTGTGTTTATTTCTCCTGAGATTGATGACAATATTGAAATTGATATCAATCCATCCGATGTGCGTACCGATACTTATCGTGCTTCGGGTGCGGGTGGTCAGCACATTAACAAAACTGATTCGGCGGTGCGTTTAACCCATGCACCAACAGGGATTGTGGTGGCTTGTCAGAACCAACGTTCACAACATGCCAACCGTGATCATGCTTGGAAACAGTTACGTGCCAAACTCTATGAATTAGAGATGAGTAAACGTAATGAAGCCGCGCAAGCTTTGGAAGACTCGAAGTCGGATATCGGTTGGGGAAGTCAGATTCGTTCTTATGTTTTAGATGACTCACGGATTAAAGACTTGCGTACAGGTGTGGAAAACTCAAACACCAAAGCGGTTCTTGATGGTGATCTGGACAAGTTTATTGAAGCAAGTTTAAAGCAGGGTCTATAAACCTCTTTCCTAAAAAGAAAGGCTTTGTAAAATTAATTTAAACGGCAGGCTCGTTTAGCATTGGCTGGTTAATCGATAAAATATGATATTAATATCGAAAAAAATGGATATTAATATTTGAAAATTTCGATATACTGGTCTGAGGTGCTGAACGAAGCTCTGCTTGTTGAGAAACGTGGTGACTCTATGGATATTGATGTTATAAGCAAGGCCCTCGCCAATCCATTACGTCGACAGATTTTGCAATGGCTGAAAGAGCCAGAGCAATTTTTACCCGTTGAACAATGTGGTGGTAGTTTTGAACGTGGGGTATGTGCAGGGCACATCGAGCGTTTAGGCAAAGTTGCGCAATCGACCATGTCGAATCATTTGTCTGTGTTACAGCAGGCTGGTTTGATACAGGTTGAAAAATATGGGCAGTGGTCATATTTCACGCGTAATGAAGCTTTGATTCAGCAATATATCGAACATTTAAAACATACACTCTAAAACGTATTCAAGAGCAACCTCTAATACGCTGATAAAAGTGAAGTTGAGGCGATCATGGCTGAACTAAATTCTGCATTACAAGTAGGTGATTTCACAATTAAAAATCGCTTGGTATTAGCACCATTAACGAGAGCACGTAGCGGTGTGGAACGTATTCCAAACGATTTAATGGTGGAGTATTACCAACAACGTGCCAATGCGGGCTTAATCATCACCGAAGCAACGGTGATTAGCCCCAAAGCAGTCGGTTATGCCAATACGCCAGGTTTATGGTCACAAGCGCAAGCTCAGGCATGGCATAAAATTGTAGATGCTGTGCACGCGCAGGGTTCAAAAATCGTGGTTCAGCTCTGGCATGTTGGACGTATTTCACATCCAGACTTATTGGATGGTGATACGCCTGTTGCACCAAGCGCGATTCAGCCTGCTGGTGAAGTGAGTTTACTGCGTCCAAAACGCCCATTTGTGATACCTCGTGCTTTATCTCATGAAGAAATTCAGGAAATCGTCGCGCAATACAAAAATGCGGCTGAACTTGCCAAAGTGGCTGGTTTTGATGGGGTCGAATTGCATGCTGCCAATGGCTATTTGATCGATCAATTTCTGCAAAGCAAGACCAATATACGCGATGATGAGTATGGCGGTTCAATTGAAAACCGTGCGCGCTTATTGTTACAAGTGGTGGATGCTTTTATTGAAGTGTGGGGTGCTGGTCGCGTTGGCATACACTTGGCACCACGTGGTGATTCGCATGATATGGGCGATGAAGACCCATTAGCAACTTTTGGCTATGTGGTTGAGCAGTTAGATCAACGCAAAGTTGGCTTTATTTTTACCCGTGAATATGAAGCCGCAGACAGCTTATTGCCAAAATTGCGTCCTAAATTTAAAGGCGTATGGATTGCCAATGAAAACTTAACCGCAGATTCGGCGAAACGTATTTTGGCAACAGGCCAAGCGGATGCGGTTTCATTCGGTAAGCCATATATTGCCAACCCTGATTTACTAGACCGTTTAGAACATGATCTTCCTTTAAATCAGATCCAGTTTGAAACCTTATATGCGACAGGTGCAGAGGGTTATACCGATTATCCTGCATTTGAAAAGCTAGAAGCGTAATTCGTTTGAAAAATTACTCATGTCATTGTAGGGTTTGTTAAATATCAACAGACCCTACAAAAATGGCATGAGTTTTTTATTTAAATTCCGCATAATGAGCGAACATCAAATCGTGAATCATGGTCTCGAATGGCGCAGAACAACGCAGCACAGCAAACCCCATTTTGGTATAACCTTTTATTGGTTTGTCTCAAGCCGTTATATCGTTGGAAAATAAAGCAACGTGCCGAAAGTGATGTGCTGTTTCAGCAGGAATGTATCGAGCGTTTCGGACCTTTCCAGCCGCCTAAAAATCTCAATACCCTTTGGTTTCATGTGGTCTCTGTCGGTGAAACCAATGCAGCACAGCCTGTAATTGAGCATTATTTAAAACTAGGTCATCCTGTTCTAGTGACCAATACCACCAAGACGGGGCAAGCCCGCGCAAAATCATTATTTTTAAAAGAACCGTATCTCGATTTATTTCAGGCGGTATATTTGCCTGTCGATCAAAAGCCATTACTCAAGCAATTTTTTGCATTGTATCAGCCGAAAATTTTGGCTCTGGTTGAAACAGAAATCTGGCCAAATTTAATTGCTGAAGCACAACAGCAACAGATTCCATGTCTTTTGTTGAATGCTCGTCTTTCAGAAAAATCAGCCAAGGGTTATGCCAAAGTCAGTCGATTAACCAAACCGATGTTACAGCAACTCACATGGATGCTGGTTCAGGATTCTGCCACGCAACAGCGTTATGTCGACTTAGGTTTGGATCAAGCTAAAAGTCAGGTGGTGGGCAATATTAAGTTTGATATCACAGCACCAACTCATTTTATTGAACAAGCTGAACAGTTGAAACAAGACTGGCCGTTGGCTGGTCGCCAAATCATTACGCTGGCAAGCACTCATGCACCTGAAGAAGGAATCTTACTGAAGCAGCTTCAAACACATCTACATTCAAATCCAAACTTACTTTGTATCGTGGTGCCGCGTCACCCTGAACGTTTTGATGAGGTCTATAACGGTTGCCAAAATCTAAATTTAAATACTCAACGCCGCAGCTTAAAACAGCGTATTGAGGCTGATACGCAAGTTTTTTTAGCCGACAGTATGGGTGAAATGTGGCTGTGGTATGCACTGAGTCAGGCTTGTTTTGTTGGTGGTTCACTCAATGAACCTGGTGGTGGACACAATATTTTAGAGCCGATGGTACTCAATGTGCCGACGGTGATCGGCCCACGTTATTTTAATTTCCAAACGATCGTCGATGAATTTGTTGCAGAGCAAGGGATTTTGATTGGGGAAAATGCTGAGCAGGTTGTACAACAACTTTTAACCTGTTTAGATGATTCAACGCAAACCCAGCAACTGATTCAGCAAGCACAACTGGTGTTGCAACGTAATCAAGGTTCTCTACAAAAGCATATTCAGTTGCTCGATCATTATTTAACAGTAACCGATGTATCATGAATATTGTGTTACTTGAATCCGATCAAACGCTTCTCGCTGATGAATGGTTGATTGAAAATCCACGTCAATTACAACATTTAAGACAGCATATTCAGCTAAATATTGGTGATACGCTGAAAGTGGGTGTACGTAATGGTCAGCGTTATCTCACCGAAGTTTTGAGTATTTCAGAGCGGCAGATTGTGCTGAAACCGATTCAGCTCGAAGCTGTTCCAGAAAAACGACCTGTGCATTTAATTCTGGCTTTACCACGTCCTAAAGTGTTGCGTCGTATGATTATGGATGCGGTCACTTTAGGGGTTGAACGGATTAGCTTGATTCATAGTTATCGTGTGGATAAGAGCTATTGGCAAAGCCCATTTTTACAGCAGTTGAATAACTATGTCACTTTGGGGTTAGAGCAGGCAGGTGATACCATTGAACCTGAAATTCAATTGTATAAACGTTTTAAGCCTTTTGTCGAAGATGTCTTACCCACGTTGATTACTGAGCAAAAGCCAGCTTATGTGGCACATCCCTACGCTGAACAGCCGATGCCGTATGCCATTCAGCATTCATGTAGCTTGCTTGTTGGACCAGAGGGGGGATTTATCCCTTATGAAGTAGATTTGCTCAAAAAAAATGGCTGCCAAGCCATGAGCTTAGGCAACCGAATTTTGCGTACAGAAACCGCGGTGTCCCATATTTTAGGAAGATTGTTTGTCTGAAGGGTCCGTATTTTCAGCTTGATCACCACGATATACTTTGACTTCTTGAACTGGATAAGGAATAGAAATGCCTTGCTCATCGAAGGCAGTGACCACCAATTCCTGAATTTCACTGATGGAGGTGGCTGTAGAGGTTTCGGTGGTGTTGACCCACCAACGCACGGTTAAATTAATCGAGAAGTCAGCGAGTGCAGAGACATTGACGGAAAAGGCGGGTTGACTCAATACATTACGATTATGATTTAAAATTTTTAAAATAATATCTTTGGCTTTTTGCATGTCATCATCATAGCCAATACCCACGATAAAATCACAACGGCGACGCTGATAGGCGTTATTGACGGTAATTGCACTGGTGTAGACGGTGGCATTGGGAATCACGATACGGCGGCCATCTGGTGAACGTAAGAATGTTGCGCGGATTTGAATATCTTCAACATTGCCTTCCATACCATTGACCACAATATCATCGCCAATTTTGAACGGTTCTCCCAATAAAATCAGTACACCTGATAATAAGTTCTGGAAAATATCTTTAAATGCAAAGCCAATCGCGACCGAACCAATACCCAATGCCCCAATCAATTGACCTGGAGTGAAGCCTGGAATGGCAATCACCAGCGCAATCAAGAAACCAAAGAACAGAATAAAAGTACTCCCCACACGGTTCAGTACCAAGACCAGATTTTGGCGTGTGTAACTACGATTTTCTAAGGTCTTACGGATAAAGAATTTAAACAACTTGGTCAGTAGCCAAAAAATAATGAAAACTGTAATTGCAATACCGATATAGGGAATACGCTCCCAAAAACTATCCATGATTTTATCAATCGTGGTGTAGGCATCGTGATATTTTTCAGTATGCGCCAATACCGTTTGGCTGGTCTTTGTACCTGCTTGATGAATCAGTGCGCCTGTATCTTTAGCCACTTCAGTCAATGTTGTTTGTTCGTTTGCCAAAGGAAAGTCTCTATTTCGCTATGAGGGATAGTCAAGAACGTCATCATAATGAATTTCTGACTGCCCCATATGAGAAATTCATTAACCGATTTATATTTTTATTTTATAACGAGCCAGCCTGAATAGGTTATGCTGATTGTTGGGGGAAATGTTACTGGATGAACAATCAGGGTTGGTTTTTTTCTCATTGTTCGCTGTTTGGATCGATGGTCAATGATCAAAATAATGCACTTTTTTGAAAATAAAAAACATAGACAAGCAGTTCATATTTCAATTATTTTGAGTAAATTTTAAAGCTAAATTGGTTGTATAAGAACCACACTCCTACGACCAAAGCCGCATTGTTTAGGCTTGTAGTTGGTCGCCATACTGCAAGAGAGCACAACATACCCAAGAAATAGATGCGTACATCTAGGGCGTGAGATAAAAGACCAAGGAAGTATAAGTTATGAAAGAAATCTACCCAGTGCCTGAAAAATTTAAAGAAACGGCAAGAATCTCGGAAACAGACTATTTCAATCGCTATCAATATTCAATTGAACAGCCTGATGCATTTTGGGCAGAAGAAGCACAAAATATTGATTGGATGAAGCCATTTACCCAAGTCAAAAATACCAGTTTTGACCCAGATAATTTTAAAATCGAATGGTTTGCCGATGGTGAGCTGAATGTCTCTGCGAACTGTCTGGATCGTCATTTAAAAGATAACCCACTGAAGCCAGCGATTATATGGGAAGGCGATCACCCATCACGCCATAAAATCATTTCTTTTGCTGAGTTGCACGATGAAGTGTGCCGTTTTGCCAATGTGCTTAAGAAAAAGGGTATCGGCAAAGGTGATCGTGTGGTGTTGTATATGCCAATGGTACCCGAAGCGGCGATTGCCATGTTGGCATGTGCGCGTATCGGTGCCGTGCATTGTGTAGTGTTTGGTGGCTTCTCGCCAGACTCTTTGGCGAGCCGTATTGATGATAGCCAAGCAAAACTCGTTATCACTGCTGATGCTGGAATGCGCGGTGGCAAGATTATTCCACTGAAAGAAAACGTGGATGCTGCCTTAGAGATTCAAGGTACAGATAGCGTTGAACATGTGATTGTGGTGCATCGTACGGGCAACCCAATTCAGTTTAATGAAGCGCGTGATTTGTGGTATCACCTCGAAATCATGGAAGTGGATGAACATTGTCCACCTGAACCGATGAAAGCGGAAGACCCACTATTTATCTTATATACCTCAGGTTCGACAGGAAAACCGAAAGGCGTATTGCACACCACGGGTGGTTATTTAGTCTATGTGAATACGACTTTTAGAGAAGTATTTGATCTTAAAGAAGATGATGTGTACTGGTGTACGGCTGACGTGGGTTGGATTACAGGGCACAGCTATTTACTGTATGGACCGCTGTGTAATGGCACCACAACTGTGATGTTTGAGGGGATTCCTCAATACCCAACATGGGCGCGTATTGGTCATGTTATTGATAAACATAATGTCACCATTCTCTATACCGCACCAACCGCGATTCGCGCCATGATGCGTGAGGGTGATGCCTATGTCCGTGAAAGTGATCGTAGTAGCCTACGCTTATTAGGCTCGGTGGGTGAGCCGATTAATCCAGAAGCATGGAATTGGTATAATGAAGTGGTCGGTGAAGGACGCTGCCCAATTGTCGATACATGGTGGCAAACAGAAACAGGCGGTATTCTGATCTCGCCGTTACCTGGCGCAACTGCATTAAAACCAGGTTCAGCAACTCGACCAATGTTTGGGGTTCAGCCTGCTTTGGTGGATGGCGAAGGCAATGAGCTTGAAGGTGCCAATGAAGGTAACCTTGTGATTAAAGATTCTTGGCCAGGCCAAATGCGTACGATTTGGGGCGACCCTGATCGCTTTATTGAAGCCTATTTCTCAACCTTTAAAAATAGTTATTTCACAGGTGATGGCGCACGTCGTGATGAGGATGGGTATTACTGGATTACAGGGCGTGTCGATGATGTGCTCAATGTCTCTGGACACCGTCTAGGAACGGCTGAAATTGAAAGCGCACTGGTTGCACATGAGGCCGTTGCAGAGGCGGCTGTGGTCGGTATGCCACATGATATTAAAGGGCAAGGCATTTGTACCTTTGTCACCTTACAAGCAGATGTTGCGGAATCTGAAGAGCTACGCAAAGAGTTGGTGAATTGGGTGCGTAAAGTACTGGGTCCAGTGGCAACACCTGATGCCTTACATTGGGCACCAGCATTACCAAAAACTCGTTCTGGTAAAATCATGCGTCGTATCTTGAGAAAGATTGCAGCAAATGAGTTGGATACGTTAGGGGATACTTCAACCCTTGCTGAACCAGCGGTGGTCGATGCCTTAATTGCAACGGTTTATCCAGCAGTTAGCAGTGTCGAAGGATAAATAGAAAAACCCCCAAGCCGAGTCTTGGGGGTAATTTTTGCAATGCTTTTATTTTTCTTCTTATTACCTGCTGCAATCAAGCGGATTTTACTTCTAGATGATTTTCTTGTTCCTGCTCTAACTGGCGGACTAATGGCAGAACTTTCTCTCCAAAATATTCAACCTCTTCAATAAAATGTAGAAAGCCTGAGAGCACTAAATCAACACCGACACTTTTTAAAGCCACAATTCGTTCAGCAATTTGCTGCGGTGTACCAATTAAGTTGGTTTTAAAGCCATCGTTATATTGAACTAAATCATCGAAGGTTGATTTTGCCCAATTGCCTTCGCGTTCAGGCGCTGCTGCACCCGCTTCACGGGTGGCATCACCGAAAGCATTCACGGCTTCAACATTGGCTTGAGCAATGATTTCATTCAGTACAGCTTTAGCCTCTTCCTCGGTATCGCGGGCAATGATAAATGCGTTGACCCCAATCTTCACCTGTCGATGAGCTAACTTTGCTTTACTTCGAACGTCATCGACCTGTTTTTTGATTTCTGCAACACTATTGCCATTGGTAAAATACCAATCTGACACGCGGGCCGCCATATCACGGGCCGCACGTGAGCTACCACCCTGAAAAACCTCAATAGATGGTTT
This sequence comes from Acinetobacter sp. NIPH 2699, assembly GCF_022549355.1. GTDB lineage: Bacteria > Pseudomonadota > Gammaproteobacteria > Pseudomonadales > Moraxellaceae > Acinetobacter. Next base: position 151,223 of record NZ_JAKZGL010000003.1, read on the forward strand.
TTGAAGTGGCTTTGGCTTTAAAGTGTAATCTTGAAATTGATAATATTTACCTTTAAAGCTGTAATGATCAGTGATCCAGATGCCTTTCAGGGTGCGAATGAATTCTTCCGAACGGACATAGCGTTCATCATGTTCAGGCCATGGTTCGCCAATGGCATCAAATTCACCACGGAACCAACCACTGACTACATTAATCGCAATACGCCCTTGGGTCAGATAATCAATGGTGGCCAATTGTTTTGCTGCTAATACTGGTTTCCACGGACCTGGTAAGATTGCCGCAATCACTTTAAGTTTTTCAGTCTTGGCAAGTAGCGCATGACTAAAACTGACTGACTCATGTTGATTCTCTGCGCCGTAACCTGCGGTAAAGCGGATTTGGGTGAGTGCGTATTCAAACCCGCTTTTTTCTGCGGCTTGTGCTAAGCGCACATTATAGTCATAGCTCCAGTCGGTACGTTGTTCAATGTTGCTCACAACGAGACCGCCACTCACATTGGGAACCCAATAGGCAAATTTAATTGCCGATTCTGCTATTGTCATCGTTGTGTCCTCCATAAAGATTGATTTTATGCGACGTGGGTTAAGTTCTTAGCTGACTTGGGGTGTAGACGAGACTCAGCTGCATCTAAGTCTGGAACAGCCGCAGATGGTAAAACCTCTGCTTGTTCAATCTGTTTATTAATCCCCAAGTTCTGATTGGCTTGTTCGGTTTTTGCTTTGATTACCGCAGCGCGTTGACCCTTGGCTGGTGCCCACTCTAAGATGGGTAAAGCACGTGCTACAGCTAAGGTGACGCGATCAGATAATTGTTCGCTTTTTACTGTATATTCAGGTGTGAAATCTCGATCTGTGGCATAGACACCGATAGGCAAGGTCTGTGCTTGGAAAAAGCTAAACAAAGGGCGTAATTGATGTTCTAGTACCAATGCATGACGGTCACTGCCACCTGAAGCAGCCAATAAAACAGGAACATCGACCAAAGCTGTTTGTTCAACAAAATCGAAGAAGTGTTTGAATAAGCCTGTAAACGAAGCACGGTAAACGGGTGTACCCACAATCAATGCATCGGCTGCTTCTACCGCTGCCAAGTCATCTTGTACTCGTTGTGGTAATTGATTGCGGTAAATTGCACCACCCAATAAAGGTCCGATTTCGCTGAGTTTTACAAAATGTAGTTTGATATCAATAGCTTCTGCAAGCTCATCAACAATTGCCTGAATTAAACTTTCCGTTTTTGACGGGCTATTTAAACCACCTGAAACAGCAACGATATTGAGCGGAGTAGAAACAGTATTGCGATTGGACATAGTGATTACCTAAATAAAAGCATATTACGAATTGCTTTTTATTTACCTACACCTGCCGTACCACTGTAAAATAAGGAAATGCTGCAAGCTTATCTTTTTTATCGATATATCTAAAAACAAGCATGAATCAGAATTTAATTGGATTTAATCGCATGTTTCTATTCAGTATTTCTTTCAGGGGCTTACTTTTGAATAAAGAGGATGTCAGTTATATGAATATTCGATTTATTTTGCTTGAAAAAGAAATAAAAAATGTCAGAGTGCTTGACCAATGGTTTATTTAAAAATAGGCTTAGATAGGTTAATTTTAATAAACACCGTACAGTGACGTACTAAAACAGCAGATTGCTTAAGCGCTTATGAATATTTTAATTGTAGATGATCACCCTCTCTTTAGACATGCTTTAATTCAAGCGGTTCGTTACAGTTTGCCACAAGCGCAGATCCAAGAAACGGCTGATGTCGATGAATTTTATCGGCGATTAGAGCAGGGTGCAGAACCTGATCTGGTCTTGCTAGATTTAAACCTTCCTGGCGCATCTGGTTTTTCTGCTTTAGTTTATGTGCGGGCACAATACCCTGCGATGCCGATCATTGTGGTTTCAGCACACGAAGAAGCGTCGATTATTCAGCGTTCTATCGCACATGGTGCAATGGGTTATATTCCAAAGTCATCACATCCAAGCCATATTGGTGAAGCCATTAAGCATGTATTAGAAGGGGAAATTTGGTTACCACCAAGTTTACCAAGACATGCAGGTTTCGATCCAAGAGCTGCTGATGAGACCGCTTTGGCAGAGCGACTGCAATCCCTTACACCGCAACAGTTTCGTGTTCTAATGATGGTTGCTGAGGGATTGTTGAATAAACAAATTGCCTATGAGTTAGAGGTCTCTGAAGCCACGATTAAAGCGCACGTGACTGCGATTTTCCGTAAATTAGGTGTACAAAACCGAACTCAAGCGGTATTAGCCATTAGTGCATTAAATATTGAAGACAAAAAGATGTAATTGAATACAAAGAAAAGGGTCGAGATACTCTATTTCTCTCACCTTTAAAAATAAAAAACCAGTTCAAATGAACTGGTTTTTTACGATGGATCATGTGCTTTTAGAGCACAGATGCAATCTTAGAAACGGAACTTCGCGTTTACACCAACAGTTTGCGTATCTAAATTTACAGTATCACCAAATTCGTCTTGGAAGCTTTTTGCATTCGCATTAACGTAGCTTGCACCAACAGCAACAGCTGGAGTGATGAAGTAGTTTACGTTCGCGCCCCAAGCAGATTTGATTGGAGAGAATTTGTCATTTGCTGGGTTAGAGCTTGCGCTTACTTCTGCATAGGAAGCACCAACACTTAACTTAGGCGTTACATAGAAGTCAGTTTTTAATTCATAAGCAGTTGTATCACCGTACACAAGGCCGGCTTCAAAGCCTACAGCCATATTGGTACCGTCGATGTTACCTACATACTTAGTACGTGCAGTGATTGCATCTTGGTCTTCGCCAATTACTAATGGCTGAGCTACTGATTTTACGATACCGCTTGAAAGTACGCTGTTTGCATCTAAAGCAAATTGATCAGCAATGCTGGTATAACCTACAGCAACCAAGAAATTAGGTGTAAGCATCGCACCAACTTCTAAAGCATAGCGATCGCCATTGTCTTTTTCGCCGTCAACTTTAGATTTAGTGTGGCTATAAGATGCGCTGGTATATACTGGAAGGTATGGTGTAGGGATGTAAGCTTCACCTTTTGCGCCATACGATTGAGTTTCAGAAGTTACAACTTCATCACCATCATGTTTAGTATAGCTATAAGCAGCAGAAACATTAGATGCGTGGTTTAAGAAAGCCGCTTCTGCTAAAGGACCTTTAGAAGCGTCTACATCTTTGAAGTAATAAGTTGCTTGTCCAGCACCAGTAAAGTTTTTGTCATTTACAGTTGTATCTAAAAATTCAGATTGACCTTGAACTTCAACTTGGTAAGCGTTGGCACCGGTCATGGCTAATAATAAAGCAGTGGCTAAACCGAGTTTTTTCATAATAATTTCCAGCTTTAACAGTGATTGAGTTAAGTTGGACTCATTGTATTGTAACAAAGTATGATGTCAATGTCATAAATCGCAGCCTCCGACGAAGGGTGAAGCTCTGATTAGATTTAGGTTAAAAAACAAACAAAAGCAAAATTTGTTGTCAACCTTTTTTAAAATTTATAATTAACAAGTAGATATGGATTTTTACTCGTAAGGTTGAAGATTGTTTTTAAGGCTTGGATCTGATTTGTATGATTGGTTAATTCGATTAATACGATCGTTTTTTACACTTAATATATACTACCCTATGTCATAATTCTGCCATTAAAAATGAGCTTTAAGCATATTTTTTCAATAATTTTGCGATCAAATATACAAAAAATACTGAAGAAATTTTGTGTAAACCATGATCAATTTAAAGTAGACGAAGGAATGATGTAGAGATCTAATCTAATATTTCGATTAAATATTAAAATATGATTCGTTTAATCAGTTTTACATTATGAGGTGTAGTTCACATAATACAAGGCAAGAGATAGGTAATTTGCATTTTACGATCTCGTAACATTTTCTTTGTGTATTTGTAGTTTACTAGCTCGGCTTTCCCCAAGGTCGAGCTTTTTTTTATCTGTTCATTTCCTATTATAGATGAAATAACAATACAGAGTGAATCATACAAACGCTTTATAGTCATCAATTCTATACTCGATTCCCATTTTTCTATTATGTCAAAAATGCTAAAACATCTTACGCTTTGTGCATCTTTAACGATTGGGCTTACTTTGGTGGGTTGTCAAAATTTGGACTCCCGAACTCAAACAGCCGATTTAAAAAAAGATGATCAAACCGAGATCGCTGCTTTATTTCAACATGCCCAAACTGTAGGTGTATTTCTCACTTATGATGGGCAAACGCTTCGAGAATATGGCAATGACCTTGGTCGTGCGAATACTGCATATATTCCAGCATCAACTTTCAAAATATTAAATGCTTTGATTGGGATACAACATCACAAAAGTTCGCCAAACGAAGTGTTTAAGTGGAATGGCAAAAAACGTGCTTTTGTGAGCTGGGAAAAAGATTTAACTCTAGCTGAGGCGATGCAGGCATCGGCAGTCCCTGTTTATCAGGAATTGGCTCGGCGTATTGGATTAGAGTTGATGGCGAACGAGGTAAAACGAGTTGGCTTTGGCAATGCTGAGATTGGAACGCAAGTTGATGATTTTTGGTTGGTGGGCCCACTTAAGATTACACCTGTTGATGAAGTAAAATTTGCTTATGCTTTGGCAAATAAGCAGCTTCCATTTGAGCAAACTGTTCAACAGCAAGTGAAACACATGGTTTTGGTTGATGACGTTCAAGGAACCAAGATTTATGCCAAAAGTGGTTGGGGTATGGATGTAGTACCGCAAGTGGGCTGGTGGACGGGTTGGATTGAACAACCCGACGGAAAAATTACTGCATTTTCTCTCAATATGGAAATGAATAAACCAGAGCATGCAGATGCGCGTAAAGCCATCGTCTATCAAGCATTACAACAGTTGAACTTATTACCCAAATAGACTTTTCTCAAAAAAAGACCCAGCTTTTTAGATAAAGCTGGGTTCGAAAAAGGATGTTTATCATTGGGGGAGAAAACATCCTTGAGGGTTTCTGTTTTAAATTGATAAATCTTGGTGCTTGAGTCAATTATGTTCCTTGGAAAGTAATTTGTGAAATTGATAGTTTTTATAATAATGATCTGTTATGTCGATCATTATTTTTGGTGAACCTTCTAGACCCTTAGATAAATGAAGAAAGTCATCACAGCTTTTTGGGATTCGGGTAGAATGATTCACTGTTTATAAATTAATCGAAATAGCTTTTGAAAAGCCCAAGGTGTGTTCATGGGAGGTGACTTAAAAAATTCAAAATTGCGTTCAGAGCACATAAGCCGTCGCCTATTTCTTTGCATGCTTGTCATTATTTTTTCGATTTCATATCTTTCTATTCCTTTAATTATTAATAGCTATCAAGAGTATATAAGAACAAAACAAACACTAGCAGAAATTATTAGCCTTCGTACTTTGGTTAAAACCGTAAATAAGATATCTAGAGAACGTGCGCCTGCAAATAAGGTCATGTCGAGTCAACCCAAAGATTTATTCAATAATCGACAAGAATTAGAAGAATATCGAATAGTTGTTGATACACAGATCAATCAGACGATAGATGTTTTAAAACAAAATGGTTTTGAGCGGATCGCACAGGGGTTAGAGATAAACCTCAAGGCTAAATTGGCTCAAGCGCGCACAATTGTTAATGCGTATCCAAATATACCCATTGAGCAACGGACATCTGCTCAATTTGACCACGCGATCTTATCAATGTTTGAGGTTTGGGATGAGAGCCGTGAGTTTTTAACTGAGTTACTGGTTCAGTCGAATAGTAAGAGCAGTAAGATGTCGAATTATTTTACATCGATCCTTGTTTTAACGGATATGCGAGATCAGGCGGGTCGGGTGGCTTCAAATATTATGGCGCCTGTGACTTTTGATGAAAAAATCTCTGATGAAAATAGAGCACGATCATTACAAACACAGCATCAAGCAGTCTATCTGTGGAAGTTGATTGATACGATTCAGCCTGAGCTATCGAAAACACCTGAATATGTACAGCTCTACAAACGGGTAAAAACCGAGTTCTTGGATAAAGGTCTTCCCATTGTTTCGAGGTTGCTTGATGAAAGTAACAATAATGAAGCATATTTTCTAACTGGAACACAACTTACTGAGCGAATAGTCGGTAAATTTACAACGGTGATAGATTTGCAAAACTATATTTTGGATTACAGCATAGAGGTTGCAGATCAACAAAATCGACAAGCCAAATTACAATTTATTTTTACACTTTGTATTTCTAGCTTATCTTTGCTCATCGCTATTTTCACGATGATTTACACCAAGAGAAAAGTTTTTAGCCCATTAATTCATGCACGAAATATGATTTTGAGTTTGTCGGGAACGTCTGATGAGTACGTTTCAATGAACAAAAATAAGGAAGAATTTTTCTCATTATTTGAAGCAATTGATAAATTAAAGGGCATGTTGAAGCAACGCGACATGATGGAGTTGCAGCTTAAGAAAATTGCAAATTCAGATGTGTTGACTGGTGTGGCGAATCGTTTGGCGCTGGAAGAATATATTCATGTTATTGAGTCAAAATCTGAGTCATTGTCTAACACCTGCGTGATCGCGATTGATATTGATAATTTTAAGTTCGTGAATGATCAGTATGGACATATCGTGGGCGATCAAGTGATTACGATGATCGCAGATCAGCTTAAACAGAATGTGCGTGCTTCTGATTTGATCGTTCGTTATGGCGGTGATGAGTTTTTGGTTGTTATTGAAAATATTCAAATGGATGCGGTCAAAGTCATTGCAGAAAGTATCCGTTTAGCAATTTTAAAACAGAGTATTGCTGTTTTGAGTCGGGGTGAATCGATTCAGGTTTCTGTCAGTATTGGCGTGGCAATTGGGGCAAATAGCTGGTTAGGGTTATTAGAAAAAGCGGATCAGTCGTTGCTCAAAGCGAAGGCGAAAGGGAAGAATATAGTGGAGGGGTAGGGACACAGTTTTAACAATAATTTTGTACCCAACTTTTTAATTCTACTAAAAATAATGGGAATACTTCATTCAATTCATATTTAGAACATTCATATAATGCGAGATGAAATTCATCAGCATAATGATTTATAAAACTATATAACTCATCATCTTCGATATATTGGGCGATATTTAGGAGTCGCTGAAAAGCATGAGATATAAACTCTGTTGACAGAGTTGTATTAAAAAGATGTGTAATGTGATTACCTATTTTTTTATAAATGATTTGCCTACTTTGATTTATTAATAAATTACTTCGGTCGATGTTCTTGAAATAATCCAAGATTTGGTCAGTTGTAGACAAAAAACAAATATCTAATGCTAATTCATTTGAAGAATCAATTTCTAGAGCATGTATAGCCCATTGTTGAATATCTTCTGTTGTCTTTAGGCTAAATTCTAAATCAAATTTAAATTGCAATTTATTTGTATCTAATTCATGCATTTAATTGTCACTGGTTTTTATTCGAAGGTGTTCAAATTGTTGTGTCACAAGCAGGACTAAGTTTGTTGCTTAATCCTGCTGAAAACTTTAGCATTTATTAATGGTAAAGGAAAATGCACTATTTCAACAAAGCTTTTAAAAATTTCCCTGTATGAGATGCTTTTACTTTCACCACATCTTCAGGGGTTCCTTCGGCAATAATCTGACCACCACCCGAACCACCTTCAGGCCCTAAATCAATCACCCAGTCGGCAGTTTTGATCACATCCAAATTATGTTCAATCACCACAATGGTATTCCCCTTATTGCGTAGCTCATACAAAATGTCGAGTAGCTTGGCAATATCATGGAAATGCAGACCTGTAGTTGGTTCATCCAAGATATATAAAGTTTTACCTGTATCTCGTTTTGCTAACTCACGTGCCAGCTTAACTCGTTGTGCTTCACCACCTGAAAGCGTGGTTGCCGCTTGCCCTAAACGAATATAACCAAGACCGACTTGAATTAACGTATCTAAACGACGGTGAATCACAGGAATCGCACTGAAGAACTCGGCTGCATCTTCCACAGTCATTTCCAGTACATCAGAAATATTCTTGCCTTTATAACCCACTTCTAAAGTCTCGCGGTTATAACGTTTGCCATGACAGGCATCACACGGCACATACATATCAGGTAAGAAATGCATAGCCACTTTGATCATGCCATCGCCTTCACAGGCTTCACAACGTCCACCTTTGACGTTAAATGAGAAACGACCTGCACTATAACCACGTGCTTTGGCTTCAGGTGTTTGCGCAAATAACTCACGAATTGGGGTGAATAAACCAGTATAAGTCGCAGGGTTGGAGCGTGGGGTACGTCCAATTGGACTTTGGTCAATATCCACCACTTTATCGAGATGCTGTAAACCATCAATCGAATCAAATTTTTCAGCAGTAAGTGTGGTCGCACCATTGAGCTGGGTTGCAGCCAAAGGCAATAAGGTCCGATTAATTAAGGTTGATTTACCTGAACCAGAGACGCCTGTGACACAGGTCATAATCCCAAGTGGAATGGTAAGATCAACATTTTGCAGGTTGTGTCCACTTGCACCAGAGAGCTTGATGAATTCATCTGGGCGTGGCGATAGGGTGCGTTTTTTGGGTATCGCAATTTTCAGTTTGCCTGAAAGATACTGACCTGTGAGAGAGTCTTGATTGCTGGCAATTTCGTCATAGCTACCTTCACCAATAATGACGCCACCATGAATCCCTGCACCTGGTCCAATATCAATAATATGATCAGCAGCACGAATCGCATCTTCATCATGCTCAACCACAAGCACCGTATTGCCCAAGTCACGTAAGCGAATCAGGGTTTGTAAAAGGCGATCATTATCCCGTTGATGCAGACCAATCGACGGTTCATCCAGTACATACATCACGCCCATTAGGCCAGCACCAATCTGTGATGCAAGACGAATACGTTGCGCTTCACCACCTGAAAGCGTTTCGGCTGAGCGTGCCAAACTCAAATAATTGAGACCGACACTGACCAAGAAATGTAAACGCTCACGAATCTCTTTAAAGATTTTATCGGCGATTTCACCTTTAGCACCTTCAAGATTCAGATCTTGATAGTAATTTTCAGCATCACCAATCGACATTTGGGTAATTTGGGCAATGGTTTTATCTTTCACTCGGACATGACGAGAGATTTCATTTAAACGTGAACCATCACACGCATCACAGGCTGCATTGGATAAATATTGCGCCAAATCATCACGGACATAATTCGATTCAGTTTCACGATAACGGCGTTCTAAATGCGGTAGAACCCCTTCAAACGCTTGTACACGACTGTGCTTACGACCACGTTCATCAATATAACTGAGGTCAATTTTCTCTTTGCCCGTGCCTTGTAAGAATTTCTTTTGCGTATCCTTATCCAGCATATTCCACGGTTCATCTAGGCCAATACCAAAATGATCTGCGACTTTTTGCAACATGGTGTAGTAATACGGGCGCTGTCTATCCCAACCACGGATCGCCCCTTGGCTGATCGCGAGTTCAGGATTTGGAATCAGTTTGTCAGCGCTGAAATGGCTACGTGTGCCTAAGCCATCACAGACAGGGCAGGCACCAAAAGGATTGTTGAACGAGAACAAACGTGGTTCTAATTCTGCTACTGCACGATCACATTCAGGGCACGAGTGTTTGGCTGAAAAAACACGTTCAGGGTGTTCACCATTCATCCACGATAAAACGGCAATGTCACTGCCTAAACGCAATGCTGTTTCAAAGGATTCAGCAATACGATTGCCTAAATCATCACGGACCTTAAAACGATCCACTACCACTTCAATGGTATGTTTTTTCTTTTTATCCAGCTCAGGTGGAGTATCAATATCAATAATTTCGCCATCGACACGCGCACGTACAAAACCTTGACCTTGGAGTTGTTCAAATAGTTGTGTGTATTCGCCTTTACGCTCACGTACCACGGGCGCAAGCAACATCAGTGCCGTGCCTTCTTCCAGTGATTTGACGGCATCGACCATTTCTGAAACGGTTTGTGCGACCATCGGTAGGTCATGTTCAGGACAATAGGGCGTGCCTACACGTGCATACAGCAAACGTAAATAGTCATAAATCTCGGTAATGGTACCGACGGTTGAACGAGGATTGTGGCTGGTTGATTTTTGTTCAATAGCAATGGCAGGAGATAAACCTTCAATTGAGTCAACTTCGGGTTTTTCCATTTGCGACAGAAATTGGCGGGCATAGGCCGAAAGCGATTCGACATAACGGCGTTGACCTTCAGCATACAGCGTATCAAATGCCAAGGATGATTTACCTGAGCCAGAAAGTCCCGTAATCACCACAAACTTGTCACGTGGAATATCGAGCGACACATTTTTTAAATTATGGGTACGTGCACCTCGGATACGGATATGACTTTGACTCATAAAAACATCTCAATTAAGGTAAAAATAAAAATTTGGGGAGAGTTGCCACTTCAAGCCTAAAAAACTTGCGGTAACGAAGTGTATGTTGCAAGTACCTGTGAAGTTTGCTCAGACCCTCTATATAATAGCGATTTAAAATTGTTCAAGCTGTAACAAAACGATTTTAAACGACAGCTTGTGTCGGATACATGATGTGCTTGCATGTTTTAACATGAAATTTCTATACCACCCAAGTGTTTATCTGTGTGTTTTAAATACCATTCAGTAAAAATAAATTTCTAATCTTGAGGCGATGATGTCAAAAAAATTAAAAACTTCTATAGTTGTGGTGCTGTTATTGGTTGTGGGCTATTTATTCGCTGCTCCTTATCTCACGATTTATCAGATTCACCAAGCTGTGAAAAATGATGACAGTACCGCTTTGGCAGGTCATATTGATTTCCCGAGTGTACGGCAAAGTTTAAAAGATCAGGTCAACGCTCAAATGCTGAAAGATATTCCTCAAGTATCTTCATCTGACCGAGGTTTAGCGGCTTTGGGGGCGGTATTGGCATCGTCAATGGTGGATAAACTGGTGGATGTCATGGTGACACCACAAGGTGTCAGTATGCTGTTACAAGGTAAAAAGCTAAAAGAAAGTTTGCCATGGCAAGACAAAGTGGAGTTTCAGCCTGTGCAACCGTCTGAATTCGAGCTGTCATCTGGTACAGAAAAAGCCAGCGATAAAAAAGCCAACTATAAAGCTCGCTATCAATCCTTTCATCAATTTGCGGTTGAAATACAGCAACCTGAGCAGCAAATGCCAGTCAATATTATCTTGCAAAGACAGGGTTTGAGCTGGAAAGTCACACAAATCTTGCTGCCGACCGAGCAATTGAAATAGATCGGTGCTAAATTGAAATGAATGATCGGTATAACAAGGAATAAATAATAATGTTCGCTCAGATTCTTATTGCGTTGATTGCTGTGTTGCATGTTTATATTTTAGTGTTGGAAATGTTTTTGTGGGATAAACCGATGGGTTTAAAAGCCTTTGGTAATAGCTTGGAAAAAGCACAACTGACCAAAGTGCTGGCACAAAATCAAGGTCTTTATAATGGTTTTCTTGCCGCAGGTTTATTTTGGGCTTTACTTGCACCCGCAGATTTTGCTGTTTCGATTGCGAATTTCTTTTTAGGTTGTGTGTTGGTCGCGGGTATTTATGGTGGATTGACTGCCAGTAAAAAGATTATTTATATCCAAGCTGTACCAGCATTGATTGCTTTAATCGTCGTCAACGTGTTTTGATGGATAAAAGGTGTTCATCCTCTGCGCTTTATGTTTTAATGCGCTTAGTTTGAGATGAGCCTCATACAGTATATCGAAGATACGATATACGACTAAGCCCCTTTATTGGGGCTTTTTTACGGCGGTATAAATGATTCTAATCGGTTAAATGTGGTCTAAACCCAGCCATTGACGTTGTTGGTACGCGCTATCCCAAAATAACCATTCTAGTTTTGCACCCATGGTATAGGCTGCATGCATTTTCGCTAAAGTATCTTCATCACAGCGTGCAGCGACTTTATCAACAGTGGCAATTACATTGCGTACCGCGCTATGGAACTCCTCACCCGAATAAGTATCAATCCAAGCTTGATATGGATTGTTGGCGACTGATTTACTGACAATATCCTTGCCCACTTCTGCATAAATCCAGAAACAAGGAAGTAATGCCGCCAAAATCACGGGATAGCTTTCTGACCAAGCGGTTGCTGTTAAGAAAGAGGTGTAATGATGACAAGCCAGCGTCAATGGCGTGGTTTCAAACTCCGTTTTTGTGATGCCAAATTCCTGCATAAAATCATTGTGTAAACTGCGTTCGACAATGATGGCAATTTTTGCAGCTTCAGAAAACTGAATCACATCATCGGCTTCAAAGGCTTTTGCTGCGGCAACGGCAAGTGCGCGACCATAAGCCAATAAATAATGTGCATCCTGAATCACATAATGACAAAAAACCGTTCGATCCAAAGTGCCAGCAGCAAGTTCTTGGTTAAACGGCAAAGCTAAAATTTGTTGATATAAATTGTGATTACTGCGCCAAAGTGTTTGGGAAAAAGTCATCGAATGAACCTAGTCGAAAATGAATAAATAAATCGTGGAAAAACTATAGCAGACTCTGGGTCAATCATACGGTTTCATTAAAATAAGTGAAACAATCTGCACTATCTTTCAGCCAAAACTCGCCTACAATAGACACATTTTTATGACCCAACAATTTCGCATAAAAGGCTGCTCATGAAGCATTTTCGTTTTTCAATATTCTTTACGATCGTGTGCTTGGCACTCTCTGCATATTGGGGCTATACGCATGGCCCTGAGGCGGGTGTGGCAACCATGCTCAAAGCACTGACCATTACCGCTATTTTGGCGATTATGGAAGTCTCACTCTCCTTTGATAATGCTGTGGTGAATGCATCGGTATTACGCAACTGGGATCACTTCTGGAAGATGCTTTTCTTAACCGTTGGTATTCTCGTTGCTGTATTTGGCATGCGTTTGATTTTCCCCGTCATGATCGTGGCTGTGACCGCAGATATGGGCATGATGGAAGTGGTGAGATTGGCACTGAATGATCCACAGGCATACTCAGCACGCCTCATGGAACATCATCCTGAGATTGCAGCCTTTGGTGGTACATTCCTACTCATGGTGTTTTTAAACTTCTTCTTTGATGATGAAAAAGAAACGCATTGGTTCCGTTGGATTGAATCTAAACTCGCGCATTTGGCAAGCGTGCCTGCGATGTCGGTGTTTATCGCATTGGTGGCGATGTTGATTATGGCGGCGCATGTCGATGAAGCGAAACGTCTAGTCGTGACCATGGCTGGTATTTGGGGCATTGTGGTCTATATTGGCGTGAAAGTCTTGAGTCATTTATTGGGTGGCGAGCCTGAAGTGGATGAGAGTGGAAATGCAGTCACACAAGGTGCTGATGGTGCGGCTAAAGGTGTGGTGAAGGCTGGTATCGGTGGATTCCTTTATCTGGAAGTGTTAGATGCATCTTTTAGTTTTGATGGTGTGATTGGTGCATTTGCGATTACCAGTGATGTGGTGATCATTATGCTGGGTCTTGCGATTGGTGCGATCTTTGTACGTTCAATGACGATTTATTTGGTTGAGAAAGGGACTTTAGAGGCCTATATCTTCCTCGAACATGGTGCTCACTATGCGATTGGTGCTTTGGCATTTATCATGATTACCAGTGGTACTGGTGTGCATGTACCCGAGGTGGTCACAGGTTTGATTGGTGTGGCGTTTATTGTTTGGGCGGTCATCGCTTCGATCCAATATAACAAACGACAGCAACAACGGCCTTAAGCTTGAATTCAGTTTAAAGGCTTAAAATAAAAACAAGGGACGGAAACGTCCCTTTTTAATTTTTAGATCATGTTTTTTTCAACGCTTTGTGAGCGGATGGCTTATAATCCGCTGAGCCAGTTTTAGTATCTTGAAATGATGAATGCTTTAGAACGCCGTTCAACCTTTGCCTTAAGTAGCATCTTTGCCTTACGCATGTTGGGCTTGTTCATGATTATTCCTGTTTTCGCGGTTGCAGGACAATCCTATCAGTATGCCACTCCAGCACTGATTGGTTTGGCCGTCGGCGTATACGGACTGACCCAAGCACTGTTACAAATTCCATTTAGTTTGTTGGCTGATCGTTTTAATCGGAAGCCTTTGGTCATCCTTGGACTCTTGTTATTTGCGCTGGGTGGTGCGATTGCTGCCATGTCGGAAACGATTTATGGGGTGATTATTGGTCGGGCGATTGCTGGTGCAGGTGCGGTCTCTGCTGTCGTGATGGCATTGCTTGCTGATGTGACACGTGAAGAACAACGGACCAAAGCAATGGCGATCATGGGTATGAGTATTGGCCTGTCTTTTGTGGTGGCTTTTAGCTTAGGTCCTTGGTTGACCCATCTCGTGGGAATCTCAGGGCTGTTCTGGGTGACGACATTGATGGGTTTGATTGCGATCGTGATGTTATCGCTGGTACCGAAAGTAACTCGTCATCATCGAAATTTTAGACAAGGTTATTTGCTTCAGCTTAAACAAGTCATTCAAATGCCAGATCTGAATCGACTGCATGTTTCTGTTTTTTCTTTACATTTACTTCTCACTTCGATGTTTCTGTATGTACCGTCACAGTTAATCGAATATGCTCAAATTCCATTGGCACAACATGGTTGGGTGTATTTGCCACTCTTGCTGATTAGTCTGTTTTTTGCTTTTCCAAGCATTATCATTGCCGAAAAATATCGCAAAATGCGCGGTATTTTCCTCTCTGCAATTGCAGGAATTATTCTCGGACTCTTTATTTTGATTTTTGGTTATGAATCAAAATATGTGCTGCTCGCGGGTTTGGGGATTTTCTTTATTGCATTTAATGTGATGGAAGCATTACTGCCATCGTGGCTGTCTAAATCTGCACCGCTACAATCCAAAGCAACCGCAATGGGGGTGAATGCCAGTGCCCAATTTTTAGGGGCATTTTGTGGTGGTATTCTGGGTGGTCAATTGATCATGTTACAGAATACTGCACTGGGTTGGAGTGTGCTCACGGTCATTGCTATACTATGGCTGTTGATTAGTTTTAGTCTCGCCCAGCCGCGTTATTTATCTTCAGTGGTGCTCTCATTACCTGAAATTAAACAAATGGATGAGTGGACTTCAAAACTATTGGCAATTCGTGGTATTGAAGAAGTTGTGGTGATGCCTGATCAGCAAGTTGCTTATATTAAAGTCGATAAACAGTGCTTAGATGCTGCCGCGCGACATGATTTAACGCAGCTATTGGGGAAAGAGCTAGCCATTTAAGCATAACTCTTATAAAGTAAAACACAGAAATACATAGGATGATGACAGCAAATGCGTGGTGTAAATAAAGTAATTTTAGTCGGTACTTTAGGTAAAGATCCTGAAACAAAAACCTTTCCAAATGGTGGATCGTTGACACAGTTTTCGATTGCAACAAGTGAATCGTGGACAGATAAAAGTACGGGCGAACGTAAAGAACAGACTGAGTGGCATCGTATTGTATTGCATAACCGTTTAGGTGAAATTGCTCAGCAATATTTGCGTAAAGGCTCAAAAGTGTATATCGAAGGTTCATTGCGTACCCGTCAATGGACAGACCAAAATGGTCAAGAGCGTTACACCACTGAAATTCGTGGCGATCAAATGCAAATGCTGGATTCACGTCAACAAAGTAGTGAACAGAGCGGTGGCGATTTTAACCAACCACGCTTTAATAACAATAATAATCAAGGTAGCGGTTACCAAAACACAGGTTATAACAACAATAACCAAGGTGGTCAGGGTCAAGGCAGCTATGCAGGCAATCCACAAGCAGGTAATGGTTTTAATACACCAAAAGCTGCACCACAACCTGCTGCGGCAGCACCGGCTGATTTAGATGATGATTTACCGTTCTAGACCTCAAGCTTAGAAATATTAAAAAGGCATAAAACTGAGTTTTATGCCTTTTTTATTTTTAGCTGGATATTTTATCGAGCTGAGTCAAGAATTTCATGATTGGTCACAACGTCTTGAGCTTTACTATAGCTTTCTATCAGTAATTGATAGGCTGGGAAGATTTGCGTGTAAACCTGTGCCCATTCAAGCGCATCATCACGATTCCATGTACGCTGGATTTCAGAAGCAACCGCAGCAGTGTCCATCGGAACCACACCCGCTTGAACCACACGCGCTAAAGTAATTTCTTGTGCCATCTTGCTATACGTTCCTGATGCATCGACCACCACAAAGACTTTATAGCCTTCAGCGACCGCACTAATGGCAGGAAAAGCCATACATACGCTGGTAATCGTTCCTGCGATAATCAGGGTTTTACGTCCAGTATCTTTTACCGCTTTAACAAAATCTTCATTATGCCATGCATTAATTTCGCCTTTACGTGCGATATATTGAGCATGTAGTGCATTGGCATGAATTTCAGGAATTAATGGGCCATTCGGTCCTTGTGGAACAGAAGCGGTAGTAATGACAGGAATATTCGCTAAACTTGCAATCTTCGCAAGTGCAGCAGCACGTTGGCGTAATTCAGGCATTGGCATATCACCAACAGTTTGGAATAAACCACTTTGATGGTCGATCAGTAGCATGACGGCATCATTGGCATCGATGACAGGTGCTTGACCATTGAAATTTGCTGGCGTTGTCATTGTTATGTCCTCATCATATTTTAGAAGGTATAATTGATAATATAGATAGGACGATAGATTAAAAACATCTGAAATAGGATTCATTGTCATATCAGCGGTACAATTGGATTCTAAACACATCAGTCGAGTGTATAAAATGAAGGATTTAAATGACTTATATTTCTTTGTAAAGGTGATTGATTGTGGTGGTTTCTCTGCGGCCAGCCAAGAATTAATGGTAACAAAATCATTATTGAGCCGTCGTATTGCTGAATTGGAAGATCGGCTCAAGGTTAAACTCATTAATCGAACCACTCGACAAGTTTCGATTACTGAAGTCGGAAAAATATATTATCAGCATTGTAAAGCGATGTTGATTGAGGCTGAGGCAGCAGAGGAGGCGATTGAATTCTTAACTGCTGAACCGCGAGGATTGATCAAATTATCGTGTCCAACCAATTTATTGCATATCAATGTCAGTCAAATGTTGAATGAGTTTTTGCGGACATATCCCAAAATTAATTTGCATGTCGAAGCAACAAATCGCCGTGTTGATTTGATTCATGAACGCTTTGATTTAGCCATCCGTATTCGTCCTTTGCCTTTAGCTGATAGTGACTTGATTGTTCGAGATTTGGCATTGGCAAGACAGTTCATTGTGGCAAGTCCTGATTTACTCCATCAGTTTTATTCGATCATAGAACCACAGCAATTGGCAAAATTCCCAATTTTAATGATGGAATCTTTTGCACCAGAATACTATTGGTACTTATATTCAAATGAGCAGCAAGAGGCTCGTGTACAGTGTACTCCACGATTAACCACAACTGATCTTACGGCATTAAGAGAAGCAACCTTACAAGGTTTAGGTATTGCCAAATTACCTGAGTTGATGGTGGCAGAAGACATTAAACAAGGACGGCTGATTCATGTTTTACCCAACTGGCAGCCTAAACCTGAGTTGATCCATTTGGTCTATACCTCTAGACGAGGTTTGTTGCCATCAATGCGATTACTGATTGAATTTTTGGTGAAGAAATTTGCTGAACTCAAACATGATGCTTCAGTTTTATATTGAAATTCATTTATAAAGAATAACCACTATTGGTTTCTCCAAGTTGACGCAGCCCCTCGATTAAAGTGTCGATAAGCTTTTCCACCACCAAGCGTTGCCCTTTTCGAGATGCATACACTAGTTGAACCGTTCCTCGATTGGATTTCCATTCAGGTAGGATATGAATCAATTTGCCTTTCTCAATATCGGCTTGCACGGTTAAATAAGGCAGATCTGCGATCCCTAAGCCGTCGCTTACCGCATAATATACTCCCGCTAGATCATTACTTTTCACACGAGGTGAATAAGGCACATCAATCGTTTCATCACGATTCACGTTGCACAAATGCCAAATATATTGATTTTTTTGGATGCCTAAAGCGACACTAGGATAGTGTTGTAATTCTGAATAATGTTGGATGTGTTGCCCTTGTAATAATTCGGGAGCTGCAACCAAACAATGTTCAGTACGGATCACATCACGAACGATCAGGCTAGAATCTTGGGTGGGCTCAAAGTTGGTTCTGATCGCAATATCGACATCATCATGCAAAACATCCACACGGCGACTGGTCAGTTCTAAGGAGATTTCAACTTTGGGGTAGGTTTTTAAAAACTGATTTAGCAATTTTCGAATTTGGAAATGCATCATTAACGGCGGACAGCTAATTTTGACCAGTCCTTGAGGTTCACTTTTTTGTTTGAGTAATACATTTTCAGCACATTCAACTTGAGCAATCACCTTGCAACACTCTTCATAAAACTCTTGTCCGAGTTCGGTGACTTTAAAATGTCGTGTTGTTCTTTGAATGAGACTGACATTAAACTTGTTTTCTAGATCAATAATACGGCGACTCAGTTTAGATTTACTGATATTTTCTGCTTCACTGGCTGCACTGAAGCCACCATGTTTTACCACGAGATAGAAATAATGAAAGTCATCAAATGAGTTCATCAAAGCAAATGCAGCCCTAGATGTGTTGAAAGATTAGAATAGCATTAACTATTCTAATCTTGATGAGTGGATGTTTTATTTTTGTGAGGTATTTTGATTGTAACTATTGATCAGGTTACGATAATCAGGGATATGATTTGAGAACAATGCACCTAAGCCCTCAATATCATTGCGCCAGTCACGGTGTAATTCACACGCCATGCCAAACCAAGTCATCAGTTGGGCACCAGCGCTAGACATGCGATCCCAAGCAGCGTCGCGTGTTAAGGCATTAAATGTCCCTGATGCATCAGTAATCACAAACACTTCAAACTCTTCAGCAAGCGCAGATAAAGCAGGGAAAGAAACACATACTTCAGTGACCACACCCGCAATAATCAATTGCTTTTTACCTGTGGCTTTGACGGCTTTTACAAAGTCTTCATTGTCCCATGCATTAATTTGACCAGGACGCGCGATATAAGGTGCATCTGGGAATAGTTCTTTCAATTCCGGAACCAATGGACCATTTGGACCATCTTCAAAGCTTGTTGTTAAAATCGTAGGTAAATTAAAATACTTGGCAGCATCTGCCAGCGCCAATACATTATTTTTAAATTTATCTGGATCAATATCGCGGACCAATGAGAGTAAGCCAGTTTGGTGGTCAACCAATAGTACAGCGGCATTGTCTTTGTCTAGGCGAATATAGTCTTGACTCATCGTAGTATCCTCATGTTTTTGTAAAATGAATACGAGATTGGATGTGCTCTTTTTCGTATTGCTTAAAATGATGCTAGCTAAATTTGTAAGGTGAATGAAGTCTAGGAAATGAGATTAAGAATATCAAAAATAGGATGATTACTGATTCTAACGACTCAAGTGGTTTTTATTAATTGAATTGTCTCATATATAGAATAATGTGTTGTCAATCTATGGCTATAAGCCCTCCTCGCTGAAGCGTACAATCGATATTAATAACAGAACTTCTACGTTACAGGAGAAACCAAATGAAAAAAATTCTCGGTGTGTATCAAAACAAACAGATGCACTGGGTAGGCGATGGTTTTCCAGTCTATAACTTATTTTCCTATGATCGTTTAGGGCAAAGTATTAGTCCATTTTTACTTTTGGATTATGCTGCGCCTTATCGATTTGATCCAACCACAGCACAGCATGGTGTGGGCTCCCATCCACATCGCGGTTTTGAAACGGTCACCATCGCATACCAAGGTGAGGTGACACATAAAGATTCCAGTGGCGGTGGCGGTACCATCAAAGCAGGTGATGTGCAATGGATGACGGCAGGCGGTGGAATCCTGCATCAAGAGTTTCATTCACCTGAGTTCGCACAGCAGGGTGGTTTATTTGAAATGGTTCAACTTTGGGTGAATTTACCAGCGCATTCAAAAATGACGCCAGCCAAATACCAAGCGATTGAATCGGATCAAATTCAGCATATTGCGCTGGATGATGCGGGAAGTGAATTGCGCGTCATTGCTGGTCAATATCAGGATACAGCGGGTGCGGCAACGACTTTTAGCCCAGTCAATGTATGGGATGGAAGTATTGTTGAAGATCAATCACATACTTTTTATGTGACTGAAGGACATAGCACCTTATTTATCTTGCTTTCAGGACAAGTAACACTCAATGAAACTCAAACGATTGAAGCGCCAAGTCTGGTTGTTTTAAGCCGAGAGGAAATTGATTTCAATGTTAAGGCTCAGCAGAACAGCAAATTCCTGATTTTGACAGGTCAGCCACTGAATGAACCAATTGAAGGCTATGGCCCATTTGTCATGAATAACAAGGCAGAAATCATGGAAGCGATCAATGATTTCAATCATGGTAAATTTGGCGGGATAGTGCATTAATTCATATATTAATCAGCTGTATATATAAGAAAGCCCACAACTTCTTTCAAGTTGTGGGCTTTCGCTATAAGGGTTCTCTATTGATTTTTTTAATATTAGGTCACTTATAATTATTCAGCTTATTATGTGACTCAGTTCTCGTTGTTGTAATAACAGAATAGCGCGATTTTTGTACTTTGCAAAGCCTCTCAAGCACTAAAAATGAATAAATAAAGACTGATCTGTATTGTTTTGGCTATTTTTATGTAATAAGTTTAATAATTTCATGTATTTAGTGCTGTAATTTAAATTGTGATAAAGTGTAACAATAGATATTAACGACATTTCGACAAAACTCTGACTTTAATGCTGAATCTGGTATTTTTTAATACCGTGTTTAGGTTAAGGATCAGTCATAATCAATAAAAATCATCAACTGATGGGACATAATTTTGGATATTGCAATTATAGGCAGTGGAATGGCAGGGCTTGCTGCAGCCAGAATCCTACATGATGCAGGACATAAAGTAACGATATTCGAAGCACTTGCTGGTCGAGGCATGGATAGTCATAGTATTGATTTCGATGGGGGCATCATTGATGCACCTTTACGTGTGATGAACCCAAAGCTTTGGAAAAATACGCTGAGTTTAGCGAGCTACTTGGGGATTGAAACATTCCCAGTACGTACCTTTATGGCATGCAGTTGGTTATTTGAAGACAAAACTGAGACATGGTTGACCACATCGCGTAGCCGTATTGGTAACTTCCCGATTATTAATAACCGTAAAGGTATTCAGCAATATGGTTGGCGACTGGTTAAAGGCCTGTTGCAACTCAAAACTGCAGTAAATCAATTTTTTAAATCAGAAAATCAAGACATCACCTTAGCTGAGTTTATGAATCAATATCATATTGAGGAAGTATTTTGGCATGGTACGGTGATGCCTGTCCTGTATACGATTTGCACCTGTCACCCTAAAACCATTGGTGAATGGCCAGCTAAACCGTTGTTAGAGTTTATTCGCCAACTCACTGAAGGCGAAGCTTTGTTGCGGATGAAGGGCGGTACACCTGCTTTGGTCAGTCGCTTAATCGAAGGGATTGAAATTCATAGTGGTTCACCTGTACAAAAAGTAGAACAGCAGGGCGAACAAATTTTGGTGGAAAATGAGCAAGGCGAAAGACAGCTTTTTGATCGTGTGGTGATTGCAACACCGACTCCAGTCATTGAAAATTTCTTGCAACAACCACAATTTTCGGATGACATTGCCTTGCTACAGAAGTTCAGATTTGAACAAGGTGATTTAGTGATTCACACGGATCCAATTGTGATGCCACAGCGTCGTAAAGATTGGGCTGTATTAAGTTATATGATGGATCGTAAGTTTACTCGTCAGCAATTTACGGTCTGGATTAATGCGATTGAACCAACGTTGGTTGGTAAAAATGCAGTGTTCCAAACATGGTGTCCTGTGATTGATATTGATCCGAAGAAAATTATTTCGAAGGTAAAACTCACGCGTGCTGTGGTTGATTCGGAAACAGTGGCACTGAATAAACAGATTCAACAGCGTCATTTAGACATCAATCGTAAAGTCTTCTATTGTGGTTCATGGTCATGTGACGGTTTGCCAATCTTAGAATCAGCGGTCACTTCGGCAATGAAAATTGCTGAGATTATCGGTGCACCAGTTCCTTTTGTTGGACTTAAACCGAAAGTGACGGTAGCACCTGAACTCGGTTATTAACATGACCAGTTTCAAGCAAGTGCTGATTGAAAAAGTTCTAGGGCATAAGTATGCAATTGATGCAGAACGCCTTGGTGATGATTCATTGCTTGCTTGGAGTAATTTGGGATATTGGCAAGCACAGCAGCATGATTCACAGCAACATCACTATCGGCTTGCTTGCCAGAGTTTAGCCGATCAAGTGGCAAGTTCCGTTCAACTCAAACAATCAGATCGTGTCTTGGATCTGGGCTGTGGTCAGGGTGCAAGTTTATTGCACTGGTTGAATCAATATCAGATTGAGCAATTGAGTACAGTCGAATTACAGGCAGATTGTATCCAACGAATTCAAAAAAACTTGCCGCAGGTTGATGCCTATTGCCAATCTTTTTTGAATTTAAAACAACTTCATTTTTTAAATTCATTTGATGCTGTGATTTGTATTGATGCTGCTTATCACAGTGATTTGAATTCATTTCTCAATTCAACGGCTTCAGTTTTGAATTCAAAAGGTCGTTTGGCATTTCATTATTTGATGTGGTCAGATGCTTGGCAAAATTGTAGCTATCTACAAAAACAACAATATCGCTATCTATTAAAAAGTGCTGATGTGAAGTGGCAGCATTTGATGGATGAGCAGCGACTGGTAAAAACCTTAACACAACATGGTTTTGGCGATATTGTCATTCAGGACTTTTCAGCGCCTGTATTCAATGGTTTTGCCCAATATATCGAAACTGGTGGCATAGAGAAGAAGTCCTTTGATCTTGCTCAATTTAAAATAGGGATGACAGCGAAATTATGTCGCAAACTCTATCACGATGGTTTGGTGCGTTATATTCAGATCAGCGCTGTTAAACATGAGACCATAAAAAAGACTTAAACCCGATGAGTTTAAGCCTTTTTTGAATTTGATGGTGCCGGCACACGGATTCGAACTGTGGACCTACTGATTACAAGTCAGTTGCTCTACCAACTGAGCTATGCCGGCAACGTGGCGTGAATTTTACAGATTCTATCGAAAAAAACAAGCGAAAAAATGATCAAATGAATTAGTCCCGAATGTCTGTTGCCATTTCACGAGCTAAGGCGAGAAAGGCTTTCAAGCCAGCAGATTGATTACGTCGTCCAGAATAATATAAACAAAGACCAGAAACACAAGGCATCCAATCGTCCAATACAGAAATTAGTTGACCTGACTCAATCTCTGCACCAACATCCTGTTCCATAAAATAGCCTAGACCAACATGCTCTAATACAGCGACTCTGACTAAGCTTGCTTCATCAAGGGTAATCGGTCCTTGCACATCAATCTGCACGATTTCCCCCTCTTTTTCAAACTTCCAGCGAAATAATGCCCCATCGGGGAGACGTACTCGAATACATTGATGCTTGAAAAGATCTGTCGGTATTTTTGGCTTCCCATAACGCTCGAAATACTTAGGTGAACCTACAACAACATAGCGTTGAGCTTTGCCAAGAGAAACCGCAATCATGTCACTTGGCACAAGATGGGCAACACGAATGCCTAAATCAAAACCCGCAGCGATAATGTCAACCAGTTTACCCTCAGTCACCAAATCAATATTCATTTCTGGATAACGTCTAAGGAACTCAATAATCAAAGGGGATATAATTTCTCTCGCCGCAAACGCAGCCGCATTGATTCTTAATGTACCAGAGGGTGATTCTCTCTGCGAACGTACAATATCCAAAGCACTATGAATATCCTGAAGAGCGGGACCTACTTGTTCCACAAATAATCGCCCTGCCTCTGTCAATGAGACACTACGTGTTGTCCGATTAAACAGACGCACACCCAGATTTCCCTCTAGTTTGCCGATTGCATGACTTAAAGCCGTTGTAGACATCCCAAGTTCAATCGCAGCGCCACGAAAAGTTCCTCGTCTGGCGATTGCCATCACAGCTTTTAGATCATTTAAATTTGCTCTTTCCATTATCCTGATTTATTCAACTAAACATCCCATTTTATACGGATTGTCCAAACAATCGTCAAATTATAAACTTTAAATTATCAATTTGGACTATTCAAAAAGAGCGACTTATGAAAGATATACCCGAAGTGGTTAGTGCATATTTTGATGCAGATCAAGCGCACGATATAGAGGCTTTAAACCAGATTTTTTCTGATGTTGCCACTGTTGAAGATGAAAATATTCAGCACAACGGCATCGTGGAAATTCGTACATGGTGGTTCGCAGTAAAAGAAAAATACCAACATTTTCTTAAACCTCTTGAGGTGTCTAATACAGATCATATCAGCACGGTTTTAACACAAGTAAGCGGAAATTTTCCGAATAGCCCTGTGACACTTAAATTTCAGTTCACACTTGAGAATGGCAAAGTCGTTAAATTGAGGATTTACTAATGGAAAATTTCCTGACTTTAAAAGGAAAACGTGCCCTCATCACATCAGGTACAAAGGGTGCTGGCGCTGCCACAGTTCAATTATTCCATGAACTCGGTGCAACCGTACTGACCACTGCCCGTACCCAACCCGATCATTTGCCAAATGATATATTGTTTGTTGCGGCTGATCTGACGACTCGAGAAGGTTGTGACACCGTTGCCCACGCAGTACAAGAATTATTAGGTGGTGTTGACATCATTGTACACATGCTTGGTGGTTCATCTGCACCAGCAGGTGGATTTACAGCATTGACCGATGAAGACTGGTATACCGAGCTGCACCTCAATCTGATGCCTGCGATACGTCTGGATCGTCAATTAATCCCAGATATGATTCAGCAAGGTCAAGGGGTTGTCATCCACGTCACGTCAATACAACGCTCACTCCCGTTACCAGAAGCCACGACAGCTTATGCTGCTGCAAAAGCGGCACTGGCAACCTATAGCAAAAGTCTGTCAAAAGAAATATCCCCAAAAGGTGTTCGTGTCGTGCAAGTCTCGCCTGGATGGATTGAAACCAAGGCAGCAGTTGCGCTCGCAGAACGATTGGCTCTACAAGCGGGTACAGATTACGAAGGTGGTAAAAAGATGATTATGGATTCACTCGGAGGTATTCCGATTGGTCGACCATCCAAACCTGATGAAATCGCCAATCTCATTGCTTTTTTGGCATCCTCTCGTGCTGCTACGATTACAGGCACAGAATATGTGATTGATGGTGGGACGATTCCTACAATTTAATAGTAATATTGAATCATTCCATACTATATTTTCTCTTTATTGGAGCAATTTAGAATTAAACTAGATTGCTCAATATTTAAAAAATTGACTGAGAAAGTAAGAATAGAACATATAACTAAGATTGGATTTAAAATGGCGAATCTTATAGAGCATGAAAACAATAATGCCCACAAACATGCATTTGATGGAGCTCTGTTACAGTTCATTGCAGAATCAATCTCTCGGCACTTTCCATCCTTTCGTTCTCAAGAATTTCTAAAAATTGAATCTGCTCTTACAGCGATGGAAATGAAATCTAGGGTAAAGCTCATTCGAGATGCTTTGGCGAAAGAGTTACCTCAAGCGTATCCCCAAGCTCTTGAGATTCTGGTAGCCGTACTTCACGATGAAGAATTGAGAGGCTTTTCTGTATGGCCGATTGCCGAGTTTATCCAAACCTATGGTCTCCATCATCCAGATATTTCATTAGAAGCTTTAAAACTCGTCACGATGCGTTTTACATCCGAATGGGCTGTTCGACCATTCATTAAGAAGTACCCTGAAAAAACCATGGATTTCTTGCTGCAATGTACCCAAGATGAAAATGTGGATATTCGTCGATGGGCTTCTGAAGGAACACGTCCACGTATTCCTTGGGGCGAGCGTCTTCAGGTGTTTATTCAGAATCCCTCAGCGACCCATGATATTTTAGAGACCTTAAAGTTTGACCCTGAACTTTTTGTGAGGAAAAGTGTTGCCAATCATCTGAACGATATTGCTAAAGACCATCCTGAATATGTCATTACCGTATTAAAGCGTTGGCAAAGACAAGCTCAAGGTGAGAATCAGAAAAAGATCGACTGGATCATTAGACAAGCGCTTCGAACATTGATTAAAAATGGCAACCCTGACGCTTTAGCACTGATTGGCGTGAAGTATGGTGCCTCTATAAAAATTGAACATTTTGCAATCAAACAGGAACAGATTAAACTCGGTGAAAATCTTGAGTTTGCAGTTCAGGTTCAATCAACAAGCGACCAACCACAAAAAATTGTGATTGATTACATCATGCATTTTATGAAATTAAATCAAAAGACGGCTCCCAAAGTATTTAAACTTCGTTTCTTTGAGCTTCCAGCACATGGGATCGTTGCAATTGCAAAAGCACATCCGATCAAGAAAATCACGACACGGCAATACTATTCAGGGATGCAGAGAATTGAAATTCAGATCAATGGTGAAGTTTTGGCAAGTAAAGATTGGTCTCTAAAACTGATGGATGATTAATCTGACGTATTAAAATAGTCAACAATTCAAACCAATATTCCAATAAAGCCACATTTTCGGATATGGCTTTTTAAGCTCTTAAATGGATTAACATTCACCTCTTAAGTATTCAATCTGAGAGATCGTCGCTTTGGTTAATTTGGATGTTGCTATAAAAGGTAAAGACATCCCATTAATATCCAGTTGGGGAGCTTGTCCATCAGGGGTGCACAATAAGGCTTTTACGTTTTCTAGCTGTATTTTGATCATAGGTCATATTGACATCAAATAGCGCCATGTTGAGCAAGTGAATAAATACTTGATTGCGGATTTGGCAATGAAAGTTTAAGTCACTTCTATAATGGCTTTACGATCTTCTATTTATTCCATCGTAAGACTTAAATATTTTCTTTTCAGTTCAAGCAAAACTTTATACGGTAATGGATACTACTTGATGGTGACACAAATCGTCACAAATAGACGAAACCGTCTGGGCACAAGCGTCTTTTTTTCTGTAAAATGCGTTTAAGTTTAAGAAAACTCAATAAGAAGCAATGTTCAAGACTATATATTCGGCATTAGAACAACTTGGTTTAACTGCACAAAAACGTGCAATTCATATTCAATTTTCAAATCCTGCTTTAGCCAATCAGGTATTTCTGCAACGTATTGATGGTACACATTGCCTCAATGATGGCGTTACTGCCGAGCTTATATGCTTATCAACGAACGCGACGATCCCCTTAAAACAATTCATAGGTAGTCAGGTTGCAATTGATCAAGTCACTGACATAGGCACACTATTTAGAACCACAGGGATTATTACCGAAGTTGTACAAGGGCAAAGTGACGGCTCATTGACCCTATATAAGCTCAAACTCCAAGACCCGACTGCACTGTGGCACAAACGTAGAAACAGCCGCGTGTTTATGAATAAAACCGTGCTGGATATTGTTCAAACAATTTTTAAAGAATGGCAACAACGTAGTCCACTGTTTGCATCCAGTCTCAGCCTTGATTTAAGCAGCGTGACTCAAGATTACGATATCCGTCCATTTGTGATGCAAGCCAATGAAAGTGACTACGACTTTATTACCCGATTGTTGAGAAGTGAAGGGATCAATTGGCTGATTGACGAAGCCCAACTCACCGTTGCAAACAGTAATGCTCCAATCCAAGCCCAAAAACTGCGTTTGATTGACGATAATAACCAATACCAAGCCCTCAATCGAAGAACAATTCGCTACCACCGCAGCAGTGCCATCGAACAATACGACAGCATGACCAGTCTGATTGCGGAACGCAGTCTACAACCGACAGCCGTGCATATCCAACGTTGGCAAGCAGATGTTTTAGAACAAGAAGATGGTGCTGGCAGCGTACAAAGCAAACATCAGCATAGTCAACAACATGACAATGCCAGTCTAGGACTCGAAGATGCATGGCACTTCACCCCAGCATGGATGCAAGATTTGAATGGCGAAGATGGCGCAACCGCATCTGGCAACCGCCAAATTGAAAAACTCACTCAAAACCTCAGTCACTACCATGATGCCCAAGCCAAACACTTTATTGCCAACACCACTGTACGAGACACGCAAGTCGGCTATTGGTTTAAGCTGACTGAACACTCTGAAATTGACCAACACAAAGGATCAGACCAAGAATTTTTGATCATCGCTAAAAGCTACTACAACCAAAACAACCTACCCAAAGATTTAAATGAGCAAATCAGTCAATTAGTTGAACAAAGCCAATGGCAGTATTCTAACAATAGCGAAGAACGCCAAGCCAACCAACTGACCCTGCAACGTCGTAACATCAAAACTGTACCTGAATACCAACCACTACAACACCGCCCAGCAGCCCAGCCACAACGCGCCAAAGTGGTCGGGCCAGCAGGTGAAGAAATCCATGTCGATGAATGGGGCAGAATCAAAGTTCGATTCCTGTTTACCCGAAACGATGACCATAGCCACGATGGTGGTGCAGGCAGTAATGACAACGACACCGATTCAGCATGGGTGGATGTACTGACCCCTTGGGCAGGCGAAGGCTATGGCGCACGCTTTCTACCGAGAATCGGTGAAATCGTAGTGATTGACTTCTTTGACGGCAACATTGACCGCCCTTATGTCACAGGACGATTGCACGAAGCACAACGCAGCCCAACTAAATTCGACAATGCAGGACAATTGCCTGACACCAAAAAACTAGCAGGTATTAAAAGTAAAGAATATCAAGGCACAGGTTATAACCAACTACGCTTTGACGACACCACTGGACAGATCAGCGCACAACTACAAAGCAGCCATGCAGCGAGCCAACTCAATCTTGGCAAACTCAGCCATCCCAAAGCAGAAGCAGAAAGTGAAGACCGAGGAGAAGGCTTTGAACTACGGACGGATCAATGGGGAGCAGTCCGAGCAGGAGAAGGCTTACTGATCACGACCCATGCTCAAGCACAAGCTGAGGGTGATCATCTCGAAGCGCAAACTGCCAAACAACAACTGGAAGGCAACCACGGTAATGCCAAAGCTCTGAGTGAAGTGGCTAAGAATCAACAGACGGATGAGCTGGAAGCCTTAGAACAATTACAGGCATTCGCCGAAAAAATTCAAGATAAGATCGCTAAATTTAATGAAGCCATCTTATTACTTAGCTCACCAAATGGTATTGGACTGAGCACCGCAGAAGACATTCATTTATCAGCAGATGGACAACTGAATCAATTTGCAGGGGATAGCATCAACCTGACCACACAGAAGAACCTAATTGCTCAAGCCAGTCAAAAGATCAGTCTATTTGCAGCACAAGGTGGGATTAAACAAGTCGCGGCAAAAGGTAAGTTTGAGATACAGGCACAGTCGGATGGTTTAGAGATATTGGCAAAGGCCAATATTCAGATTATCTCTACAGAGGATGCGATCTATATCACCAGTCCAAAAGAAATCGTGATTACGGCAGATAGCTCGCAGCTCAAGCTCAATAGTTCTGGCATATTCCCAACCACAGGTGGCAAGTTCGAGGTCAAAGCAGGACAGCATTTGTTTAACGGGGGAGCTACTGTTGAAGTCGCAGAGCGGAAATTTAATAGTTCTCCTTGTTATTTAACATATCAGGTGACAGATAGTGCAGGTCAGCCTTTGAAGAATAAAAACTATGTCATGTATTTAGCTGATGGAACGATTAAGCACGGTAAAACCAATGCCAAAGGTGAAACTGAAAAAGTTGAAACAGCAGGTCCTCAGAAAGTCAATGTGTTGATTGAAGATGATGATCACAAGGGTTATCAAATCAGTCAGTTAAGCTAATTTTGAGAGAATAAAATGACAAATAAGGCACAATACAAATTTAAATTAATGCTTGGTACTACGGGTAATAGACCACTGGCGAATGTTGGATATGCCATATTGGCGAATGGTAAGATTTTAGCGAAAGGAAAAACGACAGGTACTGGAGAAACCGATGTATTTGAGGTTGTCGGCTTAGCTTCTGTAAAAGTTGAAATCTTTAATCCTAGATTGAACCAAGGCAAAGGGGGGTATATTATCCCAGACTTGCACGGTAAAAATGCCTCAGCAATTTTGTTAAATAATAGAGTGTTGGACCAAATTAGTCAGGTTCAGAATAAATCATTAAAAATGAGTGATGTATTCAATAATAAGACATCAAATACAACACAACCGCCTTTGATGATCAAACCAGAGCCACAAACAATCCCTTTGAGATTAAAGTCATATATTATTGTAGAACTTAGAGACCATTTAAAAAGAGCATTTAAGACACGTTTAAATTACGATGTATTAGATGAAAGTGGCAAGATTATCACGATTGATAATAAGGAACTCAAAGGGTTAAGGACAACCAGAGCCGGGTTAACGCAACAGCATTTTGTTGAACATGCGGTGAAGTTGAGATTCTATGGAGGTGATTTAGGAAGTGTTAAAGTTTCTACGGAACAAGTCTCTCCATTTTTTGCACATCAGGATATTTTAAGAACACTAGATGTCAAAACTGCTCCAGCAATCACAGTGCCGAATGTAAAAAACACGACTTTATTAGCTGGTAAAAAGAATATTCCAATCATCGTTGACCCTAAAACCAATGAAATTTATGTACTGAGTCCACAGGATTTTAAAGATTTCTTAGAAATTTCTGGAAGCTTAACCAGTGCAATGAAAAATGTGCATGAGCGACGTGAGAAAGTAAATACGTTAATGGCATTGGAAGCTAAAACGCCTGCACAGATTCGAGAAGCTGAAAAGAATCTTGGACTTGCTCAAGATGATGCAATTAAAGCATTGAATCAACGATTTAAAAATCAGGCGGATATTCGTGAGGTGGTTGCGTTCGAGATGTTTACCACAGCGGATGGTAAACAAAAGTTAAATGCTGTTCGAAAATATACCAGTGATAGTCAGCATGTCAAAAATAAAAACAACCGTTTAAACAAGTTTGAATATAAATTGAACTACCAAGTGCCATGGAAAAATGCATCTGATACAGCAAAAACAGATCATAAAGATGGGACATTGATGACAATTGATGGTAAAAAATTTAAGGAAAATCTAGTCAAAACCATTAAAGATATCAATGTTGAACTGGTAAAAGTTAAAGGTGGGTCATCGGTCACTTATGTTCCTGATCCGAATATCTTTGGCATCACTGCCACAGAATTAGTGGAAAGCTATCAAACCAGTGAATCTTCTACAGTGGATGTACAAGCACAATGGTTACGGTTGATTGCAGGCACAGGTTATGACGGTACGGTAAAGTGGGGTACTCAGGGATTTCAGGCGAAAGGCTCGGCGTACGCTCAGGCGAAAATGGTCTTGCTTGAAGGCAAGAAAAAGTGGTTATGGGCATATCCAAGTTTGAAAGGTTGGATTATGGAGGCGGATGGCGTTCCGATGGGGGCAATCCGTTTTATTTGTGGTGCTGAAATTTACGGTTTTTCTGGGGCGATATTTGCTGCATCATCTGCTTTTGCTGTGACTGTCAGTAATGATGGCAGCAAACAGATGTTGACCAGTATCGCTAAAGACCCTAAAGAAACACTCTCGACACGATTGAACTCAGCAGGTCGTAGTGTACTGGCCATCAAAAAAGGGCAGATGGATGACAAAGTGTCGCCTGATAACCAATTTAATGCGGGAATCAATGCCTTTGCAGGGATGCAGGCAAGTATTAGTCCGTTTGGAGGACTCCAATGGCTTGATCCCGAAAACTCAAAAGATTTTAGTGATCTTGCAAAAATATCACCAACACTGGGTTTAAGTGCTGGTATTGGAGGAAGTGCTGATTTTCAACTGTATTATGATCGAGGTGCATTCCGCTTTAAAGCCAGTATTGCCGCCTGTTATGGCGTCGGAGGAAAAGGGGCTTTAGAGTTTGTTGTTGATTTTAAAAATATTTATCAGTTGATGCGCTTTGTTGCGTACCAACTCAC
The DNA here is from genome assembly GCF_022549355.1 of Acinetobacter sp. NIPH 2699. Lineage (GTDB taxonomy): Bacteria > Pseudomonadota > Gammaproteobacteria > Pseudomonadales > Moraxellaceae > Acinetobacter. The sequence goes on from NZ_JAKZGL010000003.1 coordinate 183,264, forward strand.
CTATGTGACCTTTAAAAAACTGGTGTACATGTTACATGCTGACTTTATTTTATTGCATAAAATCAGCATGATGTTGCCTTTTGAGGAGGATAGTTCATTTGTTCAAAGTATTTCGGCAATCAATAGAAAGTTTGTAGTTTTTACACAAAAATTAAAAATAGCAGAACAACGTATTGCCATGTGTCGGAAAATCAACGAAAAGGGACAATGGCTTAAATATTTAAGCCCAGAGAGTCGTGGTTGCTTCCTCTATCATATTACCCGACATGGTCTCTTGACCCGTTGGCATGATCCAACTGAATCTGAAGGTTGGAGAATTATTGGAACTGATAAAGAATATGATTTTCCTGAACATAAAGAGGCGGTATTAAATTTATTTAAAAGTGTCACGGTAGTGAATCACTGGACCAATACCTTGCAACATATGAGCCCTGATGGTGAGCGATCGGCAAAGAGTATTTCTGAAAATGAAAGTGAATTACTGGATTTTTTAAATTTAGGTCGTCGTATACAGGGGATATTACCACTTGCTGATCTAAAGAAAATCAAAGAACGAATTAACCAAGATCATAACTTCCCTGAAAATTATAGCTCAGGCAATAAATATATTGATGAATATCTGAAAATACGTGGACAGCGAATCTTGGCTTATCCAAAAGATTATAAGATTGCTAACTTTGGTACGCAGGAGTTTAAACAAATACAATTAGCGCAGCATTTAGAAAAGCCTGAGATATTTATAGCACAAGCGCCACAGCCAATCGAAGAGCTTGATATATCAAGATATACCGAAACAGACACTAAAACATGGATAGCATAAGTGCTATCCATGTCAAGCTGGGTTATTTATTTGGGTAAAAATGGTTGTTGAGAATTTGAAGCACAGCGGACAGTTGTTGCATCATTAGGATTAAGATAGTTTATATCGGCATCATTTATTTGTGGTTCAGGATTCTCACCACCTCGATAAATTGTGGTGACACTCCCACCAATTTGTAAACTTTGGGCAGCACCAACTTGATATGTACTGCGGATTGATTTTAGTGTTCCTGTTGCAGGACCTTGTGGATTCTGTTCAGGTGAGTTTTTATAATAGTTTGGATCAAACCAATCGGACATCCATTCATACCCATCAGTCGCTAGATCATAAAAACCCAGTGGAGTTGGAGGAAACTTTCCTAAAATAGGAATTGGCATATCTATGCCAACAGATTTTTTAACTTCACTTCGTTGTTCATCGCTCCAAACATTGCGTCCTAGTTCATATTCACCATTATCAGTTGGATAAATAATGTACTCTCCACGATTGCGTGCTGCATATTCCCATTGCGCTTCGGTCGGGAGGTTCATCGGGATTCCCACTTTTTCACCTAACCATTGACAATAATTATGGGCTTGTTGCCAACTGACACCAGCAGGTGCGTTAGGTTGGCGGAAAAACCTGGAGACTTCCTGAGTGCTGATTTTAGGTTGTCCAGTCGCTTCAGTATAAAGATCAAAGTCATCAAAGGTGGTTTTATAGGCATTTAGGCTAAAATTGTCGAGTGTGACTTTATGTACTGGCATCGCTGCATAGAGCCCTGTGATGGGTAATTTATCCTTACGGGTGATTGGGCCAAAGTCTCCCATCATAAAAGAACCGCCTTCGACAAAGATCATATTCTTTTTAGTTTTATCTACTAACTGTTGAATCTTTTGCTGTAATTCTGGGGAAGGCTGCGTATTTTTATTATTTTTCTCTGAAGGTTTAGCACAGGCAGTTAAGGCAATACTGGACAGTAAAATGATTGCAAGGTTTTGTTTAATCATCTTTTTTAAAATCATTAGGTTGCAAATATTGCTCAAATTTTAAGGGAGTTTAGGGGGATTGAAAAGAAACGTTGTGTTAACGATTTATTATAAGATGAGCGTCCCAGCTAATATTTAAAAAAACCTAAGATACTTATAGCACAAGCGCCACAGCCAATCGAAGAGCTTGATATAACACAATATACCGAAATTGATGCTAAAACATGGATTGCCTAATGGCTATCCACGTTTTAGTGAGGGGGATTCATTTTTTATTGATAAATGGTTGTTGGTGGTTGGATGCACAACGTGCTGAAGTTGAGCCATTTATATTGATATATTGATGATTCTCTTGATCGTCTTTATCAAATTGTGGATTAGGTTCTTTACCACCTCGGTAGATTGTGGTGACACTTCCACCGATTTGCAGACTTTGGGCAGCACCAACTTGGAAGGTACTGCGAATAGATTTTAATGTGCTTGTTGCAGGGCCCTGTGGGTTATGTTCAGGTGAGTTTTTATAATAGTTTGGATCAAACCAGTCAGACATCCATTCATAGCCATCAGTTGCCAGATCATAGAATCCTAATGGTGTTGGAGGGAATTTACCTAGAACTGGGATTTTCATTCCATCAGCCTCTGGAACAGATTTACTAAATTCACGTCTTTGCTCATCACTCCAAACATTACGTCCTAGTTCGTACTCTCCATTATCAGTTGGGTAAATAATGTATTCACCACGATTCCGTGCTGCATATTCCCATTGTGCTTCGGTCGGAAGGTTCATCGGAATCCCCACTTGTTCACCTAACCATTGACAATAATCATGAGATTGTTGCCAACTGATCCCAGCCGGTGCATTAGGAACACGCTTAATTTTAGAGATTTCTTGCATCCCGACTTTGGGTTGTCCTGTTGCTTCAGTATAAAGATCAAAGTCATCAAAGGTGGTTTTATAGGCATTTAGGCTAAAACTATCGAGTGTGACTTTATGTACTGGCATCGCTGCATAGAGTCCTGTGATCGGTAATTTATCCTTACGGGTGATTGGACCAAAATCTCCCATCATAAAAGAACCACCTTCGACAAAGATCATATTCTTTTTGGTTTTTTCGACCAGTTGTTGAATTTTTTGCTGTAATTCAGGAGAAGGCTGCGTATTTTTGTTATTTTTCTCTGAAGGTTTAGCACAGGCAGTTAAGGCAATACTAGACAGTAAAATGATTGCAAGGTTTTGTTTAATCATCTTTTTTAAAAATCATTAGGTTGTAGATATTATCCAAATTTTAAGGCAGTTTGTGGATATTGGAAAGGAATGATGCGTCATCTAATGTAGGTGCTTCTGAATCAATCGCTAAAGCATTGCAACGTTTCCCTTAGAAACTAAGGGATAATTTATTATACCCCCAGTTATACCCCCAACTATCTCAGGATTCAATAGGGTCAATTGGAAAACATAAGGCAATAAAAAAAGCTTAAACCCTTTGGATTTAAGCCTTTAGAACTCTATGAAATATCATAGAAAGTAATCTTGGCGGTGAGAGAGGGATTCGAACCCTCGATACGCGCAAACGTATACACACTTTCCAGGCGTGCTCCTTAAGCCACTCGGACACCTCACCAAGGTGTGCGATAGTAACCAAAAAAGAACAAGCTGCCAAGCTACAAAATCATAGATTTGCAGAAAAAGTTTTTAGCCAGTGGTAATATGGCGCAATCTCAAATTTGATTTGATTGAAGTATATGCAAAGTTCTGCAAAAAAAGCCGCATTGCCAGTGATGACATTGGCAGCCTTAGGGGTGGTCTTTGGGGACATTGGTACGAGTCCGCTATATGCGATACGAGAGTGTTTCAATACAGGGCATATGGCGATCAATGAAGCATCGGTATTGGGGATTTTATCCCTGATTTTTTGGTGTATGAACTTAACCATTAGCTTTAAATATGTTTCAGTGATCATGCGCGCGGATAACAATGGTGAAGGTGGAATTATATCTTTGCTGGCGTTGAACCTCCGTTCTAAAGTATTTTCAGATAAGAATAAGATTTACCTGATCGCACTTGGTTTTATCGGTGCATCATTATTCTTTGGTGATGGCATTATTACGCCTGCGATTTCAGTGCTGTCTGCGATTGAGGGGCTGAGTATTGTGACGCCTGCTTTTAATCAGTGGTTGGTTCCGATTGCTTTAGGGATTTTAACAGGACTCTTCCTTGTACAACGACATGGCACGGCCACGATGGGGAGACTGTTTGGGCCAGTGACGTTGTTGTGGTTTCTTTCCATTGGCTTGATTGGCCTGTGGAGTATTATTCAAACGCCTTATGTGCTGATGATGGTGAATCCATATTGGGCATTCAACTTTGTCTATGAGCAGCCAGCGATCGCTTTTATTACCATGGGCGCAGTGATCTTGACCATGACTGGAGGCGAAGCGTTATATGCCGATATGGGGCATTTTGGTCGTATGCCGATCAAATTGGCTTGGTTTATTATCGTGCTCCCTTGTTTGTTGTTGAACTATGCAGGTCAGGGGGCATTATTGCTTCGCAGTCCACAAGCGATCGAAAATCCATTCTATCTATTAGTGCCTGATTGGGCGTTATTTCCCATGATTGGTCTGGCAACGGCTGCTGCGGTGATTGCTTCTCAAGCTGTGATTACAGGGGTATTTTCGGTTGCCAATCAAGCGATGCAGCTACGTTATTTACCACGTTTAACCGTGCACCATACTTCTGATGTAGAACAAGGTCAGATTTATCTCCCTTTTATCAATTGGGTACTCTTTGTCTCGGTCGTGATTTTGATCTTATTGTTTGAAACTAGTACAGAGCTAGCCAGTGCTTATGGGGTGGCAGTGACCATGACCATGTTGTGTGGCACCATTCTTGTTTCGACTTTGGCCTATGGAGTATGGCGCTGGTCTTGGTGGAAAGTTGCTTTGCTTGCGATTCCTTTTTTACTGCTGGATTTAGTCTTTGTTGCCTCTACCTCATTAAAGATATTAGCGGGCGGTTGGGTGCCGATTTTAATTGGTGCGGTGGTGTATACCATTTTGATGACATGGAAACGTGGACGTGAGATTGTGTATAAACGTATGGAAACGGATGCGTTATCACTGGACTTATTTATTAAAAGTATCGGTATGAGCAAAGAAACCAAGTTTGTTCCAGGGGAAGCAATCTTTTTAACAGGGACTCCAAATATTGTTCCTCATGCAATGCTGCATAACATTAAACATAATAAGGTCTTACATGAGCGCAATGTGATCGTCACGGTATATACCGAAGACATTCCATACGTAGCGACAGAGGATCGTGTGAAAGTAGAAAAACTGGACGATCATTTTTATCGCATCTATATCTATTATGGATTTAAAGATCAGCCCAATGTGCCAGATGCTTTGCAACAGGCTTATCAGGAGCTTGGGTTTGAATTCGATATGATGCAAATGAGCTTCTTTATTTCTCGTGAGCGTATTGTGCATACCGTTGGGGATGGCATGTCGCCTTGGCGTGAAAAACTGTTTATCTCGATGCAGCGCAACACCAGTCCTGTCAGTGACTTCTATCAAATCCCAACCAATCGTGTGGTGGAGCTGGGTAGTCAGATCGAAATTTAGTGATGGATTGAAATGGAAATGGCACCATCGCGTGCCATTTTTTTATGGTTTGATGATCAAGTGAACAGTTTGGCGACATAATGTGTCGTTCTTGCTCACTTGTGAATATACAGTCTGTGTTGGACTTGTTAAGCTGCGCGTTGATATTGATTTTGAAGTGGTTATGGCAAAAAGAACAACCCGAAAGCGTAAAACGCAATTCGCTTTTTTGAGCCAAAATGTTGGAAAAATTTTATTGGCTTTGCTCGCAACGAGCAGCTTTGCGATTGCATTTGGCAATGAAAAAATTTCTAAATTGATTCCATTACAGAGCAATAATGGAACATGTTTAAAACAATTTTATCGTGATGTTCCGCCTTTATTAAATAAAGAAAGTCTGCAAAGAGACAGTTACGCGTTGTGCTTTAATGATTTTAATGTGATGTATTCTGGCATCTCAAAAACCCCACTGTGGACAGCCGAATATTTAACTCCACAGCGTTTAAGTATCAAGATTAAGCGAGAAGATAATTTCCATGAAGAAACTCGTGTAGCAGAGCGACATCGGGCATTGTTGTCAGACTATCGTGGTTCAGGCTACGATCGTGGGCATATGGCACCGAATGGTGATATGAACAATAAGGCCGCGCAATATGACAGTTTTTCATTGGCCAATATGGTGCCACAAGCGCCTAAAAATAATCAGGAAACGTGGCGTAAAGTTGAGGAGGCGGTTCGTTCCATTGTTACTAAGCAACATAAAGATGCTTATGTTCTAACGGGTCCGATTTTTGAAGGGCAGCGGTTAAAAACCATTGGCAATGGGGTGATTGTGCCCACAGCGGTGTATAAAGCCGTATATTTACCCAAACAGGGCATCATTGGTGCCTACTATGCGCCAAATAATGCATCACTACAGGTTAAAGTGGTCAGTGTGTGTTATTTGGAAGAAAAGCTTGGGATCAACTTATTTCCACAGTTAACCGAGCAGCAGAAGCGTAATATTTATCAGCTACCACTTTCTGCGCAACAGGTGACACCAAATAAAGACATCAGCTATTTGCATTGGGATGGGCAAAGCCAATGTGCAGAAGAAGCAACCACAGCAAGTATTCAAGCGCAGCAAAACCAGTTTAGTTCGGGTCGAACCCAAGCCGCCGAAAGCCAGTTGCCACACATTGATGAAGAGGCTAAACAAGCGGTAATTCAGCACTTGGTGGATATGTTGGTTCAGTATTTTTTACAATTGTTGAGATAATGTAGACGCTCTTGCAAAGCACGTGAGCTTGGCTCATGTTGTAAAGCAGACAATAAGAATGGGAGGTGAAATGTTTAAACCTTTTGAACATGGCAATGAGTCTTCAGCGATTTATGATCTGACTTTAGAAAATCAGGTCGATTGCGTGAGCTTATATGGCAATTTGCAAATTACTAAAGATCAATCAGGTCTTAAAACAGCGAAAGCCTTGCAAAGTTTTATCAATGATGTGGTGACGGCGTTGGAGAAAGAAAATCTACCTGCACAGATCGAACGTCAATCGGAACAAGAAATCGAAAATCCATTTCTTTGACTGCAAATTTAACAATAAAAAAACAGCCTAAGTTAAGGCTGTTTTTTTTATGAAGATTAAGTCTTAGTCTTGTTCACGTCCAACAATTTTATAAATCACAGCACCAATCACGGCACCAATAATTGGAGCGACCCAGAATAACCATAATTGACTGAGTGCTGCGGTTTCAGCAAAGAATGCCACACCTGTACTACGTGCAGGGTTTACTGAGGTGTTGGTTACAGGAATACTGATTAAGTGAATTAAGGTTAAAGCCAAACCAATTGCAATCGGTGCGAATCCAGCAGGTGCACGACGATCAGTTGCCCCCATAATAATAATGATAAAGAATGCAGTCAGTACTACTTCGATAATGAAAGCAGAGCCAAGAGAAAAATTATTTGGTGATAAATCACCATAGCCATTGCTGGCAAAGCCACCTGTACCAGCGAAGCCTGCTTGACCTTGTACAATAATATAAAGGACCAATGCTGCAATGGTTGCACCAATCACTTGAGAAATAATATAAGGGGCAAGTTCTTTAGCTTCAAAGCGTCCACCGACCCATAAACCCACACTGACAGCAGGGTTAAAGTGACCACCTGAAATATGACCAAACGCGTAAGCACCCGTTAAAACGGCGAGACCGAATGCCAATGCCACACCCATAAAGCCGATACCAAGTTCTGGATAGGCTGCTGCAAGTACAGCACTACCACAACCACCAAAAACGAGCCAAAAAGTTCCAAGAAACTCTGCTAAATATTTGTTCATTGTTATCACCACATATTTTTAAAAAGAAAAATTAGGTATCCAAAACATTATTATGAACACGTTTAACCCTATGTGAAAAAAATGTGAACTGATCCACATAGGGGTGTGGGTTATTGTATAAAGGGTGTAACAAAAAGGATCAGTTGTGAAACAGTGAGTTCATCAATGGTTTTATTACGAATTGTAAGTTGTGTTGTTGTTCCGCCACTGTTGCGGTGTCTGTCCTGTCCAAAGTTTAAAAGCACGTTGGAAAGCACTTTGCTCTGAATAACAAAGCAGCAAGGCGATTTCTTGTAAACTGAGATGAGGGTCTTTTAAATATTCAGTCGACAACATAAAGCGAATTTGTTGTACACGCTCCTGAAAAGTGGTGCCTTGTTGTTGCAAATGTCGTTGTAACTGTCGAACAGAAAGCCCTAATTTTTCTGCAATAAAATCGATCTGATATTGGTTCTTTTGCAAACCTGTCAAAATGGCATGTTGTAGACGTTGATCCAGTTGAGTTGAATTCGGTAACTTGTCTAATAAAGCTTGCGCCTGTTGTAACAGCAGTTGTTGTAGGGTGTGGTCACTGCTTTTTAATGGTTTAAACGCTTCAGCTACTGGCAATAGCAGTTGCGTTTTAGGCTGTTCAAAACGAACCTTGCAGCGAAAATATTGCTCATAAATACTGATATTTTTTGGAGGCGGATTGACGAAATGCACTTCGTGTAAATGGATACTTTCACCTGACATAAACAACTTGAGGAATTGCACCATCAATGCAATGGCAATTTCATCGGTGAGTTGGGTTGGATGCGGTTCAGGTGCTTCCCAACGAATGGAAACATAAGGGTCATTAAACTCGACTACCAAAGGGCTGCCATCATAAATCAAGCGATGAAAGTCATGATAGCGTGCTAATGCTTCGCCCAAATTTTCACATGAAAGCGCGAGGTAAGCGATTATACCGAGATGTTTAGGTTGCACATAGGCTGCAATTTCTAACCCAAGTCCAATTTTGGGATCTAAGCGATTGAGATCTTCAAGCAAGTCACGCCAAATCACATAATCGAAGCGTTCTAAGTTTCGAATTTGTTGTAATTGCTCAGGAACAGCGATATTTTCTGCCTCACAATAGGCTTTGAGTAAATGCCCCAAACCACCAAAAACAGAGCCAGTATAGTTCTTGAGTTGAGACATCCTGTCGACTCCTTTGTTTGTCGTGTTTTGTCAATACAACTATAGCGTATCGTCAATACTTCGCCTACCAAAATTTATATGCTGAATATAAGTCAGGACAGATTGGGGAAAAATCATGCTAAAAGGTTTTATTGCAGGTTTGGCAGTTGCCAATGCATTTGAATGGTTTGCACATAAATATATTTTGCATGGCGTGCATCGCTCAGGGCAGCCACGATATAGTCCTGTACCGAGAAGTATGGAATCACATTGGGCCCATCATCGTGAAGTGCGTAAGCAGGAATTTGCCGATGAATGTTATGTGCAAGGATTCGAACATTGGCGCACACGTAATGAAGTGATGTCACTGGCGGTGGTGGCGGGGGTGGCAAGCGTGGCGTTTTATCCATTCTCAAAAGGCATGTCTTTGGCGGCACTCTACAGTGCTGGCAATTATTATTATGTGCATCGCCGTGCGCATTTAGAACCTGATTGGGCGAAAGCTAGCATCCCTTGGCATTATGATCATCATATGAACTCTAACCAAGATGCCAACTGGTGTGTGACGCGTCCTTGGTTTGATTATGTGATGGGAACCCGTGTGGTCTCTTCTGCGGACTTAAAAGAAGCGAATCCATTGGGCATACCTTTACCCGCAACATTCTCTAAGCTGCTTACCCAAGCGATAGAATCTGTTTTTCCTGCCAAGTGGGTGGAACAAAAGCCCAAATTGCTTGCATCTGCTGCTGTTGAAGAAGCGGAAAAGGAATCGGTTGCTTAAGTGATAAAAACGAGGGAAAAGAGGTCATCTTTTTTGACCAATCATGACGGAATGAAAGGGCGGTTGTCGTGAATTGTCAATAAAATAGGGTTTTAATGTCAATATTTCTGCTGCTTTTATCGCTATTTTGGCTCAGGCACTTTAAATGCTTAGAATTTACTCAAAATGGCTGTATGTTCTCTTACCCTCTGGCGTTGTTTATACGCAGTTTCTATACCTTGCTCAGCAAGGTATTTTTTTGTCTGTGATAAATGTCGAACGAATAAAAAACCTCTCAAATCATTGATTTGAGAGGTTGCTTTTAAAGCGCATGCAATGCTTATAAGCGCATTTCAATGCCTTGTTCCGCTAGATATTGTTTTGCTTCAGGAATGCTATGCTGACCAAAGTGGAAAATAGAGGCTGCAAGCACAGCATCTGCACCACCTTTTAATATCCCATCTGCTAAATGCTGTAAGTTGCCAACACCACCTGATGCAATGGTGGGTACACTGACACGGTCATTGATCGCACGCATCAGCGCAATGTCATAACCTGCTTTAGTTCCATCGGCATCCATACTGGTAATCAACAGTTCACCTGCACCGAAGTCAGCCATTTTCACAGCCCATTCAATGGCATCAATGCCTGTGGTTTTACGACCACCGTGAGTAAAGATTTCCCACTTATTTTCACCTGTTTTCTTGGCATCAATAGCAACCACAATACATTGTGCGCCGAAACGTTGCGAGGCTTCCTGTACAAACTCAGGATTAAATACGGCTGCTGAGTTGATGCTGACTTTATCGGCACCTGCATTGAGCAGTAAACGAATATCTTCTACTTTACGCACACCACCGCCAACGGTTAAAGGCACAAATACACTTTCTGCCATCCGTTCTACCGTGCGATAAGTCGTATCACGTCCATGATGGGTAGCGGTAATATCTAAAAAGGTAATTTCATCGGCACCTTGTTCGTTATAACGACGAGCAACTTCGACAGGATCACCTGCATCACGAATATCAAGGAATTGAACGCCTTTGACGACTCGACCATTATCAACATCTAAGCAAGGGATAATACGTTTTGCGAGCATAAAATTTTCCAAAAAATCGCCAATAAAGAAAGGAGACCGATTTAGGTGCTACACCTTCATGAAGGGAACAGGTATTCTAGCAAACTTCACAGCTATTTTTTGCAGGTTTTCCATGTCGGTTTATACCCCGTTGAGTTTAGAACAAGTTCAAGCCTTTGCTGAGCCTTATGGTTTAGCAGTGATTGACCTGATTCCAATCCAAGGCGGTATTCAAAACACCAATTATTTTTTGGTGGATCAAAATCAGAAGCAGTATGTTTTAACGGTTTTTGAAGAATTAGATGCGATCGGGGCAGGTGAGCTGGTGCCTGTACTGGATTGTTTGGGACAGGCAGGTGTGCCTGTGGCAGTACCCTTGAAACACCACGGTCAAGCGATTCATAGTATTGCCGATAAACCTGCACAAATTGCGCCACGAATCATGGGTCAACATCCAGAAGATACGACCATTGAGCAGATTGAAGCGATTGCTCAAGCACAAGCAAAATTGCATTTGGCTTTGCAGGGTTTTCCTTTGGTGCGTGATTTTAACCGCAATCATCAGTATTGGACTGAGGTTGCTGAACAGTTGAAACCTCACATGAGTCAAGCGGATCAGGATTTATTGGCGCTGGTTTTTCAGCAGTTTGCCGACATCACACAACAACATCCTGATCGTCCAGTGGGCTTTATTCATTCAGACTTATTTAGAGACAACACACTATTTGAAGGCAATCAGTTAAACGGTATTCTTGATTTTTATGAACTCAATCAAGATGAGTGGCTATTTGATATTGCGATTAGTATCAATGATTTCTGTACTGCCTATCCACAAGCGTATCTTGATCAGCGTAAAGCAGATGCATTTTTGGCGGCTTATCAGGCGATTCGCCCGCTTAGCGACGATGAGCTGGCGTGTTTAGATATTTATTTAGCGATGGCCGCCTGCCGTTTCTGGAGTATGCGTTTGCAAGTGGCGCAGAAAAATGCAGCGCATGGTCGTACAGGTGAAGATATTTCTCAGAAAGATCCAGTTGAAATGCGAATGATGTTACTAGACCGATTACAACGAATCACAGCTTAGGAAAAAGTCATGCGAGATCAAGGACGTTTAGTGGAATGGTTTGATGACAAAGGCTATGGCTTTATTCAACCCAATGATGCGAAGAAAGAGCGAGTTTTTCTACATATTAAAGACTTTGCTCGCACTGGCCCAAGACCGATTGTGGGCTGTGCTTTAGATTATTTGGTGATTTTAGATGAGCGTGGTCGCTATCGCGCGCAACAAGTCGTTTATTTAAAAGCATCACAAGTGATTGAGCATAAAGCCGCGCCTGTTCGACCGACCACAGCGACTGGATGGTCGTCGATGAAAGTCGGGATTGGGGTTTATATTGTCTTTATGGTGATTGCGAGTTTTAGCAAGCTATTGCCACCGTTTACCTTACTCTTTGTAAGTTTGATGAATGCACTGAGTTATTGGTTGTATTCACAAGACAAAGAAGCAGCACAATTGGGCAATCGTCGGATACCTGAACAGACTCTGCACATCGTTGATTCTTTGGGTGGATGGTGCGCTGGTTGGCTTGCCCAGCAAAAACTGAGACATAAAACACAAAAACAACCGTTTCGTAAGATTTATTTCTGTACCATAGCTTTTCATATATTATTGATATGTTGGTTAATTTCTCCACTCAATATTTTTCATTGAGGGAGGTTTTGGAGCTAAATAAAAATGAATTACTCTGTTGATCAAGACCCGAATCGCACTTTGACCTTGATTCTTTATGTGCTTTATATTATTGCGATTTTTAGCGGTGGTTTATTGGCGATCATTGCCTTGATTATTAACTATGTGAAACGTCGTGATGTACAAGGTTCAATTTTTGAAAGCCACTTTACTTGGCAAATTCGCACCTTTTGGTGGTATTTAGCGTGGAATATTATTGCCTTTATCCCATTTTTCTTCCTGTTTTTGACAGGCGATAATCCAAATGCATTTGCTGGTGTTGCGCTGTCTGGCACAGTTTTCTGTGTATCAGTTATTTTTGTGGCATGGATATGGATCGTTTATCGCGCGATTCGTGGTTTGATTGCATTAAATGACAATAAACCGATGTATCAGTAATTTGAACAGAAAGCGGATAATAATCTTATCCGCTTTTTTCAATAAAATTTGAATATCACTTTATATCCTTAGATATCAATAACCATATATTTGATTTTATAAAAAATTACCTTCAAATTGTGTTTGAAGAATTTAAACAGGTTTAATTATGATTATAGAGCATGTGCATTTAAATATTAAGCCAAATCAAAGTCAGGCTTTTGAAGCAGCATTTCAACAAGCCAAAGCGATTATTTATCCAATGGCTGGGCTGAATGCCGTGCAATTGATCAAGCATGTTCAAGATGATCAGCGTTATATTCTAATGATCTTTTGGGACAGAATTGAACATCATACCGAAGGGTTTAGGAAATCTGCGGCATATCAAGAATGGAAGGCATTACTACACCCATTCTACGATCCGATACCAACGGTAGAGTACTATCAACCGCATATGTTGTTGAAGAAGAACCAACCACCAAACAAAGATTAATACGGAAGTTTTATTTTTCTTTGGGATGATTGAGTATTTTAAACTTCAACTCACTCACCAAAACCCCTAAGACCACCAGTAAACCACCAAATAATGCCAGTAGTGGCAACCGTTCACCTGCGATACGCCCAAATAATCCTCCCCAAACAGGTTCGCCAGCATAAATGATGGCAGCACGGCTTGGATCAACCATACGTTGTGCCCAGTTCATCACAAATTGAATCAATGCGCTCGCAAGCCCTAAGCCCACTGCGATCATCACTAAGGGCCAAGAAAAAGTTGGAATACTATGTTCGCCAACAAGAGGCATACTGGCAAAAGACAGTCCAGAAGCAACCACCAACTGAACCACCGTGACACGTCTCAGATTTACTTTCCCTGCAAAATAACCAATCAAAATAATTTCTAAGGCAATCACAAAGGCACAGATCAGGGTGAGTATTTGCCCATAATTTAGGCTAATACTTGAAAAGCCATTTCCTGTTAAGAACACTAAACCGGTAAATGCCAAGCTTGTACCGATCCATGTCATTAAGGATGGTCTTTTCTGGAAAATGATCCACATTAATACTGGAACCAGTGGAACATAAAGTGCTGTCAGAAAGGCTGATTCACTACTGAGAATGGTCTGTAAGCCAATGGTCTGTGTACCATAACCAATTGCAATCATGATACCAATCGCTGTACCAGCAAGCGTTTCTTTGAGCGTCAAGCCGCGAATAGATTTCATCGAAATAAGGAAGATCACCAATGCCGCTACCGCAAAGCGGCAACCGACAAAAAACATCGGCGTACTAAAATTCAGCGCATATTGCACGGCTAAAAAAGTTCCGCCCCAAATCATGGTAATAAAAATCAGTGCGAGTTGTGCTGCTTTTGGAGAGGATGAGAGATTCGATAACATGCTTTAGAAACAGGAAAAATCAACTTTATATTGTGTATAAATTGATAGGTTTTATGCAAGAAAAATAATCTAATTTATTTCAGTTGAGGCGATTTATTTCACTCAAAATAAAAAAGAGCCTGACGGCTCTTCTTTAAGCGTTGTGTTTAGAGGCGATCTTCATCTAACAATAACTGGGCGTCACGAAGACTCAATGTGCCTTCATAAATCGCACGACCTGTAATCGCACCTAAAATGCCTGTCTGACCTTTTAAATGACGCACATCGTGAAGATTGGTCACGCCGCCAGAGGCAATCACAGGCAAACCTGAATATTGTGCCAAGTTGACAGTCTGTTCAACGTTGACGCCTTGCATCATGCCATCACGTGCAATATCGGTGTACACAATGCTCGACACGCCTGCATCGGCAAAGCGTTTAGCAAGATCAGTGGCTTTCACATCAGTGACATTGGCCCAACCATCTGTTGCCACCATACCATTGATGGCATCAATGCCTACGATGATATGACCTGCAAAGCGTTTACATGCTTCGTCCACGAACTCAGGGTTTTGAACCGCTTTGGTTCCAATAATGACGAACGAGACACCTGCTTCAAGATAGTGTTCGATCGTTTCCAGTGAACGGATGCCGCCACCGATTTGAATAGGGAGTTCTGGTTGGGCACGCGCAATTGCCTCAACCACAGGTTTATGAATGGGCGTACCAGCGAAAGCACCATTTAAATCAACTAAATGTAAACGGCGTGCGCCTTCATCCACCCAGTGTTGTGCAGTTGCGACAGGATCATCAGAGAACACAGTATCGTCTTCCATACGCCCTTGTTTTAAACGAACACATTTGCCATCTTTCAGGTCAATTGCAGGGATGATTAGCATGCTTTCGCTCCTTGCGTCATCATAGAGTTTAAATTGGCTACATATTAGCAAAGTATTGATCAATCGCTAAGCCTTGGATGTTGAACCTTTGAGTATTCTGATGATTTGTTGTTGCTGTGGACTTAATAACCGATGCTGATAGAGATGTTCAAAGATTAACAGAGCTGTATACGCGTCTGCTGTGGCGTATGCAATTTGCTGAGGGCTTAACTGTTTAACGGACCAATTCGAGGTGCTTATTTTTTTACTTTTAGCAAAATAACGATGAAAGAGTAGGGCAACTGCTGTCTGTATACCGACTTGAGTGCGGTAACCAAAACTCGCAAAGCTTTTAGAAAGCTCAATCAGTTGTTTAGGCTCAATTCCTTTAGCACGGAAAATACTGGCATCATTTTTGAGTCCAAAACCAACTTTGAGTTGTTGTTCACTTTCTAAAATAGGTTTTAAGAAATTCAAAATCTCAGGTGTGACTTGGAAAAGATAAGCTTTGTCATGGGTAGCTAACTGGATTAAATGTGGTCCTGTCGATTTTTCACCCACTTTAAATGTGGGTTTAGATTCTGTATCGAAACCAAAAATGAGAATGGCGTTGAGTTCAGCTTGAACTGCTAAACATTGTTCGAGTGTTTGAATGACCAGAATATTTTCATGGTTTAAATTTTGAAAGGCGGGTAATGCTCTGATCTGTTCTTTGGTTAAAGGAATCATTGGTTGCTGCATTTCCATCTTTATTAAAACTCAAGCCATTTGTTGGAGCTTAAACGTTTTCGTCTAGATGAAAAAGCCAAGTAGCAGAACTTGGCCTTTAATCAAGGGAAATATTTATTCAGAATAGTTTTGTTGATATTCCATTTGGATTTGTTGGCTTCTTTCTATGTAACCCTGATACGCTGGCAGCGCGATTGCTCCGATAATACCGAAAACAAATGCCAGTGGAAGAATCACAATATAGATCCAGCCCAATACTTTTTCCCAACCTGCTGTTTCCCGCAGAGGACCATAATTATTTTCACCGTCCGAGCCTTTTGCAGCGAGCAGATAGATTAAAAATATAAGGTTAAAGAAGGGAATAAGCATTAACAATGATAGCCAGCCCGTTTGATTGCGATCATGTAAACGGCGAATAGTAAAAATAAAAGAGATATAGATCATTGCAGCATAAATCACAATGAAAAGTAGTACGGTGATTAAGGGAAAATCACTATTTACTAGAAGATTGCCACCAAAACTTGCGAAGGCCAAAATGAAAATCACGATACAGAAAACAATCGTCATTAACATTGTCCATGCAGCAAAAGACAATCGACCAAAACGACCTTTAGCGCTGAGTGGTTTATCTACGGTTTGGATAGGTGAATTCATTTTTATTCCTATTTAGGTGTTTTTATACAATTGTTTAAATGGAGTGATCTGTATAGTTGGGGATAATAAAGAAAATAATATGAGAATTACAGAATATTTTGATAAAAGCAGATCAAATGCATGGATTTAATCTGCTACAGTTTTTGTAATTAGATGTTCCATTCCACAAAGTTTTTCAACAACTGCAAACCTGCGGTATGACTTTTTTCAGGGTGGAATTGCGTGGCAAATAAATTATCTTTATGAATTGCGGTACAGAAATTCACACCATAATCACAGGTTGCTGCAATAACAGTCGAATCTTGTGGTTCAACATAATAGCTGTGCACAAAGTAGAAACGCGCATCTTGCTCAATGTTGTTCCACATCGGATGACTTGGATCAAGTTGATGCACTTGGTTCCAACCCATGTGAGGTACTTTTAGATTTGGTGTTTCTGGGAAATGTTTAACTACGCCATCAAAAATACCGAGTGCATCCACACCACCATTTTCTTCAGATGTTTGCAGTAGGGCCTGCATACCGACACAAATCGCTAAAACAGGCTTGTTGAACGCGGCTTGGCGAACCACTTCATCAATGCCAGCCTCATGCATGCCTTGCATACAATCACGCATTGCCCCTACACCTGGAAATACGATTTTATCGGCTTTGGTAATCAGTTTCGGGTCATTGGTGACATCAACAGTCGCACCGACATGTTCCAAGGCTTTTGCCGCAGAGTGCAAATTGCCCATACCATAGTCAAGTAAAGCAATACGCGTCATTACAAGCTACCTTTGGTCGAAGCAATGGTATTTTCTGCACGTGGATCAACTTCACAAGCCATCCGCAGCGCGCGCGCTAACGCTTTAAATACACTTTCAATCTGGTGGTGGCTGTTTTTACCTTTCAGGCTATCAATATGTAAGGTCATCAGGGCGTGATTGACAAAACCTTGGAAAAACTCCGAAAATAAATCGACATCGAAGCTGCCAATACGGGCACGAGTGAATGGAATATCCATAAATAAACCCGGGCGACCTGATAAATCGACCACAACGCGAGACAATGCTTCATCAAGTGGCGCATAAAAATGACCATAACGACGTAGGCCTTTTTTATCGCCTAAAGCTTGTGCAAAGGCTTGCCCTAAGGTGATTCCACAGTCTTCTACTGTGTGGTGATCGTCAATTTCAAGGTCACCATCACAATGAATATCGATATCAAATAGACCATGGCGCTTGATTTGATCAATCATATGGTCTAAAAATGGAACTCCAGTGTTGAGTGTGCCTTGACCAGTACCATCGAGATTGAGACGAACTCGAATTTTTGTTTCGTTGGTATTTCTTACCACTTCACTGATACGTTGCGTCATGGACACGTTCCTCAAAAAACGTCAAAAATGATTAAATTAAAAACCGATAGTTTCGCTGTGACGAAAAAGTGACAGCATCATAGTTTGCTCAGGAGGGTTAATCAATGCCTATTAGCGTACACGCTTACAGTTCTCTAGATCATCTAGGGATTCGTACCCAGCTAGAGCGACTTTACGATACCAGCCCAGAGTTTGGTGATGGACAAGATGCTGTGGAGCAACTTGAACAAAATCTACAGCAATATACCACAGTTTATACTGCCGAATTTAACACCAAAATTATAGGTGCAATTTGGGCAACAGGGCAAGGAGAAAGCCGTGTTTTAGAATATATCGTGGTACATCCAGCTAACCGCGGGCGTGGTGTTGCAGAACGTTTGGTTGAAGAGGTCTGTCGTTTTGAAGAAGAGCAAGGGGTAAAACAGTTTGAACCAGGGTGTGGTGCAATTCATCGTTGCTTATCGCATATTGGTAAAATCTAAATAGGTGGTGGGGCATTGTTGTCTTTGCCGCAAAATTAAACGCTAGATAGAAAAATCCGCAAATTTGCTTGACGGATTTTGGCAAACATTGTTTAATACGCCCACTTTGGCGCGATAGCTCAGTCGGTAGAGCAACGGATTGAAAATCCGTGTGTCCCCAGTTCGATCCTGGGTCACGCCACCATGATTTGTATTTTCAATCCCTGATCCCATCAGGGATTTTTTTTGTCCAAAATTTTTGCAGCACACTTTTGGATAAGAAATGGTCATTTAAATCAAAAGCTCAGGATAGTTGTTGACTATTTATCTGAGATACGGCTTAATACACGCCATTGGCGCGATAGCTCAGTCGGTAGAGCAACGGATTGAAAATCCGTGTGTCCCCAGTTCGATCCTGGGTCACGCCACCATATTCAAAAAGCCTCAAACGAAAGTTTGGGGCTTTTTTTATATGAGAAATATTTAGACTGTGTTATTTATTATTCTTGTCTTCATAGAACACTCAACAATAAAAAAGCCATGAAAGATTTATTTTCTGAACAAAGTGAACTTTATCAACAGGCACGCCCAACTTATCCACAATTGTTGGTTGAAGCGCTTCTAAAGCATGTATGTGGTTTTGAGCAGGCTTGGGATTGTGGGGCTGGCTCAGGGCAATTCACACAATTACTTGCACCGCATTTTCACAAGGTGATCGCCACTGATATTAGCCAAAACCAGTTAGATCATGCACCGCCTATGGCAAATGTATAATATCTCCAGCAAGCCGCAGAGCAAATGTATTTCCCAGACCAAACTTTTGATTTAATTACGGTGGCTCAAGCGATTCATTGGTTTGATTTTGAAAAGTTTTATGCTGAGGTCAAACGTACTCTAAAGCCTGACGGTGTATTTGCGGTGATTGGTTATGGTCTTTTACATATTGATGATGTGGATTTGAATCGTCGTATTACGCAGTTATATGCAGAGACTTTAAATGGCTTTTGGGATGCTGAGCGTCGATATATTGATGAGCATTATCAAACTATTCCATTTCCTTTTCAGGAAATCGGCATGCCTTCATTTGATATTGAGTTGAGATGGACAGGGGCACAGTTGTGGGATTATCTAAATACATGGTCTGCGGTCAAACATTATCAAAAACAGCGCAATGTGAATCCATTGGCGCAATTGCATGATATTTTGGAAATGCAAAAGGCAATAAAAGTTTCGTTTCCAATCTTGTTACGAGTAGGACGAATATAAAAATTGAAATATGAAAATAAAAAAGCATGCTTTCACATGCTTTTCTAAGGTAAATAGAGGGTTTGTTAAGCCGATTTAGCAATATTTAAATTCACTAGCATCTGACCATTTTCTTCAAAGTTCGCATGCCAAGACAGGGCCTCACGCAAAATGTGTGGCGTGTGACCACCTCTTTCACAAGCACGATCAAAATAATC
This sequence comes from Acinetobacter sp. NIPH 2699, assembly GCF_022549355.1. Taxonomy (GTDB): domain Bacteria; phylum Pseudomonadota; class Gammaproteobacteria; order Pseudomonadales; family Moraxellaceae; genus Acinetobacter. Next base: position 203,006 of record NZ_JAKZGL010000003.1, read on the forward strand.
ATTCAATGCATGTTGATACAGTGGATGTACACAATTGTCAATAATGACACGTGCACGCTCACGTGGTGCTAAACCACGCAAATCAGCCAAGCCTTGTTCAGTCACTAAAATATCAACATCATGCTCACAATGATCAACATGACTCGCCATAGGAACGATCGAAGAAATATCACCCCCCTTGGCAATTGATTTGGTTACGAAGATAGCCAAATGCGCATTGCGGGCAAAGTCACCAGAACCACCGATCCCATTCATCATTTTGGTTCCGCAGACATGGGTTGAATTGACGTTACCGTAAATATCAAACTCAAGTGCAGTGTTAATGCCAATAATACCTAAGCGACGCACGATTTCGGGATGATTGGAAATTTCTTGTGGGCGTAATACCAGTTTGTCTTTGTATTGATCCAAATTGCCAAAAACACGTTCGCCACATTTTGCTGATAACGTAATGGAGCTACCTGAGGCAAATTTCATTTTACCTGCATCAATTAATTCAAAGGTGCAGTCTTGTAGCACTTCTGAATACATGACCAGATCTTCAAAATGAGAATCTTTTAAGCCTGTTAATACAGCATTGGCAATCGAGCCAATCCCTGCTTGTAGTGGACCTAAATTCTTCGCTAGGCGACCTGCCGCAACTTCTTGTTCAAAGAAGGCAATCAAGTGATTGGCAATCGCCTGTGTTTCTGCATCGGGTGCAGTGACCGTTGACGGAGAGTCTGCGGTATCGTTGAGTACGATACCTACGATTTTTGCGGGATCAATGGGAATCGCCGTTGAACCAATACGGTCATCCACTTGGGTTAAGGGGAGAGGGGTTCGTGTCGGGCGATAGCTTGGAATATAGATATCGTGTAAACCTTCAAAGTCTGCGCTCAATGCTGTGTTGATTTCAACAATCACTTTTTCAGCAAAAATCGCAAAGCTGGCAGAGTTACCCACTGATGTGGTCGGAACAATATGTCCTTCTTCAGTAATGGCAACGGCTTCAATCACCGCAATATCAGGGCGTTTGAGTTGCTGGTTACGCATTTGCTCGACGGTTTCAGATAAGTGTTGGTCTACAAACATCACTTCGCCATTATTGATGGCACGACGCAAGGTGTTATCGACTTGGAAGGGCAGACGACGCGCCAATACACCTGCTTCAGTCAATTGTTTGTCTAAATCATTACCGAGGCTTGCACCTGTGATTAATGTGATTTTTAACGGATTTATTTTAGCCCGATTGACCAGTGCTTGAGGAACAGCTTTTGCCTCACCAGCACGTGTGAAACCACTCATGCCAACGGTCATGCCATTTTCAATAAAGCTAGAAGCCTGATCAGCACTCATGACTTTGTCATGAAGGCTGTGAAGGCGAATGCGACTTAAAGACATCATCCATTCTCAATGTTGCTTTCTATAAGTGCTGGATTTTAGCCTTAAAATGTGAAAAGTGTATCGAATTTAGGCTAAGGTCTAACGCAAATTACGGCATATTTGATCAGAAATTGTCTTTCTAAAAATGTCCAGTCAGTGTTTGTCTGATTTTGCCAATGGTGTTGTTTGGTGGTTCGTCTGATTCAGGTACTGGAATGGGCAATGAAATAACCACTTCTAAGCCACCTTGTTCGCGATTACGGATATTGATTTGTCCTTGATGAATATCAACAATACGCTTCACGATCGCAAGTCCAAGCCCACTGCCTTGAACGGTACGTGCTGAATTTCCACGGACAAACGGTTGCATCAACTCTTCCACCTGTTCGGGAGGAATACCTTCACCATGATCAGCAACTGTAATTAAAATATGATCATCGACGTGGCTAGCAGAGAGTTCAATGGGTTCGGAACCATAGCGTTTAGCGTTATTGAGTAGATTCGCGATTAAACGTTTCAACGATAGACTACGTGCTGGAATGATCGGCAACTCTTGTGCTTCAAACTGTATATCCATGGGCTGGAATTGCACCACCAACTCTTGTAGTAAGGTGTTGAGATTGGTGTCTGTCAGTTCTTCATCAGAACCATCACGCATATACGAAATGAATTGATTTAAAATCGCATCCATATCATCAACATCGTAGATCAGCCCTTCTCGAAAGAATTCATCAGGTAGCATTTCTGCGGTTAAACGAATACGCGTCAACGGGGTGCGGAGATCATGTGAAATTCCTGCCAACATGATTTGTCGATCACGTTCGGTTTGCTCAAGGGTATAGACCATATGATTAAAGGCTTGGTTCACTTGGCGGATTTCAAGTGGACCGTGATTGGTGTCGAGATACGGCGCTTTACCTGTTTTACTATAATTGTTGGCGGCATTTTGTAATCGACGTAAGGGGCGATTCATTTGGCGGACCAGAATTAGAATAATAATCGAAGACAAGATAGGCACACCAAATAACCACGATGCAATCAACTCAACGCTATAGTTGTCATAGGTTTTGAGTGGTTCACGAACCCAGTTGCCATTCATTTCTGGCGTTTGAATCCAAATACGTGGAATCGGTTTAAACTTGAAGTAAACCGTTACATCTTTAACACCTAACTCTTTGGCTAGTTTGGCTTCAATTTGATTGGTAAATAATTCAGCAAGGAATTTTTCTTCGACTTTAGGAAATTCTTTTGGATCGGTAATGTACTCGATACCAATACGATTCTTTAGCCAATCATCAATATCGACTTCGTTATCTCGATGTAAAATACGAATATCGGGATTGTTGATCAGTTCGAGTTCAATCGCAAGATAACGTGCATGTTGCTGTAACTCAGGTAAATATAAGGTACGCCAAAAGAACCACAAAGACATAAACAGACTGAAAAAGACCATAGACAGTACCAAAATGGTGGTACGCATGGCGGCAGAACGCGGTTTAATTTTATCTAAAAAACGTTCCCATTTTGTTCGCGGCCTTTCAGAGTAGGTCGCGAAGTCAGTAAATTCTTGCGGATCAATTGGTTCAAGTTTCAAGGTCTAGTTTCCTGCGCTTATTCCGCACCATCTGGAACAAACACATAGCCTACACCCCAAACGGTTTGGATATAGCGTGCTCGCGCTGGGTTGTCTTCGATCAAGCGACGTAAACGAGAGACTTGTACATCAATTGAACGCTCCATTGCGCCCCATTCACGGCCACGTGCTAGATTCATGAGCTTGTCACGGGTCAATGGTTCACGTGGATGTTGTACCAATGCTTTGAGTACGGCAAACTCGCCTGTGGTTAAGGTGACAACTTGACCTTCACGGGTTAAGGTTCGGGTGGAAAGATCTAAAGCCCAAGGTCCAAAACTAACCACTTCAACGTGCTGGCTTGGTGCACCTGGTACTTCACGCACTTGACGACGTAATACAGCGCGAATACGGGCAAGTAACTCATTTGGATTGAACGGTTTTGGTAGGTAATCATCGGCACCTGCTTCTAAGCCCGCAATACGATCAGAGTCGCTGCCACGCGCGGTGAGCATAATGATTGGGGTGTCAATATTGGATTGACGTAAGCGACGGCAGATACTTAGGCCGTCTTCAACAGGTAACATGAAATCAAGGACGATGAGAGAGAACAACTCACGTTGTAGCAAACGGTCCATTTGTGTTGCGTCATGGGCAGTTTTAACTACAAAGCCTTTGTCTTCGAGGAAGCGTTGTAAAAGCGTACGCAAGCGCACATCATCATCGACCACTAAAATGCGTTCGACCCGGTCTGTTTCATGGTGAACAGTTTCCGTCGATTCGGCAGGTACAACTAAACTCATGCTGTGCTCCTTTATCGTTTATTGTCATCGTCTTTATGCAATGCTATAGGGGTATTATATTTCAACCCTGCTTTGCGTTATCGGCTAAAATCTAGCACCGTATACGGCTTATGTCGTAATGAGAGCTATAGCTCGTAAGGTGAAAGTGAATAGACTCTGCAGTATACGACTCATTGCACAGTTTTGGCTATGTTATAAAGCAACAAATATTGCCAATAAAATCAAGAGAAAGATACCAAATATATACAGGTAAAATTATGACAATCAATCTATTTTTCAATATTTAGGCGGAAAAAGCTTGGTATTTTAGAAACATTGCTCAATTAGCATAATCTGTAGGGTTTATGGGGAAAGAACTGACCATATGCACAATATTTTAAAAAAACAATAGTGGATTTTATAGCCATGGACTTTATAATCATTGCTTTTAGACTCAACCCTTGTGGAATCAATCACGATGACTGACTTAGTTCAGCAGTTGGCAAATGAACTTGCCGTACGTCCAAACCAAGTAGAAGCTGCTATTCGTTTAATTGATGAAGGCGCTAGTGTTCCTTTTATCGCACGTTACCGTAAAGAGGTCACTCAAGGCTTAGACGATACGCAATTACGTCAACTTGATACACGTTTAACTTACTTGCGTGATTTGTACGAGCGTCGTGAGAAAGTGATCCAGTCTTTACAAGAACAAGATAAATTGAACGATGATTTATTAGGACGTGTAAATGCTGCTGAAACCAAGAATGCGTTAGAAGAAATTTATGCGCCGTATCGCCCGAAGCGAACCAGTAAATCATTTAAAGCAAAAGAAGCGGGTTTAGGTGCAATTGCTGAAAAAATCATCAGTGATCAAGTTGATCCAACTGAAGCTTTGGCTGGTTTTAGTCACGAAGACTATTCAGATGTTGAAAGCCAGCTCGATGCGATTCAGCATATTTTAATTGATGATTGGGCGCAAAATATCGCTTTAACCACTGAATTAAAACAAACTTTTTCTAAAACGGCAGTATTGAAAAGTGCTGTTGCTTCTGAAGAGAAAAAAGAAGTCGGCAAAAAATTCCGTGATTATTTTGAGTTCTCAGAAAACTTAAATAAGGTTCCTTCACATCGTTTATTGGCGATGTTACGTGGCCGTCAAGAAAATGTATTGGGTTTGAAAGTGGATGGTGAAGATGATGCACCATTGGTACGTATCGAAACGGAATACAATCTTGAACAAATTCAACCACAAATGCGCCAAGATTATTTAAAACAAACGGCCAAATTATTTTGGTTGGGTAAGATTCGTCCACAAATTGAACATTCATTATTAACAGATAAGCGTTTAGCTGCTGAAGCTGAAGCAATGGATGTCTTTGCTGAAAACTTACGTCATTTATTGCTTTCTGCACCAGCAGGCAGCCGCACAACATTAGGCGTAGATCCTGGTATTCGTACCGGTGTGAAGCTTGCTGTGGTCAGTGATGCAGGTGATGTACTTGCGCATAGCACGATTTATCCATTTGCACCGAAAGAAGATAAAGTAGGTTCGACTGCTGAGCTTGCGCGTTTATGTCGAGAGTTCCACGTGGAACTTATTGCCATCGGCAATGGTACAGCGAGTCGTGAAACTGAAGCGGTGGTTGCAGAAATGATGGCGGCGAATGCTGACCTGAAACTGACGCGTATCACAGTGAGTGAAGCGGGTGCATCGGTCTATTCAGCAAGTGAATTGGCATCGCAAGAATTGCCAGAACTGGATGTGTCTATTCGCGGTGCGGTCTCAATTGCCCGTCGTTTACAAGATCCATTGGCTGAACTGGTTAAAATCGACCCGAAATCGATTGGTGTTGGTCAGTACCAACATGATGTGAACCAGACAGGTTTAGCAAAAACACTAGATGCTGTGGTTGAAGACTGTGTGAATGCGGTGGGGGTCGATGTCAATACTGCTTCTCCTGCGATTCTGGCTTATATTGCAGGTCTCAATAAATCAATCGCACAGCAAATCTTTGAATACCGTAAAGAACACGGTCGCTTTGAAAGTCGCCAAGCATTGAAAAAAGTACCACGCTTAGGTGAGCGTACTTTTGAACAATCAGCAGGTTTCTTGCGTATTCAAAATGGTTCCGAGCCTTTAGATGCTTCGGCCGTTCACCCTGAAAGTTATGGGTTGGTGGAAAGAATTGTTGCGGCGAAAGCGACGACGGTTAAAGACATCATTGGTAATACTGAAATTATTCGTCAAGTTACAGCGGATGAGTTTGTCGATGACAAATTTGGTTTACCAACCATTCAAGACGTTTTAGCTGAACTTGAAAAACCAGGTCGTGATCCACGTCCAGAGTTCCGTACTGCCAAATTCCGTGAAGATATCACTGAAGTTGCTCAACTCACTGAGGGTTTGCAGCTTGAAGGTGTGGTGACCAATGTCACTAACTTTGGTGCTTTCGTTGATGTTGGTGTGCATCAAGATGGTTTAGTGCATATTTCTGAACTGGCCAATGAATTTGTTTCTGATCCACATAAAGTGGTGAAACCGGGTCAAATTGTACAAGTTCGTGTGATTCAAGTAGATGCAGAACGTAATCGCGTCAACTTGAGTATGCGTGCGGAAGGTTCTGCACCTGTGAAAGCGCCACGTCAACAACAGCGTCCGCAGCAAGATCGTGCTGAACGTTCAGAGCGTAAGCCACAAGGTCCGCGTCCACCACGTAAAGAGGGTGACTTTAAGCGTCCGCAAAATAACAAGCCAAAAACTGAGAAACCACAAGAGCAAAAAATTGGTGGTTTAGGTGCTTTGTTATTGCAAGCAGGGATTAAAGGGTCGAAATAATTGATCAAATGAAAAAAGCCTCTTCGGAGGCTTTTTTTTAAGAACTATTATTCTAATTTTTGAATGTCAGTGATGACGATAAGCATAAAATGCCCAAAGGTTAAATAATGAAAAAACTACTTTTATTGGCGATTTCAAGTTTGAGCTTTGTTGCTCTGGCTAAAAAATCTTATACCGTAATCGCTGAATGTTGGTTTGATTTTGACTTTTGTTCCAAGCACAGTATTGCTAAATATAACGCCGCATTGGCAAAACAGTCTCCGAATTATGATGCAACAAAGACAGTGTCGATGCTTATCGAGATGCGTATGATAATGTCAAAGTGTGCAATATCATGGAAAAAGACCAAGGATCTAAATATGGTCAAGAGATTAGATGGGTTGATATTCCAGAACCATTAAAGTAATCAAAGTCTTAATAACCTCTTTTGGGAGGTTTTTATTTGTGCGTAATCGGCGCTTTAAACTTGAGAAGTTGTTGTTCTCTTAATTCGAGTTGAGCGATGTTCTTTTCATTTGATGCTATTTTTAATGCTTGGATATCCAACAGAATGTCATCAAGTAGGTGTTGATATTGTTGCGGATCGAGTATTTGAGAGGCGAGTAATATACCGTCAGTTTTGGCGTGGTAATTTAAACTAATTTTTCGTAATAGATTTAAAGCAAAAGGGGGGCATAGTAATGCATCCAATAATAGCTGCATGATTTTAAACCAAGAAAGCAGGAGTTTTTTCCTTTTCACCATCACAAAAAGGATTGAAATGAGATTCAAGATATAAATGACGACTAAGATGATCGCAAGTGCAAGATAGCCTGCTTTAAATACAATCAAAAAGGGTAAAACCGCTATGGTCAAAATGAATACTAAAATATTGACCCATTGTAGTGGTTTTAAGGTTTGGCTGATGTTTTTGAGATGGGTAATATCATTGGTATGGATGGAGGGGGCAGGATCTTTGATCTTCCATGCACATTTAAAAAGTAGTTGATGGGAGAACAATAGATTGGGAATCAGTAAGTATTTACGAAAGACGTTCAGTTGTCGTGAAATTAATTGTGACTTAAACGCAGACCCCAGTCCTTTTTGAATATTGAACTCATTATAGAAATAGAGATGAGCCGAGTCATAAATATAGAACCCGACTATCCCAATCATAATCAGTATGTCGAAGGGTAACGACATTTATGATTTGTTTTTATTAAACAGGGAACGGAGCCATCCACCTACGGCAATCGCACCTACGGCAATGAATTTCCATGTTGCTGCGAAGAATGCGGCAATCGCAGCCCAGAAGCCTTTTTTTGTTGCAACGACCGCAGCACCACCTGCAATTAATGCAGCTAGGCCGTATTCAGCCACTTTATCGCCTTCACGATATTCTGCGTATTTCTCACCAAAATTATAATCAAAGCCCTTTAAGCTAGTTTTAAACGCATTAATATTCTGGGTTAAATGTTCTTCGTCAGACACTAATGTTGCACTAGTCACACCAGTACGACCTAAAATACGAATGGTGTAGTTAATGGCTTCATTATTATCCTCATCACGAATTTTGAGTGCCCATTCTAAACGTTTGGTTTGATTGTCATAATGTGGCGGAACAGCCCAGCCAATGGTATACAGTTTTGGATAACCTAAACGCGAGCGTTCTTCATTAGAAGGTTCATCAGAATCCTTGAGTTGTTTTAATAAGGCATCGGCATCGATTTTTTCATCATCTTTGATATAACCCAATGGATCAAAATCGAAGGTCGCCCACCATGAATCATCTGGAGCGACTAAAATATTGGTACTGCCGGTGGTTAAATTTCCCGTGAGTTCTAAAAATTTATCTGCATTCTTTGGATCTAAGAATCCTTCATCTTTGAGGGTATTTAAAGTTGCCACATTGGCGACATTTTCTTTTTTCGGTCCTAAATGCCAATCTAATTTGGCCATTGGGTTTTCTGCAACATTTTGAGCTGTGGCGTTATTTGTTGCAGTTTCTTCTGTAGATGCCGAGGCATGCACATAATTTGGAGTCATCGTTGTCCCTAATACAGAAAGACTTAAGGCGATGGCATAACTTAAAGGGATTAATTTTTTAGGGTGTAAGGGATTTAACATATAGTTCTCTCAAATTTTTTGCTTTTGGTTTTATTACAATTTATTGCATAAATTATGGGCGAATTTTAAAATATTTTAACTGAAAATTAAATATGTTTAGATGATTATATTTTTTAATTTCTTTGAATAGGATTATATAAAATAGATTCCTTATTTTAATTAACCAATTTAAGTTGATAAATAAAAGCTTATCAATCAGTTTTTATTTATCAACTCAGATTCATCTTTGTTTTGAACAAACAGCAATTTTGTTCTATACATCTATCTGAATCGCGTTAACCTGACATGATGCAAAAATCCAAAGGAGGTCGTGATGTCGCGTAGACCTCGTGAACAAGTTGATTACTTACACCTCGAAGAACTCGGTGGTTTAGAAATGCTGAAAGCCAGTTATTTTCAGCAGGAGTTCTCACGACATGTGCATGAAGGATTTTGTATCGGTGTGATTGAAGAAGGGGCACAACGCTTCTATCGTACAGGTGGCAATCATGTGGCACCGCAGGGCGATATTATTCTGGTCAATGCCGATGAAGTACATACAGGTTCTTCAGCAGTGGAGACGGGTTGGCGCTATCGGGCAATTTATCCAACACCAGAAGTGTTTAATGAATTGACACGCGATTTGACCACGGTGCATGGTACTGCACCATGGTTTAGAGAAGCGGTCTTGCATGATGAAGGCTTGGCACAACAACTCCGCCTGCTATTCGACTTATTAGAACAACCCACCAATACTTTACTCAAACAAACCTTATTTCTTTCTACCATTGCTTGGCTAGTATCTAAGTATAGTCAAGTGAAGCCTCAAGCTACTGAGTTGAGTAATGCCAAACAGCGTATCTTAAATATTAAAGAGCTGATGGCATCGATGCCTGAACAAGAATTTTCTTTGGCCGCATTAGCGGATATGGCAAATCTGAGTCAGTGGCATTTTCTACGCCAGTTTAAAAAACATGTGGGTTTGTCACCACATGCATGGCTAGTGCAAGCACGTTTGCAAAAATCGCAAAAGCTATTAAGACAAGGATTAAATTTATCTGAGATTTCACAGCAATGTGGCTTTTCAGATCAAAGTCATTTTAGCCGTCACTTTCGTCAAACCTTTGGGATTACCCCAGGTGGCTATATTGCTTATCTCAAATAAAATAGCAATTTTATGCAATTATCGCTGATCAAATTTTGGCATAGTCATTAATCTCTTATAAACGATTGTAATTCTGATGTTCACTGAGACGATCGACGACAGGCCAATCACTGTATCACGAGCATTTTTCAACGGAGTGATCAAAATACTGCCGTTATGTGTTGCTGTACTGCCATGGGGATTACTGGCAGGTTCAATGGCGATTCAAGCAGGCCTCACGACAGGACAAGCAGTTGCTATGTCGGCACTAGTGTTTGCTGGCGCAGCGCAGTTGATGACACTCGGTTTGGTCATGGCAGGAACACCCGCTGTGACTATCATTATTTCGGTATTTTTAATTACCACACAGCATTATTTATATGCGTTGTATTTACGCGAAGATATTTCTAAGCAACCGTTAAAACATCGGCTGATGCTTGGCTTTTTACTCACAGATGAGTTATTTGCGGTCAGTATTAAAAAACAACAGCACTATATTTACTATCTTTTAGGTGCTGGTAGTTGTTTCTATCTAGCTTGGGTGCTGTTTAGTGTCTGCGGTGTGTTGCTTGCATCGTCTGTACCGAACTTAGATCAATATCATCTGGATTTTTCCATTGTGGCGACTTTTATCGCTATCGTGATTCCCTTTATTAAAAACTTCAATACCTTGGTTGGCGTGCTGGTTTCGGTCATTTTAACCGTGGTGTTCCTAAGTTTCGGTTTTAAAAGTGCAGCAATCATGGCAGGGGTAATGGGTATGTTCACAGCGACTTGCCTACAAAATCTTCGGGAGCGTGCAGCATGAGTTGGTTTGTCCTGATTATTTTAGCGCTGGTGGTGTTTATGAACCGCTACATTTTGCTGGAACCGAATATTCCTTTGCGTTTACCGAAATGGTTTCAACAGTCATTGCAGTACTCAGCACCATGCTTATTGACGGCGATCGCTACTCCGATTGTGTTTATGGATGAGCATGGCGCATTTCGTGAAACTTTATTAAATCCGTATTTTCTGGCCACGATTTTAACCATTCTTATTGCTTATTTTGTTCGGCATACCTTAGTCACGATTATTCTGAGCTTGGCGTGTTTTTATGGGCTGGTGTTTTGGTTAAATTAAAAAAGCTTGGCACATGTTGAACATGTCCCAAGCGTTTGTCATGAAAATGAATTACCGCGTGGTATAGCCGCCATTGGCGAAAATGGTTTGTCCTGTAATCCACCAGCCATCGGTGACTAAGAAACGAATCAAAGGCTCAATATCTTCGATTTTGGTTAAGCCTCCGAGCGCAGATGCCGATTTATGATAAGCCACCGCTTCAGGTGCTTCTTGACCGTAGAAAAATGGAGTATCCATTGGACCAGGTGCAACTGCGGTGACGGAAATACCACGCTCACCAAACTCTTTGGACGCGGCACGGGTGTAATGTTCAACAGGGGCTTTTAATCCTTCGTAGGTCGAATAGAGACCTGTATACGCCGCCAATAAACTGGTCACAATGCTACAGATTTTTCCGTGTGGATTGAGATGACGACCTGCCGATTGAATAAAGAAATAGGCAATTTTATTGTTGATGTCATTCATCACATCAAACTCTTGTTCGGTGGTGTCCAAATAAGGTTTTTTCAGCACCTGACCGACAGTGTTAATGGCAATATCAACGCCACCAAATTCAGCTTTGGCTTTTGTAAATAATTTTTCGATGTTTTGAATATCTGATAAATCAGCCTGAACCAAAATGGCTTTGACACCGAGTTCTTGCACTGCTTTTAAGGTGTCTTCGGCATCGGCTTGCGTCGCTGCGCTATGATAATGAATCACTAAGTTTGCGCCTTGCTCAGCAAACTTACGTGAGATCAAACCACCTAAATTTTTTGCACCGCCTGCGATTAGTACGGTTTTATCTTTTAGATCATGCTGTGACATTATTTCGTCCATCTTTTGTTTTGTGTGAAATTTATCCTAATTGAATTCTTTTGTTTGAAATAGTTGTTAGTATTGAACTGATTATGCAAGAAAGTTGAATAATAAATGGATAAGATCGAACGGCTAAAAATATTTTGTTTGGTGGCAGAAAAGCAGTCTTTTGCACAAGCGGCACTTCAATTGGGACTACCGCGTTCCAATGTCACTTATGCGATTCAAGCGCTTGAAAAAGAATATGAAGTGCTGTTGTTTTATCGCACCACACGTAAGGTTGCTTTAACGCATGAGGGTAGTCTATTTTACGATGAAGCAGTACGGTTGGTGGCCCAGTTAAAAGAACTCAATCGTTTTAAAACCCATATTCGCAGCCAAGAGGGCAAGATCAGTATTGGCATGCCGAAACGGTTGGCAACACAGCTTTTGATTCCAAATTTACTGGCATTTTATCAACGCTATCCAAAAGTAAAAGTATTGATCAATGGCAGTGATGATTTTTCTAATTTGATTGAACAACAACTCGATTGTGTGGTGCGGGTAGGGCAAGTTCAGGATGAATATTTACTGATTAGACCGATTACCCAGACTAAGATCTGGACATTGGCATCTCCCGAATATGTTGTAGAGTTCGGTGAACCCAAAAGTTTTGATGAGTTACAGCAGCATTTCGCCGTGGATTATCATGTCGCAAAACATTATCGTGAAATGAGTGAGCTTACGTTTCGTGATCATCGCATCAATATGCCGTATCGCTTACTGATTGAAAATACCGAAGCTTATATTCATGCGGGTCTGGCAGGTATAGGCATTATTCAAATTCCTGCGTTTGATGCTGTGCCCTATGTGCAGCAAGGAAAACTGCAACGCTTATTTGCCGATATTCCAAGTTTGCAATTACCTGTCAATATTTTGTTGACGGATCGGCAGTATCGACCCCAGTATTTTCAAGACTTTATTGATTGGTTGGATGATTTACTCAAAAAACAGCTTTAATGTTTGCTTTTCTTAAGCTGTGATTGCTTTGACATCTGTCATGATTTACAGTAAAACTTAAATTAGAGTAATTACTCTAATTTTGTGTGGGGATAATAATGCACATTGGTCAACAAGCATGGATGATGCAAACGTCAGGTGATTTATCTTTGAAAGATCGTATGACTCTATTGGGTCATAGCCTATTGCCTGTATTGAAACAAAGCTTAAAAATGTATGGCTTAGCACATCGTTCAAAGAGGACTGTATCGCAGGATTTGAGTCTTGATGATCTGTATTTACCTGATAGCACAGATGTAAAGCAGGCATTGCAGAAGATGCAATCTTGTAGCTCTGAAGCCTTACAGAATCATTGTTTGAGAACTTGGTGTTATGCCATCGCATTTGCCAAGATGCAGGACTTAAAGCGTGATGATGAGTTATTGGCAGTGTCCTGTTTATTGCATGATTTGGGTATGACTGAACAGCATTATCAGCACCATGAAAATTGTCGTTGCTTTGCTGGGCAGGGCGCTTATGCGGCAAAAGATTGGTCGATTGAACAAGGCTGGCAAATACCACGTGCCGATCAATTATTTGATGTGATCAGTATGCACATGAATCCTTATGTTGCACTGGATGATGGCATCGAAGCACATTTACTGCAACAAGCTGCCAGTTGTGATGTGATTGGCAGTCGTGGTTTTGAATTTTCTTTGCAGTTTAGACAACAATTGCAACAGCATTATCCACGTTTAGATTTTAATGAAAACATGATTGAATTTACTCAACATGAAGCAAAGCAACGTCCTAAATCTCGTACCGCCATGCTGGTACAGAGCGGCTTTAAGCATCTTGTAAATTTAAATCCCTATTTGAAATAACTGACCAAAATAAAAAACCACTTTTGCCTGCACAAAAGTGGTTTCTTTTTGAGAGAGAGTTGAATTAGTGTTCATGTTCCAGATATTTAGGTTTTTTCGGCAGTGCCCAGCTACAGAAGAAACAGATCAGCAACATGATAATCACATAGATAAAGAAGATATTTTCAATCCCTGCATCTTTAAATATTAATGCCACAGAGGGCGCAGAACCACCAAAGAGCGCATTCCCGACGGCATAGGAAAAGCCAACACCTAAAGCACGGACATGGGGTGGGAACATTTCTGCTTTGACCAAGCCACTAATCGAGGTATAAAAACTCAGTAGCATCATCAAGAAAATCAGCAATAAGGTGATGATAATCGGTGAGTCAGCAAAACTGCGCATCCCCGTCACCATCACTGGATAAATAAACAGAGCACTGAGCAAACTAAAGGCCAGCATTGAGTTACGACGACCAATCCGATCCGAGAGCATGCCAAAGAATGGTTGCGCAATCATGAATACGAATAGTGCAGTAGTCATGATGAAACCGACTGTTCTGCCATCCATACCGATGTTAGTGAGGTAAGTTTTAGAATACACCGTCACCACGTAGAACGTGAGTGAACCCGCGGAGGTATAACCCACCACCAATAAGAACGTTTTCCAATGCTTTTTGAGTAGGGCAATTAAGCTGCCTGATTCTTCACGTTCGGCATCTTCGTGCGATAAGGTTTCTTCTAAACGGCTTCGTGCCACTAAAGAAAGCAATGCTGCAATACCGCCAATGACGAAAGGAATACGCCAGCCACCGTCATTCAGTTGTTGTTCGGTCATAAAACCAAGCAGAATAACCCCGAGCAAACTGGCAAGTAATTGACCACCTGACAAAGTCACATATTGGAATGAAGCAAAAAAACCGCGTTGTCCCTTTAAGCCCAGTTCACTCATATAAGTGGCAACAGCACCGTATTCACCACCAACAGACAGACCTTGTAGTAAACGAACCATGAGCAGTAAAAATGGTGCCCACATGCCAACTTGGTCATAAGTCGGTAGGGCTGCAAACAGGAATGAACTGAGTGCCATCAGGCAAATCGAGATCACCATGGATTGTTTACGGCCTTGACGGTCGGCAATACGTCCAAATAACCAACTACCGATTGGGCGCATGAAAAAGCTAGCACCAAACACACCCCAAACATAAATGGCTTTGGTGGTTGGTTCCATATCTGGGGCAGTCAGTGCATGCGTAAAATAGGCAGCAAAAACGGCATAAATATAGAAATCAAACCATTCGACTAAATTTCCTGATGCCGCACCGACAATACCTTTGATGCGACTCCTTTTTTCTTCCCGACTATACGTTTGACCCATATCTGTTCCTTTCCCATCCAAGCAAGATTTTTTAAGTGAATCTTGACCGAATGTTATATACCGCTAAAAAGCATGAAAATTACACTATTTTTTATGCTTTTTCTAACAGTATTTTTATATGGCGAGAATTTGATGGTTATTTGAAAATGTGGGTTGGGACGTAAGGAGCGATTTGGTCATTTTATTATTTTGAAAAACAATAAATTTAATTGAGAAATTAAGATAATTGTTTCTGAGAGGCAAAATTGCACCTTGCCGAAAATCGAATGAACATTGTTTTGGTTTGAGTGAGTGGCGCCATTTTGATCGCGCATCACTGGCTGTTCTTAAAAACGTTGTAGCAAATAAAAAAGCAGCGCATATATCAATGCGCTGCTTTTTTTGTATTTTGCAGGGAGTGGCTTAAATTACCAATGTTCACCTGGGAACAAACGTGCATAGGCACGCTGCATGATGTTTAACTTTTCTTGCTGTCCTACTGAAGCAGTAGAACTTGGGAATAAATTAAAGCCAATCGACATCAGAATATTGTTAACGTCAGGTGCAATCGCATAGGTGATTGAAGCTAAGCGACCTAAGTTGGTGGCAATTTTCTTAGGACGTTTCACGATTGCATATGCAATTAAATCAGCCGCTTGCTCTGGTGAAAGTGTCGGTACATATTTATACATTTTGGTTGGTGCAATCATTGGTGTGCGCACTAACGGCATATAAATAGAGGTAATCGCAATTTTGTGCGAGTGAACTTCAGCAGATAGACAACGACTAAATGCATCAAGTGCAGCTTTAGACGCAACATACGCTGAAAAACGGGTTGCATTGGCAAGTACGCCAATTGAACTGATGTTAATGATTTGCCCATCTTTACGTTGCATCATATGCGGTAAGATATTCAAAACTAGGCGTACAGCGCCAAAGTAATTTAGCTGCATGGTTCGTTCAAAGTCATGGAAACGATCAACTGACTCGTGCACGGCACGACGGATTGAACGTCCTGCATTGTTCACTAAAATATCAATGTGATCAACAGCCGCTAAAATCTCTTTTGAAACCGCATCAATTGATTCCATATCATTGAGATCGCATGGAAAAACGGATGCTTTTCCACCCTCAGCTTCAATCTCAGCTTTTACCTCATCTAACTTCTCTTTCGTACGAGCAAGCAATAAGACATGTGCACCTGCCTGAGCAAGGTATTTTGAAACCGTTAAACCAATACCACTTGAAGCACCTGTGACAATGATTGTTTTCCCGTCGACTTTTTGCTGAAAAAGTTTTTTGAGTTTTGCGTTCATGTAAGTGTCCTACATTAATCGAGCTGTTGTTTGCAATGTATCCTTGTTGCGATTAAACATTGCACTTTATTTTGTACTAATATTAACCGATTTTTTTTGTTTGTCCAGTGTAAATATTTGAAATATAATAATATTTTTAGAGTAAAAGCTCTAAAACAAATGATTGTAATAGTTGAAAATGCAATAATATTTCTCTTTAAAAGAATAAAAAAACAGCCTCTAGTGAGGCTGTTCTTATTTTATTCGATTTAAACTTGGGCGAGGGCTTGTTCTAGATCTGCAATCAGATCGTCTATATGCTCAATCCCAATAGATAAACGCACTAGGTCTTCACTCACACCAGCAGATTTGAGTTCTTCAGCATTGAGTTGACGATGGGTCGTCGTTGCAGGATGACATGCCAAGCTTTTTGCATCACCAATGTTTACGAGACGAGTAAATAGCTGTAATGCATCAATAAAGCGAGTTCCTCCTTCTAAGCCATCTTGTACGCCAAAGGAAAGGATTGCAGAAGGTTTACCTTTCACATATTTTTGTGCTAAATGATGCTGTGGATGATCGGTTAAACCCGCGTAATTGACCCATTTTACTTTTGGGTGTTGTTTTAAATATTCTGCAACTTGAATGGCATTTTCGGTATGGCGCTGCATACGAAGGTTTAAGGTTTCTAAACCCTGTAAGATCAGGAATACGCTGAGTGGGCTAATGGCTGCACCTGTATTGCGTAAAGGAACGACGCGGGCGCGAGCGATATATGCCGCTTCACCAAGTACTTCAACGTAATTGACACCGTGATAACTTGGGTCAGGTGTATTCAGCGCTTTAAAACGCTCTGGGTATTTACCCCAAGGGAATTTGCCGCTGTCAACAATAATGCCACCAATACTATTACCATGACCACCGATGTATTTCGTCAATGAGTGAATCACAATATCTGCGCCGAATTCAAAGGGCTTTAATAGGGCAGGTGTTGCAACGGTATTATCAACAATCACGGGTACGCCATATTCATGTGCAATTTTTACAATGGCTTCCAGATCAATGATATTGCCGAGTGGATTACCAATCGACTCAATAAAAACCAGTTTGGTTTTATCATCAATCAAGCTGCGTAAGCTTTCAGGATTTTGATAATCAAAGAAGCGAACTTCAATGCCTTGTTTTGGCAGAGTATGTGCGAATAGATTATACGTTCCACCATACAATGTTGAAACAGATGCAATATTGTCACCTGCTTCCGCAATGGTTTGAATCGCATAGGTAATCGCGGCCATACCTGATGCTAATGCCAACGCCCCAATACCGCCTTCAATGGCTGCAATCCGTTGTTCAAGCACCGCCGTGGTTGGATTCATGATACGAGTATAGATATTCCCCTGAACTTTTAAATCAAATAGGTCAGCACCATGTTGTGTGTTATCAAAGGCATAGGATGTGGTTTGATAAATTGGAACGGCCACAGCCTTTGTGGTTGCTTCTGGTGAATAGCCCGCATGAATCGCTAAAGTTTCATCTTTATAAGTCATGATTACATCATCTACGTGAGTTAAATAGTGACCGAGTTTAGCTTAAAAGCTATCCAAAATGGTGCATAATTTATGCGATTTATTGCGTTTTTATTCATATAAACAGCATATTTGTTTTTTTCTATTTTTTATTATGACTGCACCTTTGATCATGTAATGTCTTGAAAAAGAAAATCCTTTGATTGAGGCAAACAAATATCATCTTAACTTCATGTTAATCGGGTTTTCAGCGTATAATACGTGCGATTATTTTTCGCTTTTTGCGATTTATTGGTTTTTCAATTGAGGAGTCCTGCGTGGCCCAATATATTTATACGATGAATCGAGTGTCGAAGATGGTTCCGCCTAAGCGCGAAATCTTGAAAGACATCTCTTTATCATTTTTCCCAGGCGCAAAAATTGGTGTGCTTGGTTTGAACGGTGCAGGTAAATCGACTTTGCTCCGTATTATGGCTGGCGTAGATAAAGATTTCTCAGGTGAAGCGCGTGCACAGCCAGGAATCAAAATCGGTTACTTAGAACAAGAGCCACCATTAGATCCAAGTAAAGATGTTCGTGGAAACGTTGAAGATGGCGTACGTGAAGCACTTGATGCTTTAGAACGTCTTGATCAAGTGTTTGCTGAATACGCTGATCCTGATGCAGATTTTGATGCACTTGCAAAAGAGCAAGAAAAATTAGAATCAATTATTCATGCATGGGATGCACATAACCTCAATAACCAACTTGAAATTGCGGCAGGTGCCTTGAACCTTCCAGCTTGGGATGCTGATGTATCCTTACTTTCAGGTGGTGAACGTCGTCGTGTGGCACTTTGCCGTTTATTGCTATCTAAGCCTGACATGTTGCTTCTTGATGAACCGACCAACCATTTAGACGCTGAATCAGTGTCTTGGTTAGAGCGTTTCTTAAAAGACTTCCCCGGCACAATCGTTGCGATCACGCATGACCGTTATTTCTTGGATAACGTTGCTGAGTGGATTCTTGAACTTGACCGCGGCATGGGTATTCCTTATCAAGGTAACTATACCTCTTGGCTTGAGCAGAAAAATGCGCGTTTAGAGCAAGAAAATAAGCAAGAAGAATCTTTTGCTAAAGCATTGAAGAAAGAACTTGAATGGGTTCGCTCAAATGCCAAAGGTCAGCAAAAGAAAAACAAAGCGCGTATGGAACGTTTTGAAGAGTTAAACTCTAAAGAATTCCAACAGCGTAATGAAACCTCTGAAATCTATATTCCACCTGGTCCTCGTTTGGGGAATAAGGTTGTAGAAGTTGAAGGGATCAGCAAATCATTTGATGGTCGTCTGCTGTATAAAGACTTAACCTTTACCATACCGCCAACTGCGATTGTGGGTATTGTTGGTCCTAACGGTGCAGGTAAAACCACCCTATTCCGTATGATGACAGGTGAACAGCAACCTGATACAGGTACGGTAACTTTAGGTGAATCGGTTAAAGTGGCGTATGTGGGTCAGATTCGCGATACTTTAGATAATAATAAAACTGTTTGGGAAGAAGTTTCTGGCGGTTTAGATATCTTAAAAATCGGCGATTATGAAATTGCATCGCGTGCTTATATCGGTCGTTTTAACTTCAAAGGTCAAGATCAGCAAAAACGTGTCGGTGAGTTGTCAGGTGGTGAGCGTAATCGTTTACAACTGGCAAAAATCTTACAGTTAGGCGCAAACGTGATTTTACTGGATGAGCCATCAAACGATTTGGATATTGAGACTTTACGTGCGCTTGAGGATGCGATTCTTGTCTTCCCAGGTACTGTAATGGTGGTATCGCATGACCGTTGGTTCTTGGATCGTATTGCGACTCATATTTTGTCATTTGAAAATGAAAAGCCTGAATTCTATGAAGGCAACTATGCAGAATATGAAGCCTATCGTCAGTCACGTTTAGGTGATGAGGCAACGGCCAAACGTTCGAAGTATAAAAAGATTACAGGTTAATACCTGATATAAAAAAACCAGCCTAAGGGCTGGTTTTTTTATTAATGTAATTTTATTACATGCACATTGCTTGTTATAGTAAGGCAAATTTTGACCAATTGGTGAAACGTGCGACGTTGCGCTGTATTTATGACACTCTTGCTAAGTTTGTTCATATTCCAAAGTATTTGGAATGTGGCAGCGGCTTATTGCAGTCATGAAACGATAAGCAAACCAACGATAGCCGTTACTCATTTCGGTCATCATCTTTTAGAAAGTTCAAAAGATCAGGTGAGTTCTTTCACTGCGACTGAAGAGACAGTGGACATATTCAAACCGCTGAACCTGCAAGATCACCATGATCATTTGCCATCATGTTTCCATGTGGTTGTGATCTCAACGCAGCAACAGCTTGATGAACCCATTTTTCAGACGCAAAAATTAGAACAAAAATATTACTGGTCTAACTTTTACCAGTCTCCGTATTTGTCTGGATTAAACCCTCCTCCTGTATTCACCTCGCTTTCGGTGGGGTAGCCAAAACAACCCACTAGAAATATGTCTATTTCAAAGGGTTAGTCTATTGTTAATGATGCATTTTAACCATGTAGAGCATTCTTGCTGATAGACCTCTCAATCAAATATTTGAATATTCATTCTGATGCTTTGTTGATATGTACAGCCGTGTCAAGGCTTTGCAAATCGTGATTGAGCAAAATTTTGAGATCAAAACTGCTGATTATGAGTGGACCCTCAGCCCATCCCGTGGGCGATTGAACTAGATCATCAATGAATCATTGTTATTCATTTTATTTGAGGACTAAATTTCTCAATCAAATGAATTGAAACATGTTTAAATCAGGTGAATGTGATGTCTATTAAATTAAATACAACGTTAGGTTTGATGATTTTATTTCTTTCTGCAAGTTTGGCGAATGCTGATGGTGGTTTGATTTTTCTAGAAAAAAATCTACAGTCTCAGCAGGAAGTAAAAGCGCATCTAGAAAAGAATATGAATCACAGCAACATTAAGCAGAAGTGTAAATAATCATTTTTGTGTTTAAGGAAACTGCTGACTCAAGTCGGTAGTTTCCTTTATATGTATGACTACATGTATGATCTTATGTTGTTTTGCGAAGAGATTTTATGGCTGAACGTGTAGATGTAATTTTATTACATCGAGTTTACTTGCTATAGTCCATCTGAGCAATTTTTGTCTAAAGAGAAACTTTTGCGTCGTTCCAGTATTTTTATCACCGTCTTGCTAAGTTTGTTCATGTTCCAAAGCCTTTGGAATGTGGCAGCAGCGTATTGCGGTCATGAAAATATCAACCAACCATCAACGTTCTCAGGCCATTTTGGGCATCATATTCCTGATGCGGCTGAAGCGACAACAACGCACATCCAAACGTCCAAACAAAATGCAACAGATTTGCCCATGCCTTTAAGTTTGCAAGATCACCACGATCATTTGCCTTCTTGTTTTCATGTGGTTACCCCTGAAGCACAGCAACAGTTTGATGTTCCTATTTTACGAACTCAAAAATTACAACAAAAATATTATTGGTCTAACTCTTATCAGTCGCCACATTTATCAAGACCCAATCCGCCCCCTGTTCTGACCCCGCTATTGGTGGGGTAGCCGAAAAATAGCC
Source organism: Acinetobacter sp. NIPH 2699 (assembly GCF_022549355.1). GTDB lineage: Bacteria > Pseudomonadota > Gammaproteobacteria > Pseudomonadales > Moraxellaceae > Acinetobacter. The sequence continues at coordinate 224,343 of NZ_JAKZGL010000003.1, forward strand.
CACCGCAACTTTATTTATTTGCGGGGCTTTATATGTCTTTAAGTTTAAATCAGCGTATCTCTGCGTTTAACAACCATACGCTAAAAAATCCTATCCATGCATCGCCATTCAAATGGTCAGTATTGGGTCTTGCTTTAACGATGCTGGTTTTTAGCCAATCCGTTACAGCAGGCTCCTTACTCGATGCGAATCTGAATCTAACATCCGCAAACGCGGTAAAGCGCAGTGCTCATTTTGAGCAGATTTTAGAACAAGTCCGTGCATATCAGGCCAATCAGTCGAGCTGGCAAATACAGCAACAGATGGCCAGTACGCAACTGAAGCAAAGTGGTTTATGGGCGAACCCAAGTATTTCGATTGAGCAAACAGGTTTACAAAGTGATCAAGATCGAGAGTTGGCGATTGGTATTTCCCAGCCTTTAGATGTGTTTGGACAACGTAAAGCGGCACAAAAAGTGGCTCGGCTTTCGGGCAATCAAGTCGATTTAGATCAGCAACGTTATAACGCTGAACTCGAATTGATTGTGCAATATGTTTGGTCACAAGTGGCTTTGTTACAGTTGGAAAAATCAGTGATTGCCGAGCAATTACAAGTCAGCCAGCAGAATTTAGATGCTTCTCAAAAACGTTATCAGGCAGGTGGTATTGCCCAAGTGGATGTTGAGCGGATTCGAATTGCACATTTAGAAAATCAGCGGATTTATCAACAAGCCGATTTACAGCTACAAGTGGCTCAAAAGCAATTGGCGAGCCTGTGGGGAGAAACTTCCAGTCAATTTGCAATTGCCCCAACGGTGACGGAATTGTGGTCACAGGCAATAGGCATCAAGGCGGTGGCTGAGCAAAATGAAAATCTATTTGAGCGAGGTTTACAGTTAGAAACCCAGCGTCAACAAGCACATATTGATCAACTCAAAGCACAATCTCGTCCACAACCGATCATGACCTTGGGTGTCAATCGCACACGTTCGGTGGATCAAAACACTGAAAATCAAATTCTTTTAGGCGTTGAAATCCCCCTCAATATTTTCAATTCGCAGAAGTATGGCGTTCAGATTGCTGAGGCAAAACAAACCTTGATCCAACAGCAACAACGTTCTTATCGCCAGCAAAATCAGATGGATATTGAGGTTCGCCTAGTTGAAATGAAAGGCTTGCAAGCGCAATTCCAGCAGCTTGATGATCAACAAATTCCACTTGCGAATCAAGTTCAACAAAAGACTTTACAAGGTTTTCGTTTAGGCAAATTTTCAGTGACGGATGTGCAGCAAGCCACGATGCAGCTACAAGACGTTCGTTTACGTAAAGTGCAACTGCTTAAACAAGCATGGCAACTCAGTATCGAAGTACAAAGTGCGCGGATGGGACTTCCAACTGAACAAATCACCGCAAAAGATGCCTTGATGCAATTGAATCAACGCATATGGCAACAAAGTAATGCTTTCCCAACCCAAGTAGGAGAATAACCGAATGAGTATCAACCAAAAAATGCGTTCTCAATGGGTTTGGATTGCCATCATTGTTGTGGTGACAGTGCTCTTGGCCAGTGTGCTGTTGTGGAATAGTAAAAGTAAAACCACTGCAAATACGGAACATGGAGAACAAGGACATTCTCATCAGGAAAATGAACAAGATGAGCATGCACATGATGAAGAGGGTGAGGAGCATGATTCTGAAGAAGGCTTAAGTCTGAGCACAGCGCAAATGCAGCAACATAGCGTCAAACTTGCTCAAGTTGCACTCGGTGAAGTCAATCAAGTGCAGAGTTTCCCAGCGAAGTTAGTGGTGAATACCGACCGTCAAGCCCACGTTTCTCCAAGCTTTGCAGGGCGTGTTGAGGCTGTATATGTGGAGTTGGGTCAACAGGTCAAGCGTGGTCAAGCATTGGCAAACTTGCTTGTGCCTGATTTGGTTGATCAACAGGCCAATCTGCAAATTGCTCAAACTAACTTAGATCTGGCAAAACAGGATTACGAGCGTGAGCGCAGTTTGTGGTCACAAGGTATTTCTGCAAAGCAGGATGAACAACGTGCATATAACGCTTATCGCCAAGCACAAATTCAGGTGCAAGCTGCGCGTTCGCGTTTAACCGCATTTGGGGCGGGTTCTGGTTCAAATGGTCGTTATACCTTAACCGCGCCGATCAATGGGGTGATCAGCAATAAAGATATTGTCATTGGAGAGAATGTTCAATTAGCGGATCAACTGTTCATTATTGATCAGCTTGATCAACTTTGGCTGGAGTTTATTTTACCGACCATGGCCAATGTTAGTGTGCAGCCGAATCAGCAAATTCATTTTAAATCACTACAAACTGGTAATCGCTTTAATGCTCAAGTTCAAAGTTTAACGACTGAGGCAGATGCACAAACGGGGCGCTTACAAATTCGTGCCAAAGTTTCCTCTAATGCATCCGAGTTACGTCCAAACTTGATGGTCAATGTTGAACTGCAAGCAGGTTCAAAAGCATCGGTAATGCGCGTCAGCGCAGAAGCGATACAGCAAGTTGAAGGGAAAGACGTGGTCTTTGTTGCGAAATCAAATCAGGAAAAAGGTTTTGACTTTGTAGCAGTGCCTGTACAAATCGGTCAGCGTACCCAAGATGGTCAATGGGTTGAAATTACCCAAGGTTTAACGGCTGGGCAATCCTACGTTGCAACGGGCAGTTTCTTGTTGAAATCAGAACTTGAGAAAGGAGAGGCTGAACATGGGCACTAACGCTTCTCAACTCCCGAAGCCGGAAGGTTTATTTGATCGCCTGATTCAATTTGCGATCAGTAATGCCATTTGGGTCATGCTGTTTGTGATGACATGGATTGCTGTCGGTGTTTGGAGTTATCAGAAACTGCCGATTGATGCAGTGCCTGATATCACCAACACGCAGGTACAGATTAATACCCAAGCCAATGGCTATACTGCTTTAGAGGTGGAACAGCGGATTACCTATCCGATTGAAACGGCCATGGCGGGTATTCCTGACTTAGAGCAAACTCGTTCGATTTCACGTTATGGCTTATCGCAAGTCACCATTATTTTTAAAGATGGTACCGATATTTACTGGGCCAGACAGTTGATCAATCAACGTTTGCAGGAAGCAGATGGGCAATTGCCTGATGCTGTCGATCCCGTCATGTCGCCTGTTTCAACAGGTCTAGGTGAAATTTATCAGTGGGTGGTCAAAGCCAAGACAGGTGCGAAAAAAGAAGATGGTACGCCTTATAGTGCAATGGATTTACGTGAAATCCAAGACTGGATTGTTCGTCCGCAATTGCAGCGTGTCAAAGGTGTTGCCGAAATCAACAGTATTGGTGGCTACAATAAAACCTATATTGTTTCACCAGATTTAAAGCGTCTACAACAGTTACAGATTTCACTTGCTGAATTTCAAACGGCCTTGCAGGAAAATAATGAAAACCGTGGTGCGGGTTTCATTGAGGAAAATGGTCAACAACTGACGGTTCGTGTGCCGGGTATGTTGGCCACGGTTGAAGACATCCAGAACATCAGTGTCAGTATTAAAAATGGTTTACCGATTCGCGTGTCAGATGTTGCAACGGTTGCGATTGGACATGACTTGCGTACAGGTGCGGCGACCTATAACGGTGAAGAAACCGTACTCGGTATCGCCATGATGATGATGGGTGAAAATAGCCGTACCGTTGCTCAGTCGGTAGATGCAAAGATCAAAGAGATTCAGTCAACGCTACCCAAAGGCGTAGAAATTGAAACGGTGTATGACCGTACCACTTTGGTCAATAAAGCCATCAAAACTGTGCAGAAGAACTTGGTTGAAGGCGCGATTCTAGTGATCGTGATTCTATTTATTTTCTTAGGAAATTTCCGCGCGGCTTTAATTACTGCCTGTGTGATTCCACTTTCTATGTTATTCACTTTAACAGGCATGGCACAGCAGAATATCAGTGCCAACCTTATGAGCTTGGGAGCATTGGACTTCGGGATTATTGTCGATGGTGCGGTGGTGATTGTTGAAAATTGTATTCGACGGCTAGCCGAAGCCCAACATCATGCAGGACGCTTGCTGACACGACAAGAACGTTTTAAAGAAGTCTTTCTTGCCGCAAAACAAGCACGTAAACCCTTACTGTTTGGGCAAGCCATTATTATGGTGGTGTATTTACCGATTTTTGCACTCACAGGTGTGGAAGCGAAAATGTTCCATCCGATGGCAATGACTGTGGTGATGGCATTGCTCGGTGCGATGATTCTGTCGGTGACTTTTGTTCCAGCCGCGGTTGCATTATTCATTACCGGTGAGGTGAAAGAAAAAGAATCACGTTGGATGCAGGCTTTAAAAGGTAAATACCGACACATTTTGGATTGGGCTTATCAATTTAAATTGGTGGTTGTGGCATTTGCCCTGAGTATTTTGGTTCTGACGGGTGTTTTAGCCACACAAATCGGCAGCGAATTTGCGCCACAACTGAGTGAAGGTGATTTCGCCGTACAACAAATGCGTTCGCCAAGTACAGGCTTAGAGCAGTCCTTGCGTATGCAGGAAAATACGGAGAAGTTGATTCTCAAAAACTTTCCTGAGGTGAAATCAGTATTTGCGCGGACAGGTACAGCAGAGGTCGCAACGGATGTGATGCCACCGAATATTTCTGATGCGGTTATTCTATTGAAACCCAAAGATCAATGGGCAAATCCAAAAGAAAGTATTGATGCGCTGCGGACTCGCATGCAGGCATTTTTAGAAACCATCCCTGGCAATAACAGTGAGTTTTCTCAACCGATTGAATTGCGTTTTAATGAGCTGATTTCAGGGATACGCAGTGATGTCGGGATCAAAGTGTTTGGCGATGATATGAATGTGTTGGATACCCAAGCACAAGCGATTGCCCAAAAGGTACAACTAATCTCAGGTGCAACGGCTGTAAAGGTCGAACAAACCAGTGGTTTGCCTGTACTTAATGTCGATATCAACAATGCGCTTGCTGCGCAATATGGCTTGTCGGTGAAAACCATTCAAGATGTGGTTGCGGCCAGTGTGGGCGGGCAAAATGTCGGACAGATTTTACAAGGTGACCGTCGCTTCGATTTTGAAATCCGTTTGCCTGATAGTCAACGTACCGCACAGAACTTGGCACAGCTCCCGATTCAATTACCGAATGGTGGTTTGATTCAGTTGCAGGATGTTGCCAAAGTCGAAACGATTTCAGGGATGAGCCAAGTTGGACGTGAAAATGGTAAACGTCGCGTTATTGTGACTGCAAATGTCGAAGGACGTGATCTGGGTTCCTTTGTGCAAGAGTTACAAACAACCCTGAAACAGCAACCTTTACCCGCAGGATATTGGTTGGAATATGGCGGACAATTCGAGAACTTGGCGTCTGCGGCAGCACGTATGCAAATTGTGATTCCATTGGCATTGATTGCGATTTTCACTTTATTGATGGCGGTATTTCACAACTTTAAAGAGAGCTTACTGGTGTTTAGTGGTGTGCCATTTGCCTTGTCAGGTGGACTGGTTGCGCTGTGGTTACGAGATATTCCATTGTCGATGTCTGCGGGTGTAGGTTTTATTGCACTTTCAGGTGTGGCGGTACTGAATGGTTTGGTGATGCTGAGTTTTATTAAAGAACTTCGTGAGCAATTCGACCTACATGCCGCCACATGGCAAGGTGCGGTCTTACGTTTGCGTCCTGTCTTGATGACGGCTTTTGTGGCATCACTGGGCTTTATTCCAATGGCAATCGCCACTGGAACGGGTGCAGAGGTACAGCGTCCACTGGCAACTGTGGTGATCGGAGGGATTATTTCATCGACCTTACTGACTTTAGTGATCTTGCCTGTGGTGTATCGCTGGATGAATGAGAAAGCTAAATGATTTTAACTCAGCTAATGCAGTAATTAACCCAAGTGCGGTATAGCGTTTTTATATGGAATAGGATACTCGGTAATGTCATCCACAACCTGCGTGGTATCGATAGTATATACGGCTTGGTGTTGTTTGTTGGTGTACGATAGGTGCAAGAATTGAACAGGTTTTGTGGATGACAAATGGTTTTGCCTACTTTTCCCGAAAGAAAAGTAGGTCGAGCCGAAGGCTGGCCCTATAGTTGGATGAGAACTCGGCAAGACTCCGAAAAGGTTATTTTTTGTCTAAATAAATCAAATCTATCTACAACTTGAGACTGTGTACGTAAGATAAAAGAAAGATTCTTACTTACATAATTATAAGGAGTCCAACATGAGTGGACATCAAGGTCATGACCATAGTCATGCAGTGGTGACTGAAGGCAATGTCAAAAAACTGACCATTGCACTGATACTCACCTCGACATTTTTAGTGGTCGAGGTGATTGCGGGTTTAATGACACAAAGTTTGGCATTGCTTTCTGACGCAGCGCATATGTTTACCGATGCGGCTGCACTGGCAATTGCTTTGGCAGCGATTCAAATTTCTAAACGTCCTGCGGATAACAAGCGTACTTTTGGCTATCAGCGTTTTGAAATTTTAGCTGCATTATTTAACGCTTCAATGCTGTTCTTTGTTGCGATGTACATTCTGTATGAAGCTTATCAGCGCTTTACTCAACCACCCGAAATTCACAGTGTCGGCATGTTGATTGTGGCATCACTTGGTTTGGTGATTAATCTGATTTCGATGAAGATGCTGATGTCCAGCGCTTCAGAAAGCTTAAATATCAGAGGTGCATACTTAGAAGTGCTTAGTGATGCCTTAGGTTCCGTCGGGGTCATTATTGGTGCGATTGTGATTTACTACACCAATTGGTATTGGGTCGATACCATCATTGCAGTCGCGATTGGTTTTTGGGTGCTACCGAGAACGTGGATATTGTTGAAACAGAGTGTCAATATTCTACTGGAAGGTGTGCCAGACGAAGTTGATATTGAAAAGTTGAGAAATGATTTATTGGCGCTGGAGGGTGTTGAAAGTATTCACCAATTAAAAGTTTGGGCAATTAGCTCGAAGAATATCCATTTAACGGTACATTTGTTTGCGCCATTGGCTGATCGTAAGCAATTGCATCATGCCGCAACAGAAATGCTGACACATCAGCATGAAATAAAGGAAGTAACGATACAGATCGAAGATGATGCAGAGATGAATTGTCAGCATACGCATCAACAGGTAGAACAAGATCACCCACATCAGCATTAAGCTGATGTGGAGATGGGCGCTTTTATGATTGGTATCTTAATTTTGCCATTCGTTATGACAGTCACGGCATTTCCAATGCTTTTGTGCTTGCATAAAAGCTTGCATTGAAATTTTGAAATCAGGTAAATCACGCCAAAATAAACCACCTGCAATCACACAGACAGCAAATACAATAACAGTTGCGATTTGTAGCCCTTGACCAGCACCATTACCAAAGATCCACATGGCAATGCTAATTAAAACAAAGATCAATAAGATAAAAATGGCAGGGACTAACAGCACCAAACTTTTCGGTACATTTGGACGAGGGCTATTTGCACCTTGGCTGACAGGCATCACTTTTACGCTTTGACATTTAGGGCAACGGTATTGCATAGATTTTTCCTATTCTGTTTTGACTATTTTAGCGAAAAAACCGCAAAAGCTAAAATCGAGAATGATGCAAATCCATAAATTTACACGATTTCGACCGATATTCGAGTTTAGCAGCGTTGTCTCGCCTAAGTTTTTACTTTGTATGCATCTCGTCTAAAGCTATTCGCTAAAGCATTTAGAGTCATGCTAAGTTGATCGAAATGCTGGCTGAATAATGCGCAAGGAAAGACATGTTGCCCACTAAAATTCTAAAATTGCGTTTAGCACGGATTGCAAAAGGTAAGGCGCATTTGTCCACACAAGACAAATTGATGTTGGTCAGCATGGAAAGTCCAGACCTCAGTGCCAATTTCTTGTTACGTTTATTCAAAGTCTCTTTACCGAAGCAATGGAAATTCAAATATGAGACAGATGAGGATATTCTTTATTCGACCCAGTTGATTCAACTGATTGAAGATGAATTGATTCCCGCTTATGCGTTTCATGCGCGTAAATATGCGTGGTATGAGCAATGCGTAATCTATCAATTGAATTATATTGTTCAACAACCGACACCCCATCAAATCAATGTCTATGTGCGTCAGCTTGAGCCATGTTTAGATCAACAGCCTAAAATTGATTTACTCAATTATTTTCAACAACACTATCCGAGTGCAGCACATGCCATTGCTCTAGCGAAGGCTTATGCAGGTGCGGCGCAATATAGCCAAGCGATAGAACAATATGAATGGGCTTTGCAGCAATCGCCACAGCGCAATGAAGTGGCTTTTTATGCTTATATTGATTGTCTATTAAGTAGAAATCAGCCTGACTATCAGCCACATGTCAGTGATGTTGAGTATGCAATTCATTTGTTGTGTCAGTACCGTAAAGCAATAGATCAAAAAAGCTATTTGAAAACCTTGCACAAGGCTGTGAGTCGCTTACTCCCTTCGGTGATTTTACAAACGCGAGCAACAGAAACCAATATTTTGACGGATGTGGGGCGGGGCTTAAATTCACTGGGGAAATCGTTAGGTGGGATATTGGGTGGGCGAGACTACCAGATTCCTTATAGCAAAGAGGTGATCTCCAGTGCACCACAATTATTAAATCCTTCTCATGTGCTAGAGAGCCTTGCTCAGTCGAGTTCGATGCAACATGCTTTGAGACGTAAATTGGGGTGTACTCAAGACCCAATAGAGCAGCAATCTTCTGTATTGTTACTGGAAAACTTGTGGTTATCCATTCAAAAAGATGCTCAGGTTTTGAGCTTATTGGTTGAAAAACCACAAAACGAGCAATTTATACCTCTCTTGACTCAGCCAGTATCGGTGAGTCGTCGGGCAACATTAGATTTAGGGCAAATCCAGACGATTCTTGAGCAGGATCTCATGCATTATTTAGGCGATATCCGTTTGGATAAACAGCATCCTGAACGAAATGGTTTATACGCACAACGTGATACCCTCGTTGCTGATATGACAGCATTGGTGCTGTGGTTCCAACAGGGTCTTTTGAAAAGTTATTTGAAACAACAGAGTCATCAATTGCAGCAAGTTCAAAGTATCTTGTGTGGTCATTTAGACGAAATTTCATTATCAAGTGGTTTATTTGCGTATCAATTTGAAGTGCAAAAACGAGCGCAAGATTTATTTGAATGGTTGCAACAAAAATTAGAAAAAGGCAATGATTTTGATAAGATGCAAGCCGCATGGGTTACGCTACGCGAGCTGATTCATTTTGATACAGATGAAGGACAAGACAAAATAAATCAGATTCAGCAAAACTTAGAACATTACAAAATCATGCGTTTAAATCAAATATTATTAAGTCCAAATCGAAGTGAAAAATCTCAGCAGAAAGAAGCGGAAAAGTAACTGATTTTGATTGTAAATTTAGCAAATGAAGCAGCGGAAAATTTGAGTATATACAACAAAAATACGAAAATCGCGCTGCGTTGCATGCTAATCTAGAAAAAACGTTCGACCAGTTCGGAAAGTGGATTACAGCTCATCAGCAGTGAGCGAATAAGTAAGAAAGGGAAGAGGGAGAGCATCTTGAATCGACAAGATGATAAAAAGGCAATGTTTGATATTATGCCAGCAGATACAGATGCATCTGATAATAAACCATCATTATCACGTCGGCTGATCAATAAAACATTGCAACATGCACAAGACGCAGTTGAGTTTGCCAGCGATACTTCTCGTAATATTGCGGGTGTAGCAGATGCGGCATTGGATGCTTTAGATCATGTTACTCATCATACCAAGCGCGGTGTCGAGGGGGTGCGGAACTCTGTGCGAGATATTGTCACAGAAACCAGTGAAGCAGCGCGTCAAGTGGCATTGAGCATGGCCAGAGCTTCTTTGGGGAAAAGTAGTTTAACCTTGTATTTACCAGAAATACTGCTCAATAATCAAATTCGAAAACGTATTGATCGTGCCGAAATTGATGATATTAAAATCGAATGTGGCAATGATCGTTTTCATATTGAATTGGATGGGCATTATCGTCGTTTCCTTTATCGCCTTTCATTAGAATTTAACGTTTTAGAATGCCGTATTGGGCAGGAAAAGTATTTACGTCTGCGTCAGGTGGATGAACATTTAGATCTTCAGGTCCGTCATGGTGGAACCTTGACCAATTGGGCTGCGCGTCGGGTGGGGAGTGTCAGCTTTGATGTGATTAATTCTTTACCGATTCCTTTTCTGATTAATCATTTGATTCGGGATGTGCCGGGTATTCAAAAAGAGGGGCATCGCATTTGGTATATCGATCTTGAGGAAGCAGGCTTTATTGATTTCATCAATAACCGTTCTTGGATGGTGGACAAGCTTTTAAGTTTGACGGATTTTAGTATTCTGCCTGGTTTGAATATTTTGCAGGAAAGTCGAGAGTTGGTTCAGCAACTGGTTGATCAATTCGAGATTCGCGGTTTACGTGTACAATCAGGGCGTTTAGAAGTTCAGGTTGGCATCGGTTAGAAAAGTGAGGTCGAAAAAAAAGCCACTGTCAATGCAGTGGCTTTTTTAGAATTTGGCGTCCCTACGGGGATTCGAACCCCGGTTACCGCCGTGAAAGGGCGATGTCCTAGGCCTCTAGACGATAGGGACTTATCTGAGGATATTTACCTATGCGAAGTATATGAGACATATATGTCGCAAGGCCTAAATTCTCGGCAAAGGTTATTAATCTTTGCTTTTCCTCGAATTTAGTGGCGTCCCTACGGGGATTCGAACCCCGGTTACCGCCGTGAAAGGGCGATGTCCTAGGCCTCTAGACGATAGGGACGTTTCAGAGGTGGGCGTATATTAGGTTGAATTAGATAATGTGTCAAACGCTTTTCAGGCGAAAAGTTAAAAAAACTGTATAAGTGGATAAAATTACATCAAAATCAAAAAAATGCAGCAAAAGCTGCATTTTTTTCTAGGCGATATTATTTATTTTCGATCACGATAGAAGACATAGTGACTTAAATAACATGCTGCGATAAAGATTAAACAAGCGATCAGACCTGCATGCATTTCAGGATCGGCGGCCATACTTAAACCTGTGATAAAACAGAATACGAAACCTAAGATTGGCACGATCGGGTACAGTGGCGCAGCAAATTTTAAATCCTTCGCGGTATAGCCCGCTTTATACCATTGACGTCTAAAATTAAATTGACTCAAGCAAATGCTCATCCACACAATCACCATGGTGAATGCAGCCACACCTAAGAGATTTTTAAAGATGGTTTCTGGTGCAAAGTGCTCAGATAATAGTCCAGGAATGGCACCAAACATCGTAACAATAAGTGCAATAATCGGTGTGCCACTCTTAGAAAGTCTTGAAAAAAGGCTCGGGAGCTGACGTTGATCGGACAAAGACCACATCATTCGAGAAGCAGCATATAAACCTGAGTTTGCAGCAGAGAGCAAGGCGGTAATAATCACAAAGCGGATGATGTCATCTGCATATGGAATACCAATGTAATTAAATACCGTAACAAAAGGACTGCTGCTGACACCTTCGCCACCTAAACCTGCAATTTCAAAAGGCAATAGGGCACTGATGACAATGATGGTTCCAACAAAGAAAATCAGTAAGCGCCAAATGGCTGCATTGATAGCTTTCGGGACATTGACCGCTGGGTCCTTGGTTTCACCTGCCGCAACACCAATTAACTCTGTGCCAGAAAAAGCAAAGTTTACAATCAGCATGGTGGTGAAAATTGGAATCAAGCCTTGAGGGAACCAGCCATGACTGGTCAAGTTGTGGAACAATGGTGCTGATTCGCTACCCTCAAATGGAATTAAGCCAAAAATAGCCAATAAACCGAGTAAAATAAACACAATCACGGTCACGACTTTGACCAAGGCGAGCCAAAATTCAGACTCAGCAAAAATACGTGTGGAACTCAAGTTGAGTGCAAAAATTGTCAGTGCAAAAATAATGGTCCAAATCCACATCGAAATATGGGGGAACCATTCCTGCATCAATAAGGCTGCGGCAGTAAATTCTGTTCCTAGCGTGGCAGTCCATGTCAGCCAATAGACCCAAGAGATCATATAACCTGTACCTGAACCAATGTATTTTTGCGCGTATGCACCAAAAGACCCTGCAACAGGCATATGAACCGCAAGCTCACCGAGACACAACATGACCATATAGGCGATCAAACCACCTAAAATATAGGCAATAATTGCGCCTACAGGGCCAGTTTGAGCAATAACTTCGCCAGAACCTAGAAATAAACCTGTACCAATTGCACCACCGAGAGAGAGCATCACTAAATGGCGAGTACTCATAGCACGTTTTAATGTTTTTGGTGCATTTGGGTCTTGATGGGTATTTGAGTTGGAAGATTGCATACGACAATTTGTCCAAGCATAGAGAAGCGGCTATTTTATGGAAAAATCGAAAATGTGCAATCTGATTTAATGGAAAGATTGTGAGAAAAATATAATTATTAGATAAACAGAATATGGCGTCCCTACGGGGATTCGAACCCCGGTTACCGCCGTGAAAGGGCGATGTCCTAGGCCTCTAGACGATAGGGACAGAGTGAGGCTTGGTTTATATCCTTTCTTTCACTTATGTGTTAGATCAGATACTACGCGCAGCATAGCTGCTTGTCTTGCGCTTCGGCAAAGCGTCGCTTTGCTGTTTCGAAGCTCTGGTGGAGCCAAGCGGGATCGAACCGCTGACCTCTACAATGCCATTGTAGCGCTCTACCAACTGAGCTATGGCCCCAGTTTGTGTGAGGCAATATTAGGGGGATTGCACTCACACGTCAATGATTATGTTGGATTAACTTTCACTATTTGCATCATTTTTCGGCAGTTTTAGTGATTCATTTAATTTTTCCCACACTTTGAGTTCTTTCTTGCTTGGTGAACCTACAATCTCTAAAGCATGGCGTAAACGAGCAAAGGTTAAGTCAGGACCAATGGTGACCATCGCTTGCATCACAGGGGTTGAGCTGGTCGAGCCTGCAATGGCAATAAAGAATGCTGGCATGAAATCACGCAACTTAATTTCCATTTGAGTTGCCAAATCCATGAGTGTTTGGCTGACCGTGTCATTGTTCCATGTGAACTGGCTTTCTAAGCGCCAAATCGCGAACTGTAAGCTTTGACGAACCTGTTCTTCGGTTAGCTTTTTGCTTTCAAACTGTTCTTTGTTGATTTGTGGCATGTGGTTGAAGTAAAAACCAGCCCAATTTACGGCTTCTGACAATAAGTTGATTCGTGGTTGAATTGCAGCAGCAATCTCTTCTAAGGTCTTCGGATCATTTTTCCATGTCAGTAAACGTTCTAACAACTGCGCTGGAGTGAGTGCTTTAATCCATTGACCATTTAGCCAATTCAACTTTTCCACATCAAAGATTGGGCCGCCCAAAGAAACACGTTGCACATCAAAGTTGTCAATCATGTCTTGTAGGGTAAACACTTCACTTTCGTCAGGCATTGACCAGCCCATACGACCCAAATAATTTAACAGTGCTTCAGGTAATACCCCGATATCGCGATAGTAGTTAATCGAGGTCGGATTCTTACGTTTTGAAAGTTTTGATTTGTCTGGGTTACGCAATAGAGGCATATGGCACAGCGCAGGCATGTCCCAGCCAAAATATTGATAGAGTAATTGGTGTTTAGGCGCTGAAGGTAGCCACTCTTCGCCACGTAACACATGGGTGATTTCCATCAAATGATCATCTACCACGTTTGCAAGGTGATAGGTTGGCAAACCATCAGTTTTTAGCAGCACTTGCATATCGACCTGTGCCCATGGAATTTCGACCTCACCACGTAACATGTCATTGATTTTGCAAATACCCTGTTCAGGTACTTTCATACGGATGACGTGCGGTTCACCCGCTGCAAGACGGCGCTGAACCTCTTCTTGTGAGAGTTTTAAACCACGGCCATCATATTTAGGTGTTTCACCACGAGCTTGTTGTTCAGCACGCATTTGATCGAGTTCTGCTGCAGTTGCGAAACAGTAGAACGCATGACCCTTTTCAACCAACTCAAGTGCATATTGCTTATAAATTCCCATGCGTTCCGATTGGCGATAAGGGGCATGTGGGCCGCCAACATCTGGGCCTTCTGACCAATTCAATCCTAACCAGCGCAGAGAATCTAAAATCATCTTTTCAGATTCAGGTGTTGAGCGAAGCTGATCCGTATCTTCAATACGTAAAATGAATTCACCGCCATGTTGCTTGGCAAAACATAAATTAAATAATGCAATATAGGCAGTGCCTACATGTGGAAAGCCTGTAGGAGAGGGCGCAATACGAGTACGAACTGTCATAAGTGATCGGAGTTTAAATTAGAATTTGAGCTATTATAACGAAAAAGCCTAGTCACGGTATGACTAGGCTGATTTAAACATGTGGGGAATTACATATTTAACAATTAAGAACTATGCGGTTGGAATATGGTTTGAACGAAACGTGAAAAACGTTCGTGTTGACTGGCAAAAAATGTCTGAGTCGGTGTTGTACGAATGGTATTCAACATTTTTAACTCATCATCTGTTGCTGATAATGACAATGACGTATTGCGCTTTTGCTGATCGAGTGCTTTAGCGATAGGTGAAGTCGTTTTTTCTAACATTTTTAGATTATTATTTTCTTTGATCGCAGCTGCATGTCCAGCAGGTATAGAACAAGCTAAAAATAAACTTAGGCATAGTGCTTTTTTCAATTCTAATGCTCGCATTGCTCACATCCCCTTTTTGATTTCTCGGTTATCAAGACGAACCAAACAACTAATAATTTGCTTTATAGATACAATTTAAACATAAAAAATAATAAAAAAGTAGAACTGCGTCACACTTTTTACAAAAAATATAAAATTTAGCCACGCCGTTGTATATATTTATAACAGTGTTGCTGCTTTGTATACAATACAAATTTAGCAAGCAAATGTGTAGAAACGGTGGAGGGTTGCTTTTTCCTCGTTTGAATAAGAAATAGCTGGTTTAGCATTTTTAGTGGATTAGATACTCGATATTTAGATATCTTGAAAATAGAATAAGAATAAATTTATTATTATAAGTGTATGATTGTAATATTTTTTTAAGTAAATATAGTGGTTGCAAACAGGGCGAAATGAGTAAAAAATAAATGAAAACAATCATAGCGGCGGCATTATTGGCTTTGGGTTTAAATGGTGTGGCGCAAGCAGCGACGACTTTTCTGAATGTATCATATGATCCAACGCGAGAGTTTTATCAGGAATATAACCAAGCCTTTGGTCAATATTGGAAAAATAGAACAGGTCAAGAGGTTGATTTTAAACAGTCACATGGGGGGTCTGGTAAGCAAGCTCGATCAGTGATTGATGGTTTGCAAGCTGATGTTGTGACGTTAGCTTTGGCCAATGATATTGATGAAATCGAGAGTGCGGGCTTAATTCGAAAAGATTGGCAAAAACAATTTCAGAGTAATTCTGCACCGTATACCTCAACGGTTGTCTTTTTAGTGCGTAAAGGCAATCCAAAGAATATTCGGGATTGGAATGATTTAACCAAAGATGGCATTGAAATTATTACCCCGAATCCTAAAACAGGGGGCGCGCCACGTTGGATTTATTTATCGGCTTGGGGCTATGCATTAAAACAACCAGCGGGGAATGAGGCAAAAGCGCGTGATTTGGTCAAAAAACTTTATCATAACGTGAAGGTTCTGGATTCAGGCGCACGTGGTTCATTAACCACTTTTGCTGAGCGCGGTATTGGGGATGTATTGTTGTCGTGGGAAAATGAAGCGTTATTGGCAACACAGGGTCTTGGTAAAGATAAATATGAAATTATTTATCCTTCTATCTCGATTTTGGCAGAGCCTTCAGTTGCTATCGTCGATCGAACGGTAGATAAAAATGGAAATCGTAATTTAGCGCGTGGTTATTTAAATTTCCTTTATTCTCCGATAGGACAAGAGCTTGCGGCAAAACATTATTTCCGTCCTCGTAATCCTCAAGTTGCAGCAAAATATGCAAAGCAATTTCCAAAGATTGAATTATTCAACATTAATGATGTATTTGGTGGATGGGCTAAAGCGCAAAAAACTCATTTTGTGAATGGTGCAGTTTTTGATCAGATTTATTCGGAGAGAAAATAAATAAAAGCGTTGCTCCTCGTTAGATTGAATATAGAAAAGCAAATACATTCAGTATTTGCTTTTTTTATTGATTGAAAAATGCCGAGAAAACGGTTTTACCTATGAAAAGTTAAGAATTCTCTACAAAAAGTCGTTTGGTGCTGGGATAAAACAAGGTGATAATGTGCAGTTACATTTTTAGCTGTTGATTGATCTATTATGTCGCATATTTCTGTCCTACTTCACGAAACCGTTGATGGCGTTTTGGCAGGTCGCGACTCTGGTGTTTATGTTGATGCTACCTTTGGGCGTGGTGGTCATACCAAATTATTGCTCTCAAAATTAGATCAAAATGCACGTGTTTATGGATTTGATAAAGATCCCCAAGCGCTTGAAGTCGCAGCACAATTAGAACAAGAAGATCCTCGATTTAAAATTATTCATGCCAGCTTTGCAGATATACAAACAGCGTTAGCCAAGATCGGCATTGTCGAAGTCGATGGCATCATGGCCGATTTAGGTGTGTCCTCGCCACAGCTTGATCAAGCCGAGCGTGGTTTTAGTTTTATGAAGGATGGACCACTGGATATGCGGATGGATAATTCGCAAGGTCCGACTGCGGCCGAATGGTTATTAAAAATTGAAGAAGAACAACTCGCCAATATTATCTATCAATATGGTGAAGAACGTTATAGTCGTCGTATTGCCAAAGCCATTAAAGCAGCAGGTGAAATTACCACCACTGCGCAGCTCGCAGAAATTGTTAAAGTTGCTCATCCAAAATGGGAAAAACATAAACATGCTGCAACCCGAACCTTTCAGGCGATTCGAATTGCCCTAAATAAAGAACTGGATGATATTGAGGTATTTTTACCGCAAGCTGTAGAATTGTTAAAAGCCCAAGGGCAATTGGCAGTGATCAGTTTCCATTCTTTAGAAGATCGCTTAATTAAACAGTTTATTCAAAAAGAATCGAGTTTAGCTGAAGATCATGGCTGGGGCATGCCGCAAGCACGCGTTGATACACGACGCTTAAAGAAAGTCTCGCGGATTCGTGCCAGTGAAGCAGAAGTGAAAGAAAATCCTCGTTCTCGCAGTGCATGGCTGCGTGTTGCAGAGCGTTTAGAGCAAAAAGGCAAACAATGAACAATAAAAATGATGACGAGATTCTACCAAACAGCAAAAATGGCCTGAAAAAAGTCGTTGTTTATGCTGTACTTGTTGCATTGGTGTTCACAAGTGCCATGATGGTGGTGTTTCAAGTATTTGAATATCGTCATGACTATCGTGACTTGAGTGCATATATCCGCGAAAGAGATGATTTAAATGCTGAATGGGGGCGTTTGCTCATCGAACAGCAAACCTTTGGCGCAACTGCACAGATTGGCTCACGTGCTGTCACGCAACTCCGTATGTTTTCACCGCCTGCGGCACATACGGTGGTGATTTCTTTACCAACGACCTCAAAGCAAGATAAATAAGGCATGCTGTATGGTAGATAAGCGAAGTAAACCGATACGAAGAAAACAGCAGTCCATTTCGGCCAAACCAACACTTGCTTTGGATATGTGGCGGTTTTATTTGCTTTGGGGTGTTGTACTCCTTTGTTTTGTTGTTTTGGTGGCACGTGCATTTTATGTGCAAGTGGTGAATAAAGACTTTTTACAAAACAAGGCCAATGCCAATATTTTACGGACTGAACGTTTAGAAGCGATGCGTGGTGTGATTAGTGATCGGCATGGTGTGCCACTCGCGATCAGTACCCCGATTATGAAAATCGTGATAGACCCAAGAGATTATTGGGATGCTCAAAAACAATTTAACGAAATTACCGAAGAACTTAAAAAAGATCCGACCAATCGTCGGTTAAGACGTCAATTGCCAAACAAGAATTTAAATTTAGATGAGTTGGCCGATGCGGTCGGAATTGATCGTAAAGATTTAAAGAAACAAATGAATGAGCGTGCTCGTTCACGTTATTTGGTGTTGCAAAAAGAAATCCCACCGCAGCAAGCTGATTTAATTATAAAACGTAATTTTCAGGGTGTTTATACTGAAAAAAGTTATAAACGCTATTACCCTCAACCTCAACCGAATGCACAAATTATTGGTCTAACCAATAGTGAAGGCACCGGAATTGAAGGTTTAGAAATGCAGTTGAATACACGACTGGCAGGGATTGATGGTGAACAGAAAATTATTCGAGATAAAAAAGGTAATCGTCTCAAAGTTTCTGAAGTGATTAGAGAAGTCGAATCGGGCGAAAACATTACCCTTAGTATTGATTCACGGTTGCAATACATTATGTATCGTGAGTTAACCGCAGCAGGTGTTGCAAATAACGCACGTTCAGCCACAGCGATCGCAGTCGATGTCAAAACAGGTGAAATCTTGGCGCTGACCAGTTGGCCATCTTATAACCCAAATGACAAGGGTGGGCTTTCAAATAAAGATGCTATGCGTAACCGTGGTGCCATTGATATGTTTGAACCGGGTTCAACCATGAAGCCCTTTACGGTTGCTGCTGCATTAGAAAGTGGTCAATACACACCGAATTCCATTATAAATACGGCACCCGGATCAATGCGTTTGGGTTGGCACACCATTCGCGATACCCATAACTATGGTGCGCTGACACTGACAGGCGTGATTGTTAAATCATCAAACGTGGGCTCAGCGAAGCTTGCTTTGTCATTGCCGAAAGATGCTTTGCCCTCTTTTTTCCGTCGTGTTGGTTTTGGTCAGCGTTCTGATGTGAAATTTCCCGGTGAAAGTGCAGGCTTGCTCTATTCAGGAGATAAGCTCAATTCCTCACAACTCGGTACGATGGCGTATGGTTATGGATTGAATGCAACGATTTTACAACTGGCGCAGGGTTATGCGATGTTGGCGAATCATGGTATGGAAATGCCGTTGAGCTTGCATAAGTTGGAACATGCACCCGAAGGTAAGCAAGTTCTTGATCCTAAAATTGCAGATCAAGTTTTAATGATGTTAGAGCAGGTCACTTTACCGGGTGGGACAGCAAAACAAGCGGTGATTCCGGGTTATCGTGTTGGGGGAAAAACAGGGACAGCACATAAGTTGCGTGCCGATCGTAAAGGCTATTCAAATAGTGAATACCGCGCTTTATTTGCAGGTGTTGCACCTGTGAGTGACCCTCGTTTGGCGATGATCGTTGTGGTTGAGAATCCACAAGGTCGTTACTATGGTGGCTTGGTTGCAGCGCCTGTTTTCGCCAAAATTATGCAAGAGTCATTACGGTTACTCAATGTGCCTTTGGATAGACCACTAGATACTTCACCAACTCCAGTGCGCAGGTAAAAGATGTCGATTAGTTTTCAACAGATCCATCCGATCAACATTGATGCGGCTTGGTATACGCAGCCATTTCAGGGGTTCTGTCTGGATAGCCGTAAGCTTGAAGCAGGGCAAATCTTTATTGCACTGAATAGTTTCAGCCAAGCTGAGAAAACACGCCAATTTGCCCAGAATGCGTTGGATGCAGGTGCGTTGGTGGTGATTAGTGAAAGTGCATTGGGTTTGGACAAAGAGTGGACTTGTCCCACAGTCCGTCAGTTGTTGGGCAAATGGCAACAGCAATATTTGCAGTATGTTGATCCAGTATCGACCTTGCGTGGTATCGCGGTCACGGGTACCAATGGTAAAACCACGATTTCACGTTTAATCGCGGAATTGGTGAGTTCGCAAGGACGAGGTTGTGCGGTGATGGGAACAACGGGCAATGGTATCCTGCCGAATTTAACCCCCTCCAGCCACACCACGTTGGATGCTTTACAACTACAAAATGCATTGCATGATTATGCCAAACAAGGCGCCAGCTTTGTTGCATTAGAAGCGAGTTCTCACGGCTTGGAGCAAGGTCGTTTAAATGGCTGTGACATTGAAATTGCGGTCTATAGTAATTTAAGTCGTGACCATCTGGATTATCATGGCACTTTAGAGGCTTATGCTGAAGCAAAAGCACTGTTATTCAGATTTACCAGCTTAAAAGCAGTGGTGATTAATTTAGATGATGCTTATGCGTCATTGATGTTAGATGCGGCCAAAGCCAATCCATCACAACCTAAGATTGTGACTTATTCGTTGACTCAAGCGACAGCAGATTATCATATTGCTGATTTGCACTATCGCTTGAGCGGTGCAACGTTTACGCTGATTGCCCCAACAGGTTCATATTCGGTTCAAAGCCCATTGCTGGGACATTTTAATGTTGAAAACCTACTGGCAAGTTTGATTGCTGCTGAGTATGCAGGTTTTACTTTGGCTGATTTAATCCAGTTTGTGCCACAACTCAAAGGCGCTCCGGGGCGAATGCAAGTGATTCAGGACGCTGAGCGTTTATTTGTGGTCGATTATGCGCATACTCCCGATGCATTGATTCAAGTGCTGACGACGTTGAAGCGCCATGTCACTGGTCAGCTTTGGGCAGTATTTGGTTGTGGCGGTGATCGTGATCGTGGTAAACGTCCATTGATGACGCAAGCAGCACTTGACCATGCCAATTCTGTGGTTTTGACTTCAGATAATCCACGGACTGAAAATCCAGAACAGATTTTTGCGGATATGAAGCAAGCGATTGACTTTGTTGGTCATACCATGCATGAAATCCATGATCGCCGTGAAGCGATTAAATTTGTGGTTGAACATGCACAAGCAGGGGATATTGTGGTGATCGCAGGTAAAGGGCATGAGAACTATCAGGAAATAGATGGGGTGCGTCATTGGTTTGATGATGTCGTGGAAGTGCAAGCTGCAATGACTACACAGTCTCATTCTGTACACTCAGCTTATCCTGCGCAATAGAGTCAAAAGGTAAAAACAAGTATGCACACCTCAACCACCAGTACAGTTCCATTAGAACCTTGGGCAGCAGAACAATTACAACAAGCGACGCAGGGTGAGTGGTACAACGCAAAACCTCTACAAGGTGAAATCAAGCGAATTTTGACGGATTCGCGTCATGCTGAAGCAGGTGATGCTTTTCTTGCCTTAAAAGGTGAGCGTTTCGATGCGCATGATTTTGTGGCACAAGTTGCGTCACAAGGTTGTCAATTTGCCATCGTTGAGCGACCAATTGATTCGAATATTGTGCAGTTGATTGTAAAAGATACACGTTTGGCTTTGGGGCAACTCGGTGCCTATCGTCGGCAACAGAACTCACAGCTTAAAGTGATTGCATTGACGGGCAGCAGTGGTAAAACCACGACCAAAGAGATGTTGGGCAGTATCCTGTCTCGTCTGGCGCCGACTTTGATTACCCGTGGCAACCTGAATAATGATTTAGGAGTGCCGATGATGTTGCTTGAGTTGCGTCAAGCGCATCGCTATGCCGTGATGGAACTCGGTGCGAGTCATCAAGGTGAGATTGATTACACCTCAAATCTAGTTCAACCGCATGTGGCTGGCATTCTCAATATTGGAACAGCGCATTTAGGTGAGTTTGGTGGGCGTGAGGGTATTTGTCGTGCTAAGTCAGAAATTTATGCACATATCTTGCCTGAAGGTACCGCGATTATTCCTGCACATGATGATTTTACTGCAACGATTTATAAAAACGCACACGCACATCCAGTGCTGAGTTTTGGTGAAGGGGGCGATGTATTTGCAACAAATGTTGAGCTTCATCCTCAATGTTCCCAGTTTAGTTTGCATACACCGCAAGGTGTTCGAGTTGTGAATTTGCCCTTTGCAGGTGTGCATAATGTCGAAAATGCAGCAGCAGCCACTGCGTTTGCGCTGGCGACTGGTATTGAGCTCGATGATGTTGTGCACGGTTTAGAACACGCACAAGGTGCTAAAGGGCGTTTAAACTTTATTCAACACCAGAATCATCTCTTTATTGATGATACTTATAATGCCAATCCTACCTCAATGCGTGCAGCCGCAAATGTTCTGTTACAGCAGCAAGGTTTGAAAGTGATGGTGATGGGCGATATTGGTGAGCTTGGTGAATCCAGTTGGCAAGAGCATCATGATCTTGGCCGAGATTTAGCGAATTTACCTTTAGATGCACTGGTTGTGGTGGGGGAGTTTGCTGAAGCAGCGCAGCAAGGCTCAGCACATGCCAAAAAATTACATGCATTTGCCACACAGGCAGAAGCGTTACCGTTTTTAATTAATTTAGTGCAAAGACATCAACCCCAGTCGATGAGTTTCCTCTTCAAAGGGTCCCGTTTCACCCATATGGAAACGTTGATGGCTGATTTGATGGAGAAAATTTAAATGTTGTTATGGTTATTTGAACAATTGGCGGGGTATAACAGCTCGTTTCAAGTTGTTCGTTATTTAACATTGCGTTCATTATTGAGTCTACTGACTGCGTTGACGATCGGATTGGTTTTAGGGCCGATCATGATCCGCAAATTACAAGCATTAAAATATGGTCAAGCGGTGAGTTCTTTTGCACCTGAAAACCATGCCAAGAAGATGGGAACGCCGACCATGGGCGGGATTCTCATTCTGCTCTCTATTGGCATCAGTACGCTGCTGTGGGCTGACTTATCCAATCCTTATGTCTGGATTGTTTTAGGGGTTATGGTGGTGTTTGGCGCAGTCGGTTGGGCCGATGACTGGATTAAAGTTCGTTATAAGGACAATGCTGGTTTACCTGCACGGAAAAAGTTTTTTTGGACCTCAGTTGCTTCATTAGGTGCGGGTATTGCTTTATATGTGATTGCAAAACAGCAAGATAGCGCCATACATACTGCGAATATGTTGGACTTATTGATTCCATTCTTTAAGAATCTTTCTATTCCACTTTCAGCGATTCCACTTGGTTTAGCTTTTATTGCCTTTACTTATTTGGTCATCAACGGTGCTTCTAATGCAGTCAACCTAACCGATGGTTTGGATGGCTTGGCGATTATGCCGATTGTGATGGTGGCGGCAGGTTTAGGTGTATTTGCTTATTTGTCTGGTGATGTTCGTTTTGCCAATTATCTGCATATTCCCTATGTGAAATATACCTCTGAACTGGTTGTGATTTGCTCGGCGATGATCGGTGCTGGTTTAGCCTTCCTTTGGTACAATGCCCATCCTGCACAAGTATTTATGGGTGATGTCGGTGCTTTGGCGTTGGGTGCGATGCTCGGTACGATTGCAGTCATGGTCAGACAGGAAATAGTCTTTGCGATTATGGGTGGCGTATTTGTGATGGAAGCTATCTCGGTATTTTTACAGATTGGTTCATTGCGTATGCGAAATAAGCGTGTGTTCCTGATGGCACCTTTACATCATCATTATGAAAAACAGGGCTGGAAGGAAACGCAAGTGGTGATCCGCTTCTGGATCATTACGATTTTCTTGGTGGTTTTAGGGTTAATGACGTTAAAATTACGTTAAGCCACGATTCAAAAAGGAGCTGGTGAATACCAGCTTTTTTTATGCTTGGAGAAAATAGATGAATGTATTGATGTGTCCTGTTTGTCGCCAATCATTAAATTTGGTTGAAAATGCATGGCGATGTGAAAATGGGCATCATTATGATGTGGCGAAACAAGGCTATGTGAATCTGCATGTGGTACAGCATAAGCACAGTAAAACCCCTGGGGATACGGCAGAGTCCGTACTGGCACGCCGAGAATTCCTGCAAGCAGGTTTTTATCAACCCTTACAACAAGCGGTGGTCGAGTTGCTGCAACAGCTAAAGCCAAAGGCTATTTTGGATATTGGCTGTGGCGAAGGATACTACACCAGCGCCATGCAGCGTTATTCGGATTATTGTATTGGGGTGGATATTGCCAAGACCGCAGTACAAAGAGCTGCGAAATTGAATTCTAAGGTGACTTGGGTGGTGGGGACAGGGGCAACCTTGCCTGTGCAAGATCATTCGATTGATGTCTGTAGCAGTTTATTTAGCCCGATTCCACAACATGAAATCGTGAGAGTCTTGGGTGATCACGGTTATTTGATCGTGGTTACACCTGCGCCTAAACATTTATATGCATTGCGTGAGGCATTGTTTGAGCAGGTCAATTTGCATGAACCACAGAAGTTCATCGAACAACTTGATGCTCAATTTGAATTGAAACAGCAACGAATCGTTGAAACCACAATGCAGTTAGATCAGCCTGCGCTAAATAACTTAATTGCGATGACACCTTACGCTTATAAAGCCAATCCAGAGCGACGGAAAGCACTTGAGCAGCAACAGCAGTTTGCAGTCAGCGCTGCCTTTCAAATTTATCTATTTCAGAAAAACAAACAGCCATCAATTTGATGGCTGTTCGGATGTTGATGGTCGATTATTGGATTTGATTAATTAAATTTTCAATCCCATCACGCTCTCTTTGAGAATTTGAACCCATCGTCGGTGGTTGCTTTCTCTCTGGTGTAATGGTGCGTTCACCGCTCGGTGTTGTACCAGACAAGTCTGAAAAATCACTTTCTGCTGAGCGCATCGGTGCGGGTGGTGCAGGGCGGTAAAGTGGGCGTGCCAGTGGAGGCGATGCTCGATATTCTTTACGGTCTTCACTTTGCTGAACTTGTAGTTGATCGTGAGAAATCGGGTCTTTTGCATCTTTATCTAATCGAACCCATGCAGATGGCGTATCTTTTAAAGCATTGGCCATAAAGTTGGTCCAAATTGGAAGTGCAGCAACGCCGCCATATTCTCTGCGGCCTAACGTACGCGGTTGATCGAAACCGACCCAAGTTACCGTAACCAATTTACCATTAAAGCCAGCGAACCAAGCATCTTTGGCATCATTGGTGGTTCCTGTTTTTCCGCCTAAATCATCACGGCCAATTTTAAGTGCCGCGCGACCTGTACCATGTTGAATTACATCACGTAAAATGTTGGCCATGTCATAGGCAGAGCTTGATTTTAAAATACGTTGTGCTTGACGATAATCGCTATTGGTCTGGATTGGTTGTTCCGAATTATTGACAGTTAACTGAGTTTCCGATGCAGCGGTTACATTTTCTAAACTTTGGTTGGTGATTTCTGTCACCTCGGTGTCATCTGCATTTGTTTGTGGAGCGCTCGCTTTTGCATCGGCGATACATGGAATGCATGCATATTCAGGTTTGGCACTATAAATGACTTTGCCAGACGCATCTTCAATTCGCTTAATAAAATGGGGTTGGATACGATAACCACCATTTGCGAAAGTTGCATAGCCTGTTGCCATCTGTACAGGCAAGACCTGTGGTGTTCCTAATGCAATGGTATAGTTGCGAGGAATCTGATCATCCTGCAAACCAAAATCCATAAACAGTTGACGGGTACGTTCAATACCAACATTTTGTAGTAATCGTACAGATACAGTATTTCTTGATAGATATAAAGCACGACGTAACGGAATCATGCCAAGAAAACGGCCATCTGCATTTCTAGGAGACCATTTTCCAATGGTAATCGGGTTGTCATTCACCATACTGTAAGGGGTCATGCCGCGCTCTAATGCGAGAGCATACACAAAAGGTTTAATGGTCGAACCTGGTTGCCTCCACCCTTGAGTGGCACGATTAAATTTCGATTGATAGAAATTATAACCACCGACAATGGCTTCGATCCCGCCATCATTTGGATTTAAGGCAATCAGTTGACCTTGTACTTTAGGGACTTGGACTAAAGACCAAACGGTTTTTTCTTTATTGGGACGTAAGCGAATAATATCTTTCACTTTGACAATTTGTGAGGCATTGGACGGTGCACCACCGACACTATTGGCATTGCGATAAGGACGAACCCATGACATACCTGACCAATTGACGGTCACTGTTGAGCCATCTTGCATGAGCGCATCAAAGGAGTTGTTATTTACTTTAATTACTTGAGCAGGGTAGGTGTTGGCATAAGTCATGAATTGATTGAGGGGTTGATCATGTGCTTCAGGACCACGCCAACCATGACGACGATCATAGGCTTCTAAACCATCTTGAAGCGCCTGTTCAGCATAACGTTGGCGATGACTATCGATAGTGGTGTACACCTTGTAGCCTGAATCAATGGCTTGATTACCAAATTGTTTCACCAATTCTGAGCGCACCATTTCACCTACGTATGGAAATACATTGCTGACAGAGCGGTCCACCATGTTTAGATTGATCGGTTCTGCGACCGCTTTTTGATATTGAGCTTGATTGATATATCCCAACTGTAACATGCGTCCTAAAATCCAATTACGGCGTTCAAGTGCGCGTTGTGGGTTGGCAACAGGGTTGTATTTTGAGGGTGCTTTGGGTAAACCAGCAATCATTGCCATTTGTGCAATGCTGAGTTCATTGATATTTTTGTTGTAATAGATTTGTGCCGCAGCAGCAATACCATAGGAATTCTTACCCAAGAAGATCTTATTGACATAAGAACTTAGAATTTCCTGTTTGGTGAGGGTTTGTTCAATTTTTCGAGCCAAAAACACTTCAGTGAGTTTGCGTCTTAAGGTGCGCTCTGGACTTAAATAATAATTCTTCGCCACCTGCATAGTAATGGTTGAGCCCCCAGTTTGGACATCAGAACCAGTGACAGATTCGGTTATCGCTCGCCCCAATCCTTTAAAACTAATACCACTATGCTCAAAAAAGGAAGAATCTTCCGCGGCCAAAAAAGCATGAATAAATGTAGGTGGAATTTGCTCATATTCAACAGGAATGGAAAGTTTGCCACCATATTCTGCAATCAGCTTATTATCTGCGGTATAGACCTGCAATGGTTTTAATAGTGGCGCCTTTTTTAATGCGCTCATATCTGGCAGTGATGGTGCGAGATAGAGATACATGCCATAAAATCCCATTGGAAGTGAGACTAAGATAATAATAATGATCAAAAAAAATGGGCGAACAATACCAGAACTGGATAGCTTTTTCATAATAAGTAAGTTTTAATAAGAGCGAATGACAAACTAATTGTGGTCAGTATATCCTTTAGACATACGGATTGTTAGATGGGTTATTGTATCCGTATTAATTAAAGACCAAAACAAATTAGTGTGTTGTATTTTTGGGGATAAAAAAATAAATAGGAAAATACTGTGCTCAGGTTATATCGTAAACCAAATAAGGGGTTAGTGGGTGTCGATATTAGTTCGACAACTGTTAAATTATTGGAGCTCTCTGTAAAGAACGGTAGATATTGGGTTGAAAGTTATGCAGTGATGCCATTGCCTGAAAACAGCGTGGTGGAAAAAAGCATTTTGAACCCAGAGGCGGTAGGTGATGCACTTG
The DNA here is from genome assembly GCF_022549355.1 of Acinetobacter sp. NIPH 2699. Classification (GTDB taxonomy): domain Bacteria; phylum Pseudomonadota; class Gammaproteobacteria; order Pseudomonadales; family Moraxellaceae; genus Acinetobacter. Next base: position 251,636 of record NZ_JAKZGL010000003.1, read on the forward strand.
AAAGAGTGGTGAACCTCGCCAATCCGCATACCAGCAATGTTGCCATTGCGGTACCGACTTCTATGGTGATTAATAAAATCATAGAGATGGATGCTGATATGACGGATGAAGAGCGTGAAGTTCAAATTCGTATGGATGCTGAGCAATATATTCCGTTCCCATTAGATGAAGTAAGTCTTGATTTTGAAGTTTTACCTGATCGATTGGTTAATCAGAATCGGGTGAACGTCCTTCTCGTTGCTACACGTACAGAGAATGTCGATACGCGTGTAGAGGTGCTTGAACTCGCTGGCTTAAACGCAAAAACAGCCGATGTTGAAAGTTATGCGATGGAGCGCGCTTTTAGCGTGTTTTCGGATACCTTGCCGATGGGCGCAAATACCGTTGGCATCTTAGATATCGGGCACACCATGACCACGTTATCGGTGATGCAAAAGGGTAAAATCATCTATACACGTGAACAAGTCTTTGGGGGGCGACAGCTGACTCAAGATGTTCAAAGTCGTTATGGCCTGTCATTTGAAGAAGCTGGACGTGCCAAAAAAGAAAGAACACTTCCAGACGATTATGACATCGAGGTGCTTGAGCCGTTCTTGGATGCTGTGGTGCAACAAGCTGCACGCTCGCTGCAATTCTTTTTTTCATCCTCTCAATTCAACGAGATTGATCATATTTTGCTGGCTGGGGGGAATGCCAATATTCCAGGTCTAGCCAAGTTATTACAACAAAAATTGGGTTACCGAGTAACGATTGCCAATCCATTTCTACAAATGGGTTTTTCTCCACAAATCGATATTAAAAAAATTGAAAATGATGCTTCCTCATTGATGGTTGCATGTGGTTTGGCATTGAGGAGTTTTGATTAATGGCAAAGATTAACTTACTCCCTTGGCGCGATGAGCTAAGAGAACAAAGAAAGAAACAATTTGTCGCATTTTGTGTTGGGGTGGCTGCATTAGGAATTGCATCTGTATTTACAGCTTGGATGTATTTTGATCATAAGTTGAATGATCAGGAACAAGCCAATCAGTTTATTGTCAGTACCAATCAAAACTTGGATGTACAGCTCAAGTCTTTAGAAGGTTTGCAAGAACGTCGTAATGCCATTATTGAACGAATGAAGTTGATTCAGGGCTTACAAGGGCAACGTCCAGTGATTGTACGTTTAGTTGATGAGCTGGTTCGTGTGACACCACCCACAATGTACATCACCAAATTTACACGGACAGGCGATAAATTCAGCATTGAAGGCAAGGCAGAAAGCCCAAATACCGTTGCTGAGTTATTGCGTAATTTAGAAGCATCTCCTTGGTATCGCAATGCCTTCATGAATTCATTCTTGGCAGCAGAAGAGAAAAAAAATCAAACAGCCAGCTCTTTGGTTCCTCGTGTAGAAGAGAATTATGGAAGTTTTGTGGTCACTGTCGACTTGGGTGAAATCGGTACAGCAGTTGGAGCAGACCCAGCTTCAGAGACAGCAGCATCAGGAACAGTGGGGGTGGCACAATGAGTCAAGATGAATTAAATGATCTCAATCAAGACAGTGTTGCTGTAAAGAAGAAAAAAATGACAGTAGAGCAATTCTTCCAACAATTTAATACCTTGGATATGAATAACTATGGCAGTTGGCCTCTCTCTGTCAAAGTCACCTGTTGGATTTTTATTCTTTTAGCTGTCGCAGCACTAGGCTATTTTGTGGTGGTTCAGAAGCAATTGGAAACCATTGCTAATGCACAAGCACGAGAGCAAAGCTTGTTGAATGAGTTTAAAGAAAAAGAATCTAAATTACGTAATTTGCAGCAGTACCAAACGCAATTGCAAGAGATGGAAGCGAATTTTAATCAGCAATTAGAGCAACTGCCGAAAGAAACTGAAATTCCAAGTTTGGTTGAGGATATGAACTTAACAGGCGTAAATTCAGGTCTGAAGTTTAAAAATATCCGTTTAGAAAAAGAAATTAAACAAGAGTTCTTTATTGAGCAGCCGATCAGTATGGAAGCAACGGGTGATTATCATGCCTTTGGTGCTTTTGCGACTGGGATTGCAGCGTTACCACGCATTGTCACTTTGCATGATTTTACGGTTGAAGCAAAAGCCGATACTCAGAAAAAATCTGATATTCCTGTGGTGAGTTATACGGTGAAAGCCAAAACGTATCGTTATGTTGGTGTTGATGATCAGGTTGCTAATGCACCTGCTCAAGGAGGACAGCGCTAATGAATCATTATAAGTTAATACTGGGTTTGTTTATTGGTTTGGGGTTGGTGGGTTGTGATTCTCGTATTGATGCGGTGAGTCAAAAAATGGCGGAAATTCGTAATCAACCACCGTTGCCAATTGAGCCTGCACCTGTATTTACGCCAGTGCCTTTATTTAACTATTCAGCACATCAGTTAAAGAGCCCTTTTATGCCAAGCTCTTTGGCAGCTGAATTGAAAATTATGGCGGGTAAGCGTGTTTATCCAAACTTTAATCGTCAACCTCAGCCTTTAGAAAGCTATGCGTTGGAATCCCTGAATATGAAAGGAAGCATGCGTGGTCGAGTAAATGAGACCATTGCATTAATCCAAACACCTGATGGGCAGATTGAGCGTGTACAAGTCGGCAGTTATTTGGGGATGAATCAAGGGCGCATTATTAAAATTAGCCCGACTCAGATCGACTTGGTTGAAATTGTACCTGATGGGCGAGAAGGTTATGTTGAAAGACCGAGAACACTCGTTTTAATTGGACCAGCGCCGTAAGATTAAGGGAATAACAATGAAAAAACAGTTTAAAGATTCTTTATTTGGGGAAGCGAAGACCATGAATCATGCATTCCGTCAATTTTCTATGGGTGCTGTCGCTATTGCAGTGATGCAGGTTGCATCGGCACAAGTCAGTATGACCAATATTGTGCCAATGAGCTTGGCTGATCAGGGAACTGAAATCCGTGTCATGTTTAATGGTTTGCCACCACAACCACAGGCTTATCAGCTTGAGCAACCTTCACGCTTGATTTTAGATTTTGATAAAGCGCAGCAGTCTTTGAAACAGACATCGATTCCTGTATCGACCAATGAGGCCAGTTCCGTCGACGTTGCCGCGGATGATCAGCGTTCTCGTGTGATCGTCAATTTGAAAGATGCAGGGGCGTTTACAACACGTGTTGAAGGCAATACTTTTGTTTTAAAAATTAATTCGGCACGTCCAGCGGCTGCAAATACTGCACCTGTTGCGGTTCGTCAAGTACAACAAGGTGTTTCAAATATAGGCTTTCAACGTGGAAAACAAGGTGAAGGCTTGGTTGTGATTGATTTATTAGGGAGTAATACCCCAGTCGATGTACAACAACAAGGCAGTAAAATCGTGGTGCGAACCATGGGCAATAAGATTCCAACCCATCTCGCACGTCGCTTAAACACCAATGATTTTGCCACACCTGTTGCCAGTGTTGATGCATATAACGATAAAGGTAATGGGGTGATCACCATCCAGTCTGCGGGTAGCTATGAATATATGGCCTATCAAGCAGAGAATAAGCTCACGATTAGCCTAAAACGTCCTGAAGATAAGTCACCATTAAGAGCAAAATCAGAAACCTATACAGGCAATAAGATTTCTTTGGATTTCCAAGATATCGAAGTGCGTCGCGTATTACAGTTACTTGCTGATTTCACCAATATTAATATGGTCGCTGCGGATACGGTACAGGGAAATATTACCTTGCGTTTGAAAGATGTTCCTTGGGACCAAGCACTCGATATTGTGTTGAAAACCAAAAATTTGGATAAACGCCGTAATGGCAATGTGATTTGGATTGCACCTGTTACAGAGCTGATCAAAGCCGAAGAAGAGGAAGCAAAAGCGATTGCGCAAAGTGTAAAGCTTGCACCGATTCAATCAGAATATATTAAACTCAGTTATGCTAAAGCTGCCGATATTTTAAAGTTAATTGAAGATTCTCGTGATAGTAAGGGTGGTGTATCAAACCGCACTGCGAATTCAGATTCACTGGCTTTGGAAAGTTTGCTGAGTTCTCGTGGTAGTGCGGTCGCAGATGTGCGTACCAATACCTTGATTGTTAATGATACTGCACTGAATATTGACAAGATTCGTAAGATGGTTGATTTGTTGGATGTATCCGTCAAACAAGTCATGATCGAAGCGCGTATTGTGAGAGCGAGTACCGACTTTACCCGAGAGATGGGGGTGAAGTGGGGGATCTTGTCACAAGGTGTTACTCGAAATAATGATTTGTTGGTGGGCGGAAGTGATACCACCCTGTGGAATTTGAGAGAGCCGAAAAAAGATAGCGACACAGGTGGTTGGAAATACGAGATCGAACGTCCAGACAACTTAAACGTAGATTTAGGTGCGACCACTGCTGGTGCAAGTCGTATCGCTTTTGGTTTGATTAGCCTCTCTGACTTTATGCTGGATCTAGAGCTTTCAGCTGTGCAAGCAGATGGTTATGGTGAAGTGATTTCGACACCGAAAGTGATGACTGCGGATAAGCAACCAGCAAAAATTGAATCAGGGACAAAAATTCCTTATTCATCTTCGACGGGTGCTGGTGCCAATGCTGTACCGAAAACAGAATTTATTGATGCGACATTGAGCTTAGATGTGACACCGAGTATTACCCCTGAAGGTAAGGTGATGATGAAGCTCAATATCACTAAAGATGCGCCAAGTAATCCAACACCGACAGGTCAATTGACAATTAGCAAGAATTCAATTGATACCAATGTCTTGGTGGATAACGGTGAAACTGTTGTTCTTGGTGGAATTTTTGAACAAGAGAACATTAGTTCACAAATCAAAGTTCCATTCTTGGGGGATTTGCCCTATGTTGGCCGGCTTTTCCGTCGTGATTTGAAATCGGACAATAAACGTGAACTGCTTATTTTTGTGACGCCGAGAATTGTTAATGACACTTTGACGAGAAATCATTAATATATTTTCAATAATTGCAATTAATATAGGTGGCGCATTGCCAAGCAAAGCGTTTGAAACCCTACCAAATATTTATTTGGTAGGGCCAATGGGGGCAGGAAAAACAACGGTTGGTCGACATTTAGCAGAGCTGTTAGGGCGTGATTTTATTGATAGTGATCATGAGATCGAACGCAAGACAGGCGCGACCATCCCATGGATATTCGAAAAAGAAGGTGAAGTGGGATTTCGTTTACGCGAAACCAATGTCTTGAACGACTTAACCACCCGTTCTGCACTTGTCCTTGCAACAGGCGGTGGTGTTGTAACACAACCGAGCAATCGAGAATTTTTAAAACAACGTGGTATTGTTGTTTATCTATATACGCCTGTAGAACTTCAACTACAGCGAACCTATCGCGATAAAAATCGTCCATTATTACAAGTAGACAATCCCGAACAGAAACTGCAAGATTTATTGGCCTTGCGAGATCCTTTGTATCGTGAGGTTGCAGACTATATAATCGAGACCAATCAAGGTGCAGCAAGAGATTTAGCGCAGCGGATTCTACAGGTTATTCTATCTAAATAAATTAAGTGATTCTCTAGTTGGTTTTAATTATGCAAACGTTATATGTTGAGTTAGGTGATCGTCGCTATCCAATTTTTATTGGAAGTCATTTGGACCCTAAACAGTTACTTGAGCCTTATTTACATGGGCGGCAAGTGATGTTGGTGTCAAATATGACAGTGGCACCGCTCTATTTGCAGCATTATGCAGATGCATTAACCCAACTCAACAAGCAAGTTGCACAATGTATATTGCCCGATGGCGAACAATACAAAGATATTCAACATTTAAATTTAATTTTTGATGCTTTATTAGAAGCTGGTTTTAACCGTGATTGTACGGTTTTGGCATTGGGCGGTGGTGTTGTTGGGGATATGGCTGGTTTTGCTTCAGCGTGTTTTCAGCGTGGAGTGAATTTTGTACAGGTCCCGACAACACTATTATCACAAGTCGATTCGAGTGTTGGTGGGAAAACAGGGATTAACCATCCTTTGGGCAAAAACATGTTGGGTGCTTTCCAACAACCTCAAGTGGTACTTGCTGATATGGCTCAGCTGGATAGCTTGCCAGATCGTGAACTTTCAGCAGGTTTGGCTGAAGTGATTAAATATGCTTTATTGGGCGATGTCGAATTCTTAAGTTGGTTAGAGCAAAACATGGATGCTTTGGTGGCTCGAGATGCAAGTTTACTTGCGGAAGCGGTGTATCGCTCGTGTGCGCACAAAGCCAGAATTGTTGCCAATGATGAAAAAGAACAAGGTGAACGCGCATTACTCAATTTAGGTCATACCTTTGGTCATGCCATTGAGTCCTATTTAGGCTATGGGGTGTGGTTGCATGGCGAAGCTGTTGCGACAGGTATGGTGATGGCGGCAGATTTATCGCAGCGTCTTGGTTGGATTTCAGCCGAAGATCTGCAACGTACAAAAAAAATCATTCAACGTGCTCATTTACCGATATCATGTCCGAAAATTCCATTAGATGAATTTTTGGCTTACATGTCGCATGACAAAAAAGTCTTAAATGGTCAGCTGCGTTTAGTTTTGCTTGAGAAATTAGGGCAAGCCATAATTACGAAAGATTTTGATGTTGAGCTCATGAAGCAATCTATTTTAGCAAATCAATCTGCATCATAAATCACGAAGGGAAAGCATGGCTGTGTCACGATCAATTTGGCAAAATATTCAACAATATAGCTGGCTGGTTTTTGCACTGGCTTGTTTAATTGCCGCATTGATATTTTGGGGTGTTACCGATAGTGATGCCTTGGTGGAAGTCGAGCAGCCATCTAAGATTGAAGTACCTGTTCAGATACAGCCTGAGAAAGTTGCGGCTACAACGCATTTAGGCGCGCTCTCAGATGCAGTCCGACCATTGGATTTAACTGCCCGAGTTGTTGTAACCAATGAACATACACCAGAGTTTCGTGGCACTAAATTTGTCAAAGAAAATCAACGTCAGTGGGTGATGGAGATTTTTCGTAGTTCAAATGAGACGATCATTAAAAACTTTTTGTTAAATCGTGCAGATCGCAAAAAGTTCATTTATTTTCGTTTGAGTGGTCAGGATCAAGTCGAACAATATGTGTTAGCTTATGGTGTGTTCTCTAGTGCAGAAGATGCAAATCGTCAATTCTCCCAATTGGCTTTAGCACTCCCCGAGTCTATTCAACCGAAGGCTCAGCGGCTCGCGACTTATGTGGATTTTGTCAATGATTTGGGTGCTGATGAAATGAAATTGGCGACCAATCAACTCTATGCTATTCAATTGAAGCCAGCTGCGTTGCCCCGAGTTGATGAGTCCTTGTTAATGGGAACATCAGCAACAGCATCGGTAAATAATGGTGCAACGACCAATGCATCGACAACAGTTAAAACCACCGTGACTCAGCGAGATGCGCAAGGAAATGTGGTCAGTGTTCAGCAAAATCATTCCACCCCTCCAGCGCCTTCAAATGCTGAAAAAATAAAAGAAAATTCAGATTCTTCAAGACGAGAAATCAGCGATCCGTTTAATTAGATTTGCACTAATATGATGCCTGCATGATTCTTTTTGTAGCATGTGGCTGCTTTTTGGTGCGTTTTTGTTCATTCTGCGATCGCACTTACTTCCTATAATTTAAAGTTATTTTAACTTTTTTAACGATTTAGTAAATTTGTGCTTTGTTGGCATGTTTTTTGCTATTTTGTGGTGCTATTTTGTGGTGCTATTTTGTGGTGCTATTTTGTGGTGCTATTTTGTCTGTTCATCATCTTTTCCTGTGCTAAATGGTTCATTAATTTAGTGAAATGGAAAGTTTTCTGCTTTACAAAGCCTTTTTAAGGTGTAATAACTGAAAACACTTTATATGGTAAATGCGCTGATTCTTATAAAAGAAAGGCGTATATTGCAAATCCGCCAGTAAAAATGTTTTCGCGAAGCATTGAACTTTATATGAGTTAATCGGCAATATCGCAGAAAATGAATTGATTGTTTGTTGCTCGAAAGAGCCATGTTTAAAGAAGGGTACGCTATGCACATGCCATCGCCTAATACTGTAGCTCCCGCTCAAGGTTTATATCAACCTGATGAGTTTAAGGATAACTGTGGTTTTGGTTTGATCGCCCACATGAAAGGTGAATCAAGCCATCATTTAGTTGAAACCGCGATTCACAGTTTAAGTTGCATGACGCACCGTGGTGGTATTGCCGCTGATGGTAAGACAGGAGATGGGTGCGGATTGTTATTGGCTATGCCGAAACAATTTTTCCGTGACGAAGCGCAGAAACTAGGTGTAACTCTAACTGAGGTTTTTGCTGCTGGTACCGTATTTTTAAATATTGATCCTGCGCTAGCGCAAAATGCAAAGAATATTCTCAATAAAGAAATTGAAGCGGAAGGCTTAAAGGTTGCAACATGGCGTGTTGTACCAACGAATAACGATGCTTTAGGTGAAATTGCATTACAGTCTTTGCCTGTTTTTGAACAGATTCTTGTGAACTGTCCAATGGGTGTAACTGAGGTTGAATTTAACCGTAAGCTTTTTTTAGCACGTCGTCGTGCAGAACAACAATTACATAATGATCCATTATTTTATGTCACCACATTAGCCACAACGGTGATTACTTATAAAGGTTTGATGATGCCAGCAGCGATTGCTGACTTCTATACAGACTTAGCGGATGAGCGTTTGACTTCACATATTGTGGTGTTCCATCAGCGTTTCTCGACCAATACTCTACCGCGTTGGCCATTGGCTCAACCGTTCCGTTATCTTGCGCATAATGGTGAAATTAACACCATTACCGCAAACCGTAACTGGGCATTGGCGCGGACACCAAAATTTGAAAACCCATTATTACCAGGGTTAACTGAGTTAAATCCAATCGTAAACCGTACAGGTTCGGATTCTTCAAGCTTGGATAATATGCTGGAAATCTTGGTGGGCGGTGGCATGGACTTATTCCGTGCTTTACGTATGCTAGTACCACCAGCATGGCAAAACGTTGAAACTTTAGATGCTGATTTACGTGCTTTCTATGAGTTCAACTCGAAACATATGGAAGCATGGGATGGCCCAGCAGGTTTGGTGGTTCAAGATGGTCGTCATGCGATCTGTATGTTGGATCGTAATGGTTTACGTCCAGCACGTTGGGTGATCACTAAAAATGATTATATTACCCTTGCGTCTGAAATTGGCGTATGGGATTACCAACCTGAAGATGTGGTGTCGAAAGGTCGTGTTGGTCCGGGACAAATCTTGGTTGTAGACACGTTGACAGGTAAAGTGCTGGATACCAAAGATGTCAGCAATCACCTTAAAAACATGCGTCCATATCGTGAGTGGTTGCGTGATCATTCTATTCGCTTAAAAGCAAATCCTGAGCTTGAAGAAAAACTCATTGATCAAGGCCTCACAGGTGATGCATTAAAAGCGGCTCAAAAAATGTTTATGGTGACATTTGAAGAGCGCGATCAATTGTTACGCCCAATCGCAGAAAGTGGTCAAGAAGCTGTCGGTTCAATGGGGGATGATACCCCAATGGCGGTGTTGTCACGCCAAGTGCGTCATGTCTCTGATTACTTCCGCCAACAGTTTGCGCAAGTGACCAATCCACCAATCGATCCATTACGTGAATCAATTGTGATGTCCTTGGAAACCTGCATCGGTCGTGAACAGAACGTATTTGAACAAGGACCTGAGCATGCTGATCGTATCATCATTGCAAGTCCTGTCTTGTCAAATGCGAAGATGCAGTTGCTTCGTGACGTTGAAAAACAACGTGAAGGCTATGCAGTTGTAGATATTGATCTGAACTATGCTGAAACTGAAGGTCTACAAGCGGCGATTACCCGTATTTGTGAAAAAGCAGCGCAAGCGGTTCGTGATGGTAAAACGCTGATCGTATTAACGGATAAAAATTTCCGTGAAGGTTTCTTGCCTGCAAATTCTGCATTGGCAACAGGTGCAGTACACCATTATTTAATCAAGACTGGTTTACGTACTGACGCGAATATCTTGGTTGAAACCGGATATGCACGTGATCCGCATCAATTCGCGGTATTGCTTGGTTTTGGCGCAACAGCGATTTACCCATATTTAGCTTATGATGTGATCAATGATTTGATTGCCAAAGGTGAGTTATTGGGTGATCCAATCTACGCGCAAGCAAATTTCCGTAAAGGGATTGAGAAGGGGCTACTCAAAGTTCTTTCTAAAATGGGAATTTCGACCGTTGCTTCTTATCGCGGTGGTCAATTGTTTGAAGCGGTGGGGTTATCCTCTGAAGTGGTGGATCAATGTTTCCTTGGCGTACCAAGCCGTATTCAAGGTGCGACATTTGCAGATTTAGAAAAAGACCAGCAAAAATTAGCAACCACAGCTTGGCAGCATCGTAAGCCAATTGATCAAGGTGGTTTGCTCAAGTTTGTATTTGGTAAGGAATACCATGCGTTTAACCCAGATGTAATTAACACATTACATAAAGCGGTTCGTTCAGGTGATTATCAGGACTTTAAAGAATATGCAGAGCTGGTCAACAATCGTCCAATCGCAACGATTCGTGATTTATTCAAGTTAAAAACCACTAATTCGATTGCATTAGATCAAGTTGAAAGCATTGAAGATATTTTGCCACGTTTTGACTCTGCGGGTATGTCTTTAGGTGCATTATCACCAGAAGCACATGAAGCGATTGCGATTGCAATGAATACCATTGGTGGTCGTTCAAACTCTGGTGAGGGCGGTGAAGATCCTGCGCGTTATGGCACGATTCGTAACTCGAAAATCAAGCAAATTGCCTCAGGTCGTTTTGGTGTAACACCAGCGTATTTGACCTCTGCTGAAGTTTTACAGATCAAAGTAGCGCAAGGTGCAAAACCGGGTGAAGGTGGTCAGTTGCCAGGTGGTAAAGTGAATGGCTTAATTGCACGTTTACGTTACTCAGTTCCGGGTGTGACTTTGATTTCACCACCACCGCACCACGATATTTATTCGATTGAAGATTTATCGCAATTGATCTTTGACTTAAAGCAAGTCAATCCACAAGCGATGGTTTCAGTCAAATTGGTGTCTGAACCGGGCGTAGGTACGATTGCAGCAGGCGTAGCAAAAGCATACGCTGACTTTATTACCATTTCAGGTTATGACGGTGGTACAGCTGCATCGCCACTGTCTTCCATTCATCATGCAGGTTCGCCGTGGGAATTGGGTTTAAGTGAGGCGCATCAAGCCCTTCGCGTAAATGACCTTCGCGGTAAAGTCCGTGTGCAAACCGATGGTGGCTTAAAAACGGGTCTTGATGTTATTAAAGCTGCAATTCTGGGGGCAGAAAGCTTCGGTTTTGGTTCTACCCCAATGATCGCGCTCGGTTGTAAATACTTGCGTATTTGTCACTTAAATAACTGCGCGACAGGTGTGGCAACGCAGCAAGATCATTTGCGTGAAGAGCATTATATTGGCGAGCCACAAATGCTGATTAACTTCTTCAAGTTTATTGCTGAAGAAACGCGTGAATTATTGGCGGCATTGGGTGTTGCATCGCTGAAAGATTTGATTGGGCGTGTTGATTTGCTCGAAGTTATTTCAGGTGAAACTGAAAAGCATGCACATTTGGATTTGAGTGCATTATTAACGTCTCACCCTTCAGCGGAAGGCAAGGCGCAATATTGCCAAGTTCAGGGCAATGCACCTTTTGATAAAGGTCTATTGGCTGAACAAATGGTGGCAGAAATGTTGCCAGCGATTGAAGCGGGTACGGGCGGTTCATTTAACTTCAGAGTGGGTAACTGTGATCGTTCGATTGGCGCACGTATTTCAGGTGAAATTGCCCGTCGTTACGGCAACTTGAGCATGGAAAATAGCCCAGTGGTCATGAATCTTGTCGGTACGGCAGGTCAATCATTGGGTGTGTGGAATGCAGGTGGTTTGCATATCAAACTTGAAGGTGATGCCAACGACTATGTTGGTAAAGGTATGGCAGGTGGTCGTGTCTCGATCTTCCCACCCAAAGGTTCACCTTTCCAAACTCAAAATACGGCGATTATTGGTAATACCTGTTTATATGGTGCGACTGGCGGTAAGGTCTTTGCAGCAGGTACTGCGGGCGAGCGTTTCGCAGTTCGTAACTCAGGTGCCTTTGCGGTGATTGAGGGTGCAGGTGACCATTGTTGTGAATACATGACTGGCGGTGTCGTGACTGTACTGGGTAAAGTGGGCCATAACTTCGGTGCAGGTATGACGGGTGGTTTTGCTTATGTACTCGACCTTGATAATGACTTTGTTGACTACTACAACCATGAACTCATTGATCTAAATCGTATTTCGACTGAGGCGATGGAAGATCATAAAGAATATTTATTGCGTATTCTTGATGAGCATATCCAAGAGACAGGTAGTGCTTGGGCCTACAAAATCCGTAATGAGTTCGACTTCTATAGTCGTAAATTCTGGCTTGTAAAACCAAAAGCTGCTAATTTGCAAACGCTTTTGAAAACAACTCAAGCTGATCCACAATAATTCTACGACTGCAAAGACATAGGCAGGTGCAGAGGTGAATGACATCGCTGCGCCTACCCACGGAGAGAGACATGGCAGAACGCCTCAATAATGACTTTCAATTTTTGGATGTAGCACGTCAAGATCCAGAGAAAAAAGATATTACTGTCCGCAAAGCAGAGTTTGTGGAAATTTATAAACCTTTTACTGCGGATGTGGCGGCAAATCAATCACATCGTTGTTTAGGTTGTGGTAACCCTTATTGCGAATGGAAATGTCCAGTACATAACTACATTCCAAACTGGTTGAAGCTGATTGCCGAAGGTCAAATTTTCCAAGCGGCTGAACTTTGCCATCAAACCAATACTTTGCCAGAAGTTTGTGGTCGTGTATGCCCACAAGACCGTTTGTGTGAAGGTGCATGTACCCTGAATGATGGTTTTGGTGCAGTCACGATTGGAAATGCTGAAAAATATATCAATGATACGGCGTTCGCTTTAGGCTGGCGTCCAGATATGTCTGGGGTAAAGCCGACAGGCAAAAAAGTTGCGATTATTGGTGCAGGCCCAGCAGGCCTAGGTTGTGCCGATATTCTTGCACGCGGTGGTGTTAAACCTGTGGTATTTGATAAACGCCCTGAGATTGGTGGTCTTCTTACATTCGGTATTCCAGAGTTTAAAATGGAAAAAGATGTCATGAAGCGTCGCCGTGAAATCTTTACGGGGATGGGCATCGAATTCCGTTTAAATACTGAGATTGGTACAGACGTTAGCATTGAACAGTTGTTAGCTGAATATGATGCCGTATTCATGGGCATGGGAACTTATACCTATATGAAAGGTGGTTTCCCCGGTGAAGATCTCGATGGCGTTTATGATGCATTAGATTTCTTGATTGCCAACGTCAATCGTTGTCAAGGTTGGGAAAAAGATCCAAGTGAATACATCAACCTAGACGGTAAAAAAGTGATCGTGCTCGGTGGTGGTGATACCGCGATGGATTGTAACCGTACCTCGCTACGTCAAGGTGCGCATGATGTGACCTGTGCTTACCGTCGTGATCAAAGCAACATGCCGGGTTCTGCTCGTGAAGTAAAGAATGCCTATGAAGAAGGGGTGAAATTCCTATTCAATCGTCAGCCGATTGAAATCGTGGGTGAAAATGGTCAAGTGACTGGCGTTAAATTCGTAACCACTCAACTGGGTGAGCCTGATAGTCGTGGTCGTCGTAGTCCTGAACCAATTCCAGGGTCTGAAGAAGTATTGCCAGCAGATGCAGTATTACTTGCTTTCGGTTTCCGTCCAAGTCCAGCGGATTGGTTCTCTACTGCAAATGTGAATTTAGATGGTTCGGGTCGTGTGGTTGCAGTGGAACAACAAGAGTTTAAATTCCAAACTTCCAACCCGAAGATTTTCGCGGGTGGCGATATGGTACGTGGTTCTGATCTTGTTGTGACCGCAATCTGGGAAGGTCGCGAAGCTGCTGAAGGTATCTTGGATTATCTTGGTGTGTAATTCACAATCCTAAGCTATCGCTTTAAATAAAAATGCTGTAGATTGTCTTTAATTCGAAATTTTTTGGATGAGAAGATGACTACAGCATTTCCTATTGATCAGCTCACAAAAATTGAAAAATTACAATTAATTGAGCGATTGTGGCAAGATTTATCGACTGAGTCGGATTTGCTTTCTCCGCAATGGCATGCGGATGTTTTGCAAAAAACAGAAGCACTGGTTGCAACGAAGCAAAATCAATTTGTTGACTGGCAAGATGCTAAAAAACGATTGCAGAAGAAAACATGAAAATTCGTATTCTCGATTTAGCGATTCAGGACTTAGAAAGAGGTCGAGATTTTTATGAAAAACAACAACAGGACTTGGGTGAATATTTTTTAGATTCCATGTTTGCCGATATTGAATCATTACAGCTCTATATGGGCATTCATTCACAGTATTTGGCTTACTATCGGTTACTTGCAAAAAGATTTCCTTATGCGATTTATTATAAGGTTCTAGGAACTGAAATACAGATTTGGCGAATTTTGGATTGTAGAGCGCAGCCAACCACAGAACTATAATTGAATAATAAGTTCGTATTGTTTCCAACTTCATGCCACACTTTATCTTTTTGGTCATTTTTGCCAGTTCAATAAGCTTTTTTGCCCTGTCCTTGAGGTTATATCCAGCGTAATACTGAATATCAGTATGGAAATGATGCAGGCAATCAAATGGCTCTTGCAAAGACCAACACAGAAAAAAACTATTTAAATCGTCCAAAAGCATTAGGGATTACTGTACGACGCTTGCAGTTTAATCCTCAAAAAATTAAACGACATTATTTTGCCAACTCACCTGTGATGTCGCATCTCTTGACGGCACTTTCGTCAACTTTTCCGATTGGCGAGCAATTTTTTGTCAATAGTGTCCGCAATGTCAGAGACAAAGTTCAAGATCCACAATTACAAGCAAAGATCGCGGCATTCATTGGACAGGAAGCCATGCATTCCAAAGCGCATAGTGAGTTTAATGATGCATGGCGACGTGATGATTATAACCTCGATCGTTTTCAAGCTTGGATCGCTAAACAGGATGAGTCCTTAAGAAAAGTCCATCCAAAACTTCAACTTGCTTTGACCTGTGCTTTTGAACATTTCACTGCGATGCTAGGGGGCTATGTTCTCAAGCATCCTGAGCTTTTAAGCACCTTGGATGAGGATGCGATGAAGTTATGGGTGTGGCATGCAATTGAGGAAATCGAGCATCGTTCAGTGGCATTTGATGTTTATGAAGAGGTGTATGGGGATGATCGAATTCGACGTTTGCTGATGCGTAGCGTGACTACGGGTTTTGCGAGTTTGGTTTTTTATGGAACAACCCGTTTGCTTTGGCAAGATAAATGGAAAAGCTTACCGAAAGTGGGTGGTAATTTATTTGGGATTTATCTAGTCAGTAAAATGTTGATTCAATTGATACCAGAGTATTTATCTTATTATCAAGCTGATTTCCATCCAGCCAAGCATGACTATACGAAATTGGTTAATTACTGGAAAGCACGGATGGCGGATGAATATGGCATGCTTAGTTTTCAGGAAGAAACTGCTTCTAAGCTTTATAGTTAACAGGTACAGACCCTAAATAATAAGAATAAAATCTTAGACATGCAGACTTTAATACTTTGCTTAGCACGGCATTATATCTTAACCTTGATGTAATGCCATTTTTTATTAGATCTCTTTATCATTATTGACACCCTCTTTGTATCTCTCCTAGAGGGAGAATGAGGAACCATTGAAGTTCCGCAAGGGGATTGATGAAAGGAGTCTATTTAAAGAGAAATAAAACAACTTTAATAAACTTTACACAGTCTGCAAAAAATCACATTACAATGAATTATCGCAAAAATATAAAGAAAAACTTGAGGATAAACTTTATGAAAGCTATGAAACAAACCGCTCTCGCAACCGTATTGGCAAGCAGTTTATTGTTTACAGGTTGTGGTTATAATACCTTGCAAGTCAAAGATGAAGCGGTGATTGCATCTTGGTCAGAAGTGCAAAACCAATATCAACGTCGTGCTGACCTCGTGCCGAATTTAGTCAATGTGGTGAAAGGCTATGCCAAACATGAAGAACAAGTTTTGGTTGAAGTAACTCAAGCACGTTCCAATGTGGCAGGTCTAAAAGTAGATAAAGAGGTTTTAGAAGACCCAGCCTTATTTGAAAAATATCAACAAGCCCAGAGTCAATTGACAAGTGCATTGTCTCGTTTAATTGCGGTTTCAGAAAACTATCCAGATCTCAAAGCCAATGAAAATTTTCGGGATTTACAAGCACAGCTCGAAGGTACGGAAAACCGTATTGCTGTAGCACGTAACCGTTATATTACAACGGTACAAGATTACAATGCTTATGCGCGTCAATTCCCACAGGTGATGACGGCCAAAGTGATTGGGATGAAAACCAAAGAAAATTTCAAGGCAGAAGCGTCTGCTGAGCAAGCGCCAACCGTTTCTTTTAACTAAATTGGCATTGTCGGGAGTCACTGTATGATGGAAACGTCAAAGCAAGCATGGACGCAGCGGATTTACGCTGCTTTCATCCTTCTTTTTACAGCACTTTGTTTTCAACATACAGTGTGGGCAGAGCAAGTAACAGCAACAGACCAAAGTGATGTGCTGATTGCAGGTAAAATCATCCAAGAACAACAAAAAAATCAATCCACTGCACCGGTCAGTAGCAATAATACTGCTCCAGACCTACCCAAGGTTGCAGATGATATGGCTGAGGGGGAGTCCATACGCGGTTTACCCACTTTAAATCAGCCGATTATTGATCAAGCCAATATATTGAGTGCTGCTGAAACTCAGCAATTGAACCAAAAAATTCTCAGTCTCTATCAGCAGGGTAAGGCACAAATTGGTGTGATTATCGTGCCAACAACAGGTCAGGAAGCCATTTTTGACTTTGCTTTAAGGACGGGTGAGAAATGGCAACTCGGTTCAGCGAAACGTGATAATGGTTTGCTCATCGCCATTGCGATTAATGATCGTAACATTCAAATTCTGACGGGCTATGGTTTGGAAGGGGTTTTACCTGATGTGGTGCTGAGTCGGATTATTCGCAATCAGATCACACCTGCATTTAAACAAGGTCAGTATGCACAAGGCATCTCAGCGGGTTTGGATGAGATCACACGGATCGTCAATTTAGACCCTGAAGTTGCACAACAAGCGGCACAGGATTTGAAAGCGCGCCATGAGCAAGCATTGCAACAGCAACAAGCCAAAGACAATAGTCTTTCAATGGCTTTGTTTATCTTGATTGCAGGCGTTGTGGGTTCATTGATTGTGGGTAAACGTTTAAGTGCATCTACTGCGGGTGTTGCCGCAGCCGTGGCTGGCTTGGTCAATGGGGCTGGCATCTTGATGAGCTTATTGTTAGGTATCGGTGTGTTCTTTTTATTAATTACCTCACTGGCGCAACTGATTTTCCAAGCCTTCTTATCAGGTGGTGGACGTGGCGGCGGCGGAGGTTTCGGCGGAAGCGGTGGTGGATATCGTGGTGGTGGCGGTAGTTTTGGCGGTGGAGGAGCATCAGGCTCATGGTAACGAAAACAGATACAACACAGATTATTACCCAGCCCAAACTGGATGAACGAGTCCAACCTAGCCTTAAACGCTGGTTCAAGCATTTTTTGTATATTTCTGCCACGCATCGCTATTTTACTCAGCAAAATCGTTTAGAGATTGCACAGACTGTACAGCAGGCTGAGCATGGACATGTTGGTGAGATACAAGTGGTGATCGAGGGACATATCCCGTGCTCACAAGCCTATCATCAGGATACGCGGTTACGTGCACAGCAGCTCTTTGCGGAGTTAGGTGTTTGGGATACTGAGTTAAATAGTGGCGTATTGCTCTATTTAAATCTATGTGAGCGCAAAGTCGAGATTGTGATTGATCGAGGTTTAAAGAATGCAACAGATGCTGAAACATGGCAGCAGATTTGTCAGTTGATTATAGAAAAACTAAAACAGCAGCAATATCAACAGGGTGTTTTGGCTGGTATTCAGGAAATCGGTCAGGTGTTGGCGATCTATTATGATCAACCTATTTCTGATCAAAATAATGAATTGAGCAATGAGCCGATTATTTTGAATTAATAGGGTTGGTTTCACTGCAAACATTTGACCTTTCGTTGATAAATGAGACTTTGAGAAATTCAATATTTGGCCACTTGCTTAGATTTAATTGTGTCGTTTAATTTAGGGGTATATCGCCTAGTGATAAACGGATGTTATTTGGCGATGAGTGGTAGAGACAGTTACAATTTTTTTTATGTGACCTATTTCGCTCAATATTAAAACAATTAGAAAGCAGTCAAAATTGGTTCTTATATTCAAGGCTGATAATGAGAGGGAGATGACATTATTTGTCATTTTTTTTCATAATGTGTCTAATTTGCATTAATTCTGATCGTTGCTAATAATATTTAAGTCTCTGTTTTTTTAAGTTAAAATTGGCTAAGCTAGGAGCTGGCATGAAACATGCTGAATACAAAGTAGCTGAAAAAAAGCTTATAAAAAATTTATACATTGGAGAAATGTTATGAACACAATGCAAAAGGGTTTTACTCTTATTGAATTAATGATCGTTGTCGCGATTATCGGTATCTTGGCTGCGATAGCGATTCCTGCGTATCAAGACTATACCGTGCGTGCACAAGTATCTGAAGGCCTTTCATTATCATCTGGATTAAAAACAGCTGTTGGGGATTTTTATTCAACAACAGGACGTTGGGCAGTTGATAATGCTGAGGCTATTTGTGGTCAAACCCCTGCACCAGCAAACTGTACAGTTGGTGCGGCAGCCGCTGATAATAATGGTAACTATGTAAGTCAAATTGCTGTTGAAGCTGGTAATATCATTGTTACTTACAGTGCAACAGCACCACAAAAAGCAAGTGCAGCAATTGACACTCAAATTTTGACATTAAGCCCTGGTGTTGATAATGCTGGTAATATTACTTGGGTTTGTGGTACAGCGACAGCTCCAGCTTCTTTAACTATGGCTACAGCACCAACAACTCCTACTGATATTGAGTCTCGTTATTTGCCTGCTAGTTGCAAAATCTAATTAATATTTAAAATAAAAAAGACTGGTTATCCAGTCTTTTTTATTTTCTAAAATCAAGTTTTGAATTGGGGATATTATATGTCAAAGCGACTTAGTTTTTTCTTATGCCATCTATTTACTTCATTCCTAATCGCTTTAGTTGTGGTAGGGGTAGTTTTTTTTATATGGTACCCTTTCCCATTGGCTACGGCTGTTGGTGTAACTCATATCTTTTTAATATTGCTTACGATTGATGTAATTGTCGGCCCTGTTTTAGGTTGGTTGGTTTATAAAGAAGGTAAAAAGACTTTAAAAATGGATTTAACTGTGATTATATTGATTCAGTTATCTGCGCTGGTCTACGGTGTGTATACAATCCAGCAAGGGCGTCCTGTATGGTTAATTTTTAATGTTGATCAGTTCGAAGTTGTTCGAAGTAATGAGGTTTATAATAAAAATATTAAACAAGCAGAAGTCAGATTTCAAAAAGTATCTATACTAAGCCCACAATTTGCAGCCATTAAATTATCAGAAAATTTAGAACAAAAACAAAAAGACATGTTTGATGAGGTTTTGAATGGAATTTTACTCTCTCATCGTCCTGAACGTTATGTTGAGCTATCAGTGGTTAGGTCGAAAACACAACAAGAAGCACGAGGTTTAGAGTTATTAAGCCAATATAATGCTTCACAGCTTGTACAAAAAACTCTTAGCAAATATCCACAGGCGACAGCCTTTATTCCTCTAAAAACTGATGTAGTAGATATGACTGTTCTTATTAATAAAGAAACAGGTGAAGTAATCAAAATTGTAGATTTAAGACCTTGGAAATAAGATTCAATGAATGACAAAAAATGTTATTTCTATACAATATATGCTTTTTTGTTTTGAGATTTTTTTTATCTAATTGAAAATAAATGAATAATTTTTTGGTATGAAAAATGCTATCTCATAAGTAGACTGATATAGAGGTGTTCTTATGAGGCATCAAAAAGGATTTACACTCATTGAGATAAGTGTTGTAGTAGCAATAGTAGGGATTTTAGCTGTAACAGCTGTTCCTGCTTATCAAGAGTATATTGCGCGTTCTCAAGTAACAGAAGTGTTTAGTGTAGCTTCATTTTATAAAGTGGAGATGGCGAATATTTATATGGAGAAAGGAAGTTGTCCTACGTTGAGTGATTTTTCTCTAGATAATGTGGGGACAATCCGAACTCGTTATTTGGAATCTGTTGTAATAAGTACTTACGCTGGAGCTGATTGTGCTTTTACAATAAGTTTCAATAATATAAGAATTTCGCCGTTTTTAGAAAATAAGCAGATACAAATTGCTATGACCTCAAAAGTTGGAGGGATGGAATGGAATTGTATTTCAACTAATATTCAACAAAGGTTTTTGCCCAAGGTGTGTCAAGGCATTTAATGATCAGCAGTCCGTGCAGAAAATCTTAGTTCAATAACCCACAAGCCAATGCTTTCGTGCCACTTAAAGCCACAGCGGTAGATATGACGGTCTTAATCAATAAACAAACAGGTGACGTGATCAAAATCGTAGATTTAAGACCGTGGAAATAAGTTACTGAAAAGGGTGCAGACATTGAATCCACAAACCAAACAATGTGGATGAACCAATGATTATCCCCCTTGATTAAAAAATGTAGTTTTTGACACCAAATTGAGATCAATAAAATGGCTTCGTTATATACTACCGCGAAGCCTTATTTTTATTTAACCTTATGCAAGCTCTCTGTTTTCTTCTCGCCAGTGCTCTACTTGGCTTTGCATGGCTCTCGCCATTCCATACTTACCCATGGGTGACTTTTTCGAGCGATCTCGCTGGTTTTGCTGCGGGGATTGCACTTTTTACCTTAGCCTTGAGTCAAAATATAAAAGTACCTAAAGCCCAGTTATGGATGCTGCCTATCATTGTGATTCCAATGCTGCAATGGAGCTTTGGTTTGATTGGAGACTTAAGCGTCGCGTTGCTGAGTTCATTCTATCTATTTACATTTTGGTTAATGATCCTGCTTGGTTTTAATCTGTCGCTACAGCAGCCAAACCGACGTGAGCAGTTGATGCAAGGATTTAGCTATCTGGTACTTGCAACGGCTGTGATCACTAGCCTAATGGCAATCACGCAATGGTTAGAACTAGAATCCAGCTTGAGTGTTGTCAATCAACTTAAAGGCAGCCGTCCTTTTGCTAATTTTGGGCAACCCAACAATATGGCAACGTTTTTGATTGTTGGATTGTTTGGGGGGCTTTATCTGTATGAAAAACAAAAAGCAGCCTTATGGTTGCTGATTCCATCCAGTCTATTGATTCTATTTGCGATCAGTCTAGGCCAATCTAGAACATCATGGATGGTACTCATTTTTGTTTTCATTTATTGGATTTATAAGCAATATCGAAATAGCCCACAACTCAATTTCCCTAAACTTGTTTTTTGGTGTGCAGCCTTTGTATTGATCTCAGGTTACCTTTTACCACTGTTGACGCAATGGATCGCAGCTGAGCAGCTTACAGATGTAACCAAAACGGCTTCTATTGTCGATCGAGCGAGTCGAGGGCATGAACGTCTAGGGATGTGGATGCAGATGCTGCATGCCATTGCCGAACAACCGTGGTGGGGCTATGGCTGGAATCAAACCAGTGTGGCAGTGGTGGAGAGCATTCAGTTCAATACGGTGCAAGTTTGGTTTAATAGCTCGCATAACATTTTATTGGACTTGCTGGTTTGGAATGGGATTCCACTGGGTCTCTTGATTATTGGCTATATCACACTGTGGTTGTTTTGGTTAAATCAATGCAGTAAAGACACTGTTTCAATTGTTGCCATGTTGATGGTCGTTGCAATTCTGATTCATGCCATGCTTGAGTTTCCACAGCGTTATGCTTATTTCTTATTGCCAATGGGTTTTTTATTGGGCTTGATTCAGGCGCAAACACCGAATTTAAAAGGAATTGAAATATATAAAAATATCTCGCGTTGTGTTTGGGTACTGAGTCTTATTGTACTTCTGCTTATTTGGCGGGACTATAAGCTTTATCAAGACAATAGCCGTTTAGTTTTTGCGAAAAAGCCGCCTACTGCGCGTATTCTCGGGAGTTCAGAGATCTTATTGTTAACCCAGTTTGAGTGGCGTCTCAACTGGATTGCACTCTCACCGAATACAGTGATGTCTGAGCATGAATTAATGATAATCGGCAAAATAGTGAAGAATAAAGCGACGCCTTTTAATCTAAAAAAATATGCACAGTTGCTGGCATATAATGGTAAAGAAGCTGAGGCACAGCAATATATTGAGATTTGGAATCGGCTCTATAAAAAGCAATTTACTTTAGAGCAGGTGATTGGTCAGCCTAAAACGTAATAGCGATAAAAAACCTTTCAAATTTTGAAAGGTTTTTTTTGTTTCTAAATTTGGCTTTGAATGTAATTTTCGATGCCAACCTTTTCAACCAAATCAAGTTGAGTGTCGAGCCAATCTAGATATTCTTCTTCTTTCTCTAAAATCTCTTGGACTAAATCACGCGTTACATAGTCTTGTTCGACTTCTGCAATCTCGACGGTTTGTTGAATCGTCGCAATATTCTCTTTCACCTTACGAATATCACAATTCAGCACTTCTTCAGTATGCTGACCAATATATAATTTGCCGAGATGCTGTAAGTTTGGCAAGCCTTCTAAGAATAAAACACGCTCAATGATTTTATCCGCATGTTTCATTTGACGAATAGATTCTTTGTATTCAGCTGATCCGAGTTGTTCGATGCCCCAGTCATTAAACATACGAGAATGTAAAAAATATTGGTTAATTGCAGTTAAATGATGATAAAGCACCTGATTCAGCTGATTGATCACTTCACGATTGCCTTTCATTGCGCTTGCTCCATAAAACACCAAGTTGATGCCCTAGTCACTAAGGCAATTTATATGATTTTAATCAACAAAGAGGGCTATGGCGAGTAATTTATGGAACGGCAAATGAAAATCACAATCATGAGGAGTTCGACGTTCAGCAAGGTGCTTGTAGCAGCGTAAGGTAATTGCAATCTTGCAAGACATTATTTTTATAAAAAAACCGCTTAGATGAAGAGGGGTTAAGGTTCGACAAGAAGCGGTGGAGTCGTAAACACGAAAGAAATTTGCTTTATAAAAATCTAAAAAATAAATCAGGCTGCAACAGAGATACGTGCAGCAATTTCAGAGAGTTCTTCACTGATAATGGCACGTGCTTCAGGAACACAACGTCCACAGCAGGTTCCTAAGCCAAGTTGTTCGCGGATTTCACGATAGCTCTCTGTACCGTTGGCAACGGCATCTTTGATATCTTGATCGGTGATTCCACGACATAAACAGACATACATGGCAGACTATTCACAAATATAAATGCGATAATTGATATTATTGATAATTGTTATCGTTTGTCAATGAATTTCATTCGAATAGTGGATGGATTCTTATTGAGAATTTGAATAAAAAAACACCACTTTATCGGTGGTGTCTATGATTTTTATTTATATGCTTGAAAAATATAAATTAATTTCTTAGGGAATAATCACAATGCCATCCATTTCCACCAATGCATTTTTAGGCAGGCTTGCTACGCCAAGTGCTGCACGTGCTGGGTATGGCTGAGCGAAATATTCCCCCATAATCTGATTGACCAACTGAAAGTGAGAGAGATCAGTGAGGAAAATGTTGAGTTTGGCGATGTCTGCTAAGCTCCCACCAGCAGCGGTACATACTGCTTTTAGGTTGTCAAAAACTCGACGAATCTGAGCCTCAATGCCATCCACGAGTTCCATACTGTATGGGTCTAAGCCAATTTGACCTGAAAGATAGAGCGTATTGCCAACAAGAATTGCTTGAGAATAGGTTCCGATCGCAGCAGGGGCGTGTTCAGTATGAATAACTTGACGTGACATTAAACTCTCCTATGTCATTATTTTCTATCTTAAGCAAAGCGACTTTAACACAAAAGCAGAGCTGCGAAACGACTGAGTACTGCTGAGTCGTTTTCAGATCGTATTAAACTACTTTAGCCACTTCTGGCTGGACGATGGGTATATTCAAGCGTTCAATGCGCGGGAAATTCAGATGCATACGCAAGTCACGAATGATTTGTGCAAGTTGTTTTCGATTATTCACCACGATATTGACATAGGTTTTTTGATCTTGTGAGTGAACCATTTCGACCCCTGTCTTTGCCTTACGACATTGATAGATTAGATCTGAAATTTGTTCATCGTTCATCGCCATGTGTATACACAAATAAGCACTAAAACGAACATCATCGATTTCTTCTGATTGCCAATATAAAGGCATGATATTTTCAGGATGTAAATGTTGTTCATGCAGTAGATTGCGACAGCGTGAACGATGCACGATTAGACCCCGACGTGACAAATGTCCTTGGATCGGATCGCCTAATACTGGATTGCAACAGTGTGCATATTTGACATCAACGCCTTCAGTACCGAGAATTAAACGATCGGACCCTTCATGAATATGGGTGTGATGGTCTTGAGCGAATAAATGATTTGCCACCAGTTGTGGGAGCAGATCGCCGACTGCAATTTGTTCAAAGAGAGTATCTTTGCTGCTTAAATGCCGCCATTCTAAAACATTGATCCAATCGTTCTGAGAAAGATCATTGATTGAGCGATGGAATAATTTTAAGGCTCGATTCAGTGCTTGTTGACCGACTAAGCGTTGTTCATCAATATCTTGATCTCTGAGCATATTTTGCAAAGCACGACGCGCTTTTTGCGTGTTAATGAAGCTCAGCCAATCTGGATTTGGTGTGGCCAGCACATCGGTAATGATCTCAACCACCTGACCGCTATAGAGTGGGGTGGATAAGGGGCGAATCTCACCATCGACTTTGGCACCGACTGCATGGTTGCCCAAAAACAAGCTTGCTGAATAAGCAAAATCAACCACCGTTGCGCCTTGTGGCAGCTCATGTAACTGTCCATGGGGGGTATACACCCAGATTTTCTCTTGATGTAAATAATCAAGTAAATCGCTGAATGTAGTTTTGGCGCAATCACTATCAATTAACGTATTCAGGTTTTGCATAGACGCTTGAATCGCTGATCGACAAGCCTGAGGGGCGTTTTCCCCCAGCACCACACCAAAACGTGCGGCTTTGCGCATCAATTCAGTTTGAATGGTGAGAGACAGTGTGGTTTTTTCACCTTTTAATTTGATCATTAATGACTGATTACCACCCGGTAAAGGGCGGCGAATATGGTCTCGATATTGTAAGACTTGAAAATTGTCTTTCAAAGCGGTGACCAGACGATCACAATCAGCAATGCTTTGTAAAACGATTTCAAAAGCGTGGCTATGGCTCAGTTCATTTAAATCAATTTCATTTTTTACAAAATGGCGCAGCAACTCAATATTGTTATTTTTCTTTTTAATGCGACCTTTTATTTTATGGTCTTCTAATAAATCGGATAATTTTTGTTCCCAAATGGTTTGGTATTCACAGCGTTTAGGTTTGGTTTCTAATAGTGCGGTTTGTATATCATTGAACATATCGAGATCAAGATTTTGATAACACAGATGTTCTAGGTTATCTGCCATCTCGTTCATGCCAACGAGACGTGCCATCGGTACAAAGATATCAAAAGTCTCTTGCGCGATACGAGCACGTTTGTCAGGACGCAGCGCCCCTAACGTAGTCATATTATGATAGCGGTCAGCCAATTTAATAATAATGACACGTGGGTCTTGTAAGGTGGCTTGCAGAATTTTTCGGAAAGAAGCGGCTTTGTTATATTCTTTATCACTGGAGTGGCTCAGTTTGGTCACGCCATCAACGAGTTCGGCGACAACCAGTCCAAATTTTTCTCCAATTTCATCTTTGCTAAATTCAGTATCTTCAATCACATCATGTAGTAACGCGGCCATAAGCGTATCTGCATCGAGACGCATATGTGCCAAGATACAACTTACAGCAATAGGGTGTAAGACATACGGTTCGCCACTTTTACGCGTAATACCGCTATGTGCTAAATCGGCAAAATCACAGGCAGCAAGCACACGCAGGACGTCACTATCTTTGAGATAGGCATCAATAATGACTTTTAACTGTTGCTTGGCTTGGCTGACCTCTTCGCCTGGCATAGAAAAACACCTTTTATAACATGAATTCAATAATGATAGCGTCTATGGATATTTGCTGTAGCTTCTAATGAAAAGCATATTGCTAAACTTGTCAATTTGTTCAGGAGAAAAACTCGAAAATTTTTCCAATGACAGATATTGCTTTTATCAATATAGAACAGGATCTATTGACATTTCAACAAACAAAAAAGCCCAGTGTCTTCACAATGGGCTTCTATGCAAAGTAAATTCGACTTAGAAAGAAAAACCTTCTAAGTTTAATGAATTTGTAGACAATACCATATCAAGATTTGATGTTTGGTAGTCTTGATCGCGTTGTTTCAAAATGTCTTTTGTTACATGACCAATCGCAATTTCGCGTAAAGCAACCACGGTTGGTTTGTCATTATCCCATTCTACAGTGGGTTCCATCCCTTGACGTGCGAGTTGACGTGCACGTTTACTCGCTACCAGTACCAACTCAAAACGGTTATCTACGTGGTCTAAACAATCTTCAACGGTTACACGTGCCATAAGTTGTCTCGTTTGAACAATACATCTGAAATGACTAAGTAGTATAAAAGGCTTTTAGTCAAGACTCAAGTTATTCGCGATGGAGCGTAATTAAATTCTCAATCAATTGCTGATGACGATTGCTTTGTTGCAATGTTTCTAAACGGTTGGCACCGATAATCGCTTCTAGATCATGGACCGCTTTATTGAAATCATCATTGATAATCACGTAGTCAAAGCTGGCAAAATGACGCATATCCTCGACGGCACAACTCAGACGATGCTCAATCACTTCAACTGAATCTGTGCCGCGATTGGATAGACGTTGTCTTAAATCATACTGTGTTGGAGGAAGGATAAAGATTTGTTTTGATTCTGGAAAAAGCCGACGAACTTGTTCGGCACCTTGCCAGTCAATTTCTAATAATACATCGTGACCTTGTTGTAGCTGCTCTTTTACTTTGGCTTGTGAGGTCCCGTAATAGTTTCCAAATACCTCAGCGTATTCAATAAAACCGCCTTGTTCGACTTGGGCTAAAAATGTTTCTTTATTGGTAAAATGATAGTGAACGCCATCTAATTCGCCAGGACGTTGGTCGCGCGTCGTGTGAGAGACTGAAACATGAAGGTTGCTGACTCGATCGAGAAGGGCTTTCACTAAAGATGTTTTGCCCGTTCCTGAGGCAGCAGAAACGACAAACAATAGACCCGACATGATACTTTCCTGATATGATAAAATATCTTGGCTATTGTAGTGTAGCGTGCCGCTAAACGAAATAGTTTGGTATAAATATTCGGACGATGAGAGAGAGGGTGTTATGGAAATCGTGTTGGCCAATCCACGAGGTTTTTGTGCTGGTGTTGACCGTGCTATAGCAATCGTCAATCGAGCATTAGAATGTTTTAATCCGCCCATTTATGTACGTCACGAAGTGGTACACAATAAGTTCGTGGTTGATGATTTACGTCAGCGTGGTGCCGTCTTTGTTGATGAGCTTGATCAGGTGCCTGATGATTCCATTGTGATTTTTAGTGCGCATGGCGTATCAAAAGCGGTACAGCAAGAAGCGGAACAGCGTGGTTTAAAGGTATTTGATGCGACCTGTCCTTTGGTGACCAAAGTACATATTGAAGTGACCAAATATGCGCGTGAAGGCACAGAGGCGATCCTCATCGGACATGAAGGACATCCAGAAGTTGAAGGCACGATGGGACAGTACGACAAGTCCAAAGGTGGTGCGATATATTTGGTTGAAGATGAACAGGATGTTGATGATTTGGTGGTGAAACACTCAGATAAAGTTGCTTTTGTCACGCAAACGACATTGTCTATTGATGATACGGCAAAAGTAATTGATGCGTTGAGACGTAAGTTTCCTGAGATTCAAGGACCACGTAAGGATGATATTTGTTATGCCACTCAAAACCGTCAAGATGCGGTTCGTGATTTAGCTGAACAATGTGATGTGGTCTTGGTGGTTGGTTCTCCAAACTCTTCTAATTCAAATCGCTTACGTGAATTAGCCGAACGTATGGGTAAAGCGGCTTATTTGGTCGACAATGCAGATCAGTTGGAAAAAGACTGGTTTAAAGCAGAGAATAAAATTGGCGTTACAGCAGGCGCATCAGCACCAGAAATTTTAATTAAGCAAGTGATTCAACGTTTACAAGATTGGGGGGCAACGCCGCCAAAAGAGTTACAAGGTACAGAAGAAAACATTACCTTTAGTCTGCCAAAAGAGCTGCGCATACAGGTGATACAAGCCTAATTTTATTAGAAAAATGTGAACTAGAAACGGATGAGTTACACTCCATCCGTTTTTTTTTGGTGCTTATCTGCTTTGTATTGGTTCTGTAAAAATAAAATTTAATATAGAGCTCATAAATTCAAGAAAAATTGGTACAAGGTCATGGGGAAAGGTCGGGGATTCACCTTAATTGAGTTGATGGTGACGATTGCTGTTTTGGCAATTGTTGCGATGATGGCTGTGCCTGCTTTTAATAGCATGATGTTGACACAGAATCTTAATAAAAGTACTCAGAATCTGATCTCAACTTTTAATGAAGCGCGTGCAAAAGCAGTGCTTGAGCGTAGTGCAATAAAAGTGGTGTTAAAGTCTGATTCAACTGGAACACCGATTGCAAACACAGCAATGCAATTTAACTGGCAACCTGAGTCTAAGAATGTTTTGTCTTCTAGTTCACCGACTGCACTTCTCTTTAATCTAAATGGTGGGGTTTGTATTGCAGACAACAGCACCCCCCCTGTCTGCCAACGATTAATTGATTCGAGTAGCGATGTATTTGAGATCTGTGATAAGGCAGGCGGAAATAAATCTAAAACAGTCAGTATATCCAAAATGGGAACGATTCAGCAGACGCAAGCGGGGACATGTTAATGAACGTGTTAAATCATCAACGTGGCGTCGGTCTCGTTGAAATATTAGTAGCATTGATGATTTTGGCGATAGGGGTATTGGGATTTGTTGCTTTGCAATACCGTGCATTGGAGGCAAGTGCAGAAAGTACATCTCGAGTGCAAGCCATTTCAATTGCTCGGGACCTAGCTGAAAGAATCCGCGTTAACCGTAATGCTTTCTCTGTTTATCAAGATGAGATGCAAACTGCATCTAAACAAAAAGTATTTCAAACCAACTGCACGTCTACAAGTTGTTCAGATACTGATTTAGCCGACTTTGATGTTTCTCAAGTAGTTAATCGGGCAGCGTCTCTTGGTATGACCATGAACATCATGGATTGTCAGAACACCAATAATAGAAGTTGCATTTATGTTGCATGGGGTGATTCAAGTGCCACAGATGGCAATGGTACTGGAGATTGTACAAATGGTAATGCCTATAACCCGACATCAACATGCGTGATTATGGAGACTTATTAATATGAACAATAATAAGTATTCTATACAAACTAATCTTCCAGCATATGAGCCAGTAAATCGACGATTTATCAAAGCCAGTTCAGGATTTACATTGGTAGAGCTCATGCTATCGCTAGCGTTAGGTTTGATTATTACCGCGGCTGCGATTTTATTGTTTTTGACAGGTCAAAGAAGTTTATCCATGCAACAAGGGGTATCTGATATACAGGATAATGCAAATTTTGGCTTAAATTACATTACCCAAGATATACGGTTAACCAATCTCAATAATTCAAAAGCAATTATTAATGATGAAACTGCTGCTGCGGGAATCGTATTAACATCCTCTGTTAATGCAACATTAGATGAAACGACTACACCAGCGACATCACTAAGTAACCTTAATCGATCAATTACGGGCACGACTGCAAATGTGAATTTACTTTCACGTAGTTCTGGAATGATTGCAGGTACGGCACCGATGTGGACTGGAGTATCTAATGTCACGATTGATGGTGAGGAGGCTGAAAGTGATCAATTGGTGATTCAATATGAACCTCTATACACACAAACTCGGGAAGGCGCTATTGATTATCTAGTTGGTGGGTTCGATTGTGAGGGAAATGCTTTAAAGTTTCGACTAGAACAAGATGTTGCAAATCCAGCGACACCTTTTGGTCGGCAAATTGTGGTACAGCGCTACTTCTTAAGAGAAGACAATAATAAACAAACCACTGAACCAAATCAGGCATTAGCTTTGGCATGTGATGCTGGTTATTACCCTGTCGATGGTTCACCTGTAAGTATTACCAATTATGGTGATGCGGGTGAAATCATTATGAAACGAGTAGATCACTTTAGAGTGCTATTAAATGTCCAAAGTGATGAGGTTGCAGGTCGTCGCTATGTATCAATCAATGATTATTTAAATCTTGCAGCGCCTCGTCCACGAATCGTATCTGTTCAATTAGGAATGTTGGTGCGTTCGGCACAATCTGTTGGTTCGGAAAGTGCCATAAAGAATGATCAGGAGTTTGTGGTGTTGGATCAAACAATCAAAGTAAAAACACCAGAAAATACAAGCACTAGATATGTGAGGCAAGTTGTATCTCAAACCATTGCTTTGCGTAATGTTTTTGGGGAGCGTGGTCAATGAAAAATAATCAGGTCGGTGCAACACTCATAGTCGTACTTATTTTTTTGGTGGCTATTACGGTGATTGGGACGATTGCCATTCGCCAGAGTATTGTGGGATTGAATATAGCAACAAATAGTCAGGTTGCACAGTTGGTTATGCAAAACTCAGACGCAGCATTCTTCAATGTTGAACATGCCGAGAATTTAGCCCAAAGCTTCAGTGTAAGTGGTATGTTTGGTTACATTAATAATGAAAGTGATAAAGATAAAGAGTTGGTATTTTGCTTTCGCGGTGATCAAGATAATTTCTTTGATATCAATAAAGTAAGTGTTATGCAGTGGGAGTCTGGTAAAACAAAGCCGACACATAATGCACTAGGAACAGATGGTTATTGTGATGCACGTACAAATGTTTCAGGAAACTGGTTTACCAGTGGGCGGAAAGCAGTCATGACCCAAGTTGCTGTGAAGTTTCCAACGGCTATCGAGCAAGATGCTTTTTATGACAGGCAGCGAGGCACAGATCCTAAAGAGGCGCAAATTGAAGATGCTAAACGCGTAAAAATTTTTGCTATTTCTTTAATGCCAAGCTTAACAAACGTAGATAGAAATTTGATTAACGTTTGTTTACAAGAGCGTATGAATGAACTTTCCATTCCTGATGATACTACAGTTCCTACGATTCCTTCAGGGACAGAAGATAAAGACAATCCGCTCAAGACAGCTACAGAATGTTTAGTAAGTTTGAATGTGCCGTTTACTACACACGTGAGTGAATACACGATTACCCAGAATTTCTCTTGAGTGGGAGTACATAAAGATGAAAAACAAAATGAAAGAAAGCAAACAGTCTAAGCTTTATTTTCAAAAGTTACTCGCAACGACTATTGCTGCTTTGAGTTCGGGAATGGTCATCACAAGTGTAGTCCAAGCCAGTGATATTGATATTTATCAGGAAGCAAAGTCTGGTGAAATTACTCTGATGCTTTTGCTGGATTTATCAGGCAGTATGAACCGCAATGCAAGTGGTGGTGGATCAGCATGTGATATACCAAGTGGTGTGAGCGCAAGTACAGTGAGAACCAGCACGACCGAGGTTTATATTTCTGGTGTAGCTGCTTATGAGCGTAGATGGTGCCAAAATGGTTCGTCTAATAGTGCTGCAAGATATTATGACCGAATCACGCGCTTAAAAGATGGATTGATTGATCTATTATATGGTAATACAAGCAAAAATATTGTGAGATTAACCGATGATAAGGTCATTGGTTTGTCAACATTTCAGGGAAATGATGGTTATATTCGGATACCAGCCCGCCCTTTGGGAGAGGTCGTTGGTGGAAAAACGCAAAGACAAATTCTGATTGATGAAGTTCGCGGTTTGGTTGCAGATAGTACTACGCCAACATTTAGAGCTTTTACAGATGTTGCATCTTATATGATGGGAACGAATACCCAACGAAGGGCACAGAGAAACAACAGCGTATACTATTTTAGCTATAACAATAGTGGTATCAAGTATAGAACCTGTACAGCATGGAATACGTCTGGGGCATGTACAACATTTGCTGCACAAGCGACAGCAAACCCAGTTCCATCGGGTTCTAATTTTCAACAGGTCGCTTGTTCATATCGCTTTAATACGACTAATGCTCAGAGTCCATTATCAAGTGGAGGAACGTTGTATAATGGTACTTGTTATCGTTCAGACTGGTCGATTAGTACAGCAACATCAAATAGTGGTTATCCAAAATCTTATAATGAAACTAAGGTAGTAGAAGAGTTCCGTTATCGTGCCCCTGAATCATTAACGCAGACAGAAGATATAAAAAAATGTAGTGGGCAGGGTATTTACGTCTTAACGGATGGTGAGCCGACTGATAGTCAGGCTCCTCAGGATTTAATGAGAAACGCTCTGAATGATCAGGGTTTTAGTTGCTCGTCTTCTTGGGGGGCAGGTAGTGACTGGAATTGTGCTTATACGTTCAATAATAATTTATTATTAAATAATAGCAGCAACAATCCATTAGCGTTAAAAATCAAAACAGCAATAGTAGGTTTTGGTTCATCTTTTAATAATGTGGAATCTTTTGATAAGTCAAAAACACAAGCTCAAAATATTGCGGCTTTAGGTACAATTAACACGAATGTAAAAAAAGCTGCGTATTGGGGGATTATTGGCGAAGGTGGTTGGTATTCAGGAAATAGTTCAGAAGATATTGTGAACAGTGTAAATTCATTCTTAGGTGATTTGGGTACAGTTATTCCAGCGGTAACAACAGGTTCACCTACAGTGCCCAAAGATAGATTAAATCCTGCTGTTTTACAGAAACAAGCTTATTTCCCACAGTTCCAACCTACACCTGATAAAACGTATCAGCTTTGGGCAGGGAACCTCAAAAAATACAATGTTGTAGCTGGTATTCTGAAAGATCAGGCAAGTAATAATATTGTCGATAGTCAAGG
The DNA here is from genome assembly GCF_022549355.1 of Acinetobacter sp. NIPH 2699. Lineage (GTDB taxonomy): Bacteria > Pseudomonadota > Gammaproteobacteria > Pseudomonadales > Moraxellaceae > Acinetobacter. Next base: position 284,829 of record NZ_JAKZGL010000003.1, read on the forward strand.
CCGAATCGTTGATAATTATGATTTATGGTCCCCAGCGGTCAGTACTAATCCAGCTATTAAAGATGCTGATGAGGATATTTATGGAAGTACAAAGTTTGCCTTAAAAGGTGGGGCTTGGTCGCAATTGAAACTTAAAATGGACACGGGTGCGACTGTTGATAATCGGAAATTATTGACCAATCGTATTGCAAATGGCACAGGAGTAGCTGCGACCTTTGTTACAGGAACAAGTTTACGGCGAATCAGTAGTACTGATTTAGTGGATACAACCTATAAAAATGATGCAAATCGTGGTTATTTGATGCAATTGTTAGGTTATAACGTGAACCCATCTAATCCCACGATTACAGCGGCTACACCTGAACTTCGCCAAGTAGGTGCTGTTATGCACTCCTCACCATTGTTAGTAACGAATAAAGGTAAGATTGTTTATAAAAATGGTGAGTTGAAAACAGAGAACCGTGAGGATTATGTTCTGTTTGGAACGACTCAAGGATTGTTACATGTGGTGGATGCTGAAACAGGGCAAGAAAAGTTTGCATTCGTACCGAATGAAATGATCGAAGGGCAAAAAGAAGCTTTTCAAAAGTATGATACGACCTCAGGTGGTTTGTCTAATTTATATTATGGTATTGATGGACCTTGGACAACATATACTGAATATGTGATTGATGGTTCTGGTAATTTAACCGTTGGTACAGGGAAAGGAATTGCTCAGAAAGGTAAACAACTTGCTTATGGTGGTTTGCGTATGGGCGGACGTAGTTACTATGCTCTAGATTTTCAGAATATTAATAATCCAGAGTTACTGTTCCATATTTCTCCAGACGATAGGAAAGTTTACAGTCGTGACGGTTCCATAACGACCTATAATGAATTAGGAGATATGGGACAAAGTTGGTCTAAACCTGCAATTACATGGGTTAAATGGAATAAGCAGCGTAAACGCGTTATGTTTGTAGGTGGCGGATATGATGCTGGCGGTCCTGATGGTAAAGCCAATACGGGGGGCTATGAAAATGACACATATAACCAAATCAATAGAAGAGGTGGTGGTGTCTATATGTTCGATGCTGACAATGGAAAATTACTCTGGTGGGCAGGTGCGAATACAACCGCGGCATCATCAAATGTTGTTAAGACAGCAGCAAGCGATTTAAAATATAGTGTAGTCAGTGAAATTCGTACCGAAGATCGTGATGGTGATGGTTTAGCTGATCATTTATATTTTGGCGATTTGGGGGGGCAACTGTTCCGTATTGATCTGGATAATAATGCGGTATCAACCAAAGATTTCGCTAAGACACCTCGACGCTTATTGAATCTAAATGCGGCAGAAAAGAGTCCACGTTTCTATGAGATGCCTTCTTTCTCAGTTTATGATTATGCAGGTCAAACTTTTGCTGTTGTATCGATTGGGAGTGGGAATCGTAGTTTGCCGCTAAAAGACTATACGGTGGGTACATCAGGCTATGATTATGATGCAGTATATAATATTTATGATCGTGATGTCGCTGCTCGCAATTTGTATAAATCTGGATATACATTTGTGACGCCAACATTAACGAAATCGGATTTAGGTGAGATTACTCAAAATAATCGTAATGATGATACTACTTTGGTTGCACCTTATCCGATGTCCTCAACTGCAAAACAAGGTTGGTATTATCGGTTTCAATCAAATAAATTGCAAAGTGCAAAAGTATTTTCGACACCAATTGCTTTGAATAATCGCCTATTCGTTTCTACATTTGATGGTAGTAAACCTGGTCTTTCAGGAGATTGTGGTGCAGGGGTGAAGGGTGAGAGTTTCTTAAACCAGTTCTGTTTGCCGTATGGTCAGTGTGATAAAAAATTAGCAACAGATTCAGGACTTTCTTGTAGTACTGGTGACGGTTGCTCATTAGGTGCTGGAATTCAATATACAGCAATTGTAGATGATGGAAACGAATGTGACCCTGCTGATCCAACATGTAAACCAAATGGTGGTGGTGGACCAAAGCCAGAAGATGGTAGCAACAATAAAAACTATTGTCTATCAACAGGGAATCGTGGCGCTACAATGGTAGGTGGGATTATCTCAACGGGTAGTAGTCGAATTTGCTTAGAGCCACAGCGTTGGTATGAACGTTCGAGATAGGGGTGAGCAATGCGAAACAAACGATTAACGCCCATACAAGGATTTACTTTAGTTGAATTGATGGTGGTAGTTGTTATTGTTGCAATTTTTGCAGCAATAGCGATACCAAGCTATCAAGAATATGTTCGACGTGCGATTGCTACACAAGCTCAACAAGAAATGCAACGTATATCAACTGAACTAGAGCGGAGTAAAACAAGAAACTTCAATTATTTGGGCTTTCCGAATACGGTTGTTTTACCTGTTGGTGCAACAGGTGCTGCAATTCAATATACGATTACTGTGAGTGATGGAACAGATGTTAGTAAATCGTTAACAGATAGCACTGCATCAGGACAAAGTTGGGTAATGCGTGGCATGTGGAAAGCAGCGGACACAACAAATGTTGATAACTTTAGTTTTCTGATGACCAGTTCTGGCGTACGCTGTAAAAACAAAACTAAAGCTAATATAACTGCTACTAATATAGATAATGCGACGTGTGGTACAGGGCGAGAAGAATGGTGAAGAAAACACAAGGTTTTACGCTTATTGAGTTAATGATTGTTGTTGCTATTATTGGAATATTAGCTGCGATAGCATATCCATCTTATCAAGAGCATGTACGTAAAACGAAACGTACTGATGCACAAGCAGATATGATCGAGCTTGCGAGTCGTTTACAACGTTATAAAATCGCCAATTTTACGTTCTTAAAACCAGATGGTACCGCTATTGGTCTAGCTGAAGTTGGTCATAGTGGCATCTTACCCCAGTCAGGAGGGGGAACTTTATACAATTTAGCTTTATCTAATGTAACGGCTGGTACTTGGACACTCACTGCAATTTCAACAGGAGGGCAGTTGGATGATGGGGATATTGTATTGAATCATAGAGGTGAGCGTTGCTGGGATCGGGGCAATAAAACCACAGGTGTAACATGTATTCCATCCGCAACTTCAAATTGGGATGGCCGCTAAGCCGTATCATCAATGTCATATCTAACAAAAGCAAATATCAGAAGGTATTTGCTTTTTTCTTTTTATAGCGTGGGTTAGATTGGTTTTTAATATGAAGGTCGTTTTTTATACTCAAAATAAGCTTAATTTTGTGACATATTTATCTCTATTTTTGTAAATACAGATTTGAATTAAATAATTTTGCAGTCATCTGACAATATCTACCTTTCATCCACAAAAAATAGATTTCATTACGTTTTGGTAGGAAATTGATAATTAAACATTAGAACATAAATCAAAACTATAAAAATTGTGCATATGGAGGGCGATATGCAACAAGTACATGGCTCCAAGCTTAACGCTTCATCTTGCACTCAAGCAACGTTTCACTTTGCGAATCCTCATTCAGGATTCACATTATTTGAATTGATTGTGACAATTACAATTATCGCAATCCTTGCAGTGATGGCCGCACCATCTTTTGCCAGTATGTACTCACGTCAAAAATTGGAATCGTCGGCACGTGACGTAGCAATGAAAGTATCTGAGGCCAGAGCCCAAGCCGTGATGCTCCGAGAACCAACAGGTATTTGTCTAAGTTCTTTATCAGAAGCTAATTGTTCAACAGCACTTACGATTACAGATACCAACAAGGATAGAATTTTTGTAGCTCATTTAGAAAAGGGCGTCACCGTTGATAGTCGTTCAGAAACTTATCTTAAATTTAGAAACAATGGCAGTGTAGCTACTGCCACCAATTTCATTTTATTGCGGGATGGCTTTTCTTATTGTATTGGTGTTGGGATAACAGGTGATACAACAATAAAAGAAGGAGCTTGCACATGAATTATAACAATCAAAAAGGTGTGGGTTTAGTTGAGGTTCTAGTTGCATTATTACTGCTAGCAATCGCCGTACTTGGTTTTGCTGCCTTACAGTTGAAAGCGGTTGATGCCAGTTTGGAAGCTAGTAAGCAAGTGATTGCATTGACGATTGCCCGTGATTTGGCTGAACGTATGAGAGTAAATCCTCAAGCTGTTAGAAATGGAAATTATAATGTTGGTGCGCTGACCATTCCGACAGTAGATGTTGCCACAGTAGCAGGAGATACTGCAAGTATTGCAGAACAAGATTTAAATAATGCGGCAGTACAAGCGAAGAATAATGGAATGAATCTGTCCATTGCCGACTGTCCAACTGGAAATACGCGGCAGTGTATTTATGTTGCATGGGAAGAGACCATTTTGTCTGACAGTCAAGGAGTAGAATCGTGCATTAAAGATGGTGTGTATGTAAAAGGATCATATTGTTTATTCTTGGAGGCTTATTAAAATGAAAAAAAGTCTCACAAATCCCTTTGAACAGAGTTCTTCGTCTTGCAGCCAGAGTCTTCGTACTCGAAGCATAGCTTCTCGTCTTGCGACTCGACCGAGCGTTGCTCGGTTTCATCGGGTCTCAGGATTTACCTTGATCGAACTGATGATTTCACTTGCGTTAGGTCTCATTATTGTTGCCGCCGCAATCCAGCTTTTTATTACTGGGGTAACAAGTTATAAGCTGCAAAAAGCGATGTCACACATTCAGGACAGTGCAAGTTTTGGTTTGAACTTTATTATTGATGATGTCCGTAAGGCTAATTTGAGCTCTCCAATCCCAGCTGTTAATGATCAAATTGCTTATTCTGGGATCATCCTGACATCGAATAATGTAGGGTCGAAAATCAATCTAAACTGTACAGCCTGTTTTTCTGATAATAAGCTAACGAGTTTTGGAAATGCGAATGTAGCAGGGCTAACCAATGACCAGCTATTAATTCGTTATCAGGCACCACATGGGGGCTTCGATTGTTCTGGAAATACATTAGCAAAAGATACATTCGTGGTGCAACGATATTATGTGGGTTCAACTTCAACAGATTTGCGCCGCTCTTTGCGTTGTCAGGCAGCCCAATATACGCAAGCCCAACTGGACCTCATCAGTGAAACAGATCCACCGTTATCATTAGACTGGCAAGATAGTCAGGTTATTTTACCGAATGTTGATTTTTTTCAGGTTCGTTTAGGTTATATCGATGGCGAACTGGATAATGCCGATAGCACACTCGCTTATACAGATATTAAGAACTATATGGCTTTGAGTGCTAAAAATAAAAATATTGATGGTGTAATACAGGCTGTACGCCCGCATGTCCATGCGATTCAACTTGGTGTATTGGTCCAATCGGCAGACACAGCTGGTAATCAAAACATTATTAAAGAAAGAAATAAAGAACCATTTCAGGTGCTCGGTATCAAGGTGACACTAACACCCACGTATCAAGATACTCGTTTACGCCAAGTTGTTGATCAGACCGTCTCACTTAGAAATGCAATGGGTTGGGTGACTGAAGGTTGCGATAGTAGTGCAACCTCAACATGTACTGGGGGGGCTTGAATATGATTCAGTATGAAAAAGGTTCGACGCTCATCATTGTATTGATGATCGTGTTGATGATTACGATTATAGGAACGCTCGCAATTCGCCAGAGTATTAGCTCATTAAAATTGGTGAGCAATAATCAAATGCAAACGTTGTTATTGCAAAACTCTGATGCTGCGTTGATGGCTTTTCAGGATCCTGCATTTCGACCGCATATTACCGCTACAAATGGAATTGTTGGATTTTTTAGAAATGAAAACCATAGAGAGGCCGAATTGGTATTTTGTTTTTCGGGAGCTGAGCCATTTCAATTAAGTAATGCAAGTTATCGTTTAAATAGCTCATCTTTCTTAAACATGGCAACGGGTGGCGGAGCATGTAATAACGACTCAGTGTCTAGTGGTCGTTCGGCAGTGGTAACGCAAGTTTATATCAAACGAGAGACAGAAGATCTATCAGTACCCTTTGCTGACCTTGCTCGTGGGACTGAAAGCTTAGGAGCAAAAACTGAAAACAACATCCGTTTACGTGTCTATGTGGTATCGGTGATGAAGGGATTGTTGTTCGATCCAAATAAGACGCTCTTTTTGGGGAGTACGGATACTAAACAGGGCTGTTTAACCAAAAGTATAGATAATGATGGCACAAATGAAGTGGCTGACTGCTTAAAGAATAATGAAGAAAGCCTTTTGTATAATATGCAAGTCGCGGAATATCGCTTCTTATCTGACTTTGAACCATCAGGTTCATAAGGGAGAAAGGGTCATGAATAATAATAAAATGAGAAAACTAACAAAACGTGAGCGTAAACAAAAAAATAGAACAAAAGGGTTATTGTTGAGTTGTACGGTGTTGTCGAGTTTTTTAGTGCTCTCTTCAGTTGCGTCTGCAAGTGATATTGAGATTTATCAGCAAAATAGTAGTAGTAATACAATTATGTTGATGGTGGATTTATCCCAAAGTATGGGAGCTGATCCCATTGCAGATTTACAGCGTGACTATCCGTTGTGTTTAAGTGGCAGTCTACTTGGCAATGTCACCAGTTTATTGGGCAATATCGCTACGGTTGATCTTAATTTATTGGGTTTGGTGAAATTGAATACTGGTGCGTCAACAGATCCACATTCCTGTTACATTCCTTCATTGCTGGTAACGCAAATTTTAGAAGGTGTTGATGGTATTACCAATCCTATTTTAGGCGCAGATTTACTCGGTCTAAGAGGGTCCGTGCAATATATTAAAGACAGTTGTGAGCTGGTTGAGAATCCACCGTTGGCAATTGCAGGCCCAGCTTATCGTTGTTACAACCGTTTGTACCGTGTTAAACAAGCAATCCATGATGTGATTGACGGTAACTCTGGAAAAGGGATTGATGCTTTACCTGATAACGTTTCTGTGGGTCTATCTGTTTTTCCAGCCATGAATCAATCAGGCACTGGAAAAAATGAGTTGGCAGGTATGATTGCAGTTGAAGCAAAGCCGCTTGATGCCGCACAACGTGCCAAAATTAAAGCAAAAATAAGTGAAGTGAGCAGTGTCGATCCCGCGGCTAGTATTACCACAAAAGTGAATGAGCTGGTTGGAAAACTCTTGGCGCTTGATCTTGTTGGCTTGATTGTTGGTGCTTTAGGTACGATTCCGACTTTAATTAATGATTTAAAAAACCTTGCTGGCTTAAGCACACCGACAGCCACAGCCTATGCTGAAACTGGTGCTTATTTGCTCAGTAATACCACTAAAGGTACTGGGATTGTTGAAGTTGGTCGTGCAAGAAAAATAGAAATAAGCCTTTTAGGTATTGGATTGATAAAATTAGGGGAGTATCAAGAATGTAGTACACTTGATGAGGTAGGAAAGTGTGTTAACTGGTCGGCTGCTTTTAGGGATAGTAGTTTATTAGGTCTAGGCGGAAATGCGCCTGGTTGGTATAAAAATCAATGTACATCAACAAATAGTACAAATTGCCATGATTTACCTACGACTGGTACATCTTTGATTGGTTTAGAACTCAATCAATGGAAATCTTTCTATCGTTATAATGAGAATCTTCAATATGCATCTGCATATAGTGGTTTTCCTGTCTCGACGACTGCGAGCCGGTTAGGGAATCGTTATGTTGGGCCGCCTGCAACGAGTGCTGAGTGTAGCGCCAAAGGCTTGTATGTTTTAACTGGCAGTATTCCAGATTTAAATCCAAATCTACTCGATGGATTATTAGGGGGAGCAACAAGAGAGCCTTTTAACACCAGCAATAATCCTGTTCGTAAATTAATGAGTCGATCATTAGACCCATCCAGTAGTACCATTTTTAATTGTGGCACTGTTCCGAGTGGCTGGACAAATGGTTCAACATCTGCGACATGGTCTTGTATTGCCAATTATGCAGGTATTCTAAAAGAAGGTACTTATAATAATGGCGTTGGTATAAAAACAGGTGTTGGCGGAATCGGCCGTGACTTTGCTCATATTCCGAATGCCAAAACATCAGAGGAATTAGGGACGATTCAAGCACCGAAAACTGTTTTATCAAGTCTACTACAACCCGTAGCAAACATTGTAAAAGCATTAAACCCTGTTCTATCGTTGCTTGGTTTAGGGGATTTACTTGAAAAGCTTAATAAAATACTCAATAACGTCTTGCCTGTACCTTTAGATCAAGCTGCTTATAATGCAGATGTCGCAAACTTGGCTCGTTGGGGCGTGCATGGAGGCGGCGGTTGGTATCAACTATCTAGTGCCCAAAGTATTGCTGAGGGGATTTTGGATTTTAACCAAAGCCTTGTTGAAATGGAGTCAGATCCAATTGGTTTGCAAACGCTTCCTGCTGATCCGCTGACACCATACCGTATGACCAATGATGTCTATAAAAGTATGTTTGAACCGACTGAAAAAGCCAGTTGGTTGGGGAACTTTAAAAAATATTATACCCAAGATGATAATTCTGTTTATAAGCTTAAAGATGCATGGAGTGCAAGTGCATCTGGTTACGACGTAAAAGATTGGAATAAAGGTGGTCTGCTCGCCAAACTTGAGAATTTGAGTACGATTGAAAATACGACTGGACGTACCTTACTGATTAACCGTGATTGTGAAAATGATGGTAATGGTAATATTCGGTTTACTGCTACACGTCAACTTAAGGCAATTGATAATCATTATTTAGATACTTCAAATCTAGCTCGTTGTGTACTTGATCCAAATACGCGAGATAATGTGAATGATGAAGATTATTATCTTATGAGTTTATTAGGTTATAAGTTAGAAAAAGGGGCAACAGCTGGAGATTTAACTGAAGTCAATCGCATCAATTGGCAAGTGGGGATGAATCTGCATTCTACACCAATAAAATTGACTCAAGAGGCGACTTTTGACGCAAATGGTGATGTTGTTGAGGATACACGAAAAGATTATATGTTGTTTGGTACCACACAAGGTCTACTTCATGTGGTTGATGCTGAGACAGGAAAAGAGCAGTTCGCTTTTGTTCCAAATGAAATGCTTGAAAATAGCCGACAAAGGAATGCTTTCTTAAAAGAAAAAACAGGTCTCAAAGCCAATATGGCATACGGCATAGATGGGGCTTGGACCTTATATAGCGAATATGTCTATGGCATGAAAAAGGGCAGTAATGGGAGTAGTAAAGTTGTAGTCACCGTTGGTTCAACAGACTCATCAAACAGTAAAGCACCAAAGGGAAAACAAATTGTTTATGGTGGCTTACGGATGGGTGGGCGAAGCTATTACGCACTTGATCTGGTTAACTTAAATACCCCAAAACTTAAATTTCATATTGATCCTGAGCATAGACGTATTATTAATCAAGATACGATTATAGATGATGCAAATACGCAAGCCGCCTTAAGCCAAATGGGGCAGAGTTGGTCAAAACCAACCATTACTCAGATCGCATGGAATGGCGAGTTGAAACGCGTCATGATCGTTGGTGGTGGTTATGACGCTCGGTATGAAGATCAAAACTATACACATCAAGCGAATGAAAAGGGTGCTGGTGTGTATATGTTTGATGCTGAAAATGGCGCACTTTTATGGTGGGCCAGTGCCAATACTGAAAGCAGCTTAACGATTGAAGCGATGAAATATAGTGTGGTGAGCAGGATTAATATCGCAGATCGTAATGGTGATGGTTTGACCGATCATCTTTATTTTGGGGATTTGGGTGGACAGGTTTGGCGTATAGATTTTGGCTCTAATTTAGGTGTTGGCAATAACGCTGGATTTGCTCGCCTTATTTTTAAAAATTCCAATGAACGTTTTTATGAAGCGCCTAACTTTAGTGTGTATGGTTATGAACAGCCACGTGCAGTCATTAGCATTGCCTCAGGAAACCGTAGTCTTCCCTTTAGTGATAAAACCTCAACCAGTACGATTTATAATCTTTTCGATCGAGAAGTGATACACCCTAATTTTAAATTTGAAGACCGTAACACGGCAGCAAAATTTTTATTAAGCGATTTAGAAGAAATGAAAATTGCTGATTTGAATGGTGTAGCTTTAACTTTGGTTGACTTACAGGCTTCAGGCAATAAGCGTGTGCAAAATGGTTGGTATGTATCTGCTGAAACAGTGATTGGCAAGCAACTTGATCCAAATGGTAATGAAAAGCAGATAACCAATACAGCAGCCAGTAAAGTATTGGGTGAAATGGTGGTGATGAATAAGAGCTTATATGCCAGTGTTTATAATCCAAACGGTACAACAGATGGTTGTCGGGTACAAGCGCAAGGCATCACTACGGTACAACGTTATTGTCTACCTTTTGGTGTTTGTGAGCAAAATGTTACCGAAATGAGCTTTGGTGCAGGACGAGGTATTGTTGATGTGATGGCGGGTGTTGGTACGGGGCTTGACCAGAAAAATGAGTTGACACGCCAAATTTTAAATCCAAGTGCCAAAGATAGCATCGTAGGTGGAAATGCAATGCCAACCAACACCATGCGCCGTCAACTTGTACCATTAAAATGGTATGAAAGTAATGAATAAACAATGCGCATTTACACTTATTGAACTCATGGTTACAGTCGCGATCATTGCTATTCTGGCAGTAATCGCGATACCCAGCTATGACATTTATATGCGCCGAGCCGATTTATCAACGGCACAACAAGAAATGCATAAAATCGCTGCTTTATTAGAAAAGCATCGAACACGTAACTTTAGTTATGAGGGTTTCGTATTGAAAGGAACATCGACAAATAAAGGCCCTTATTTTGATGTTTCAAATGCAACCAATACAACTTTGCTTATTCCTTTGGATAAGACAACTGGAAATCAAAAATTCACATTGATTTTGACAGTGGATTCACAGGCTTGGTCACTCAAAGCTGAAAGTCAAAGTCCCCGTAATTATTCCTTATTATTCACCAGTATTGGCATAAAATGTAAAACTAAAACTCCAGCCAATATGACCAACCAAAGTTGTGGTGCGGAATCGGAAGATTGGTAATAAATTGGGATTTCAATCATTTAAATTCAAAGCTGCGGATAACTTAATATTTGATCTTTCTTTCAGTGTAAATTTAACGTAGAATGTCGCCCTCTATTAAAGGGGTTTGAAATGCTGTCGATGGTCGGCACAGGGATAATCCGTAAAAACTATAAGGTTGTTCTCATGGTTGTTATTCGTTTAGCGCGCGGTGGTGCAAAAAAACGTCCGTTCTATCAAATTATTGTGACTGATAGCCGCAATGCACGTGATGGTCGTTTCATCGAACGTATCGGTTTCTTTAACCCAACTGCACAAGGTCAAGCTGAAAAAGTTCGTTTAGATGCTGATCGTTTTGCACACTGGGTTGCTCAAGGCGCTCAACCTTCTGAGCGTGTTGCTTCTTTAGCTGCTCAAGCTAAGAAAGCTGCAGCTACTGCATAAATTATTGTAGTAGGTAGCCCATGACACCAATACAGAATGTACCAGAAGATCGTATTCAGATTGGACAGTTACGTTCAGCTTATGGATTAAATGGGTGGCTCTGGGTTTATTCAAATACTGAACCTATGAGCAATATGTTTGACTACCTGCCTTGGTATATTGAGACGAAGGCAGGTTGGCAAACAACTGATGTGAAACGTTGGAAACCACATGGCAAAGGCTTGGTTGTTGCGTTAAAAGGTGTAAATGATCGCACTGGCGCTGAAAACCTAGTTGGCGCAAATATCTGGATTGCCAAATCACAGCTCCCAAAAGCAGATGTAAACGAGTATTACTGGTCTGATCTGAAAGGTTTAACAGTGTTAGGTCTTGATGATGAAGAACAGGAAGTTAATCTTGGTCAAATCTATGAGCTGTTTGAAACGGGTGCCAATGAAGTCATGGTTGTAAAAGCAACCCTTGATAGCATTGACTCTGAGGAGCGTATGATTCCTTGGCACAAAGATGTGGTACAACGCGTTGATCTTGAAGCTGGTCGTATTTACGTCAATTGGGGCGTAGATTACTAATCCTCTAGAGGATAGTCGCGCAGCAGGATAATAAAGGAGTCTGCGGTGTTTTTTGCAGTCATCACATTATTTCCTGAGATGTTCGACGCGATTACAGCGTACGGGATTAGCGGGCGTGCGGCGAAACGTGACATCGTGCAAGTCACTTGCATCAACCCACGAGATTTTGCTGAGGGCAACTACAAACGAGTGGATGAACGTCCATTCGGTGGTGGTCCTGGTATGGTAATGATGGCCGAGCCTTTGGCGAAAGCGATTTGCCATGCTAAACAACTTGCGATGCAAGCAGGCTGTGTTCATGCTCCTGTGGTGTATATGTCACCACAAGGGCAAACCTTAAATGAACAGGCAGTACAACAATTTGTCGACTATGATGGCTTGATTGTATTGTGTGGGCGTTATGAAGGGGTCGATGAACGTTTAATCCAACATTATGTTGATCAAGAATGGTCAATTGGGGATTACGTTTTATCGGGTGGTGAACTCCCTGCGATGGTGTTATTAGACAGTATTATTCGTCGGTTGCCGAATGTGATGTCTGATGAGCAGTCGGCAATACAAGATTCTTTTGTGGATGGTCTATTGGACTGCCCACAATATACCAAGCCTGACCATTTTGAAGGTTTGGATGTGCCTGAGGTTTTAAAATCAGGACATCATGCCAATATTGAGAAATGGCGGTTTTTGCAGCGTTATCAACGAACTTTAGATCGCCGACCAGAGTTGGTGGAAAAAGTTGAGTTGACCAAGCAGCAAAAAAAATGGCTGGTAAATAAAGATTAGCAGAGAGATATCTTTGCACAGAGGAATGAAAGGTCCTCAACCAGACAAGAAGCGATGCTTTGAGTTGAGACTTAAACTGAGTTTAAGTTTAAATAGGCTCTTGAAGGCAGTCTGTTTTCAAGAGAAAGTTAAACGGGTCGATATGCGCTTTAGCCTCTATCCCCAGCGGTGTAAGAGACCTCTTCTCTCCCGCAATTATGGAGATTCCCACAATGAGTGGTAAACATCCTTTAGTTCAAGTAATTGAAAATGCACAGTTAAAAACTGATATCCCAGCTTTTGCTCCAGGCGACACAGTTATTGTTTCTGTAAAAGTAAAAGAAGGTAACCGTGAACGTCTTCAGGCATATGAAGGTGTTGTGATTGCGAAGAAAAACCGTGGCTTGAACTCAGCTTTCACTGTTCGTAAAATTTCTAGTGGTGTTGGTGTTGAGCGTGTTTTCCAAACTCACTCTCCAATCGTTGCTAAAATTGAAGTGAAACGTCGTGGTGATGTACGTCGTGCGAAACTTTACTACCTACGTGGATTGACTGGTAAAGCTGCTCGTATTCGTGAAAAATTACCAGCGCGTAAACAAGGTTAATCTTTGTTTAAATGCAAAAAAATGCGCCAATAGGCGCATTTTTTTATGTCAGTTTATAGTCCTTGTAATTTGAGACGGTTGGCGTGTTGACGGTAAATATCAACAGGATTCGGGGCAAAGATTGATCTCAATCCGAGTACTTGATTGACCTCATCGGCATGATTCCAATATAAATTATCTCGAATAGTCCGCCCGAATTTCGCACTACAGCGGCTGACCATACCATCATTATCACCTTTCGGATCAACAATCAGACTTGTTCCACCAAACATCAGATCAAGAGGATCAAGTAGGTTGGTCACAGGCTGCGTTCCTGAAAAAGAATACAGATAGATGCCGTTCTCTTGATAGGCTCCTTCACCACAGGCTGTGGTTGGAACACCCATAGGAAACTGTGCATTAAACTGAGCTGAGCCTTCTACCGAAATACTATGCCCCGCTGCTGCGGCATCATGTGGATAGCTTTTTGGGTCGAGTCCCTGTGCCCACACGGTTGCAGCCGAGAAAAAGTTGGTCATGGCAATCCCTGCATGACCCAAAATTGTTCCATTACTTTTCATGAGTAGACTGGCAACAGGTGAGCCTTTATGTGTTCCACTCACACTGGTTAAAGAGGCTACGGCGTCAGGTTTCATTGCCGCAACATAACGTGAGGTAGGACCACCTTGGCTATGGGCAATGAAATTCACTTTTTGGGCCCCAGTGATCGCGAGGATTTCCTCAGTTTGCTGTAGCAGTTGTTCACCACGGATTTCATTGGAATTAAAGGGTGAAAGACGTGCTGCCCAAACATTTGCGCCGTTTCGAGCAAGATCAGGTAAAATCTGATGCCAGTAATCTACACCTAAAGGATCACTGCCAACACGAGAAAATCCAGCGACACCATGCACAAAAATGATTGGGTATTTGGTTTGGGCATAGTTGGAGTGAATAGCATTTACTTTCACTTGTGTTGCATTGGAGGCATAACTGTTGGATATACCCATTGCTATCATCGAGATAGCTAGGTAGCGAATAAGTTTTTGCATTGTATTACTCTCAATTTTTTGTTTTCATTTGGGTCTTAATGTGATTGCGAACTTCACATTGCTTCCGTGCTCAATAGCGTTATTGCAATGTTTTATCGTACGTGCTAATTACTAAATGGCAGTGTTCCTCCTTGATCATAGACTGTTTCAAAAGTTTGTAAGCGTCGTTGTTCCTGTACAGATTGAAACTGTTGTTGTTGGATTTTTTGAATGCTTTGTACTTTAGCCGATGAACTCATATTGCTATCAAGAATACTTTGACGCTCATTCAGATAATGCTGTACGCGTTGTTTCCAGTCTGATCTTTGTTGATCGAGTTGTTCTAAACGTCGAGTTGCTGCTTCACCGACTCGGCTGACACGCATATTGCGTAGCTCTTGGGCTGAACCATGTCGCGCTTGAATCTGTGCTGTTAAAGCCCGTAAATCCTCTAATTGGGATAATGCTTTGAGGTTCTCTTGCCATTGCTGAGGTAATTGGTCAAAACGTTGTTGTAATCGTTGTGCTTTGGCTGCTTCACTCAGTTTGGCGTCTTCCAAAATTTTCATGCGATCTAGCATATATTGTTGATAAATATCTTCTGTACCAAATAAACCTTGTATTTCCATGCTGGAAAAAAAATGTTGTTTTAAATCGTGCATTGCATTAAAAACGCTTTGAAAGTAATCCACATTTTCTTGTGTAGGTTGATCGACTTGTAATTGAGCAAGTTTTTGTCGGTAGTCTAAATAACGTGTCCATAGCGCCAGAATTTGTTGCTGTTGTGCTGCTTGAAAATGTTGAACAAGATAGAGCTGAAAATGATGCCGAATTTCGTTGATATTTCGTTCCCCATATTGTGAAATAAAATATTCGAAACAGTTTCGAGTTTGTTCGTTTATGATCAAACGCTGTGAGGCATTAAACTGCAATTGACAATTTGTTGCGGTGTCTAATTGACTTATACTGCGAAAATCATCCTCAAATTTGTTCTCAGCTTTCTGTGGAGTATCATGAGATAGGTGCTGATCTTGTGTGTGACTTGATTGCTGTACTGAGTTGGATACAGTTTTTGCTTGTTTGGGATATAACCCATACAACACCAGCAGCAGTAGTACCGAAATGATAAATACCCCATAGCGTCTGCTGATCTTTTTCCCATTTTTGTTCATTAGATATCATCCATTTTCTTTTTGTTTTCGAAAACGAAAAGAAATCTAGCACAATAGTTGTTTTTTTAAACAGCTAATTTTTAAAAATCCGATGAATAGTTTTGCTAAAATGTATCTTTGTATTTCGACTTTTATTTATGAAAAAAAGTGCTTATCGTCATCTCAGTGGTGTGTTTTTATTAAATAAGCCTTTAGGGATCAGTTCAAACTCAGCATTGCAAAAAGTACGTCGACTTTTTAATGCTCAAAAAGCAGGACATACAGGGTCTTTAGATCCGTTGGCAACAGGACTATTGCCAATCTGCTTGGGGGAAGCAACCAAGTTCTCGCATTATTTATTGGATTCAAGCAAGCGTTATCAAACTACAGTCAAGTTAGGGCAAACGACAACGACTGGTGATGTCGAAGGTGAAATTCTCCAGCAGAGAGAAGTACTACCTTTAACCCAAGAAAGCATTGAACAGGTTTTGGCACAATTCCGTGGTGATATTCAGCAAATTCCACCGATGTATTCCGCTTTAAAACGCGATGGACGACCGCTGTATGAGCTGGCACGTCAAGGCATTGAGATTGAGCGTGAAGCGCGTCCAGTGACGATTTACGACTTGAGCCTGATTGATTTTAATGAAGATAGTTTAACGCTAGATGTAAGGTGTTCTAAGGGCACTTATATCCGTGTGCTTGGTGAAGACATTGGTGAAGCCTTAGGGTGTGGTGGGCATTTAACGAAATTGCACCGTACCCAAACAGGTCATTTTGAGATCAATCCAAGCTATACCATTGAATATTTAGAAAGCCTCTCGCAACAAGACCGAGATGCGTTATTACTTCCTGTGTATGCACCTATTGAGCATTTTCCTAGAGTTCAGTTACCAGAAGGACGTGAAAAATATTTTGGTAATGGTCAGGAAAGTAATATTGAACATGAGGCCGTTGCGGAAGTATTGGTCTTTGATGGCGAACGTTGTTTGGGGTTGGCTGAAATCACCGATAAGAAACGTCTCGTGCCAAAACGCCTTTTGAATTTGTAGAGTAAGCATTGATGGAATGGGAACTGGTTCTGAGTTTAGTGTTCTTTGCTTTTTGTGCAGGAACCATTGATGCCGCTGTTGGCGGTGGGGGATTGATTCAAATCCCTGCGTTGATGGGTGCATTACCTCAAACAGCCCCAGCAACCATCTTTGGTACCAATAAATTGGCATCCATCTGTGGGACTGCGTCAGCGGCATTCTCATTTGTACGACGGGTTAAATTGAAGTGGCCACTCTTGGTGGTCATTGCGATTTTTGCATTTGTCAGTTCTTTTGCTGGCGCTGCATGCGTTTCAATGATTCCAACCCATATTTTAAGACCGTTTGTTTTGTTCATGTTGATCGTGATCGCGATTTATACCTTGATGAAAAAGCAGTTTGGGCAAGTACATGTTGATCAGCGAATCACACCAAAGTTACTGTTTTTTGCAGCAATCGGTAGCCTTGCGATTGGTTTCTATGATGGAATTTTTGGTCCAGGAACAGGCAGTTTCTTTATTTTCTTTTTTATTCGTTTTTTACAAGTCGATTTCTTACATGCTTCTGCTTTGTCAAAAATTGGAAACTTCATGACCAATCTGGCTGCATTGAGTTTTTTCGTTCCGACAGGGCATGTGTTGTTTAGTTTAGGTTTAATGATGGCGGTAGCAAATATTGCAGGTTCATTATTAGGGGTACGTTTAGCGTTAAAATATGGCAGTGGATTTATCCGTATTCTCTTTCTTATTTTGGTCAGTATCTTAATTTGTCGATTAGGCTATCAAATGATGGTTGCAGCTTGAATCTCAATGTAAATTTTCACTACAAAAACATACTTAAATAGCGCTGTATAAAAAAACGACACTTTCTAATATGGAGGATCAGCCAAGCACAACAGCATAATGATGGCTTTAAATCATATGTTGATGTTGTTAGCCAATCATAGAGGTGATCGATGAATATATTTGAAGCACTCAGAGAAAGTCATGAACAACAACGCAGTCTCGCTCAAAAATTAATTCAAACCAGCGGACTGAGTGATGAGCGAAAACAATTATTTAAATTATTAAAAAATGAATTATATGCCCATTCAGTGGCTGAGGATCGTTATTTATATATTCCACTGATGTTTAATGATGTGGGTTTGGATATTACTCGCCATGCGTTGGCAGAACATCATGAAATGGATGAGTTAATCGAAAAACTGGAAGAAACGGATATGAGCAATCCAAGCTGGTTGGCGACAGCTAAACAGCTCAGTGAAACAGTGCATCATCATTTGGAAGAGGAGGAGCATACATTTTTTCAGCAAGCAGGAAAAATTTTAGCTGATCCTGACAAAAAAAGCCTCGCTCAGAAATATTTAAAGGAATATCGTAAATATAAGGTTTCAGAAACTTAAGATTGAGCTACCCCTCATAACAATGTCTAGGGAACTTGCTTTTCCCCACGTAAGGTCACACCGATAGATGCTGCCATAATACATGCAAGCGCAACCCACTGAATTAGGCTAATTTGCTCATGTAAGATGACCAAGCCAGCCAACGCGGCTAAGGCTGGTGCAAGGCTTGAGAGCGTACCATAGCTGAGTTTACTTAAGCGTTTCAGTGCCATTAAATCCAGTGCATAGGGAATAGCCGTTGCTAATACTGCGATCACTAAGGCTTTGCCCCAGTATTGAGTATCAAGTAAGGCGGGTGCATTGCTCCATAGACCAAAAGGCAGTAAGGTCAATGCCGATAAACCAATTGCAATGGTAAGCGCATGCATGCCCATATCTTGCTGAGCTACACGATGTCCAAAATAAATATAAAGTGCCCAGAAAAATCCAGCACCTAAAGCACATGCTGCGCCAATATAAGAGAAATTATGCTGATTGGCATCATGCCACGGTACCATCAATGCAATGCCGATAATCGCAAATATCACCCAAATATAATCACTACGTTGTTTGATTGAGAGCAAAGCCAGACTCAAAGGGCCAATAAATTCTAAACCAACGGCAATCCCTTGGGGCAGTTTGCCCAAAGAGGTATAAAATAGGATATTCATACAGCCTAAAGAAGCACTGTACAGCAATAAATCCCGCCATTTGAGTTGTTTGAGCTTGGACAAGATCGTCCATGAACGGAACATGACCGCAACAATAATGGTCGCAAAGCTGAGTCTTAAAATCGTCACTGTCAGTGGGTCGAGTGTTGTGATCAGTTGCTTGGCAAACGAAGCACTGATCTGATACGCAACCATGGATAGGATCATGTACAGCACTGCAACCAATTGAAGATTTTTCATGGCAGATCTACGAAATAGAAGTAAAAAGGTCTAAACAACGGCTATGATGATCATACTGTGTGATGGTTGCATTTTTATCGCAAAGCGGCATTTTATTTGACCTCTTTTTGTTGGCGAGCTTGCTGCATGGTAAAGGTACAGCCAATTGAGGCGATGATAATGGTGGCGAGCGCGAGCCACTGATTCCACAACAGTTTTTCACTCAAAAATACAAAACCAGAGAGTGCGGCAACGGCAGGTTCTAGACTCATTAGAGTACCAAAGCTCAAGGGTGTTAAATTGCGTAAGGCAATCATTTCCAAGGAGAAAGGCAGGGCGCTGGCTAAAATCGCAAGCCCAATAAAATAATATAAATTGGGCAGTTCAAAGACACGATCCATCGCACCAGAAAAAGCAGCAAATGGCAGTAAACAGAGCATCCCAATACTCATGCCCAAACAAACCGTATGATTGCCAGAAATGCCTGAGGGTTTTTGTCCTGCAATAATATACATGGCCCAACAAGCACCAGCACTGATCGCAAAAAACACTCCAACTAAATCGAGACTTTGTTGCGCTTGTTGTAAGGGGAACAATAACGCTAAGCCTAAAACTGCACAACCGACCCAGATAAAGTCATACTTTTGGCGAGCATGGTAAAGTGCCACACTCAAAGGGCCAATAAATTCAAAAGCCACGGCCAGACCAAGGGGTAAACGTTCAAGCGATAGGTAGAATAATCCATTCATCCCTGCCAGTGCGACACCATAACTTAGAATGGCTTTCCAGCGAACTGCACGGAAATTAATGGTCCAGATTTTAAAAATCACAGCCAAAATGACTGCACCAAAACATAATCGCATCGCTGATACGGTCAGTACAGGGAAACTCTGAAATAACATTTTGGCTAAAGAACCACTGCCTTGGACACAGATCATTGCCAGCATCAGGAGTGCTATGGCAGACAGCGGCGATTTTAGCATTGAGTTGGACATTTAATCATCAATTGAGTTGGTGTAATTTTCACATAATAATTGGATTCTAGCGGAAGTTGTGGATTGAGACGAGCGGAATTTCATTTGATTGGAATGTTGGGATTGTTCGATTTAGCACTCTTTAATGAATTTTAATATTCTTTTAAATATTATTTGTTTGTGTGTTTAGGCAGTTTTAGCTTAAATGCAGTTCTTTTTTAAGATGTACTGTTCGGTCAGTGATGAGAGCAGCGAGTGTGATCATTTTTTATCAGAGCACAATGAGCTGCTAATCGTGTGAATAGTGATGTGAGTGGATGCAGCTCGTCAGATTCACACATAAAATTTATGATTTGTTTGCTATAAAATTTTGGGGCAATAAAGACCCCGTACATCGCAATTAAAACGCTAAAAATGATAATGCTTTAAATGAAATAATAATTACGGAGACAATAAGATGTTAAAACTAAAACGTGCTTTTGCCATTGGTATCATGACATTAGTTCCTGTTGCAACCTATGCTGCCCCTGCCTTCAAAGCCCCCTTCGCCTGTGGACAAACATGGAGTTATAGCACTTATGCTGGTCATAACTATAATGCCTTGGACTTTGTGCGATGGGACAACGGCGCAACGTCAGGTGCCGCAGTACTGGCTTCAGCGGGAGGAACCGTATCGGTCAGTTCTGTGGGCTGGAATGGTGGTGCTGGGAATATGGTGGTGATTAATCATGGCAATGGCTGGTCAACCCATTATTTTCATTTAAACACCATTAATGTCAATGCGGGTGCTTCTGTTGGTCAAGGTCAACAAATTGGCACTGTAGGGAGTACAGGGCAGAGTACAGGACCACATTTACATTTTGAACAGCGCTTAAATAGTACCGCACAAAGCATTGTCATCAATGGCAATTCATTGGCACCCTATCCTGGTGGTTATGGGCAAAAAGTGCTAACCAGTGATAATGGCTGTGGTGGTACAACTCCGCCACCTCCACCACCAAGTGGTAATAAATATTGGGTGGATACATGGGTGGATGGTAACGGTCGTTCTAGTCCGGGCGGTACGGTGACTGGAACTTTATATAAAGGTACACATTATACTTACTGTAAGACATGGGGACCTAAAGTCCAAAATGCGAATGGAACACAATGGAATCACTGGTGGTTAAAAACTGATTTGGATGTTGGACCAGCCAATCAATGGGTTTCAGCATATCTGCTGTCACGTTGGGGCAATGATGAGGCAAAAGATAATAATGGTGTCGTGATTCCAAATTGCCCTTAATTAAAATAATAATCTATTCGATAGTACCGATGTCATTTTTAGGAATGGCATCGTCATAAAAAATAATAATTGATGAATAAGGATAATAGATAATGTTTGAAATACGATTTTCTTCAATAATGCCCCACACCTTTTTTAAAAAAATATATAAAACGATTGCTTGTGTCATTTTTACAACCATCTCAAGCCATACTTTTTCTGCTGACCCATTACCGAATCGTCCAGCGTTTAAGTTGCCATTTCCTTGTGGTGCACAAGTTGAGTTAAAAACTTATCAAGGGCATGGTCCAGACGACAAAAAAATTGATATGTATCGTGTAGGGATGTTTACAGGGAGTCCCATCACAGCTTCGGCTGATGGTCTTGTACATCAAGCCTTTTATCCGGGTGGTATTGAGATTCGACATGGAAATGGTTGGTTTAGCACATATATGCATATGAGTAGCCATGTGCCTGTGGGTACCAATGTGAAGCAGGGCGATGTGGTGGGATATATGGGAGATATTGGATCACCTGGTATTCCTCATTTACACTATGAACAGTTATATGCACCCGGTCTCAATGATGCAGGCAATCAACATATTGTGAATCCGATACTGCAAGGTGAATGGTTATATATGGTACCGAACTCACCTTTAGTGAGAACCAGTGCAAACTGTTCGAATATCACACCGCCACCTCCACCGACTGGAAATAAGTATTGGGTCGATACGTGGGGCGATGCCAATGGTCGTTCTAGTCCAGGAGGTACGGTGACTGGAACTTTATATAAAGGTACGCATTATACTTACTGTAAGACATGGGGACCTAAAGTCCAAAATGCGAATGGAACACAGTGGAATCACTGGTGGTTAAAAACTGACTTGGATGTTGGACCAGCCAATCAATGGGTGTCTGCGTTTATGCTGTCACGTTGGGGCAATGATCAAGCCAAAGATAATAATGGCGTGGTCATTCCAAACTGTCCTTAAAATTCATGATGAAGAAAGCCTAAATATTACCCAAAAAAAATCACAGCCAAAGCTGTGATTTTTTAAGTCAGCGTTTTTAGAACAATACGCGAACTCGAATGGTACCTTCAACTTGACTCAAGGTATCAAGTGCTTCTTGAGATGCAGATGCATCTACATCCATCACGAGGTAGCCAATATCACCTTTGGTCATTAAAGACTGACCAGAAATGTTGATGCCTTGTTCTGCAAATAAGGTGTTGATCTTCGATAACACACCCGGAACATTTTTGTGGATATGAAGCAAACGATGTTGACCATCAGAAAGTGGCAATGCGATTTCTGGGAAGTTCACCGCAGAAAGTGTCATACCTTTATCTGAGTAAGAAACGAATTTCTCAGCAACTTCTAAACCAATGTTTGCTTGCGCTTCCATGGTAGAACCACCCACGTGTGGTGTTAAAATCACGTTGTCTAAACCACGAAGTGGGGAAACGAATTCTTCACCGTTGGCTTTTGGCTCTTTCGGGAATACGTCAACCGCTGCACCAGCAAGGTGACCCGATTTAATTGCATCGGCTAAATCTTCAATAATGACACATGTACCACGCGCCGCATTGATAAAGATTGAACCTTGTTTCATTTTCGCAAATTGTTCTTTCTTAAAGAAGTTGCGTGTAGATGGAACATCTGGAACATGTAAAGAAACTACATCAGCAGTTGCTAATAGCTCATCTAAAGAACCCACTTGACGTGCATTACCTAAAGGTAATTTGGTGACAGCATCAAAATAGATCACTTTCATACCCAAGCTTTCTGCTAAAACAGAAAGTTGTGAACCGATTGAACCGTAACCGACGATACCTAAAGTCTTACCACGTGTTTCAAAAGAACCTACAGCAGACTTATTCCATCCACCGATATGTGTATCTTTTGATTTTTCAGGAACACGACGAAGTAATAAAATTGCTTCTGCAAGAACCAATTCAGCAACTGAACGTGTATTTGAATACGGTGCGTTGAAAACAGGGATACCGCGAGACATCGCTGCTTTTAAATCGACTTGGTTGGTACCGATACAGAAACAACCTACCGCAATCAATTTATTCGCTGCTTCAAAGATTTCTTCAGTCAATTGAGTACGCGAACGAATACCAATAAAGTGCGCATCTTTGACCGCTGCTTTCAAAGCATCGCCTTCAAGTGCAGTTTTGTGGTAATCAATATTGGTATAACCCGCAGCGTTTAAAGTATCGATGGCATTTTGATGAACGCCCTCTAACAATAGAAAACGGATTTTATCTTTAGGGAGTGATAGATGTTGGCTCATAACGGCTCTACGCTATATCAGGTCGAATTTAAATCGCCGTATCATACCATATTTGATCAAAATGAGGGCGATTTCATTGCAAATTAGGGCGTGGAAATAGTGATCATTTTTCAGGGAAATGTTGACCTATTTTCAGGAGATAGCTGTTGTGACGACAGTATCTTGATGCAAAGCTTTATCCCTTGCGTGCTTCTATGTAAAATGTATCTATCTAATGGGCAAACCTCATCAGCAACGGGTTTGCGCTGTTCTGTAAAGTTTCTATATTTTTGGATACTTCCAATGTCTTATTTTTAAGATGTTGAAAAATATTATGTTGTCATCCAAAAGTCCTATATTTACTTCTTGCTAGGCCTGTAAACGATGAATGCTTCAGTCGCTTTAACACCTGAATTATTAACCCAATTAACGGCAATTGTGGGTGAAATCCGTATTAAAACCGATGCCGATAGTTTGGAAAACTGGGGACGAGATCATACTAAACATTTTGATCCGAACCCATCAGTCATCGTTTTTCCATCAAGTACTGAACAGGTTCAGGCCATTGTTAAACTTGCTAATCAATTTAATGTTGCGATTACTCCATCTGGTGGTCGTACTGGGCTTTCCGCAGGTGCGGTGGCTGCCAACGGTGAGATAGTGATTAGCTTTGACAAGATGAACCAAATCTTAGAGTTCTTCCCAGCCGATCGTATGGTACGTGTACAAGCAGGTGTGGTGACGGAGCAGTTGCAGAATTATGCCGAACAACAAGGCATGTATTACCCAGTCGATTTCGCATCAGCAGGTTCAAGTCAAATTGGTGGAAATATCGGCACCAATGCAGGCGGTATCAAGGTCATTAAATATGGCATGACCCGTAATTGGGTACTGGGTTTGACAGTGGTGACGGGTAAAGGTGATGTTTTACGTTTAAACAAAGGCATGATTAAAAATGCTACGGGCTATTCACTGCAACATTTATTTATCGGTGGTGAAGGTACACTCGGTCTTGTGACTGAAGCTGAAATCAAACTTGAGCGCCAACCACAGAACTTACAAGTGATGGTTTTGGGTGCACCTGATTTTGAAGCGGTGATGCCTGTATTACATGCTTTCCAAAATGAAATTGACCTCACAGCATTCGAGTTCTTTGGTGAATTGGCAATGCAAAAGGTATTGGATCGTGGTCATGTCCAACGTCCATTTGAAACGCAATGTCCGTTCTATGTGTTATTAGAGTTTGAAGCACCGTATGAACCAATCATGGACAAGGCGATGCAGATTTTTGAGCATTGTATGGAACAGGGTTGGGTGGTTGATGGCGTGATGAGCCAAAGTCTGGAACAAGCACAGAGCTTATGGCGTTTGCGTGAAGATATTTCAGAATCGATTGCGCCGTTTATTCCATATAAGAATGATATTTCAGTGTTAATTACCCATGTGCCTGCGTTTATTGCAGAAATTGATACGATTGTTGCTGACAATTATCCAGACTTTGAAATCTGCTGGTTTGGTCATATTGGTGATGGTAACTTGCACTTAAATATCTTGAAGCCTGAAAATCTTACCAAAGATGAGTTCTTTGCCAAGTGTCAGGTGGTAAATAAACATGTGTTTGAGACTGTGAAAAAATATGATGGTTCGATCTCTGCTGAGCATGGTGTGGGGATGACCAAGAAGCCATATTTGGAATATTCACGTTCGCCTGAAGAAATTGAATATATGAAAGCATTGAAGTTGGCGTTTGACCCGAATGGGATTATGAACCCAGGGAAATTGTTTGATCTTTAATGCTTGATTAATTAAAAGAATTTCTGCTAAAAGCGTATCGTAAGATGCGCTTTTTTACTGTTTAAGTAATTTTTTATAGCTTTTTTTTAAGAAATTATTTTTGAACAGCCTCATATTTATGGAGAGCATCCAAATAGTATTTGAATAGGCATACCCTACTTTTGAGGGATCAAAAGTAGGCAAAAATCCTTTGTTGAACTGACGGTACATCCTTGTACAGCAGTTCAACAAGGCGGCATCCATGCCGCCCACCAGCACGATAGTAAATTTTAGTGTTGAGTCACTTCTTATACACTTTCCAACCCATCAAAATATGATAACTCAACGTTAAATAGTATAAAGATCAGTAAAAGCATTCTTTTACTGATCTTCTCTGGCTCTAGGCCCCACTTTCCAAAATACGAATTTTCACATCAGCAACATGGTCTTGGGTTGCTTTAAAATGCTGCTGCATATGATCTGTTTGCATATGTGCTTCAAGGTGAGTCGTACTTTGCCATTTCTCTAGCATCACAATGCTATTGTTATCCTGTGTTTGCATTTCAATTGCTGGAAGATGGTCAATCAGTAGTTCATAACCATGACAACCATCTTCTGCCAGTACAGTTGGAATAATTTTTTCAAAGGCATCTAAAACGGCTTGGCGGTGTTCAGTACCTTGATGTGTGCGAATTTCAGCGATGATAGTGAGCATATAATTTCTCTCTTAGTTTGCAGTTGCAAAAAGTTGATCTAGATGTGCTTTATAGGCCTCGATATAACTAGGTACATTTGGTGCCTTGATCACATCATTCACGATAAATGTTGGTAGTGAGTCCATACCTAAGAATTGATTGGCTTTATGGAAAGGTAAATAAACGCCATCCACACCAACGCCGTGGAAGAACTGGTCAGGATCGGTAAAGGCTTCCATCGGGGCATTCCATGTTAAAGATAACATGTACTTTTTACCTCGAATCAAACCACCTGAACCATACTTTTTAGTGGCATCTGAACGGCTACGGCCATCACTGGCATACAGTGAACCATGTCCAATGGTGAAGATATCATCGATATATTTTTTCATGGTCCACGGTGCACCCATCCACCAGCCGGGCATTTGGTAAATCACCACATCCGCCCATAAGTACTTATCAATTTCAGCTTGGATGTCGTAATCGCTGTCGGTACGCGTCACTTGTACCGTATGACCCAATGCGACTAAATGTGCTTCTGAAAATTCGGTGAGGGTATCATTCAATTCACCATTCGAGTGAGCGAATTGTTTAGCACCGTTAATAATTAAAATATTGCTCATGAAATTAAACTCAAAAATAGATTTCTAAAAACTTGGATGTATTTTAGATAATCTATTCATGAGTAAAAATGCGTAAATAAGCAAAATACTGTTGACTAAAAATCAATAATTAGCTGCGCTGTTTTCGAGTTTTATAGGCTTTACGGATCAACCAAGCCGCAATAAACACGAGATAGAATGCCCAAAATTGAATTAGCCAAATGATGGTTTCTCTAAAATAAGATAATCCTACTTTGAATGCTTCTGCAATTCGGCTTATGAGTGGATCACTGTCTAAAGTGGCGATTCGATGAATATTTAGGTCATGGCTTTTGCGCACTTTCGGTTGTTGAAAAAATTCCAAACGAATAGTGCTGTAGGCTAAGCGATCTTTCACTTCTAAATCAGTGAGCTGTTGTAGTTGATTATTGACCGTATTTAATGTGCTATCACTTTGATTGGCCGTATTCAATTTTTCTTCTAATAGCTTTAACTCATAGCGTTTTGCTTCGTAGCTTTGAGTATTAAAATTTAACATTAAAGGCAGTAAATTGTTTAAGAACGTGGTCACCTGATTATTTGGAATACGAACAGTCAGTTGCACCATCGGTGTGATTTTTTCATAAATATTCACTGTTCCATCGATGCGATCACGTTGAGAACGGTCACTCACTTGATAGTCAATTTGCTTATTTTCAATATAGCCGTTGTATTGCAACAACTGCTGTTCAAGTGTGGTGGTGGTTTTTAATACATCTTTGACTTCAAATTGGAGTTGTGCGCTTTTGACCAATTGCCGACTTTGTTCGAGTGCGCTTTGTTGATGACTGGCCAGTTGTTCTGGGTTTTTGGCAGCGTTAGTCCGAATCATTTCACTATTTAAGGCTACATTTTCTGTGGCAATAGCGGCATCACTTGCCGAACCTTCTTGTTGTTTAGAGCAGCCGACTAGAGTGGTACTTGTGACGATTAAAATGATCGTTAAATTTTTAGATAAATCCGACATATCGATATGCCCAAAGAGTAGTGATATTGGTGTTATAAAATCTGTGTTTTTAATATGTTGCTGTATTGATCAACTGCTTGATAAAGACAACAAATTTGTTGCAAGCCACATACATTTTGTTGCTTTGCAATGCAATTTTGTATAGTAGCATAAATGTGTCGGGTGAATAGGAACAGTACAAAATGCATAAACTCTGGGTGATCCTAGGATCGAGTTTGTTTTTAGTTGCGTGTAATCAGCCAATTGCACAGTCTCAACAACAAGTTGCGGTACAAAAAAGTACAGCAATATCTGCTGTTTTATTGGATCAACCGAATCTATTAGACGAAGAAACCAATTTAAAGATAGAGCAACAATTTAATAGTGCTGAAAATCCAAGCAATGCTGAAATTACGGTTGAACAAAGCCAACTTGATGATTCAGTGATTGCTGTTCGCACAGAATATCAATTAAAACGAGATCAAACGGTTTGGAAAATTGTGAATAAGAAACAAAGTTATCAATGTGCAAGAGGAGAGAATACAGCTAAATTCCAATTTGATTTATGCCCATAACGATGAAAATTATTTAAGGTCGAATAAAATATCAGCAGAATTGTGGATAACTTCATTGTTATTCACATATTAAAACAATTGCTCAAATTGCGGTCATTTTTAAAAAGTGCTAAAGTTGCGCTTGGCGATTTTGCCAAAAGGTAAAACATTGACCAAGCTCACGTAAATAGATTGTTTTTCTTATATACACCTAGTGAATACGGTGTTTTCACATTTATCACATGCGTTCTCACAGCATGACAATCAAAATTTAATTTAAATCTAAACCATAATATTGTGGTGGTGATCCTATTTTCTTTTATGGAAATGGGACGCATCCGAGTTGGTTATTTTTGTGAATAGAACATGATGACGAATAATCACAACATGACGTTAAACCGTATAACGCTCATGTTTCCTTTAGCTTTAGTGCTTTTTGAGTTTGCGGTTTATATCGGTAATGACTTGATTCAGCCAGCAATGCTGTCGATTACTGAACAATTTGGTGTGAGCGCAACATGGGCACCATCGTCGATGTCATTTTATTTGTTGGGCGGCGCGAGTGTCGCTTGGCTGCTTGGACCACTTTCCGATCGACTCGGACGTAAAACTGTATTATTGGCAGGCGTGGCATTCTTTACGGTCTGCTGTTTACTGATTTTATTGACACATAATATCGAACAATTCTTAGCATTGCGTTTCTTGCAAGGGATTGGTTTGACGGTGATTTCAGCGGTCGGTTATGCCGCAATTCAAGAAACCTTTGAAGAGCGTGATGCCATTAAAGTGATGGCACTGATGGCAAATATTTCATTATTAGCACCATTGCTTGGCCCTGTGCTCGGTGCATTTTTAATTGAACATATTTCTTGGCATTGGGGCTTTGTCGCGATTGCCGCAGTTTCATTCCTGAGTTGGTTTGGTCTGAAGAAATTCATGCCTTCGCAACAACAAAGCAGAGTGAAGCAACCTTTTAGTTATATGTTCGATGACTTTAAAAAGGTGTTCAGCAATCGTCATTTCTTGGGCTTAAGCCTTGCTCTGCCACTGGTGGCGATGCCGTTGATGCTATGGATTGCCTTATCACCGATTATTCTGGTTGATGAGTTGAAACTGAGTAGCATGCAATATGGTTTGGCACAATTTCCGATATTCTTTGGTTTGATTGCCGGTAATATTGTTCTGATCAAAGTGATGGATCGTTTTGCTTTAGGTAAGACGATTTTGGTGGGTTTACCGATCATGTTATTCGGGACTTTGTTCTTATTGCTTGGTGTGATTTGGCCGACCTATCTAGTGCCATGCTTGCTGATCGGTATGACCTTGATCAGTTTTGGTGAAGGGATTAGTTTCTCGGTGATGTATCGTTTTGCATTGATGTCTTCAGAAGTATCGAAAGGAACCGTTGCGGCAGCGGTGTCAATGATATTGATGATGAGTTTCTTTGTGATTATCGAGCTGGTACGTGTGCTCTATACCCATTTCCATATTTGGGCTTTTGCATTGGCGAGTGCTGTTTTGATCAGCTTGTGGTTCGCACAACCGCGAGCTGCGTTGAAAAAAGTAATGCAAACACGTCAGCAACAGGGGATAAATTAGAACCTACTCCTCAGTTGATTACTGAATTTCAAGCTCGAGGAGTTTGTTTTTCAACATCACCAGTTCAGTGAGGGTCTCAAGTAATAGACTAATTTGCTTTAATAATAATTGGTTTTGCTCTGAGACCTGACCTTCTGAATTCAAGTGTTGAATTTCGCTTAACATCTCTTCAATTTGCTGATGTGGAATCGGTTGCTGTTGGATCAAAGTGTGATTGAGTAATTCGGCACTTTGATTTAACAGCGCCAAAATATGTTGATCTTGAATCTGAATGCGTTGATGACCTAAGGCAGAAACGTAACTCAGTTGACTATGACTATAGACCAAATAGCGGAATGCATAATGGATGAGTTCTTGATTGGGCTGAGGTTCGGTACTGAGGCTTGAAATCATATTCGAGAGTTCGATTTGTGCGTTATGTGCGGCACGTCGTGCTTTTCGATACTCAAGATCATTGGAACGCCCTTGATGATATTGTTGGATGACTGCGGCTAAGTAATTCATTGTGGCTTGGCTACTTTTGCGTATATTTGCAGGAATATTACGAAAGTTCCAATCAGGCCAAATCAAGTGAACCGCTAACCATGCGATTGCACAGCCGATGAGCGTATCAATAATCCTCGGTAAAATAATGCTAAAACCAGCGCCCTTTAAATTAAAAATTAATAAAACCATAAGTGTTGCCATGACCGTGGCAAGCGCATATTTCTTTTGTCGTAAATAGAAGAAATACACACCGCTCATCACGGTAATCACCAGTTGCCCTTCAATACTGGGTACAAAATAAAGAACGGGTACACCTAACAACACACCAAGCAATGTACCGATGGTTCTGAGTTTTAGGCGACTTTTGGTGGCAAAATAGGTGATCTGACAAACAAACAAACTGGTCAGTAAAATCCAATAACCATTTTTTGCAAATGGCAGTAAAGAAATTGCATAACCCACTGCAAAAACGATGGCTAAACGAACGGCATGACGAAATAAGGCCGACTGTGGACTGAGATGTTGTTTAATTTTTAAGAATAAATCTTGAAAACCTTGAATATCTTCATCAAGCAAATTCAAGTGTGCTTGTTGTTGCTCAGGGGAGAATGTTTCGATTTTTTGTTTGAATTGCAGTTGAGCGAATTGCTCATGAATACTTTTTAAATTATTGAGAACAAGTTCTAAATTCTTCACCTCAAGATTATGGGGATGTTGAACGATCCAATCTTTCATGGATGCTTCAAGATTTTCCAGCGCCGCATCTGCTCGTTCACTATTTTGATAGGGTGTTTTATGCAGTAACGATTGACTGAGCTTTTGGCAGGCTGTTGCCTGTAAGAACATATTCTTTTGGATGCGAAAAATTAAATCACTGCGGCTAAAGTTCTGATGAATTTTTTCATAATGCAAATAATTTGAAGTCACTTGTTCATGGATATCTTGGGCAAAATAATACAAATTTAACCAATAGATACTGCTGTTGTTGATGCGTGAAGACTTGAGTCGAGAAAGTAAGGAATGCTTTGCTTGATTTAGACTATTCACCACCTGAGCATTTTTTTGTGAGAGTTTAAACAGTAGCTCTTCAACATTATGAACATTGTCAGGGTCAAAAAGCTGCGCTTTGATTTGTAAGAGTTCTCCTATTTCGTTAAAAATAGTCGAAATTTTTTCTTGTAGTGGGAGTGTTGGTCGGATGATAAAAAACAGGATTGAGGTTAAACCGTACCAAAGTGCGCCAAGGACAAAGTAACTGGGTTGCTGATACCAATGTGGATAATCACCCAATCCAAACATGGTGTAGATGGAAAGTAAGATCGTGCCAAAAGAAATTGTGGCGTAGCGTTGACCTAAAGCCCCCATAAGTACCAAAGCGGCACTGGATAGACTCAAATAAACGATAAACCAGAATTTATAAGGTGCTAGAAACGCTAATATTGTACTGACCGTAAAGAATAGGACACAGACATAAAACAAGTTTCGAAGTCGGATGCTGAGGCGGTCATCAAAATCAGTCAGTGCTGCGGCAATTGCACCAAGGGTGACAGGCACAATAAATTGGCTCAGACCGAGCCCATGCAGTAGCAGTGTTGTGCCGATTAGAACAATAAAAATTTGTAAGCAATACAGCAGAATTGAATTCGATCTAAAACGATTGAAGAGCAGATAAATATTGTTCATGATTATTTTTCTTCAATTGGTCTGGCTTTTATCATACAAAGAAATTTTCCTGATAAAAGTATTGTTTGATCAATGAGGCACACTATTTTTTGTATCAAGATTGCATTGATTTTTCAGCGAATAAGAATAAGCAAAATCTGTGCACAGTGATTGTTTTTAATATGAGAAATGGAAAAAATAAGTGAATATGAACGTAAACTGTGGATATCTTTTTAGATACCCACAGTGTTTTGACTATTGAGTATCAGGTGGTGGTGCTTCGAGTGCGGCAATCGGTTCTTCCACATTTTCATGCAGCCATTCACGCCAAATTGCCAGTAATACCGCCAGAATAACAGGACCAATAAACAAGCCGACTAAACCAAAGCTGGCGACTCCGCCTAATACACCGAACATAATCAGGATGAATGGAATTTGAGTTGCGCCTGAGATCACCAGTGGTCGGATCACATTGTCCGCGCTACTGACGATCAGTACACCCCAGACAATAACACCAATGGCTTCAACAGTTTGACCTTGAGAAAATAACCATAGCCCAACCCCTAAATATGAAATAGGTGTACCAAAAGGAATGAGGGCTAAAAAGAAGGTCACAATCGTCAGTAACATTGGGTTAGGTACGCCTGCCACAAAGTAACTTAAACCCGCCAAAAGTGCTTGTGCGACTGCAGTTAAACCGACGCCATATACAACAGCACGTGTTGTTTCTGAGATGGTTTGGAGATAATGGTGTACACGAGGCCCAATCACCATTTCTAAAGCACGGCTGACTTGCGCCAATATGTTTTGTCCATCACGATAGAAGAAGAATAGAGTCATCAGGGCAAAAGTCAATTTGACCAAATTACGGCTAATTTCACTGAGAACAAAACGACCATAACTTAAATGGCTTTGAATCCATTCTGCAATATTTTTTGCAATACTATTGGGATCGCTGCTTAATTCATTGAGGGTGTGGCTGATGTCTCCGCCAATAATTGGCAGGTTTTTAATAAAATCAGGGATCTGAACATGCCCTGAAAAGAGTTGTTTTTGTAGATTAAAATATAAATTACGGCCTTCAAGTTGCAACATAAAGATCGCGAAAATAAACGGAACCCCAATCACCAGAATCACTAAGCTGATCATAATCGTGGCATTCAGGGTGGGGCGATGTTCGCCAAAGAATCGACGTTGTACCCATAGATAAACAGGCCAAGTCATATAGGCAATAATCGCAGCCCAAAGGACAGGAACAATAAAGTATTTGAGAATATTAAATCCCAAAAACATTAAGACAAAGAACAGTCCAAACAGCAAAACGCGTTGTAATACGGGAGCGTATTGTTGCACCATAGTTTTCTCTAGTGCTGGAAATCGAATAAATCCATATTAACTGAAAAACCAGTGTAGGGATATTTTCCTGCCTATCTTTTAAGATTTAATATCAAAAGATTACGTTTCTTTGCAAAGCTTAGAACCACTCACTTGGATCATCGACCAACTGATTTAAAACGGGTTGCCATTGGTTTTGAATCACAACAAAGTTCTTTTGCGGTTTATCAAAAATACTTAAACCCTGCATCGCCAAGGTCCCATAGGCACTGCGTTCAGAAATCCAAGCCACAGGGGGATGCTCGATTTTAGTAAAGAAGTTCTGAATATCTTTGGAACTGGCACTGTTTGCTTTGACGCGATTAGCGATCAGTAAAATTTGGACTTTACCCTTACGAATCCGTTTGATCTCTTGCAAGTGTTTGAGAAAACGACGGGTACTATCAATATCAAAGAATGAGGGTTGTATTGGCGTGACAATGGCATGCGCTTCACTGACTAATTGCTCAGCATGTTCCCCTGAAAGTGCCCCAGGCGCATCAATGATGAGATAGTCAAGATTTTTAGGCGCTTCACCAATTGATTTCTCATGTCGCCAATCGAGACTTTGGATTGCTGTAACCGTTTCAGGACGTTGTTTTAACCATTGTAATGAAGATTTCTGGTTGTCTGCATCCGCTAAAGCAACCTTATACCCTTTTTGTGATAATGCCGTAGCAAGGGTGATCGCAGTCATGGTTTTACCACAACCACCTTTTTGATTTGCGATTAATATTGTCTTCATGAACTCGTTTTTAACAGGTCTCTTATATTCAATCATACCTTAGCATCTTTTTGACAAGAGTGTGTTACACATGACAAAAGTTTAATGTTGCAGTTAAATAGCACGGCGATCGATAAGGAACATTTTTATGTCAATTTGGCTTGCAATGCTGATTGGTGGATGTATTGGGGTGGTGTTGACCACCATTATTTTGTCTCATAGTCGTAATGGGCGTATTCAAGCGGAGTATGAGCGATACATTGCAGAACTTGAGTTAGAACATAAGCAAGCGTTGTTAGATGCCCAAAAACGTAGTGTGAACACCAGTCGTGCTGTGTTGAAAGGAAAAATGGCAGAGCAGTTTGCACCGATTTTACCTGAGTTTCGATATTTACCCAGCGATGCTAAATTCTTGGGTGATCCAGTCGATTATGTTGTGTTTGATGGCTATACCGATTTTCGGGATGGGGATGGTGAGGCGGAAGATATTGAAGTGATTTTACTGGATATTAAAAGTGGTGGTGCACGTCTGAGTAAAGGGCAGCAGGCGATTGCACAAGCAATCAGTGAGGGGCGAGTACGATTTGAAACCTTGCGAATTGATTTTACCGAATAATGACAGTTTGGATGGGGGCTTTTACACAGAAGTGCGGATTGATACAAAAAGAGAGGTCGTAAACAGCACAAAAATATGACCAAAGTAAAGCTGATTGTTACTAAAAAAAGCAACTTCATTCACGGTCAAGGCATACTATAAAAGCAATGATGTTCTAAGATTTTAGTCATTTTTGAGGATGATCGAGCCATGAACAAACGTCTTTGGATTAGTTTATGCATGGTTGCTGCAATTGGGCAAACACATGCATCCACCCATCAGCCAGAATATAACATTGCCAATGGTTTATCGCCTGTTGTGAAATATCAGTCAATCTCGGTATTAAAACCGTTTGATGGTAATTTTCGTATATTGGGTTCAAAAGTCTATCAGGATGATGAACAAGCCAAGTTCTCTCCGATCGATTATGCGGTCAGTTTAGATTTGTTTGCTGATCCAGAGATTGCACGTACGATTTCGGTACGTCAGTATGATCGCTATCTGAACTGGAATATGAAAACATTACCTGTGCCACCAGATCAGGCCATCAAAATGGTGTCAAATATGCACATCATTCCAGCCAATCCCGAAATTGCAAAACAAATTAAGCAGGTCAAGCGTGGTGATTTGGTCAACTTAAAAGGTGAGTTGGTTGAGGTGCGTGATAAAGATCTTGTTTGGACATCATCTTTGACACCGGGTGGTGTAGGTGATGGTGCTTGTGAATTATTTCGCGTGAATTCGATTGAATGGGTCGAGAGACAAAAGATCTAAAATTTCGATTTGATCAATAATATCGCCCGCTCTTTGATAAAGAGCGGGTTTTTTATTAGATAAGATATGGATAAAGCTTCATTTAATTTTAAAGCTTGCTATAACTCAGTTTTCTGGTGTCTGCGAACTTTTCCAATGATGCAATTGGCTTTGCGCATGGAGATAGCCATTTAAATGCTCTACTTGTTTGGCTGAATCTTGAGGTGGATTGGAAAAACGACTTTGTTCTAAAACTTTGGTTTGATTGTCCCAATAATCATAAAGTAATCCCTGTATATAGCGACCTTGTTCGGTTTTGAGTTCCAAATCTTTCAACATATTTAGAGCAGACCGCACATTGTCTTTTTGACGTTGCTGTTCAAACTCCGATGTTAAAGTGCCATCTTGTTTCATCTTCGCCAATTCAATTTCCATACTATCGGTCATCTCGGTAAAATGTTGCTCATACTCATCCAAGGTCGCAATATCATGTGCATCATCTGCCGTTGTTGGAAACTGTTTAATTGGCATTGGATTGAGTTGACCAATCTCATTATTGATTGAGGTTTGACTCTCGTTCTGTATCTTTGGTTCTTGGTCTTTATCACAAGCGCTGAGTAGTAGCGCTGAACCCAATATGCAGCTCATGGCAAATGTTGTTTTAAATTTAGCTTTCATAAATAAACTCGTTTAATCATTCATTGGATATTTTCTGAAAATGATAAGCATAAGTGATATAAGGAAAATCTATCTGATCTTGCGCAGTTAATCCCGTAAAATCAAATACAATTTGTTCAAATTTGGTTTTGAGTCGTTGCTGTTCGGCTGGTGCTAAGGCTGCGATAAAGCTGGTGGAAAGCAGACGTTTACTCACCACTTGCTCAACTGTACCACGATGCATCAGTTGAAATGTTTGTAGGTCGACTGCTTTAAATAAATGCTGATCTGCAAAAACCTGTTTCCATTTCTCGCTGTGGTAGCGTGGTGTATCACTTTCTAATGGCGCGATTTCATCTGCTAAAGCTTGAACCCAATCCACGGCAATATCACGCTGATTCCAGATGAGCCCTAAATGTCCCGATGGCATTAATACACGATGCATTTCGGACAGGCTCTCAATAGTGGAGAACCAATGAAAAGATTGCGCGCAAACAATGGCATCAATCGACTGATCATCTAAAGGAAGTTGATCACTGGAAGATTGGATACATTTAATGTTGGGATAGCTGTGTTGAAGTTGTTGTAACATCTCTGTGACGGGTTCAACAGCAATCACTTTTGCCTGTGTCTGAATCAAGTAAGGTAAGAATTTGCCAGTCCCAGCACCGAGGTCAACAACAGTTGAATTTTCACCTATTTGGAGCCGATCTTGCAGCCAAACCGCTATTTCTGGTGGGTAACTGGGGCGAACTTGTTGGTAGAGTTTAGCCCCTAAACTAAAGCCTTGTTGTGCAGTAGGATGTAAAGATTGTGTCATTTTTTGCGCTTTTTAATCTGCCTGATCTCTATAAAATAAGATACTCCGCAATTAAGGATTGGCAAAGCCATTATTTGGTCATTTGTTGATTCACACCTAGGAACATTTTTCAGTGTGAGCATGGATAAACAAATAATATTTGAAGATGAACATATTCGCGTTATTTTTTTAAAAGGTTCAAGTGACACTTTAGTGGTTTCGTTTGGCGATTTGATTAGTCGCGCCAAAGGAATGTCGATTAATGCTGAAAAATCATTAATAAAATATCAATACAACGTCATCGGTATTATGCCGAAGCAGAAGACATGGTTTCCTAAAAGCAGCATGTTGAACATGCAACAGCAGATTCAACCTGTTTTACAGCAATTTAAACAGATTGTGGGCTATGGCGGCTCAATGGGTGGCTATGCTGCGATTAAATATTCCAATTTGTTGAATATGCAAAAAATCGTGGCTTTTGTTCCACAATACTCCATTGATCCAGAAGTGGTGCAAGACCGCCGTTATGCCGAGTTTTTTGATGCATCGTTGCATCAAGAGATGCAGATCCAGGCGGATGAAGTCGATCCCGCACGTGAATACATTCTGGTCTACGATCCTTATTATGCCGAAGATAAAGAGCATTTTTTAAAGATACAACCGTTGCTGCCAAAGATGCATGTGATTCATTTGCCATTTACAGGGCATGAAGCGCTCTCTGTCTTAGCGAGTTCAGAGTTACTGAATGACTTTGTAGAAAAGCCATTTGATATTATCTATTTCTATCAGCGCGTTCGTGAGGTAAAAAAGCAAAGTAAGTTTTATTATCGCCATGTGCTTGATGCCTTGTTGCCTCGACATCATCGTGCTTTATTGAAAATCTTGGAAAATAATGATTTCCAATTGGACGAGCGTTATTTTGATGCAGCCATAAAGCAAAAACTGGTGCAGCAACTATTTAATCTTAAACACGGCACTGAACAGAACTTAGGTAAGTTAGGTGCACTTCCGCATTTTGTGCAACACAACGCTGCTTTAAGCCCGAATGTCAGAACCGCTCAGCATTACTTTCTGGTTTTTAACTTGGTGAGCTTAAAACTTGAAAGTTATACGGCGGATATTATTGCCACAAATCATCAGTATCTTTTGCCCTTAAATGTTAAGGCCAATGGCTTGGTCGAACTGGATTTGAATGATGTTCGCTACTTACTGACTATGAATGATCGTGGTATTCATAAACTGATTCAGTCCGATGAACCCTTGCCTTTAGATCAGTCACCATTGATTTTTAAACAATATGCGGACTTTTGTAGTGTGAGCTATAAGCAACTGACGTTATGTTGTGATGCTCAAGGCTTGAGTCATTTTATTGAAAATAATGCGGATGAGCAGACCAAGCTACACCTGTGTTGAGCTAAAATGACTGAGCAATAAAAAAAGCCTTTTGATCTTTCAAAAGGCTTTTTTGTGGTGAATATTTAGGGCCTAGTTTGCACCGACTTTCGCATTGCTATTTACATTGGCATTGACACCTAGTACTTTCACACCAACATTTGCACCAGCTTGGGCTTGTTTTTTATCCGTATTTAAGCCAGTTTGGGCCTGAACCGATGAGTTGCCAACTTGCACGCCCGCTTGTGTATTCAGACCAACTGATTTTTGCTCGGCTTTACGCTCCTGATAACGTTTTTTTGCTTCAGCACGTTTTTCAGTGGCTAAAGCTTTGCCATCAACAGCCTTATCTACCGCATAGTCTTTAGAATTCTTAATCGCTGTACCTGTGGTATGCACGACCTTTGCTGTTTTATCCGCTGCGAACGCTTTACCATCAACAGCTTTATCTACCGCATAGTCTTTAGAATTCTTAATCGCTGTACCTGTGCTATGAACAACATTTGAGCTGACATTCGCAGCCGTTCCAACGGTTTTTTGAGTTGCATTTACGCCAGTATTCACAGCAGCATGACCAACGTGATGCGCTGCTTGACCAACACCTTGTGCGGTATTTTTAACTGCACCAGTAACGCCTTTGAGTAAGCCGTTAGATTCTACAGAAACTTGTGCTGAGCCACTGGCATTTGCTCCGACGTTTTGTGCAAAGACAGAGGCAGAAGCCAGAATACTTGTTGTCACGATAGCAGTTTTGATCATTTTTTTCATATTGCAGTTTCCTTAAGTGATGTACCGTTTTGGGGCACTTCATAAACGCATTTGCATCATAACGAGGAAAAATCAGCAAAGTGTGTTTATCAGCAAAACTTTACAAGCAGATTACAGCGAGAAAACACTTGGGGGAGGAATTGTGGAGAGCGGTTATAAAACCAAATATGTGAAATATATAGTTTTAATGGTAGGTAAAAAATAAATTAATGGGCTAAAAAATAGATAAATATAAGATAAAAGCTTCTTGATGAAGGTGTTTAATGGATGAATATAGCATCATTTTTTAGTTCAGAATCACTAAGTTAAAAGTGGCATTTTTATTGCTTGGTATAAAATAGTAGAGCATTTATTTTTGGTTTTAATCAAATTTAGTTATGTTGATAGAAAAAGTTTTCATCTCTCAAACGATTCTACTTAGAGGTAATAGCTGTCTAAAAGTTGAGTGCTATCGCAATTTTTATTTACGCGTTTTAATGTTTGTAAAACATGAAAATTAATGTGAATATTAAATAAAATAAAACTTAATTTTAGACCATTAAAAGAAAACCTTGCGGTCAGCAGTAAAAAAACATTGGAGAATATGAATGAAAATCATCGCGGCATTTTTACTTTTCTTGATTGGATTGGGCGTCATTGTACTTTATTTCCAGCCATCTGATCCCTTAATGTCGTCTGAAAATCTGTATATCCATCAGATTAAAGATGAATATCTCGAAGTTATTCCAAAAACATTAAATAAAGAGGAGAACAGCACCACAGAAATCACAACAACGTTATTGAATCAATCTGAACCGTCGAATGAAGAGGCTCAATTTTATAACACCAAAAGTGATCCTGCGATTCAGCCGATCGATCCAGAAAAAGATCCTGCAAATGATATTAAAACGCTTTAATTATTGAGTGGGCTTTATCCAAGACCACTAGAAATTCACATGTTCTTTACCCAAGAACAATGGAGATAAAAATTGAAAAATAAAACCTTATTATTACTAAGTTTATGTATTTTATATAGTACTAACGCTTCTGCCGCAGCCTTAAATGCAACTCAATTAAAACAACAGTTGAGTTCAACGGCTTTAGCTAAAGTTGCGAAAGGTAAAATTGATCTAGATGCTTTGGTGAGTAATGAATCCAATGATTTACTCATTGAATATGATATGAACTCTGCCAATATGCCACTCGGTTTAGAGAAGAGGAATTATATTGCTGAGGGTAAAACGCACTTTAAAAGTAAGTTTTCCAAAACATCGGGTTTTCAAACATTACGTGAATTTAATGGGCTGCCTTTAGGTTTGTATCGTATCCAAGATCGTGAAACATTGGCCAAGGTGTTAAATGATCCATCAGTGAAGGGCGTTTATCCTAATCGTAAAAATGCACCGACCACGATGCAAAGTCTACCTTTAATTAACCAACCACAAGCGGTTACAAATGGTTTTACT
The DNA here is from genome assembly GCF_022549355.1 of Acinetobacter sp. NIPH 2699. GTDB lineage: Bacteria > Pseudomonadota > Gammaproteobacteria > Pseudomonadales > Moraxellaceae > Acinetobacter. The sequence continues at coordinate 324,989 of NZ_JAKZGL010000003.1, forward strand.
GGGGAAGGTACCAGTGTGGTGGTGATTGATACAGGTGTGAATTATAAGCATGCGGATTTTGGTTGTACCGCAGTCAATACGCCAGCATCGACTTGTCGCGTCATATATTCTTTTGACAGTGCACCTGATGACAACAGTTTAGATGATGATGGGCATGGCAGTAATGTTTCAGCGATTGTTGCCAAAGTTGCCACAAAAACCAAAATTATTGGGATTGATGCCTTTAGAAAAGTCCGATCCCAAGGACAATGGGCTAGCACAGCCTATGATAGTGATATTCTCGCAGGTATTAACTGGGCAGTGAATAATGCGCAAAGTTATAACATTAAAGCCGTCAATTTGAGTTTGGGTGTAGCAGGTGTGAAATATACATCTGAATGCCAAAACAGTAGTTATGCCACCGCTTTCGCCAATGCCCGCGCGGCAGGTGTTGTTCCTGTTGTTGCTTCGGGTAATGATGCATTTGCAGATGGGATTTCTTCACCTGCATGTGTTGCAGGGGCTGTAAGAGTGGGGGCGGTCTATGATACGAATATTGGTGGTGTTTCTTGGGGAAATCCAGTGAAATGCTCAGATCCAACGACGGCTGCGGATAAAGTCACTTGTTTTAGTAATGGTGGTTCATTGATTACTTTACTTGCGCCAGGGGCGATGATTACTGCGGGTGGTGATACTCAGGGTGGAACATCACAAGCTGCACCACATGTGGCGGGGGCAATTGCATTATTACGTGCCAATGGTGTGAGTTCGACGGAGACGATTGATCAAACCATCAACCGTTTAAAAGTAACGGGTCAACCAATTAAAGATACGCGAACTGGTTTGGTTTTCCCACGCATCGATGTGTTCGCTGCAACAAGTGGATTAACATCAAACTAGGGTAGGTTTTTTATAGTTTAAAATTGATCCAAACACGTTTAAAAAAGCCATGACTCGTTGCAGCTAGAGATAGATGCAACGAGTTTTTTATAGGCTTAATGACACTGTGCTAGCTTATCCGCACTAAAGTTACTTTGTAGTTTTTGGAAATTGGTTTGAACAGTAGCATCTTGTACATCAAAGGCAGTTGCGGTTGTTGGTTGAGCAAGTAATTTATCTTGATCGTGTTGGGTTGTTGAGCTTGCTGAAATTAGACCATTTTGATTAAAGGCCCAATGTTCAACTGCCTGCCCACCATCGAAATAGCCTGTAAACTCAATCATACAGTGTTGGTCTTGTTTGATCAGTTTTGCAATATTACCTTCAGTTGACGGTGATGCACCAATATTTTTGACCTGTTCTAAAGTCTGTGATGTTGCTGTATTTTGTGGTGGAGAAATTGAACATGCAGTAAAGCCGATGCTGCTAATGATTGATAATGAAATAATTTTAAATGATGTCGCAGCCATGTGTGAATTCCAGTTCAAATATATTGTTTTTCAGTTTGTCGCCTAAGTCGGTGAAGTTCAACAACGCTTTTGCGATAACACTGTAAATTTAAATCCTATTTTTCAAATAACTATAACAGAAGTAATGTAAGCAATTTTTTGTCAGATATAAATAAAGCACTATTTCATTCAATTACTCATTATAAAAAAGCCTCTACGTTGTAGAGGCTTTGGGATTTAGTTTTTTGAGGACTGGCTCAGTTCAGCACGTTCGATTGGGATATTGCCATCATTGGTTCCAATGACGGCATCTTTGGTGTCTTGCCATTTTTTAGCTGTAATGACTTTAGCTTTTTCTGTTTGCTCTTGAACGATTACTGACTGTTCACTGGTGTATTCTTTGGTGCTTTTCCATTTTTCACCGATCTTTTGAGATGTGTTTTCAGACGCACCTTGAATCGAATCACCTAAATTTTGCATGCCTTTGCCTGCTTTATAGAGCAGTACACGTCCTAAGTTTGGATTGTCTCCATAAGGCATGGTTTTTTCAGGGACAGCATTGGAGGCATCAGTTGTCGTACTGGTTGTATCTGCTGCCCACAAAGAAGACGATGCAATCAGTGCAGTCGTTAAACAGAGTGCTGCGGGTACTTTTTTCATCATCTTCTTTGTCCTTTGAGCGATTTGATTACAATAGAGGTTTTATAGCTTATCGCTATGTTAAAGAAAAGAATGTGGATGATATGAAATTGATACAGTTATGTATAAAGGATGAATTTTTATTCAGAAATAATAAAGGGATCTATGAAAGATCCCTTTATTAAATATACGTTTGTCCTGTCCTGAAATAAGTTTACACATTAAGAGACTTATTTTATGGAACACGAAAGAGAACAACGAGTTAAGCGCACTCAACGAGATTATAGCT